>CAYJHQ010000001.1:0-208419 GCA_964369775.1 uncultured Lachnospiraceae bacterium
CAAAATGTATTAGGAGGTACGGGAAATGAGTAAAAGTATGGAGCAGCTATATAGAGGTATTGTAAAGGAAAACCCAACATTTGTTCAGATGCTAGGCTTATGCCCAACACTTGCAGTAACCACATCTGCAATGAATGGACTTGGAATGGGACTGACTACAACAGTAGTTTTAGTTATGTCAAATCTAATTATTTCAATGCTTAGAAAGCAAATCCCAAATGGAGTCAGAGTGCCAGCGTTTATCGTAGTTATAGCATCCTTTGTTACTATTGTCGAATTTTTGTTAGAAGGTTTTATCCCTAGTCTATACAGTTCACTAGGAATTTACATTCCACTAATCGTAGTAAACTGTATAATATTGGGACGTGCAGAAAGCTTTGCATCAAAAAATCCAGTGATACCATCTATTTTTGATGGCATCGGGATGGGGTTAGGCTTTACAATTGGATTAACCAGTATAGGAGCGTTTAGAGAAGTTCTTGGAGCAGGAACTATCTTTGATTTCCAGGTTATGCCATCATCATATGAGCCAATTTCAATCTTTATTCTAGCTCCAGGAGCATTTTTTGTGCTAGCAGGATTAGTAGCGATTCAAAACAAATGCAAGCTCAAGCAGCCGAGAAAGAATGTTAAAACAGGATGCGGAGGTTCATGTGCCTCTTGCGGTAGTGGATGCGAATCAAATAATTAATTACGGGAGGAAATAACATGGAATCATTATTATTAATATCAATTGGTTCAGCTTTGGTAAACAATGTAGTTTTGAGCCAATTTCTTGGGCTATGTCCTTTCGTAGGAGTATCTAAGAAAGTAAATACAGCAGTAGGAATGGGAGGCGCAGTTATATTTGTCTTAACTTTGTCTTCGTTAGTAACTAGTAGCATTTATCATTTTATCCTAGTTCCACTTGGATTTGAATATTTACAAACAATAGTTTTTATTTTGATTATTGCATCACTTGTTCAATTTGTTGAAATGTTTATGAAGAAGAAAACACCACCTCTTTATAAGGCGCTTGGAGTATATTTACCTTTGATTACTACAAACTGCGCAGTGCTCGGTGTGGCAATTAGTAATGTACAAAAAGAGTATAATATTTTTACAGGGGTAGTAAATGGATTTGCTACAGCAGTTGGTTTTACAATTGCAATTGTGATTTTGGCAGGAATTCGCGAAAAGATTGAATACAATGATGTGCCAAAATCATGGAGAGGTACACCAATTGTACTAGTGACATCTGGTCTGATGGCAATGGCATTTATAGGATTTGCCGGATTAATATAAGGAGGCGTAAAGATATGATGAATATTATTTTTCCAGCAATTATTGTCGGTGGCGTTGGAATTATTATTAGCATTTTCTTAAGTAAAGCAGGACAGGTCTTTGCGGTAGAAGTGGATGAAAGAGAAGAGCAGATTCTAGAATTGCTACCCGGAAATAACTGTGGTGGGTGCGGATATGCAGGATGTAGTGGCTTTGCAAGTGCGATAGTCGAAGGAAAAGCACCAGCTAATGGATGTCCTGTTGGAAGTGCGAAGATGTCAGCATCTATAGCAACAATTATGGGAGAGGCTGTTGAAGAAAAAGTACCACAATGTGCGGCTGTAAAATGTATAGGAAGAACGGGCGTGGCTAAAGATGTGTATGAATATCATGGAGTAAAGGATTGTACCATGATGGAGTTTATGCAAAATAAGGGTTCGAAAGCTTGTGCGTATGGATGTCTTGGGTTTGGTAGCTGTGCAAACGTATGTCCTTTTGATGCAATTGAAATTGTAGAAGGGGTTGCGAGAATAGATAAAGATTTATGTAAGGCTTGCGGAAAGTGTTTGAAAATCTGTCCAAGAAACTTAATCGTCTATGTACCCAAAACAAAAGAGACAGATGTTTTCTGTAATTCCAAAGATAAGGGAAAGACAGTGATGGACAACTGTAAAAGTGGATGTATCGGTTGTAGGCTTTGTGTGAAAGTTTGTGAATCAGATGCAATTACAGTGGTGGACAACCTTGCACAAATCGATTATACTAAATGTATCAATTGTGGAAAGTGTGTAGAGAAATGTCCAAAAAAAGTAATTCATTCATCAAGTGGAATGTTCTAATAGAAGATGTAAAGAATAGTTATGTTGCGATTATAGTAATTGCTATAGTTTATGTAATTTTATCACATTCGTTTGGAAATGTGTGCAGCTCTGTGTTGTTGTTCGGTATGCCTTGTCCTTTGTGTGGACTTACAAGAGCTGGCATTGCATTATTACGATTTAGATTCGTAGATGCGTGGGTATCAAACCCTGCGATATATCCAATCGTAATTTTGATATTAATTAACTGTATATACCGCTATATATTAAATCGCAAGTTTCGTTTTAATAGAATCTACATAATTGTGCTAGCAGTAGCTATGGTGGGATATTACGCATATCGCATGGTGATGTTTTTTCCCCACACAGAGCCAATGGTCTATGAATCACAAAATATGCTTAGATATAGCTTAGATTTGATTAATCTCTTCAAAAACTAATTATTATTTGCATTCATTATCTATTGATGATATTATAGGAGTGAAATAATGTTTAGTAAAGGATAGGTGAAAAAATGGACGAAAAAGAATTTGGAACAAATGTTGATAATACGTTAAACAACGATGCAAGTGGAGAAACTGAAGTATTATCCACTTATAAGGAGCCTACTTATCAGGAGCAACCAACAAATAATCAGCAAACAGAACAACAAGCTAATTACCAGCAAACTTACACAAATTATAGCTATACTCCACAAGGAGTACAGAATACTCCAGAGGAAGATGAGACTCCTCTAACACTAGGAAACTATATTGTGCTTTTCTTAATCTATATGATTCCTTGCTGTGTAGGAGTTGGATTTTATATTTATTGGTCATTTGCTAAAGGAGTTAATGTCAACAAGCGTAACTTCTGTAGAGCGTATTTGATTATTACATTAGCATCACTTGTTATTGGATTTATCGTTTACTTTGCTGCGTTTGCAAGCATAATGAGCGGTATTATGAATAGTGGTATGTACTATGACTTGTACTATTAAGAATTAGTTGATTATCAAAAAACGGGAGGCGGTTTTCGCTTACCGTTTTTTTATGTCAAAATGAATAATGAGGACTCGAACATTTGGTTGCGTTTTCGTTTTTGCTATGCTAAAATAGTGCAGAGATATAGACTGAAAGAGGTTAAGTATGATTTCATATGTAAATGGAAAATTAATGTATATAGAGTCGGATAAGGTAGTCGTAGATGTAAATGGCATTGGGTATGGAGTTTTTGTTCCGGCAAAGATGCTTCAAGCGTTACCGAAATTTGGTGAGGAAGTAAAACTTTTTACATATCTAAATGTAAAAGAGGATGCAATGCAACTCTTCGGATTTTTTTCGAAAGAAGATTTAGATATATTTAAGTTGGTAATCGGCGTAAATGGAATCGGTCCAAAAGGAGGATTAAATATCCTGTCTACGCTTAGTCCAGATGAACTTCGTTTTGCAGTATTATCTGATGATGCAAAGACAATTGCAACAACTCCTGGGATTGGAAAGAAAACAGCGGAAAAGCTTATTATTGAACTGAAGGATAAGATGGAGATTAAGGACACTATTGATTATATTTCCAAATCAGTTACAGACAGCAAAGAAGAGACGGGGGATAGAAAGATCCAAACAGAGGCAATTCAAGCCTTGGTTGCACTTGGGTATGAACAGTCCACAAGTTTAAAAGTTGTTAGAAAAGTGATTGCTGAAGGAGATTCGCTAACAGTAGAATCATTAATTAAATTAGCGTTAAAAAATATGATATAAAGAATAGAGAAATATATTATGAAAAAAAGGATAATTACAACAGAGAGCTTATTGGAGGATGTTAAGGTAGAAAACCATCTAAGGCCACAGTTGTTGGATGAATATATTGGGCAAGAAAAGGCAAAGAATACTTTGCGCGTATTTATCACCGCAGCAAAAGTTCGTGAAGAAGCATTGGATCATGTATTGTTTTATGGACCCCCAGGACTTGGAAAGACTACTTTAGCGGGAATTATTGCGAATGAAATGGGTGCCAATCTAAAAGTGACTTCGGGGCCGGCAATTGAAAAACCAGGTGAAATTGCAGCAATCCTAAATAATCTACAAGAGGGAGATGTGTTATTTGTTGATGAGATTCATCGTCTTAACAGGCAAGTGGAAGAGGTACTGTATCCTGCAATGGAAGATTATGCAATAGATATCATGATAGGAAAAGGTGCTAGTGCAAGGTCTATAAGACTAGATCTTCCGAAGTTTACATTAGTTGGAGCGACGACCAGAGCAGGAATGTTAACAGCACCTCTTAGAGATCGTTTTGGCGTTGTACATCACTTGGAATTTTATACAGATGAAGAATTACAGACGATTATAACGCGTTCTGCTAGTGTTCTAGATGTAGGAATTGACGAAGATGGCGCTTATGAATTGGCAAAGAGATCGCGAGGGACTCCTCGACTTGCAAATAGATTATTAAAAAGAGTTAGAGATTTTGCACAGGTACAATACGATGGTGTAATCACAAAAGAAGTGGCAAAAGTTGCCTTGGAAGAATTAGATGTAGATCCTAAAGGATTGGATTATGTTGACCGTAACATCTTGGAGACTATGATTCTAAAGTTTCAAGGTGGACCGGTGGGATTAGATACATTAGCTGCTTCAATTGGTGAGGATGCAGGGACTATCGAGGATGTGTACGAACCGTATTTGTTAAAGAATGGCTTTATTCAAAGAACCAGCAGAGGAAGAGTAGCTACTCCTTTAGCATATGAACATCTAAATGTTTCAATCGAAAAAGAGAGAACTGAATAAAACAGTTGTTTTATTTCGGGAATGTATTATAATATTATATAGGAATTAACGTTTAAGGAGGAAACCATGGCTACGGGAAAAAGTTACACAGAAGTATTGATTGGTGGAAAAGTAATAACGCTTGCCGGGTACGAAGGGGAAGAGTACTTACAGAAAGTTGCTACATATCTAAATCATAAATTGACAGAATGTCGCAATAGCGAAGGATATTGCCGTCAAAACGCAGATATGCAAAACATTTTATTGGCTCTAAACATAGCAGATGATTATTTCAAGGCAAAGAAACAAGGTGATGCACTAGAGAGAGATATTGAATTAAAAGATAAAGAGATGTATGAGATAAAGCATGATTTAATTTCGATTCAGATTAAACTTGAAAATGCTGAAAAGATGATTGAGAACTTAAGAGAACAAAACAATGATCTGCAAAAGGAACAAGTAAAATTAGAAACTGAAATCAAAACTCAAAAGCGATAGGCTGTCATATGACAGCTTTTTTGCTTACTAAAAAGGAAGATAGGTTATGTTAATTGAAGTATTATCGCCAGCTGGTTCATTCGAGAATTTAGTGGCAGCAATTAAAGCAGGCGCTGACGCTGTATATGTTGGTGGAAAAAAATATAGTGCAAGGGCAAATGCATCAAATTTTTCACAAGAGGAATTATTGGATGCTATTGAATACGTTCATTTATATAATAAACGTATTTATTTAACGATAAACACCCTGTTTAAAGAGTCTGAAATGAATCAGGCATTATATGATTATCTAAAACCTTTGTATGAAAGAGGACTTGACGCAGTAATTGTTCAAGATTTAGGAACCTTTCAATTCGTGAAGAGGCATTTTCCAGATTTATCAATCCATGCCAGTACGCAGATGACGATTACTGGAGCGGAGGGTGCTAAATTTCTTGAATATTTAGGTGCTGATCGAGTGGTTACAGCAAGAGAACTCTCACTAAAAGAAATTAACCATATCTCTGAGCAAACAGAGATAGAAATTGAAAGCTTTGTCCATGGCGCTTTATGTTATTGCTATTCAGGACAATGCTTATACAGCAGTATGATTGGAGACCGAAGCGGTAATAGGGGACATTGTGCACAACCTTGTAGGTTGCCTTACGAGTATGCAAAAGAGGGATTGGGCAAAAAAAACACGAGCTATTTTATGAGCCTTAAAGATATATGCACACTTGACATCCTTCCGGATATTGTAGAAGCAGGCGTTACCTCTTTGAAGATTGAAGGAAGAATGAAAAAGAAGGAGTATGTGTACTTAGTTACAGCAATGTATCGGAAATATCTTGATTTGTACCTAGAAAAAGGCAGAGACTATTATAAGGTTGAGCAAGAAGATGTTGATATGTTAAGAGATATCTTTAACAGAGGTGATTTTCACGAAGGGTATTATAGAACGAACAACGGGAAAGAGATGATTACATTCAACAAACCTAGTCATGCTGGTGTTCCTGTTATAAAAGTTTTAAAACAAGAGGGTAATAAAGTTACAGGAGAAGTGCTAAAGGAGATTAATAAGGGTGACGTTGTTGAAATCCAACGAGATGGAGATGATTATACCCTTGGAAAAGAGTACCGAGAAAAAGAACTGCTCACTTTGAATTTACGAAAAGGTGTGTGTTTAAGGAACGGAAGTATTCTTCGTCGCACGAGAAATAACTTTTTGATTGATAGTATTGAAAGTAAGTATATGGATAAAATCCAGCGCGGTATTCGCATGAAGGCAGTACTTCAAAAAGGAGAGCAAGCTTACTTAGAATTGCAATGTGGGGATGATATGATTTATATAAAAGGGGAGCAGCTAGAAAAATCTATTAATTCACCAGCTAAGAGAGAGAATGTCGAGAAACAATTAAAAAAAACAGGGGATACTCCCTTTTTCGTGGAAACCCTTGAGATTGAGATGGATGAAGATATTTTTATCTTAAATAAGCATTTAAATGAGTTGAGACGAAAAGGTATTTCCGCTCTTAAAAGTTTTATTGTATCAAAGTTCGAGAGAAAAAATACAAATGAATTCCATCCATTTAAGGATAAACTGCAGAAAAGCGAGATGTACGAATTATCAGCTTATGTGGAAACACTAGACCAACTAAAACACATTTCGTCAGAGAGTATTTTTGAGGTAATCTATATAGATGGGCATATGTTAGATAAAGAACTATGTAAGGCTAACGTGCTACGCGTTTTAGAAAAGATAGATAAAAGAAAGGTAAAGATATTTTACGTGATGCCCTATATCGTTCGCTATGAAAATGTTGAGATGATTCTAGAAGAGTTGAAAGAGATTATATGTAAGCATTTTGATGGAATCATGATTCGAAACATAGAAAGTTTTGAAATTTTGGGAAGAATAGGGTATGATAAAAGGGTTATTACAGATTCTAATATCTATATCTTTAACAACGAAAGTAGTAATTTCTGGTCAGATTACGGAATTTACAGACAGACCTTGCCATATGAATTGACAAGAAAAGAAATACAAAAGTTAAACCCTCAAAATAAGATTTTAAATATATACGGAAATGTGCCGACAATGGTTTCTGCACAATGCCTGAAAAAGACTTCGGGAGTTTGTGATAAAAAAAGTGAGACCCTTGTCTTAAATGATAGATTAGGGCATACGATAACTATGAAAAACTATTGTAGATATTGTTACAATGTGGTACATAGTTGTAATCCTATCTCTCTTACAGATCAAGCAGACGAAGTATTGAAGCTTGGTGTAAGTGAGTATCGTTGTAATTTCACAACTGAAAAGAATGAAGAAATAAATTCAGTTATATCGGAAATAAAAGGATTGTTTCAATTTCAAGAAAACAAAACAAGCAACAGTAACGAAGTAAAAAATAAGGGTCATTTTTATAGCGGAGTAAGGTAGGTGGAAATTTGGTTACAATCATTAGTGTAATATCAAAATATCTGTTAATTTTTTTAATCCTAGCGTATACGTTTGGATGTTTTAGTATATTTGGACAAGAGGATTCGGATGAAAAAAACAAAATATTGAAACGACAGTTTGTGATTATGCTAATCCTTCATTTTGTGGCATACATGGTTATGTTTTTACAAACAAGTGATGTGAAGTATATCGTATTATTTGGAGCACAGACAGTACTGATAACTGTGGTAACCATTTTATACAAAGTGGCTTATCCAGATGCTTCTAGGCTTATTTTAAACAATATGTGTATGTTGATTGGAATTGGGCTTATAATGATAAGCAGATTAGATTTTGACAAAGCGATAAGGCAATATGTTTTAGTATGTGGCTCTTTAGCGATATCGCTAGTAGTGCCTGTTATTATAAGAAAAGTTAAGTTTTTAATGGCACCTAGGATGGTATATATATATGGAGGAATTGGCCTAATAGCATTAGTCGCTGTAGCTATATTGGGTCAGACCACATATGGGGCAAAACTCGCAATAACAATAGCAGGAATCAGTATTCAACCTTCAGAATTAGTAAAAATTGTGTTCGTTTTTTTTATAGCGCTTCGATTATACCAAGCGACAGATTTTAAGAATGTAGTGATTACCACTATATTAGCTGCACTTCACGTTCTAGTTCTTACTATATCTACAGATTTAGGGGCTGCAGTTATACTATTTGTCGTATATTTGGTAATGCTTTATGTAGCAACTAAAAAATTTTGGTATATGGGGGCAGGAATAGGAGCCGGAGCAATAGCAGCTGTGATCGCATACCAGTTATTTTCTCATGTTAGAGTTAGAGTTTTGGTTTGGGAGGATCCATTTGCAGTATATGATTCTGGAGGATATCAGATAGCCCAATCACTGTTTGCGATAGGGACTGGAGGTTTTTCTGGATTAGGCTTATTTCAAGGAGCACCAGAGACGATTCCTGTAGCAGATGAAGACTTTATATTTTCAGCAATATCAGAAGAGCTAGGTGTAATCTTTGCGCTGTGTGTAATTTTAATATGCGTAAGCTGTTATATTATGTTTTTGAATATAGCAATGCAACTTCATAATAGATTTTATAAGTTAGTCGCTCTAGGTTTAGGGACATGCTATATTTTTCAAGTGTTCTTAACGATAGGTGGAGTTACAAAATTTATTCCATCTACAGGTGTTACCTTACCATTTATAAGCTACGGAGGAAGTTCATTATTGAGCACCTCGATTATGTTTGCAATTATCCAAGGTTTATATATATTAAGAGAAGACGAGGAAGATGATATTGAAAGAAAGAGACAACAGCTACAAAAGTCGCGAAATAAAGAGGCAGCGAATGTTAAGAGAAGCCCAAGATCGCAAAAAAGGGAAGAGTCAGCCGAACCAAGAGCTAATAGAAATAGACCTCGAAAAGGAATTGACTCCAAAAGTAGGGAAAGATAAGAAAAAGCGCAAGAATAAAACCAACAAAGAATTTGCAAGAATTACTTACGGATTTGTAGGTGTATTTTTAGTTTTAATGGGATACATTATTTATTTTACTGCATTTGAGAGTCAAGATATTATTGATAGTCCTTACAATTTAAGACAGGACGCTTTTGCGGAAAATGTTGTACGAGGTACGATTGTTGATTCTCAGAACAATGTTTTAGCAGAGACGGTACAACATGATGATGGAACGGAGACAAGATCCTATCCATATGGGGACTTGTTTGCCCATGTCGTAGGTTATGATACCAATGGAAAAAGTGGTTTAGAGCTAAGTGAAAATTTCAACTTATTGACTTCCAATGCATTTTTCATGGAACAGATCTATAATGAATTGATGGATGAAAAAAATATTGGGAACACTTTAATCACTACGTTAGACGCCAACTTACAATCTGTGGCATACAATGCCCTAGGCGATTATGATGGTAGCGTGGTAGTGATGGAACCGAGCACAGGAAAGATCTTGAGTATGGTTTCGAAGCCAAGCTTTGATCCAAATTCAGTGGAAGAAAATTGGGAGACTTTATCTACAGACTCTGATAGTGTCCTTCTAAATAGAGCAACCCAGGGAGTTTACGTACCTGGATCAGTGTTTAAGATATTAACAACGCTAGAATATATGCGTGAAAACCCAGCTTATGATAGCTATTCGTATACGTGTACTGGTTCTATTACTAAAGATGGAACAACAATTCCTTGTTTTGAAGGAAGAGTTCACGGGACTCAAAGCTTAGAACAAGCATTTGCAAATTCGTGTAATGCAGCTTTCGCTGATATAGGACTTTCTTTGGATTCTGAAAAATATGCATCTACTACGAAAGATTTGTTTTTTAATAAGGAGTTACCAGCACCTTTAGATTCAGTGAAAAGCTCTTTTGTGCTGACAGAAGATTCTTCTAGTGCAGAAGTTATGATGACAGCTATTGGTCAAGGAAATACGTTGACAAATCCTTATCATATGGCATTGATAGGATCGGCTATTGCCAATGGAGGAAGATTAATGGAACCATACTTAGTGGATTCAATTACTAGTTACACCGGATCTGAGGTGGAAAAAACAAACCCTAAATCACATCAAAATCTGATGACCTCAGAAGAGGCCGCTACATTGAGTCGTTACATGCAAAGTGTAGTTTCTAACGGCACGGCTACAAATCTAAATAATGGAGTTTATTCTGTGGCAGGTAAAACTGGAACAGCGGAGTATAGTGATAATAAAGACGAGAGCCATTCTTGGTTTTTAGGGTTTACAAATGTTGAAAATCCAGATATTGTAGTAAGTGTAATAGTTGAAAAATCGGATGGTGGTCTGAAGGCTTCTTCAGTTGCAAAAGAAGTAATGGATGCCTATTATAATCAATAAGAGGTTAAGAAAATGAAAGTATATAAAGACTTATATGTTTCTAGCTGTTTAAAAGGTAGAGAAAAGAAATTGTTAAAGCAAGTAAAAAAAAGAAGTGCAAAATTGATTGATATTTATATTATTGCATTATCACTGAACGACTGCGAACAGTTGGAAATTTTTGACACGGCTTTTTTGCAGCAAGATTTTATCGACTTAGAAAAACACCTTATCGTAGGCATGGCCTTAGGAAAATCTGATGCATTTGATATTGTGAAATCTATAGTAGAAGAGAGTTACAACGTAACTGGAAATGTTGATATAAAAGCTTACATAATGCAAGGAACGGAGAGTTTATGCTAGATATTATCTTATTAATACTTCAAATTCTAGGAATTATACTTCTTTCAATTTTGATTATTATTTTAACCCTTTCTACTGTGATTCTTTTTATGCCGATTCGATATCAAGTAGAAGGAAAAGCGGAGTCTTCTCTTGATTCAATAGTGTTAATCGGAAGTGCTTCGTGGTTTGCAAAGTTAATACGCGCTCATTTCCAATATGGGAATAGAAAGCTAACTTGGCACCTTCGAATCGGTTGGATAAAACTACCGAGAGAAGCGAAAAATAAGAAGGTAAAGAAAAAGAAGAAAAAAAATCAGATAGAAGAGAAGAAAATCAATCCACCGCCAGCAAAGGTGGAAAGTGCTATTCCTTTAGACGTAGAAAATAGTTCTCAAAATGATACAATTCCTGATAAAGAAACCAAAGACGGTGAAAATCGATTTAGTACAACGGAAGAAAAGATATCAATACTTCAAAAGATTATCGCGAAGATAAGATACACAAAAACTTATTTATGTGCTAGAATAAAGAAAATTGTTAAAGCGAAAGAGAAACTGCTGAGCTTTATTAATGATGAAATCCATCAGCAGGCATTTAAACGTATTCGAGACTTGATTCTTGAACTTTTGAGTAAATGTAAACCAAAGAAAGCTGAGATAGTACTGGAATATGGTTTTGAAGATCCTTATCACACTGGACTAGTATTGGCGTTCCTATCGTTTATATTTCCTTTATACGGAAACACAATTAGTGTAACACCAAATTTTGAAGAGCCTATAATAAATGGGAAGATAGAGATAAAAGGCCATTTAACAATTTTTGTACTTATATGGTATGTGATTAAAGTTTTTAGAGATTCAAGTATTAAAAAGACAATCAAAGATTTTCGTAATTTTAAATAATGGAAGAGGAGGAAGAAAGTTATGTCAGATAATAATTTTAAAGGGACTGTTGAGTCTTTATTCAATGGAATGAACGGGGTATTATCTTCAAAGACAGTTGTTGGAGAAGCAATTCATATCGGTGATACAATCATTCTACCATTAGTAGATATTTCATTTGCAGTAGGTGCTGGTGCTTTTAATAAAAAAGAGAGTGAGAAAGGTGCTGGAGGGCTTGGAGGAAAGATGACACCAAGCGCAGTACTTGTAATTCAAAATGGAAGCACTAGATTAGTAAATGTAAAAAACCAAGATACGATTACAAAGATTTTGGACATGGTGCCAGATTTATTAGACCGTATTACTAAAAAAGACGAAAAACTTACAGAGGCTGATGTAAATGAGCTTTTAGATGAAGCAGACAAATAAAAGTCATACTATAGAGAAACCATCATATAATATACAAAGTATCTTATATGATGGTTTTTTATGAGACGAGTAATTGGATTTGCTACTTTTTTTTTAGCGCTAGGCATCATACTGGGTGTATTAATCACAAGTTCTACCATTTCTGTTCTAATAGTACTCTTAGCCTTGGTAATGAGTTACTTGTTGTTTTGCTGTCAATAAGTATATGTTAAAAAAAGAAGGGTAGAAAAAAGCAGTCAGCTTTTGCTGACTGCATTGTGTGTTTATCGTGAATTTATGCTCTTTCAACTCTTGCTGACTTCAAGCATGAAGTACATACGTACATCTTCTTAGTTCCGCCAACTGTTTTTACTTTAACAGATTTCACATTTGATTTCCACATCTTTGGTGTTTTTCTATGAGAGTGACTTACACTGTTCCCGAAGTGAGCACCCTTTTCACAAATAGCACATTTAGCCATGACTGCACCTCCTAACGCTCTTAAATAGTCTTATTAAGACTCACAACATATCTTATAATAGCAGAAACTATTTGCATTTGCAAGTAGTTCTTTTAATTATTACTCAATATATTCAAATTTTATATCTTAACAGTTGTAATGTCAAGGAAAAAAGAGTATAATACAAATGCTTATACAACTGAATAATTCATGTAAAATGAAATTAAAATAATAAAAAGATGGAGGGACTATTATGAAAGGGAGCCTAACAACAGAATATGGAATAGTTACCATTAATCCGGATGTGATTGGAAAATATGCTGGGACTGTAGCAGTAGAAAGCTTTGGAATTGTTGGAATGTGTGCAGTAAACGTAAAAGATGGACTAGTACACTTACTAAAAAAAGACCGTTTAAAACACGGAATCAATGTAAAAATATCAGAAGAAAATAAAATTAGCTTGGAATTTCATGTAATTGTTTCATATGGTGTAAATATTAATACAGTTACAGATAATTTGATTGCGAATGTAAAATATAAAGTTGAGGAGTTTACAGGGATGGTTATCGATAAGATTCAGATATTTGTCGAAGGTGTTCGTGTAATTGATTAAGGAGGATATAAGAGTGCCAGTTACTACAATTAATGCACAGATGTTAAAAACGATGTTTCTTGCAGGAGCATCAGTACTTGAAGGGAAGAAAGAGTATATCAATGACTTGAATGTTTTCCCAGTTCCAGACGGTGACACTGGAACTAATATGTCTCTTACAATTATGGCTGCTGCTAAGGAAGTTACAAATATAGAGACAATCACAATGGAAAGTATAGCAAAAGCGATTTCTTCGGGTTCTTTAAGAGGTGCGAGAGGGAATTCTGGTGTTATATTATCACAATTGCTACGTGGATTTACGAATGTAGTGAAAACAGAAGATGAAATTGATATCATTACATGTGCAAAAGCTTTTGAAAAAGCGAAAGACACTGCTTATAAGGCAGTAATGAAACCAAAAGAAGGAACTATATTAACAGTAGCGAGAGGGATATCTGAAAAAGCGTTGGAAATTGCTGAAGACACTAAAGATTTCGAATCGTTTTTAGGACAAGTCTTAGTACACGCTGAAGAAGTACTCGCTATGACCCCAGAGATGCTACCAGTTCTTAAAGAAGCAGGAGTGGTTGATTCAGGCGGCCAGGGATTACTAGAATTTTTAAAAGGCGCATATGATGCCTTTTTGGGAAAAGAGATCGAAATTCTTCCAATTGAGTACACAAAGCCGATTACCTCAGATACACCAACGTTATCAGAACAAGATATAAAATTTGGATACTGTACTGAATTTATTGTAATGACGGATAGGGAATTTAAGCTAAAGGATGAGATTGAGATGAAATCATTCTTAGAATCCATTGGAGACTCGATTGTATGTGTTGCAGATGATGATATGGTTAAGATTCATGTCCATACGAATGATCCAGGTAAAGCTTTACAAAAAGCTTTAGAATATGGAGGATTGACATCAATAAAGATAGATAATATGCGTGAAGAACATGAAGAGCGATTAAGGAAAAATGGACAACCCGAAAGAATAGAGAACAAGCCTCTAGGTTTTGTTGCAGTTTCTATCGGTGAAGGAATGAATAGCATCTTTTCAGATTTAGGAGTTGATCATGTAATTGAAGGCGGTCAGACTATGAATCCAAGTACAGAAGATATGCTAGCAGCAATTGCGAATGTACATGCAGATACGGTTTTTATTTTACCGAATAACAGTAATATTATATTAACAGCAAATCAGGCGAAAGCATTGGTAGATGATAAAGAAATCATAGTAATTCCAACGAAGACTGTTCCACAAGGGATTACAGCTATGATAAGTGTATCACTTGAAGATAGCGCCTCAGATAATGAGACAGCACTGAATGATGCTATTTCACAAGTGAAAACAGGTCAGGTTACCTATGCGGTTAGAAATACCACTTTCAATGAGAAAGAGATTTCAGAAGGCGATATCATGGGAATCGCAGATAAAGGAATCCTCAATGTAGGAAACAATATCAGCGAAGTTGCAAAAGAGTTAATTCAGCTGCTTGCAGATGACGACACCGAACTGATCAGTATCTACTATGGGGAAGAAGTAGAAGAAGCAGATGCAACAGCACTAGGGGAAGCTATTGAAGAGTTATATCCAGATGTGGATGTGGATGTGCAATTTGGCGGACAACCAATTTACTACTACGTGGTTGGAATTGAATAAACATGATGCTAGAAAAAAGTATTGATCATTTAAAAGGCGTAGGACCTAAAACAAAAAAAATATTAGAGAGACTTTCTATTTTTACAATAGATGATTTGCTTTCGTATTATCCTCGAACTTACGATGTGTACAAACCTTGTGTTAAAATATTTGAAGCAGAAGAACAAGGTATGCAATCGTTTCAAGGAGAAATCGTTGGAAATCCCACTGTAATTAGTCGCAGTGGGATGCAAATTATCCAAGTGACGATGAAAGATGATTCGGGCATAATGAAACTGACATGGTTTCGTATGCCTTATTTAAAATCCATTTTGAAACACGGAACAGAAATTATTGTACGCGGAAAGTGTCAAACTAAGAGCAAAATAATTACTATGGAACAACCTGAGTTGTTTTTACCTATAAGTAATTATGAAAAAAAAATGGGGCATCTACAACCAATATACCCTTTAACAACAGGACTTTCAAATAACACTGTCCAAAAGCTAGTTCAGCTAGCGATGGAGAGTTGTGGTGCAGAAATAGTTGATCATCTTCCAAGTAAGATTAAGTCAAAGTACAATTTGATATCGTTACAAGATGCAATTAACGAAATTCATTTCCCGAGGAAGTCAGATACATTTACTGTAGCGCGAAATCGACTCGTCTTCGATGAGTTTCTAACCTTCATTATTAACCTTCAATCTATGAAAGAGCATACATTAGGCAATTCAACTGCAATCGAAATTGAAGAGAGTGATGTAGTGACAGGATTTATAAATTCATTACCGTATCAACTAACGAACGCTCAGCATAAGGTATGGCGTGAGATACAAAGGGATATGAAATCAAGCTCTAGGCCTATGTCGAGGCTAATTCAAGGAGATGTTGGGTCTGGTAAGACCATTGTGGCATTACTTGCTTTGTTATCAGTTGTCGACAACGGTTACCAAGGAGCAATGATGGCACCTACTGAAGTCTTGGCAAAGCAGCATCATTTATCAATTATGGAATTACTAAAAAATTATAATTTGAATTTTAGAGTTGTTTTATTAACTGGTTCCATGAAGCAAAAGGAAAAGAGAATTGCATATCAAAAGATAGAAAGTGGAGAAGCGGATATTATTGTTGGAACACACGCTTTAATCCAAGAAAAAGTAGCTTATCAAAGACTAGCGCTAGTTATTACAGATGAGCAGCATCGATTCGGAGTGAATCAGCGAAAAGTATTCTCTGAAAAGGGTGAATCCCCACATGTATTAATTATGAGTGCGACTCCGATACCGAGAACTTTAGGGATTATTTTGTACGGAGATTTAGATATTTCTGTTATCGATGAACTCCCCTCAAATAGACTTCCAATTAAGAACTGTGTCGTAGATACTACATATCGGCCAAAAGCTTACAATTTTATGGAAGAACAGGTATCTAAGGGTCGGCAATGCTACGTTGTGTGTTCTATGGTAGAAGAGAGTGAGCACATCGAAGCAGAGAACGTTGTTGATTATACTGAACAGTTGCGTTGCATTCTTGGTGATACCGTGAGGATAGCGTATATTCATGGGAAAATGAAACAACAAGAAAAAGATGAACTTATGGCTGCGTACCATCAGCAAGACATTGATATTTTAGTGTCAACTACTGTAATTGAGGTGGGAATTAACGTCCCTAATGCTACTGTTATGCTAATAGAAAATGCTGAGAGGTTTGGGCTTGCTGGGTTGCATCAACTTCGAGGGCGAGTAGGTCGAGGGGTACATCAATCATATTGCATTTTTATGACAGGTTCAAAGAGTAAGGATTCGAAAAAAAGATTAGAGATACTGGGACGAAGTAATGACGGATTTGAAATTGCAAATGAAGACTTGAAACTTCGAGGACCTGGTGATTTGTTTGGAATCAGACAAAGCGGACTTATGAACTTTAAAATAGGTGATGTATACCAAGATGCAAAAATTTTGAAACAAGCTGCAAAAGCTGTGAGTGAATTGAGTGCGGATGAGAAAATGAAAATTATGTCAAAAAATGAAAGAAATTCTAGTGTAATACTCTAAAAGTGACACATACTAAGCATGTAACTTAATTAGTTACAAAAACGAATCGCGAATCGTAAAAGAGTAACAGTGTGTTACAAAAAGGAGGAAACATTATGTCAAGTAATTCATCAAAAGCAGTACCAGAAGCAAAGGCCGCATTGAATAAATTCAAGTACGAGGTTGCAAGCGAGCTAGGAGTGCCATTACAAGAAGGATATAACGGAGATTTAACTTCAAAGCAGAACGGTTCAGTCGGAGGATATATGGTTAAGAAAATGATTGAACAACAAGAAAGACAAATGGCAGGGAAATAGTTTGATACTATTCCAATAAAAGATAGCAGAGGGTCGATAAATATATTGACCTTCTGTTATTTTATACCACTGAAAATTTGACATATTTTGTGCTAGTTATTATAATTAAGAAAAATGACTAGGGGAGAGAATTATGAGGGTAATAGCGGGAAAGGCAAGAAGAATGCCATTAAAAACTGTTGAAGGGTTCGAGACAAGACCGACTACTGATAGAATCAAAGAAACATTATTTAATATGATACAACCGTATATCTATGGTGTTCGTTTCTTGGATTTGTTTAGCGGAAGCGGAGCAATTGGAATTGAAGCACTTAGCAGAGGCGCGGATAAGGCTGTATTTGTTGAAAATAACAAGCAAGCTATCTCGTGTATTAAAGAGAATCTACATACAACAAAACTAATGGATGACGCAAGAATATTGGAATGCGATGCAATTTCAGCTTTAAATACTTTAGAAGGAGAGTCTTATTTTGATTATATCTTTCTAGATCCACCATATAACAAAGGATTAGAGGAGAAAGTTTTTGAATTTTTAAGTGATTCTGATTTAGTATCTAATGATACGGTAATCATATTAGAGACATCCTTACACACGGATTTAACCTATTTAGAAGAATGGGGATACTCATTGGTAAAGACGAAGGAATATAAGACGAACAAACATGTATTTATTGAATTGGATAAAGGAGAACGAGTATGCTAAGAGGGATATATCCAGGCACTTTCGATCCGGTCACTAAGGGTCATTTAGATATAATAGAACGAAGTTCTAAGATGGTAGACGAATTAATTGTTGGAGTATTGCGCAATAATGCAAAAACTCCGTTGTTTTTTGTCGAAGAACGTGTTAGAATGTTATGTGAAGTTACGAAGCATATAAAAGGGGTGAAAGTAGTAGCTTTTGAAGGTTTGTTGGCTGATTTTCTAGATCAGATGAGTGCAAGTGTCGTAATTAGAGGATTACGAGCAGTAACTGATTTCGAGTATGAATTACAGATAGCACAGACAAACCGAAAGTTAAACCCAAAAACCGAGACGATTTTTCTTGCCACAAGCCTTGAATATTCTTATTTGAGTTCTTCAGTTGTGAGAGAAGTTGCAGCTTTTGGTGGTGATATTGATCAGTTTGTGCCTCCTATTGTAGCAAAAGCTATTAAGGAAAAAATGGCAAATGAAGATTGATAAATACTGAATTAAAGGAGAGTATAACGAATGAGTAGTCGTATTGAACAAATTATTGAAGAGATTGAAGATTATATTGATGGTTGCAAATATCAGCCACTGTCTAACACAAAGATTGTTGTGAATAAAGAACAGATTGATGAATTGCTTCGTGAGTTGAGAATGAAGACACCAAGTGAAATCAAGAGATATCAAGAGATTATTGGTAAAAAAGATGAGATACTTGCCCAAGCACAAGCGAAGGTGGATCAAATGTTAGAGGAAGCACAGATACATACAACGAATCTGATTAGTGAGCATGAGATTATGCAACAAGCATATGCTCAAGCAAATGAGATAGTTATGGCTGCGACAGAGCAAGCGCAAAGTATTTTAGATAACGCAACAATGGAAAGTAATGATATTAGAATGGGTGCAATGCAGTATACAGATGATATCATGGCCAATGTTGAAAGCATAGTAGGACACACTTTAGAGAGTTACACTACAAAATACGATGGTCTTGTAAACTCCCTAAGAGAATGCCATGAAATTGTTCGAAAGAATAGAGCTGAGTTAGAGATGAGTTCAAGCGGCATGAACGCAACTAGAGCAACGAATATCCCTAGTGCTACTGATGAATATTATGAATAATATATAGTGATATACCCAATAATAACTGCCATCATGGCAGTTATTATTTTTTGAATAAAATAAGTGCCGAGAGGAATGTTAATGCCCGTCAAAACAGATTTAGTCTGAGCAAGCGAACAAAATCCACCAAAACTTGAGAGAAAGATAGCATAGAGAACACGGAATTTAGAGTTACTAAACTCCATACAAAGCTTTAATCCGTTAGTTAATTCCAAAAGAGGTAAAAATATAGCGAGTTCAGGCAAGAAATTTGCTGAAAAAGACAAAAAAAACTGCAGTAATACAGAAAAAATCATAACGTACCCACCAATTTTTACTAGAATTTCAACACTGTTAATAATAGCATCATCTAAAATGGAAAAATCAAAATAAAATTGCTCCTTATTTGACGGTTGATAAGAATTGTTATCTACTTTGTAAAAATTTCTCGTAATACAACTTGTGATAATAGCACTACTATATACCGAGAAGAAAACAGGAAATATATAGTCAGAATTACCTAAAATTTCAAGAGATACATAACCAATTAAGAACATAGGACTTGTGTTATTACAAAAAGAGATAAGATACTTAGCTTCGCAATTACTTATCTTATCTGTTACATATAGTTCTCGAACTACTTTTGCTCCCATTGGATAACCGCACAGAAAACCTGTGACAACTGCAAATGAACCATTTTTTGAAACACGAAACAAACGACCAATAAAAGGAGTAGCTAATCTGTTGTAAGTATGTAAGGCATTCGATTTAATAATGATGTTTGTCAAGAGTAAAAAAGGTAAAAGTGCAGGTAAGAGATTTCTGTACCAAATAAGTAGACCATTGGTTGTTCCAAGTATCGTAAAACCAGGAAATATTAATACAGAGAAGAAGATAACCGCTAATAGCAGATGTATAGATATCCGTTTCAAAAAAACACCAACTCTTTCTTTAAAGGTATGAGATAGTAAATTGAAGTATGACTATTAATGTGCTATAATTCTTTAGAGACATTAGTGAAAAAAGGAGTTTTATATGAATCTACCAGAGTCGTACTTGTTATCAATGAAGAAGTTATTAAAAGATGACTATGCGTTATATATTGAAAGTTTTAAAGAAACACGAATTTTTGGCTTACGTGTAAATACGCGTAAAATAAGTGTGGAAGCATTTTTGAAAATCAGCCCATTTAAATTAGAACCCATTCCCTGGATTACAAATGGCTTCTATTACGACGGTGTAGAGGAACAACCAGCTAAACATCCTTATTATTTTGCAGGATTATATTATCTACAAGAACCAAGTGCTATGACGCCAGCTAATAGGTTACCAATAGAAGACGAGGATAAAATACTGGACCTTTGTGCCGCACCTGGTGGAAAATCAACTGAACTTGCCTCTAAACTAAATGACACGGGAATGCTGTTCGCTAATGATATTAGTACATCTAGAGCAAGAATTTTACTGAAAAATCTGGAGTTGAGCGGTGCAGGAAATATTTGTGTGCTAAGTGAGAATCCACGCAATATGATAAAAGATTTCAAAGATTTTTTTGATAAAGTTTTAATTGATGCGCCTTGCTCAGGAGAAGGGATGTTTCGAAAAGACCCTAAGATGGTTAAGAGCTGGCTAGAACAAGGACCAGAATACTACGCTGAAATACAAAAAGAACTAATCTTACAAGCGTTTGAGATGTTAAAGCCTGGTGGAACTATGCTATATTCCACCTGTACTTTTAGCAAAATTGAAAATGAAGAGGTGATAGAGTTCTTATTGAACACTACAGATAAAGCTAGTTTAGAAGAACTAAAGCCATATTCAGAATTTTCAGTAGGTGAGTATGGATTAGATAAAGTTGTTCGCATATTTCCTCATAAAATGAATGGAGAAGGGCACTTCTTAGCCCTTATTAAAAAAGAAGGTTCCTCGAAAGGGCTTGATTGTAAGAAGACAAAAAATGCGAAAATTCCAAAAGAATTCGAAGATTTTTGGAGTGAGACAATCAATTGGAAGCTTGATGCAAGGAGACTTCTATTAAAGAATGACAAACTTTATTATTTGCCAGAAGGGTTTCCAAGCCTCAGCTCGAAAACAAGGATATTGCGTAGTGGTCTCTTACTTGGCGAGATGAAGAAGAATCGTTTTGAGCCAAGCCAAGCGTTAGCTACGCACTTGACAAAAGGACAGGCTATAAAAGTGATCGATTTTCCTTTATCGGATACTAGAGTAATAAAATATCTAAAAGGTGAGACTTTAGATGTGGCGGATTGTGTCTCTAATAAAGAGAAGGGATGGTACTTAATCTGTGTAGATGGCTTTACTCTTGGATTTGCTAAGATCGGAAATCAGACTTTAAAAAACAAATATGCTGTAGGATGGAGATGGCAATCATCATGATTCGTTTAGATAAATATTTAGCTAATATGGGTGTTGGTACTAGAAGTGAAGTAAAGAATTACATACGCAAAGGACAAGTTTCCGTAAATGGGATTTCTGTAAAGACACCAGAGCATAAAGTGAGTGATGCAGATCTCATCTGTCATTTAAATCAAAAAATACAGTATGAAAGATTTCTCTATTACATGTTAAATAAGCCCCAAGGTGTCGTTTCAGCAACAGAGGATAGAAAGTTTAAAACAGTACTAGACTTACTAGATGGGGTTACAAAAAAAGATTTATTCCCTGTTGGCAGACTAGATAAAGATACAGAAGGGCTTTTATTGATTACAAATGACGGTAAGTTAGCGCATGAGTTACTTTCACCCAAAAAACATGTGGATAAAACATATATCGCAAAAATACAAGGGGTGGTGACAAAAGAGGATCAAGCCAAATTCCTTGAAGGGTTAGATATAGGTGAGAAGAGAGTAACCTTACCAGCAAATCTTGAAATTTTATCAAGTGCTGAGATTTCTGAAATCAAAGTTGTCATAAAAGAAGGGAAATTTCATCAGATCAAGCGAATGTTTCAGGCTGTAGGAAAAGAAGTTATCTATTTAAAACGGATAGCTATGGGAAGCTTAATATTGGATGAAAAACTATTACTAGGAGAGTTTCGAACACTTACAGAAAAGGAGATAAATGAATTATGCTTACAAACAAAAAAGCAGTGATTTTTGATTTAGATGGTACTTTAATCGATTCCATGTGGGTATGGGAGGTAGTAGACCAGGAATTTTACATCAAACATGGATTGGTAGGAAGAACGGTTCCAGAGGATATGCATGAGCAGATGGAAGGAATGAGCTTTACAGAGGTTGCGGGATTTTTCAAGGAACTTTTTCAAATAGATTCATCGATAGAAGAGATTAAATCAGATTGGTTAAAGAGTACATATGACAAGTATGTCACTGAAGTCAAACTAAAAGACGGATGCGAAGAATTATTATCGCACTTAAAGAAAAAAGGTATTAAAATGGGAATTGCGACGAGTAACTCAAGAGAGTTAGTAGAGGCAGTTCTAAAAGCAAGAGGTATTGACAAGTATTTTGAATACATTTGCACTTCATGTGAGGTGAACGCAGGTAAACCAGCTCCAGATGTTTATTTGAATGTCGCGAATAAGTTAGAAGTAGCTCCAGAGCATTGCTTAGTTTTTGAGGATGTAGTCAAAGGAATACAATCAGGAAAGAATGCAGGGATGATGGTATGTGCAGTTAAAGACGATTATAGTGAGTCCCAGTTAAATAGAAAAAAGGAAATTGCTGATTATTACGTAGAATCATTTTACGATGTGATTTCAGGATTATAAGAGGAATTTAAATGAATAATAATAATAATTCACTTAGAGAAGATGAATTTTTACCAATATCAAAACAGGAAATGAATGAGAGAGGATGGAAAGAACTAGATTTTATCTACGTATCAGGTGACGCGTACGTAGATCACCCCTCATTTGGTCATGCAATCATTACCCGTACACTAGAAGCATACGGGTTTAAAGTAGGACTTATTTGTCAACCTAACTGGAAAACAAAGGAAAGTATTCAGGTATTAGGTAAACCTAGACTTGGATTTTTAGTTTCAAGTGGAAATATGGACTCCATGGTAAATCACTATTCTGTTAGTAAGAAAATGAGACATAGCGATGCTTACACACCAGGTGGTGTGATGGGCAAACGACCAGACTACGCTACTGTTGTTTATAGTAATTTGATCAGGCAAAGTTATAAGGATACTCCGATTATCATTGGTGGAATTGAAGCAAGCCTTAGACGACTTGCACATTATGATTATTGGTCTAATAAACTAAAACGGTCTATATTGCTAGATTCTGGCGCAGATTTAGTCTCATACGGGATGGGTGAACGATCAATAGTTGAAATAGCAGAAGCATTAGATAGTGGGATTTCTGTACAAGATATCACGTTTATCAATGGGACGATTTATAAAACTAAAACACTAGAAAACTTATATGACTATACTTTGCTTCCAAGCTTTCAAGAGATGATTACAGATAAACTACAGTATGCCAAAAGTTTCAAAGTTCAATATGAAAATACAGATCCTATCACTGGAAAGAGATTAGTTGAACCTTATTCTAACCATCAATATGTAGTTCAAAATCCACCTTCCGCTCCACTTACGCAAGCAGAGATGGATAGAGCTTACAGCTACAATTATACAAGAACTTATCATCCAATTTATGAAGAAAATGGTGGAATTCCAGCAATAGAAGAAGTGAAATATAGCTTGATTAGCAATAGAGGATGTTTCGGGAGCTGTAACTTCTGTGCTTTAACATTCCATCAAGGGCGCATTATACAAACGCGAAGTCATGAATCTTTGGTTCAAGAGGCCTCACAATTTGTATGGGAAGAAGGATTTAAAGGATATATTCATGATGTAGGAGGACCTACGGCTAATTTTAGACAGACAGCCTGTGAGAAGCAATTGGATAAAGGTAGTTGCAAAAATAAACAGTGTTTATTTCCTATACCATGTAAAAATATGAAAGTGAGCCATTTGGATTACATAACATTATTACGTAAACTAAGAACTCTTCCGAATGTAAAAAAGGTTTTCATACGATCCGGAATTCGCTTCGATTATTTGATGGCGGATAAAGATAATACATTTTTCGATGAATTATGCAAGCACCACATCAGTGGGCAGCTTAAGGTTGCGCCGGAACATATATCAGATATAGTCCTAAGAAAAATGGGGAAACCTTATAATAAAGTATTTCGAGAATTTTCAAAACGATATGAAGAAAAGAATAAGGAAATAGGCAAAAAGCAGTTTCTGGTTCCATATCTGATGTCCTCTCATCCAGGTTCGACGTTAAAAGAAGCAATTGAACTAGCTGAGTACTTAAGAGAATGGGGATATATGCCAGAACAAGTACAAGATTTTTACCCTACTCCGTCTACTATATCTACTTGTATGTATTACACAGGCGTAGATCCTTTGACGATGGAACCTGTATATACGCCCAAAACACCGAAGGAAAAATCCATGCAGCGAGCATTGATTCAATATAGAAATCCTAAAAATTACCATTTAGTAATGGAAGCATTAAAACAAGCAGACCGAATGGATTTGGTTGGATTTGAAAAGCACTGCCTAATTCGCCCACGACAAAGTGGCGAGAGATACGTAAAAAATGACAGAAAGCCAGGTCGAAGTATACAGGCTAAGAAAGAAGTTTCAAAAAAGAAAAAAACGATACGAAATATACATAAAAAGAAAAGGTAACGACATGATGAATAATAGCAGAACGCGTGGAGCGCGAGGATATATCGATGGAATCAAAAAGCATGAATATATGTGGGCAATCACATTATGGGTGATAGTTCTTGTGATTTATTTAACTAGCAGACTTGAAAATGTACCTGATTATATTATTGTATTAGCAATTTTAAATTGTTTACCGGCATCTAAAGCTACTGTTGGAATAATTATGAAATTTTCCTATCGTTCTATGGATTCAACATTGGCTGAGCAAGTGGAAAATGGTAGCAGTCACATTTTAGTATTGTATGATTTACTTTTAACTAGTGAAAAGATTCTGATGAATGTCGACAGTATATCTATTTATGGAAATACTGTGTGTGGGTATGTCTCTAATAAGAAAACAGATAGACAGCAAGCAGAAGAGTATATACGAATGATTCTAGAGCGAAATGGCTATGGTAAACTAACAGTTAAGTTGTTTGATGAATTTAAGCAATATTTAACTAGAGTAGAAGGACTAAATAGCATTGCCCAGATTGAAAAGAAGGAAAATGTAGAACATGAACTTGCAATGGGGCAATTATTAATGTCCCAAAGTATGTAAGTAGAAATACGAGGAATTAATAGATATGAAAGAATTGATTGTGTCGCCCCAAGATGCTGGACAGCGCTGCGATAAATATGTAATGAAGTTCTTGAACAAAGCACCGAAAAGTTTTGTGTATAAGATGTTACGAAAAAAAAATATTGTTTTAAACGATAAAAAATCTACTGGTTGTGAAATTCTAAATGCATTGGATAGCGTCAAATTGTATTTAGCGGATGAAACAATAGAAAAGTTCTCTCAAGTGATTTCTTATAAAAACGATGAGAAAATTTTTCTAAATGTAGTTAAAGAGACAGAGGATGTTATTTTTGTGAATAAACCTGATAATTTACTCTCGCAAAAATCAAAACCAAATGACATCTCGATAAATGAACAAATCATTTCCTATTTGTTGCAAAAAAATTCAATTACAAATGAATCTTTACAAACATTCCGTCCTTCCATTTGTAATCGACTAGATCGAAACACTACAGGTTTAATCACAGCTGGAAAAACACTGCGCGGGTCTCAAGAATTGTCCTATGCATTTCGACAAAGAAATATGGATAAGCATTATATCGCAGTTGTGAAAGGGGTGGTATCAAAATCACAACAAATTGAAGGATTTCTATTTAAGGATCTAAAAACTAATAAAGTGGTAATATCAAAAGATGAGATGCCAGGAAGTGGGTACATAGAAACAGGGTATCGCCCAATATGGAGTAGCGATGACTGCTCCTTGTTAGAAGTACATTTAATAACAGGGAGAACACACCAAATAAGAGCTCATTTAGCATCTATCGGTCATCCAATTATAGGGGATTTAAAATATGGGAACAAAAAAACGAATGAAAAATTCCGTAATCAGTACAATGTTACTTCGCAATTGTTGCATAGTTATTCCTTGAGTTTTCCCCAAAACAGTATCTCTATAAAAGAGTTAGTTGGCGAAACTTTTGTGGCTCCATTGCCAAATGTATTTTTTGCAATTTTAAATGATAAAGGGGGAGCGTATGAGCACTTGGAATTCGAGAGGTCTTAGAGGATCTACGCTAGAAGATTTCATTAATCGCACCAATGAACGCTATGCTGAAAATGGTTTGGCATTGATCCAAAAAATACCGACTCCAATTACTCCTGTAAAAATTAGTAAGGATACTAGACACATCACGCTAGCGTATTTTGAACAAAAAAGTACAGTTGATTATATCGGTGCCGTACAAGGCATACCTATTTGCTTTGATGCAAAGGAATGTAAAGTAGATACATTTCCACTTCAAAATATTCACAGTCATCAGATATCTTTCATGAAAGATTTTGAAGCCCAAAACGGCGTGGCGTTTATTGTTATATATTTTACACACCGAAATACGTTATATTACATGAGTTTTAAAGAACTACATACCTATTGGTTACGAATGGAAGAAGGAGGCAGAAAGAGTTTTCGCTATGATGAACTTCATTCGGAATATTTTTTATCTCTGTCCCAAGGCTATTTTGTTCCCTATCTAGATGGTATACAAAAGGATCTAAATAGTAGGGATTGACATTTGATTAAAACAAAAGTATAATGAGTAGCAGTTTAACGTGTTAGCACACTAAAGCGATATGAGGAGGCAATGGACGTGAAAAAGAGGAATTTACATACACCTGAAGGTGTTCGAGATATTTATAAGTTAGAGTGTAGAAATAAATTACATATACAAAACCAACTACATGAAACTTTGAGATTATATGGCTTTCAAGACATTCAGACACCATCTTTCGAGTTTGCAGAAGTTTTCAGTGATGAGGTTGGTTCTATAGATAATAAGAGTCTTTATAAGTTTTTTGATAGAGAAGGGAATATGTTGGCGCTTCGTCCAGATATCACCCCTTCTATTGCAAGAGTAGCAGCGACGCAATTAAATGGAGAATCTACTTCTCGCAGGTTTTGTTATACTGGCAGCACTTTTATTAATACAACAAGCTATCAAGGAAGATTAAAAGAACACACCCAGTTAGGTGCAGAGTTAATTGGACTAGACTCTGTTGATGTGGATGCAGAAATGATTGCTATGGCTGTTGAAAGTCTTAAACGAGTTGGGCTTACTGAGTTTCAAGTCAGTGTAGGACACGTAGGCTATATACAAGGACTTTTAGCTGCTGCTAACTTAGATGATCAGTCTCAAGAAAAAGTGCAAGAACTGATGATGAATAGAAACTACTTCGGAGTGGCGGATGTATTGTCGCATGTCGGACTAGAACAATCAATGAAAGAATCATTTCTAGCCTTGCCTGAATTAATCGGAGGAAAAGAGATATTTCAAATGGCGCGAAACCATGCCATCGGTGATCTAGCTTTTTCAGCAATAGAAAGATTGGAGAGAATCTGCGAAGTTCTTGAAATGTATGATGTTTTAGAATACATCACATTTGATTTTACAATAACAGGAATGTATAAGTATTACACAGGTATTGTATTTAGAGGTTATACGTTTGGAATAGGAAACTCTATTGTTAAAGGTGGACGTTACAATCAACTGTTAAAACAATTTGGTGTAGATGCAAAAGCGATTGGGTTTGCAATCGTTGTTGACGATGTTCTAAATGCACTGAATAGACAAAATGTTGAAATACCTTGTGAGCGAGATAATCAATTGATTGTATACGCAAAAGAAGTAAAAAAATCAGCTATAACACTAGCTAGTGAAATGAGAGCCTCTAATAAGGTGGCTGAAATTTTAGAGTTAGAACCAGAGAGAGGATTGGAATATTATATATCACACGGTAAGGAAAACTTTTGTAAGAACTTACTTGTTTTAAAGGGAGATAAAAGCATTGAGCTTGTAAATCTTATAACTGGTGACAGGCGCATCGTAAATAATAGTAGCAAGGAGAAAGCATAGGATGAGATATTTAACATTTGCTCTTGGTAAAGGTCGCTTGGCAAAGCAAACTTTACAATTATTGGAAAAAATAGGAATTACATGTGATGAAATTTATGATAAGGAAACAAGAAAGCTTATATTTGTTAATGAAGAATTGAAGTTAAAATTTTTCCTATCAAAAGGACCAGACGTACCTACATATGTAGAGTATGGAGCAGCTGATATTGGAGTGGTCGGAAAAGATACAATTTTAGAAGAAGGACGAAGTGTGCATGAAGTGCTTGATTTAGGATTTGGTGCTTGCAAGATGTGTGTTTGCGGACCAAGAGAAGCAAAATCTTTGTTGCTGCAAAATTCATTGATTAGAGTTGCCACTAAATACCCTAACATTGCCAAGAACTATTTTTATAACACCAAAAATCAAACAGTTGAGATTATAAAGTTAAACGGATCTATAGAGCTTGCACCAATAGTAGGGTTATCAGAAGTGATTGTAGATATAGTTGAAACAGGATCAACTCTTCGTGAAAACGGATTGGAAGTACTAGAAGAGATGATTCCTCTATCAGCTCGTGTTATCGTGAACCCTGTTAGCATGCGAATGGAAAATGACCGAATCAAAACGATTATTAGCAATTTACAAACTGTTCTTAAGGAGGCTTGACGTTGAGAATAAAGAAATTAGATCAAAATACAAAACAGAATGTACTGGATACACTATTAAAGAGAAGTCCTAATAATTATGATGCTTATGAGAATTTAGTACAAGAAATTTTAGATGAGATAAAAATCAAGGGTGACAAAGCATTATTTTCCTATACAAAAGAATTTGATAAGGTGGATCTCAGTTCTGATTCCATAATGGTATCAAAAGAGGAGATTGAAGCTGCTTATAGTGAGGTTTCAGATGAGTTTGTAAGCGTGATTAAAAAAGCAAGTGAAAATATTAAATCGTACCACAGTAAGCAGATGCAATATAGTTGGTTTGATGCAAAACCAGATGGGACTATGCTAGGACAAAAAGTTACTCCGTTAGAGAAAGTAGGTGTTTATGTTCCAGGTGGCAAAGCTGCCTATCCATCTTCTGTACTGATGAATGTGATTCCAGCAAAGGTTGCCGGAGTAGATGAGATTATTATGGTTACACCTGCGCCAAACGGAAAGGTCAATCCAAATACCCTCGTAGCTGCCAATGAAGTCGGGGTAGATATTATCTATAAAATCGGTGGAGCTCAAGCGATTGGTGCATTGGCTTATGGAACAGAAAGTGTAAAGAAGGTAGATAAAATTGTGGGTCCTGGTAATATCTATGTAGCGTTAGCCAAAAAAGCGGTATATGGACATGTTAGTATTGACTCGGTTGCGGGACCTAGCGAGATTCTTGTAATTGCAGATGAAACAGCAAATCCTCGTTATATTGCAGCAGATTTATTATCACAAGCAGAACACGATGAACTAGCCTCTTCGATTTTGATTACTGACAGCGAAGAACTAGCTAGGGCTGTAGATGTTGAAATAGAAAAAATGGTAGAGGAACTTTCGCGTACAGAGATTATGCGAAAGTCATTAGATAATTATGGATATTTATTAGTAGCGGAGTCTATGGAAGATGTAATTGATGTTGCTAACGAAATTGCATCTGAACATTTAGAAATTATGACAAAGGATCCATATGATGTTATGATGAAGATACGAAATGCAGGCGCGATATTTATAGGAGAATACAGTAGCGAGCCTTTAGGTGACTATTTTGCCGGTCCAAATCATGTGTTACCTACAAATGGCACAGCTAAATTTTTCTCTCCACTTTCTGTCGATGACTATATTAAAAAATCGAGTATTATCGCATACTCTAAAGATGCGCTTTCTAAAATACACAAGGACATTGAATTTTTCGCAGAACAGGAGCAGCTGACAGCTCACGCGAATTCCATACGTGTCAGATTTGAACAGGGGGAATAGAAATGGAAAATCGTATTGCTAAATGTAGTCGTGAGACTAGCGAAACTAAAATTGAACTGATATTTAATCTTGATGGAAGCGGAAAAGCGAATGTAAATACAGGAATCCCCTTTTTCGATCATATGTTAAATGGGTTTGCAAAACATGGCCTCTTTGATTTGGATGTATCAGTGGACGGTGATGTAGAAGTTGATTCACACCACACGATAGAAGATGTGGGAATTGTACTTGGAAAAGCAATTTTTGAATCCTTAGGTGAGAAGAAGGGAATCAAGCGATATGGGAACTTTCACCTTCCTATGGATGAAACATTAGCGCTTTGTGCAATCGACCTCTCTGGAAGACCATATTTGAACTACGATGCCATTTTTACAGTATCAAAATGTGGCGATATGGATACAGAGATGATTCGCGAATTCTTCTATGCTATCTCTTATAGTGCAGCAATGAATCTACATTTAAAAATCATAGACGGGGGAAACAACCATCACATGGTAGAGGCCTTGTTCAAGGCATTTGGTAAGGCTTTAGATGAGGCAACAATGTTAGAGCCTCGGCTAAACGGAGTGTGGTCTACAAAAGGAAGTCTAGTTTAAGGAGCGTAACTTATATGAATTACAAAAAAATTATACCTAGTATTTTTATTAAAAACGGAAAAGCAATTACTTGGTTTGACGATGAAACAATACTTGCTGATGATGTAGTGAAATTGGCAAAATCATACAGCATTAATGGTGCCGATGAACTTCTTATTTTCGATTTATCGAATTCAGATGAAGAGCATGACGAAACAATTGATATAATTAAAAAGATCAGTCGAGCGATACGTGTACCGATGGTTGTCGGTGGGAATATTGCTAGACAAGAAGATGTGAAAAAGATTTTATATGCAGGTGCGAAGAGAGCAATCCTTAACCTATCTAAAAAATCATCACAAAAATTAATCAAAGAGGTATCAAAGCGATTTGGAAAAGAAAAAATTGCTGTTTCCCTCAATGATTTCGACACTTTATTCAAACACCAAAAGATTATTAATGAATACAGTCACCAAATTATCTTTATGCACCGTTTAGATTTAGAATCCGTTGTAAATGTAACTGAAATACCTTGTGTCATTGTTACAGATACAAAAGACGAACTAGAGATATTGTCAATTTTAAAGAGTAAGGGAGTTCGCGGTATCTCTGGAAAATTTATTAATGGATTAGGGGTATCGATTGATACATTTAAGGAGAAATGCGAGAAAGAAAATATTGCACTTACTACTTTTGAGAGCAAAATCGATTTCTCAGAATTTAAGTTAAACAAAGATGGGCTAATCCCTGTAATCGTTCAAGATTATAAGTCTGAAAAAGTTCTGATGCTTGCTTATATGAACGAAGAATCCTTTTATAAGACTATGAGAACAGGTAAAATGACCTACTATAGTCGCAGTAGAAAAAGTTTATGGGTTAAAGGAGAGACATCAGGTCATTTTCAGTTTGTAAAATCAGTCACATTGGACTGTGACAATGATACCTTACTGGCAAAAGTAAATCAGTTAGGTCCAGCCTGCCATACAGGCGAGATGTCATGTTTCCACAAGCCACTTGTAGGCGGAGAATATAATGAGAAAAATCCATTGCAAGTATTTGAATCTGTATATGGTACTATACTAGATCGAAAAAAGAATCCAAAAGAAGGATCGTATACCAATTATTTGTTAGATAAGGGAGTAGATAAAATCCTGAAAAAAGTAGGAGAGGAATGCACTGAAATTATCATTGCTGCAAAGAATCCAAATCCAGAAGAAATAAAATATGAAATATCTGATTTCTTATATCATACGATGGTACTTATGGTAGAACGCGGTGTCACATGGGAAGATATTGTAGGAGAGCTTGCTGATAGGTAGTATAAAAGTGTCAGATAGACATATATTGTTATAACAATATATGTCTATCTTTATGTATTAGTGAGGTAATGGTATGAATGAAAATGAATTGAGAAGACGAGAGTTACTCGAACAGACAAGAAGTCTATATAAGGATTCAGCAACCGTTCCAGCAGTTCACCCGAGGTACAACAATATTTATAAAGAACTATACACTGAGAAAAATACTACAAAAAAGTCTAGTTTCACTGCCAGACTAGCAACTGCATTAATCCTCTTTGTATTATTTGCAACTATTGATTACAATCAATTAGAAATTGGAAATTATGGTAGTGAATTGGTTGTAAATGTAATTTCTACAGATATAAATATAGATGCAATTACAGCTTGGTTCAGAAAATAGTTGACGTTTCTGCTCTAGTAGATTATGATTCAACAAGAATAGAGATACGATTTTGAAAGGAATAATATGAAAAAACTAGCTTTAAGCGATGAAATACTGTTGAAAATTGATAAGCCTGCCCGTTATATCGGAAATGAGATCAATACAGTTGTAAAAAATAAAGACGAGATTAGCATCCGTTTTGCGATGTGTTTTCCAGACGTGTATGAAATAGGGATGTCACATCTAGGAATGCAAATTTTATATGCAATGTTTAACCAAAGAGAAGATACCTGGTGTGAGAGGGTTTATTCTCCATGGGTTGATCTAGACAAAGTGTTACGAGATGAAAATATTCCACTGTTTGCCTTAGAGTCACAGGACCCTCTAAAAGAATTTGACTTTCTAGGGATAACTTTGCAGTATGAGATGAGCTATACGAATGTACTTCAAATTCTTGATTTGGCACAAATTCCAATACATGCAAAAGAGCGTACAGATGAGCATCCAATTGTGATTGGCGGTGGTCCTTGTGCTTACAATCCAGAACCACTAGCTGATTTCTTCGATTTGTTTTATATAGGAGAGGGCGAGGTGAGCTATGATCAATTACTAGACGCTTACAAGGCTCATAAACAGTCAGGCGGAAACAAGGAAAAATTTTTAAAACTAGCAGCACAGATACCTGGAATCTATGTTCCTTCTCTTTATACTGTTACTTACGAAGAGAGCGGTAAAATTAAAAGTTTTATTCCGGTTGAAGAGAGCATTCCCAAAATGGTGAAAAAGCAAGTAGTATCAGCAATTTCCGAGGTTGTATATCCTGAAAAACCTGTAGTGCCATTTATTAAGTGTACCCAAGATCGAGTAGTGCTAGAGATTCAAAGAGGTTGCATACGAGGTTGTCGCTTTTGTCAAGCAGGAATGATCTATAGACCTACAAGAGAAAAAGATTTAGAGATATTAAAAAAATATGCATATTCTATGCTAAAAAATACAGGTCATGAAGAAATTTCGCTAAGTTCTTTAAGTTCAAGTGACTATACATACCTACGAGAATTGATAGAGTTCTTAATTGAAGAGTTTAAAGAAAAGGAAATTAATGTTTCCTTGCCATCACTGCGAATAGATTCTTTTTCACTTGATGTAATGCAGAAGGTTCAAGATGTGAGAAAAAGTAGCCTTACATTTGCACCGGAAGCAGGAACTCAAAGATTACGAGATGTTATTAACAAAGGGTTGACAGAAGACCAAATATTAGATGGGGCAATGCAAGCATTTGAAGGTGGTTGGCAAAAAGTAAAGCTCTATTTCATGCTAGGACTTCCAACTGAGACGGAAGAAGATATCAAAGGGATTGCTCAATTAGCGGATCAAATAGCTCGTAAATACTACGAGATTCCAAAACAAGAAAGAAACGGAAAGTGTCAGATTACATCAAGTACATCTTTCTTCATTCCAAAACCATTTACGCCATTTCAATGGTCTAAGATGTATACAAGCGCAGAATATATCGAAAAAGCAATCACTGTGAATAATGAGATGCAAGCGCAATTAAACAGAAAAAGTCTTCGATATAATTGGCATGAAGCAGACGTCACTTTACTAGAAGGGCTGATTGCACGTGGTGATAGACGCGTTTCAAAAGTCATTTTAAGAGCATATAAAAAAGGTTGCATTTTTGATTCTTGGTCAGAACACTTCCATAATGAAAAATGGCTAGAAGCGATTCAAGATGCCAAAATCGACTTAGATTTTTATATCTATAGGGGTCGTTCTCTAGATGAGATACTTCCTTGGGACTTTATAGATATTGGAGTCAAAAAAGAATTTCTGTTAAAAGAGTATGAAAATGCAGTTAACGAAGTTGTAACTGCGAATTGTAAGACAAGTTGTTCGAACTGTGGGGCAATAGTATTTGAAGGAGGTGTCTGTTATGAAAGCAAGAATTAAATTTCGAAAGTATGGAGTAATGAAATTTATCGGTCACCTTGACATCATGAGATATTTTCAAAAGTCTATGAGAAGGGCTGAAATTCCAATTGCCTTTTCAAAAGGATACAGCCCTCATATGATTATGTCATTTGCGAATCCACTAGGAGTTGGACTAACTAGTGACGGTGAATACTTAGATATTGAATTGGTAGAATCAATATCTAGTAAAGATGCTGTTGAGCAATTGAATAAAGTTATGGTTGAAGGAATTGACATTATAAGTTTTAAAGAAGTTCCTGAAAAACAAAAAGCATCTATGGCACTAGTTGCTGCTGCGAGATACTTGGTACAAATGGATAATGACTTATTGGAGAAACTATGTTCAAAGATTGAAGGGTTTCTCGATCAAGAGCATATCACAATTATGAAAAAAACTAAAAAAAGCGAGAGAGAGGTTGATCTCAAGCCATTTATCTACGAATTAAAGAGTGTAGCAAATGGGGTCGAATTATTTCTAGCTTCAGGAAGTGTCGATAATATAAAACCTGAATTAGTGATGAAAAGTCTTATGGACTACGCAATGATCTCTACAGCGAATGTCTCTTTACAATATCATAGATGCGACGTATACGCTCGCGATGCAGAAAATGGTGAATTTTTAACTTTAGAAAATATGGCTAAGGATATCTAAGAATAATGTCAAAGAAAATACTTGTAACAAATAAGAATAATACTCTTTTAATTGTAACACTTGAAGATGATAAAGTTGTAGAACTTATCTTCACAGAAAAAAATGCACAGGGTCCCACAATAGGTGATATTTATATCGGAAAAGTACAAAGCTATATTAAAAGTACAAACTCCGCATTTGTTACAATTGAAAAGGACACACAGTGCTATCTAGCTACTGAGAAGCCACTACGCGTTGGAGATGAAATTATAGTTCAAGTACAACAAGAATCGGTAAAAACAAAAAAAGCTACCGTCTCTACAAATCTAAACTTCACCGGTAGATACTCAGTTTTAACCTCAGAAAACAAGAAATTAAGTGTTTCTAGTAAATTAAAGAAAACCGAAAAAGAACGGCTGTTACACCTAGCACAAACATCTCAAGAAGAATGTGGGTGGATTATGCGCACCGATGCCGCGAATGTATCAGATGAAGTGATTGTAAAGGAGATGGATCAACTAAAGGAAGAATATAACAAATTGATGCGAATTGCTCCTATGCGAACATGCTTTTCTTGTTTAAAAAAATCAGAAACTCCTTTTGTAAATGTTTTACAGGAACTAATGAGAGATGATATAGAAGAGATTGTGGTCGAAGATAGAGAAGTATTCGATATCATAAAAGATATATATCCGCTCTCTATCATAAGATATTACGAAGATTCTAGCTATACATTATCAAAACTTTATAACATAGAAAAGTGTCTTGAAGAGGCATTGAATAAGAAAGTCTGGTTAAAGTCCGGATCATATATTATAATAGAACACACAGAAGCAATGACTGTTATTGATGTAAATACAGGAAAAAATATATCAAAAAAAGTAAAAGAAGACTATTTTTCAAAAGTTAACCAAGAGGCCGCAAAAGAAATAGCTCGTCAAATTCGATTGCGAAATCTCTCTGGGATAGTTATTATTGATTTTATTAGTATGAAAAATAAGGAAAATATCAAAAAAATTGCAGTTTATTTAAATCAACTCTTGCAAAATGATAGGATTCAAGCTAAATTAATAGATGTGACTAAATTACAATTAGTTGAAATCACACGAAAGAAAGTAAGAAAAAATTTATATGAGAATTATAAAGAATACGACAGATAACTGTTTAGATAATTTGGAGGTATGAAATGAAAAAAGTAGTTAAGTTTGGTGGAAGTTCTCTTGCAGATGCAAAGCAATTCAAAAAAGTAGGGAAAATTATAAAGGCTGAGAGTTCAAGAAAATATGTAGTCCCTTCAGCACCAGGTAAGAGATATAGCGATGACATAAAAGTTACAGACATGTTATACCAATGTTATGGGCTTGCAATGCAAGAAAAGAATTTTGATACATTGTTAATTGAAATTCAAGAGCGTTACAATGAAATAATCAAAGGTTTGAATCTTGAATTATCGCTAGAGGAAGAATTTAAAACTATTAAAGGCCAGTTTCATGCTAAGGCAGGTCGTGATTACGCTGCTTCAAGAGGGGAATTTCTAAACGGAATTATCATGGCAAACTACTTAGGATTTGAATTTATTGATGCCGCTGAAATCATTTCATTTGATGAAAACGGAATTTTTGATTCAGAAGCCACAAATGAAGCTGTATTTAATCGTTTGAAAGATGTTGAATATGCTGTAATACCAGGCTTTTATGGTTCAAAGCCTTGTGGAACGATTAAAACTTTTTCCAGGGGAGGATCAGATATAACAGGTTCTATTATTGCTAGAGGAATGAGTGTAGATCTATACGAAAACTGGACTGATGTTTCTGGCTTTCTAGTTTCCGACCCTAGAATTATTGAAGACCCTGAAGTGATTGAGACAATTACCTATAAAGAACTTCGAGAGCTTTCATACATGGGTGCGACTGTACTTCATGAGGACGCTATCTTTCCAGTAAGAAGAGAGGGGATTCCTATTAATATCCGCAATACAAATGCACCTGAAGATAAAGGGACATTGATTGTTGAGACAACCAGTCGACGTCCAAAGTATACAATTACAGGTATAGCAGGTAAGACTGGATTTGCATCTATTCAAATTGAAAAAGCTATGATGAATTCAGAGGTAGGATTTTGTAGAAAAGTTTTACAAGAATTCGAAAGCCATAACATTTCTTTTGAACATATGCCATCAGGAATAGATACGATGACAATTTTTGTGCATCAAGACGAATTCCAAGAACATGAGCAAGAGGTATTAGCGGGGATACACCGAGTTGTAAGTCCCGATACAATTGAGTTAGAGTCAGATTTAGCATTGGTTGCGGTTGTTGGTAGAGGAATGCGATTCACCCGCGGTACTGCCGGAAGAATTTTTTCTGCATTAGCGCATGCTAATATTAATATACGTATGATTGATCAGGGATCGAGTGAGCTTAATATTATAATCGGTGTACGAAGCCAAGACTTTAAACCAGCGATTAAAGCAATCTACGATATATTTATTACTTATCAACTATAGATACCTTTGTTTTTAGAAAGGGGATAGTCAATTGCATTATGATTTACTAGCAGAATACATCGCTCTTATAGTTATTGTTGTAACTATGTGGAGTTTTGCTTGGGATAACGAACTGGAATCCACAAGGTATCGTGTTTTTCGATTGCTATTTTGGGGGACGCTTTTTTCGGTCGTTATCACCATTGCGACAACGTTGACAAGTGAACATGTTGAGCGATTTCCCTTTTGGTTAGTTGAAGGTCTAAAAGTGTTGTATTTTATTACCACGCCGATTGCATCTATTGTTACTTTTTTTTACGCCGCTTCCTTAACTCATTGGAAAACGTCGAAATCATCTTTAGATAAAAAATGGTTTTTTGCTTTAATTCCATACTTTATATATAGCATTATGATTATCCTCAACTATTGGACACATTATATATTTACCATCACAGTGGCTGACGGATATCAAGCTGGACCACTTAATAGAAGTACTTATGTAATTGTGATCATCTATATGATTGGTGTCATCACATTATCCTTGGTTAATTATAGGCGTACGAAACAAGGTATTAATTTAATTTTATGCCTCAATATATTGTTTGCTAGTGGGATATCATTTGTACAGCTTTTATTCCCTCATATTATCCTGTCTGGGACTGCAAGTGCGGTTGGGGTTTTATTAGTTTATTTGTATGTGCAAAACTCTATGAAATCTATAGATCCATTGACAGATATCTCGAACAGAAGAGCTATGATGTATCGAATTTCTAGACTTTCAAAAAACAAATCAGAGTTTTCATTATATGTCTGTAGTATTCGCAATTTTAAAAGCATTAACGAATGTTTCAGCCTAGAGACAGGAGATTGCGTTTTAGAGATGGTAGCAATGCGAATAGCTAAAATAGCACCAAGAAAAAATATTTTCCGTTATAGCGGAGACGAATTTGCTATCTTGTCATTAGATATGTCTACGGATGATATATCTTTTATAAAACAATTAAAAGAAATTTTTGAAACACCTTTTATTGTTGATGATTATGCAGTAAGAACAGATGCAATTTACACTCGAGTGGATTACCCAGCATTTAGTAGAGATATAAAAACATTGCTTACAACTGCTGATTATTCCATAGCATCTATAAAATCTGGTTCAGTTGATGTTAAGTATTTATATGATATACATGTACGTGATGAAATGGTTAGACACAACTTTGTATTGGAAAAGCTTAAGCAAGCCGTACTTAATGATGGGTTTGAGCTAGTGTATCAACCGATTTATAATCTTAAAGATAAAAAAGTTAAACAAGCAGAAGCGTTAGTTCGCTTAAAAGATGGAGAAGAATCATCTCTATTTCCGAGCGAATTTATCCCGATTGCTGAGAAAACAGGATTGATTATTCAAATTACATATATGATTTTCGAGATAGTATGCAAGGATTTAAATCGATTGAAGCATGAGATAAAGCATAGCGATGTTCCATGTTCAATTTCCATCAATTTTCCATATGCAATGCTATTAGAAGCCAATTTGATAGATAACCTCTTAGCAATAATGGAGAAATATGAGATTTCTAGTGAACAGATTAAAATTGAGATAACAGAACGTACTTTGGTGTCCGAAGTAAAAATTGTTAAAGATGTTATTAACGAAATGCAAAAGTTAGGGTTTGATTTTGAACTTGATGATTTTGGAACTGAATACTCTAATATGAGTGTGTTCCTAAGCCTGCCTATAGATATAATTAAAATTGATAGAAGTTTAGTCAATGCAGTAGTGCAATCGAGTGAAAACGAAGCCTTTATAAAAAGCTTAATAATCGCTATTGTAGCAACAGGTCGCAAAGTGATTATAGAAGGTGTGGAAGATGAAAAATTAGTAAATTTTTTTGCAGAATGCGGGTGTGAATACATTCAAGGATATGTTTTTTCGAAACCATTAAAATATGATATGTTTAAAAAGTTTCTGATAGATAACTAGGGAAAGTGTTTGACAGAGATAAAGAAACATGCTATTATATAACAGTATGCCGCACAGTGAGGTTTAAAGAACTTTCAAAAGTCACCGGAACTGGCGAGTAATGATAATAGGAGGTGCCATATGTACGCAATTATAGCAACAGGTGGTAAACAGTACAAAGTAGCTGAAGGCGATATCATTAAAGTAGAGAAACTTGGAGTAGAAGCTGGAGAATCTTTTACATTTGATCAAGTATTAGCTGTTAGCGATTCAGAGATGAAAGTTGGAAACCCAACAGTAGCTGGTGCAACAGTAACTGCTTCTGTAGTTGAAAACGGTAAGGCTAAGAAAGTAATCGTTTACAAGTATAAGAGAAAATCTGGATATCACAAGAAAAATGGACACAGACAACAATATACTGCTGTGAAAATTGAAAAAATCAACGCTTAGTAAAGCAAACTAAAAAGGTGGTGTTTCGGTGGTCAATATAAATATATATAGTAACCGTAATAGAGAAATAATGGGTTTTCGAACTGAAGGACATGCAGGTTATGCTGAAGATGGTTTTGATATTGTATGTGCTGCTGTTTCTGTTTTAGCGATAAACACAACAAATGCGATTGAAAAATATACAAAGGACTCATTTTCAAGGCTTTCAAATGAAGAAGATGGCATTATTGATTTCCAATTAAAAAAGCCACCGTCAAAAGAAGCGAATTTGCTTCTAAAATCCATGCATCTCGGTTTGCGAGACATGGAAAAGGAATACAAAAAATATATTAAAATCTCATATGAGGAGGTGTAAGACTATGATGAAATTAAACCTTCAATTTTTCGCTCATAAAAAAGGGGTTGGTTCTACAAAGAACGGAAGAGACTCTGAATCTAAGCGATTAGGTGCGAAAAGAGCTGACGGACAATTTGTAAAAGCTGGTAACATTCTATATAGACAACGTGGAACAAAGATTCACCCAGGTGTGAATGTTGGACGCGGAGGAGATGACACTCTTTTTGCATTAAAAGATGGTGTTGTTAGATTCGAAAGAAAAGGTAGAGATAAGAAACAAGTATCTATCTATCCAGTTGCAGAATAAGGATAATTTTTAAGGCTTCAAATCTATTGGGTTTGAAGCCTTGTTTTTTATAAAGCTTTCGGTTATTCTATGAGTAGAATATATTGAATATAACAAGATATTAGAAAGGAAAATACTATGTTTGCGGATAGAGCGAAAATTTATATCCGGTCTGGGAAAGGCGGAGATGGTCACGTTAGTTTTAGACGAGAACTATACGTACCTAATGGTGGTCCAGACGGTGGAGATGGCGGAGATGGTGGAGATGTAGTCTTTGAGATTGATGAAGGACTCAATACACTATCAGATTACCGTCACAAGAGGAAATTCGTAGCAAAAGATGGTGAACAAGGTGGCAAGAAAAGATGCCATGGGAAAAATGCGGAAAACATCGTTTTAAAAGTACCAGAAGGTACCATCATCAAAGAAGCTACAACTGAAAAGATTATTGCTGATATGTCAGGAGGTAATACTAGACAAGTGATTTTGAAAGGCGGAAGAGGCGGACTAGGAAATCAGCATTTTGCAACTGCAACTATGCAAATTCCAAAATTTGCAAAACCAGGACAACCCTGCCAAGAGTTAGAAATATTATTAGAACTCAAAGTGATTGCAGATGTCGGTTTAGTTGGTTTTCCAAATGTAGGAAAGTCTACATTTTTATCAAGAGTAACAAATGCCACTCCAAAGATAGCTAATTATCACTTTACAACTTTAAATCCTAATTTAGGTGTTGTTGATTTTAAAGATAGTGGAAATGGATTTGTAATTGCAGATATACCAGGCTTGATCGAAGGCGCATCCGACGGTGTAGGATTAGGACATGAGTTTTTAAGACACATTGAGCGTACAAGATTGTTAATCCATGTAGTAGATGCTGCCTCCTCTGAAGGAAGAGATCCTATAGATGATATTTATAAAATTAATGAAGAACTAGTTAAATATAATTTAGAAATTTCAAAAAGGCCGCAAGTCATTGCTGCTAATAAAAAAGATCTTATATATTCAGGCGATGAAGATCCGATTGCGAAAATTCGCGCTGAATTTGAACCTAAAGGATATAAAGTCTTTGGTATATCTGGAGCAACAGGAGAAGGGGTAACTGAATTATTGAATCATGTTCGTACAGAATTAGAGAAAATAGAAATACCTCGAATTGTATTTGAACAAGAATACTTCCCAGAGGAAGAATTGATATACGAGTCGCTACCTTACACTATTGAATTCGAAGAAGGAATGTATGTAGTGGAAGGTCCTAAAATCGAAAAAATGCTTGGATATACGAATATCGATTCAGAGAAAGGATTCTTATTCTTCCAGAAGTTCTTAAAAGATACAGGAATTCTTAGTGAGTTAGAGGAAAAAGGAATTCAAGAAGGTGATACCGTTCGTATGTACGGATTACAATTTGATTATTATAAGTAAAGGAGCTATTATGACAACAAAACAAAGAGCCCACTTGAAGAGCATCGCTATGAGAACAGAACCTATTTTTCAAATCGGGAAAGCTAGCATGACTCCATCTATGGTACAAGCGGTAGATGAAGCATTAGCAGCCAGAGAATTGATCAAAATAAGTGTACTACAAAACTGTGGTGATGACCCAAAAGAATTAGCGCAAATTCTTTCAGAACGTACCAGATCTCAGGTAGTACAAGTAATTGGAAAGAAAATTGTTCTTTATAGAGAAGGTAAAGACGAGAAGAAAAAAATTGTACTTCCTAAATAGGTTGTAGAATAGAGGTTACGATGAAAATAGGTGTATTAGGTGGTACATTTAATCCAATCCATATCGGTCATCTAATGCTAGGCGAATTTTCATATGAAAGCTATCATTTGGACGAAATTTGGTTTATGCCAAATAGTAAACCACCTCATAAGAGTATTGATACGATAAGCACTACAGATGATCAACGAACAGAGATGATTCATTTAGCAATAAAAGACATTCCTTACTTTGTTCTAAAGGATTTTGAGATGCGGGCAGATAAAGTGTATTATTCCTATGAGACTATGGAGCGATTAAAGAAGGAATTTCCTTCTTATGAGTTCTACTTTATAGTAGGAAGTGATTCGCTTTTTAACATTGAAAAATGGATGCATGTAAACCGACTATTTCAAACTTGCTCCATTTTAGTCGCTTATCGCGAAAATGGATATATCAAGAAGCTAGAAGAACAAATAGCATATCTAAAAGAAAAATATACTGCAAGCATCTATCAGTTAAATGCGCCTGTTTTAGAAATTTCTTCTAGTGGAATCAGAAGCCGAGTAGCGAATTATCGCTCTATCAAATATCTGGTTCCTGATGCTGTGAGAGACTATATAAAAGAATGTAATTTGTATGAAAAGGGTATGTAACAATGAAGATTGAAACTATGCAAAAAATATTGAAGCGACATCTGGATGAACACAGGTATCTGCATACTCTAGGCGTTATGTATACTTGTGCATCACTTGCAATGAATGAGGGTGTAAATATCGAAAATGCAATGATCGCAGGTCTTTTACACGATTGTGCAAAGTGCATCCCTGATTCAAAAAAGCTTAAATTGTGTAAAAAGTTTAACATACAATTGAGTTCTGTAGAGGTTCATAATCCAGCTCTTACACATGCAAAACTAGGAGCTTATTTTGCGCGCGTGAAATATGGCGTTCAAAATAAGGAGATTCTAAATGCAATTTCCTATCATACAACAGGTCGTCCTGGTATGAGTAAGTTAGAAAAGATTGTGTACATGGCAGACTCCATAGAACCTCATAGAACAAAGATTATACTGAGTGATGCGAGAATGTTAGCTTTTAAGGATTTGGATTTAGCTACTTATAAAGTGTTAGAAAAAACACTGAGCTTCCTTAACAATACAGGGAGAGAAGTAGACGATATGACACAAAAAACATATATGTATTATAAAGAGGTAATTGAAAGGAGAAACTAGATGAGTGATTTGGAATTTTCAAAAAAAATGGCTAAAATAGCCTATGATGCTCTTGATGAAAAATTAGGAGAGGATATTAAAGTTATTGATATATCAAATGTTTCAGTTCTTGCTGATTACTTTGTAATCGCAAGCGGAAGTAATGAAAATCAAGTAAAAGCTTTAGTAGAAAATGTAGATGAAGCTATGGAAAAAAAAGGATTTATGCCAAAACAAAGAGAAGGATACGGACTAGGTAATTGGGTACTTTTAGATTACGGCGATATTATTGTCCACGTATTTGATAAAGACAATCGATTATTCTATGATTTGGAAAGAATTTGGAGTGATGGAAAGACAATCGACTTTAGCAGTGAAGCATAAAAGAATTATATATATATTAGAACGCTAGGATACACAAGGAGAAAATGAAATTGGAAAATCAAAAATATGTAACACCATATGACTTTGAAGGGAAATTGCCCTTAAAACAAGCAATTCCGCTAGGACTTCAGCACGTATTAGCAATGTTTGTAGGAAACTTAACACCAATCTTAATTATCACAAGCGCCTGTGCCGTAGGCGGGGGAGCGGAGGAATTTGCTGCAATACAAGTAGCATTACTACAAAATGCAATGATTATTGCTGGGGTGATTACTTTAATTCAGTTATTTTCAATAGGCCCTGTGGGCGGAAAAGTTCCAATTATTATGGGAACTAGTTCAGGCTTCATTGGAGTATTTCAAAGTGTAGCCGCTACAATGGGAGGCGGGATTGTTGCTTATGCAGCAATTATGGGAGCTTCAATCATTGGCGGAGTACTAGAGACTGTTTTAGGAGCATTTTTAAAACCACTCAGAAAGTTCTTTCCATCAGTAGTCACAGGGACCGTAGTTCTGGCAATTGGACTTTCCCTGATAGGTGTAGGGGTCGGTTCATTTGGAGGAGGTTCTGCAGCTGCAGATTACGGTTCGCCAGAAAACCTTTTGGTAGGACTATTTGTAATGGGGGTTATTCTGTTCTTCAAGCATGCAACAAAGGGAATTAAAAGTTATTCTTGTATCTTAATAGGGATTATAGCCGGCTATATTGTATGTGCTATTTTACCATATTTTGTATCTACAACAGGAATTAATGCAGAAGGTGTTGAGTATACAAAAGCATGGGTATTAAAATGGGATCAAGTGGCTAATGCTGCATGGTTTGCAGTACCTAAGTTCATGCCAGTAACTCCTGTTTTTGATATAAGAGCAATTATTCCAATTATAATTATGTTTGTGGTCACTGCTGTAGAGACACTAGGAGATATTTCTGGTGTTGTTGAGGGTGGAATGAATCGTGAAGCAACTGATAAAGAATTAGCAGGTGGAGTGATGTGTGATGGGGTTGGTTCTTCAATTGCAGCACTATTTGGTGTTCTTCCCAATACATCATTTAGTCAAAATGTTGGACTTGTTACATTAACAAAAGTAGTAAATAGATTTGCACTTTCATGTGGAGCAATATTCCTAATTCTATGCGGACTTATTCCGAAATTAGCAGCATTGATTTCAATTATGCCACAAAGCGTGCTAGGTGGAGCTGCAATTATTATGTTCTCATCTATTGTAATGAGTGGTATTCAATTAATTACAAAAGAGCCATTATCTGCAAGAAGTATTACCATTGTTTCGGTATCTTTAGGACTCGGATATGGTATGGGTGTAAATGCGACAATACTAAAACAACTCCCTGACTTAGTACAATTAGTTTTTGGCGGTGGTGGAATTGTCCCAGCTGCACTAGTAGCAATTATTTTCAATATCTTATTACCAAAAGATAAGACAGAAGATATTATTAAAACTCAGACTGAAACTGAAAATGAATAAGAAATAAAGGAGGCATCTAGATGATTACAATCAAAAATTATGTAAGAGCTAGGAGTGTCGAAGAGGCTTATGAGTTAAATCAAAAGAAAAACAATATTATTCTGGGAGGAATGTTATGGCTAAAAATGCAGAATAAATCTGTTGATACAGCTATTGATCTCAGTGAATTAGGTCTAGATGAAATTGAAGAGTCTGAAACGAACTTTACGGTTGGCGCAATGGTTACATTGCGCCAATTAGAGCAACATCTAGCGTTAAATAAAATGACCAATTATGCTATAAAAGATAGCATCAATCAGATAGTTGGTGTTCAATTTCGTAACCTAGCAACAATCGGCGGTAGTATATTTGGGCGATTTGGCTTCTCCGATATACTGACTGCCTTCTTAGCGCTCGATGCAAAAGTCGAACTCTTTAAAGAGGGAATCATCCCCTTATCAGAGTTTATTACTAAGAAGAAAAATAACGATATCCTTCTTAGAATTATCATAGAAAAGAAATCATGTCCTATGATTTATATGTCCCAGCGAAATACAAAAACAGATTTTCCTGTCATAACTTGCGCAGTAGTAGCAGATGAGGAATTCTATCATATCGCCATTGGTGCACGACCACGAGTAGCGACTAAAATTTCTGTACCTAAAAAAAGTATTCCTATTAATTCAGAGCTAATAGAAGAATTAGGATTTGGTTCCAACAGCCTAGCTAGCAAAGACTATCGTGAACATTTATGCAGTGTACTCATAGAGAGATCAATTGAAAAGTTAAAAAAGGAGGTCGATTAATATGGATATTAAGCTTATACTAAACAATAAACCGATAGTAGATCAAATTGATCCTGATATGCTTTTAATCGATTTTCTACGAAAACATCAGTGCTTCAGTGTAAAGCGTGGTTGTGATACCTCTAACTGTGGTTTGTGCACGGTTTTATTAAATGAAAAACCAGTACTTTCTTGTAGTGTTCTTGCTGCAAGAGCAGATAGTAGCCAAATTTTCACATTAGAAGGATTGAAAGAGGAAGCAGAGCCTTTTGCAACATTTGTTGCTGATCAAGGAGCAGAACAGTGCGGTTTCTGTAATCCAGGATTCATCGTAAACACAATTGCATTATTAAGAGAAAATCCAGATCCTACTGATACAGAAATTCTCCAGTTTCTATCTGGTAATCTATGTCGTTGCTCTGGATATGATGGACAACTTCGTGGAATTCGCAATTTCCTCATTCATCAAAAAGGAGGTGGCGTAAATGGAGTATAAGTTTGTAGGAAAGTCGATTCGAAAGAAAGACGCAATGCAACTTTTAACAGGGAAACCGGTGTATACTAATGATTTAGCCCCTAAAGATTGTCTCGTTGTAAAAGTACTACGATCTCCTCATGCAAATGCAATTATACAAAAGATTGATACAGGAATTGCTTCAAAGGTGCCTGGAATCGAAGCTATTTACACTTATCATGATGTAAATCAGGAACGCTTTACAATGGCTGGACAGACATATCCCGAACCATCTCCATACGATAGACTACTGTTAGATCGACACCTTCGCTTTGTAGGAGATGCTGTAGCGATTGTGGCAGGCACATCTGAAAAACTTGCAGAAAGAGCGTTAAAATTAATAAAAGTCGAGTATGAAATCTTAACACCTGTACTAGATATGAACACTGCAAAAGATAATACTGTATTAGTCCATCCAGAAGAAGATTGGATTGCGACTTGCCCTGTCGGTGCAGATAACAATAGAAATCTAGTTGCTTCTGGTGGTGATTCCGATGGAAATCTTGAAAAAGTTCTAGAAGAGTGTGACATGGTATTCACTCATGAGTTTCATACCCAGGCTTGTAATCAAGCGATGATGGAACCGTTTACTGCTTATGCGCAAATCGACCCTTATGGAAGATTGCACGTTACTGCATCTACACAGATAATTTTCCATGCTAGACGAATTATTGGCCATGCATTAGGAATACCCAAAAACAAAATACGAATTACTAAGCCAAGAATAGGTGGAGGCTTTGGAGCAAAGCAATCAGTTGTAGCAGAAGTATACCCTGCCTTTGTAACATGGAAGACTGGTAAACCTTCCAAAATTGTATACACTAGAAAAGAATCGCAGATTGCAGCTTCCCCAAGGCATGAGATGAAAGTTAAAGTTACACTTGGTGGAATGAAAGATGGTAGAATTCGTGCCTTAGATGTATATACATTATCTAATAGCGGCGCTTATGGAGAGCATGGTCCAACAACTGTAGGATTATCAGGACATAAATCTATCCCTATATATTCTACAGGACTAGAAGCATATCGCTTTGCATACGATGTAGTCTACACTAATGTTCAGTCATCAGGAGCATATCGTGGATATGGGGCAACTCAAGGTATTTTTGCTGTGGAGAGTATGGTAAATGAATTTGCTGAAAAAATAAATTTAGATCCATTACTAGTTCGTGAAAAAAACATTGTAAGAGAAGGTCAAATCATGCCAGCCTATTACGGTGAAGTATTGGAAGCATCAAGCTTAGATCGCTGTATCAAAAAGTCAAAAGATTTATTTGATTGGGATGAGAAATTCAAAGTGCGTGACATGGGAAATGGAAAAGTACGAAGTGCAGGTATGGCCATTGCAATGCAAGGCTCAGGAATCTCATATGTAGATGTAGGATCTGCTACGGTACGACTAAATGACGATGGTGGATACCAACTTATAATAGGTGCTGCTGATATGGGTACTGGCTGCGACACAATTTTAGCACAGATGGTAGCAGAGTGTATGGAATGCCATGTAGATATGGTAAGTGTATTTAGTGGGGATTCAGACACCTCCCCTTACGATTCAGGTTCTTATGCATCTTCAACCACGTATGTTACAGGAACTGCAGTTCAAAAAGCATGTAAAGAGCTTCAGAAGAACATGTGTGAGATTGCGGCTGTCCTAATGAAATGCTCAGTTGAAGAAGTAGAGTTTCTAGGAGAAACAGTCCGAAAAATTGATTCTTCAGAGGAAGTTACAGCTCTTACCATTGCTACAAAATCCATGTGCGGGAACAATACACCAGTTCAAGTGACACAATCTCATACGTCTCCAGTTTCACCACCGCCTTTTATGGTAGGAATGGTTGAAATTGAACTAGACAAATTAACCGGAGCTGTGGAACTAATTGATTATGTAGCAGTTGTAGATTGTGGTACGCCAATTAACCCAAATCTTGCAAGAGTTCAAACAGAAGGTGGGATTGTTCAAGGAATCGGAATGGCTCTTAGTGAGAGCATCACTTATTCAAAGACAGGAAAACTTCGAGAAAATAGTTTTATGACATATAAATTACCAACAAGACTCGATATTAGTCGTCTGAGAGTTGAATTTGAAAAAAGTTATGCAAACTCAGGTCCATTTGGTGCAAAATCTGTCGGCGAAATCGTTATTAACACACCATCTCCTGCAATTGCTCACGCAATTAGGAGAGCAACAGGCGTGTGGCATAGAAAACTACCAATTACACCAGAAAAAATATGGCGTGGATTAAAGGAATCTTAAAATGGTTCATTATATTTACCTTGCGGCAGGAATATCTTGTCGATTTGGAAAAGCTAATAAGTTATTACAGCCTATAGAGCGTAAGATGCTCTTCACACATACTCTTGAGAACCTTTGCTTACTAAAGGAAAAGAATGAGGATGTTAGAATAACAATTGTTACACGCTATAAAATCATAGCCGAATATCTTCAAGAAAACAGTGTAACAGTTGTACATAAACCCGATATGGAAGTGAGTATTTCTGCTTCCATAAAAGCTGCTATTAATGCACTGCCAACATTAGAAAAAGGAGATTCTCTAATATTTGTTGTTGCTGATCAACCATTTCTTACCTTGCATACTTTAGAAAGATTTCTTCTACTTGCAAGAGATGGTGTTCCATTAGCATCTGCTTACCACGAGAATACTCCTTGTAGCCCTACACTTTTTTCATCAGAATACCGCTCGAAACTCTCTGCTCTAAAAGGTGATGTAGGTGGACGTCAAATATTAAAAACTCAGCATCATTTCAAAGTGCTAGTTGCAAAAGAAGAATCAAAAGATATTGATACAAAATCAAATCTACGTGATTTAAATATAAGTTTATATTAAAGGAGTCTTTGTAATGGAAATTTTAAAAGAACGTATCAGAAAAGACGGAGTAGTAAAACCTGGAAATGTACTAAAGGTTGATAATTTTTTAAACCATCAATTGGATATTAAACTAATCAATGAAATGGGAAAAGAGCTTAAAGCAAGAATGGGAAATGAAAAAGTAGATAAAATTCTTACCATAGAGGCATCTGGAATTGGAATTGCTGCTATTATTGCACAGTACTTTGATGTACCGGTTGTCTTTGCCAAAAAAGCACAATCAATTAACTTAGATGGAACAATTCTCTGCGCTTCGGTAGAATCATTTACCAAAAAGAAAACTTATGAAGTCATTGTCGCTAGTAAATTTATTTCACCCGATGAGAATATATTGATTATCGATGATTTTCTTGCAAATGGTTATGCTGCACTTGGTCTATGCCAAATTGTAGAAGCCGCATATGCTAAAGTAGTTGCGATTAGTGCTGTTATCGAAAAAGGTAATCAGCAAGGCGGAAAACTATTAAGAGAGAAAGGCTACCGATTAGAGTCTTTAGCAATTATAGATAGTATGAACCACGAAACGGGAGAAATTACCTTCCGCTAAGGTTTCTAAAAGAAGAGCAGTGGATGTTATTAGCTATAATCCTTGCTCTTCTTTCTATATGCTTTATAGAAATCGAAAAACGCCCTTTACAAGACCAAGAATTCCTACATCATTTACAATAATTGGTTCTAAATCGTCATTTTCTGGTTGTAGCCTATAATGATTTTTTTCTTTATAAAAAGTCTTTACTGTCGCACTGTCTTCAACTAATGCAACTACCATATCTCCGTTTGAAGCAACTTCTGATTTTTCAACTAAAACCATATCTCCATCAAATACGCCTGCATTAATCATGCTGTCCCCTTTTACTTTAAGCATGAACGTTTCTTTACTTCCTAGAAATTCAGTAGGGATAGGAAAGTAATTTTCAATGTATTGCTGTGCAAGTAATGGCTCACCAGCTGCAACACTTCCTATAATTGGAACTTGTACCATCTCTCTTCTTGTAAGATTAAAGGAATCATCAATAATCTCAATAGCTCGTGGTTTAGTTGGATCCCTTCGAATGTATCCATTCTTTTCTAATGTCTCTAAGTGTGAGTGAACAGATGAGGTGGACTTAAGTGTAACAGCCTCACAAATTTCACGAACAGCAGGTGGATACCCCTTTGCTAAAATCTGTTCTTTTATGTATTCTAATATCTCAGCTTGCTTTTTGCTAATTTTACCTTGACTCATATGCATTCCTCCGTTTTTCCTTCTTTGATTAATAATATCATAATCAAAAGAGAAAAGCAAACAAATGTTTGTGCTCAGAACTGCTTTACGCCTATTGACATAGTATTATAAATTACACTATAGTGTATATAGTATAGTTTAGTTATAATGTAGAAAGCGAGATAATTTCTAATAATGTATCCAATTTATCAATTTGACTCTGTTACAAATTCCTTACTTACTTTGAGTTTTGAACAAGCATTTTCATTTAAAAATTTAGCAAAACCTATAATCTCATTCGTTGGTGCTGGTGGAAAATCCACTTTAATAACAGCATTGGCAAAGCACCACACTAGTTGTGGAAAAAAAGTACTCGTTACTACCAGTACTCATATTTGGAATCCTGGCAAGGAACTATTTGCAGGTGACTATAGTGCAGTGGAAGAGAACTGGGCACACGGTTATTATGCTGTAATTGGAACACCTCTAGATAATAATAAACTAGCAGCACCAGATTCTAACCTTTATAAAAAATGTGTAGATAGCGCTGATATTGTTCTTATAGAGGCTGATGGTGCTAAAGGTTATCCTTGCAAAATACCTAATCTACATGAGCCAGTAATTTTTAAAGAAACAAATATCATTATTGGTGTATGTGGCCTTGATTCATTGCATCAGTCGGCAAAAGATGTCTGTTTCCGCTATGAATCCTTGTCAAATACTCACCCATTGAAAGATATAAAATATATAACAACAAATGCTTTGGCTCAAATCATACAGTCAGACTTGGGTACGATGAAAAATGTGCAAGATAGAGAGTGCCATATCATATTAAATAAATGTGATGATGCTGAAAGAAAAAAAGATGGTTTAGATGTCCTTAAACTATTGACTGAAGTGAATGTGAAAAATATGTATTTAACCACTTTTAAGCAAAAGATAGGAGAAGAGTAATGCTAGAAGATTTAATTATAGTTCGTGGTGGCGGTGATCTTGCATCAGGCGCAATACATCAATTATGCAAAGAAGAGAAAACAGTTCTTATATTAGAGGGCCCATTACCCACATCCATCCGGAGAAAAGTAGCTTTTAGTGAAGCAATATACGATGGAAGTGCGACAGTTTCCGGTATAACAGCAAAAAAAATAAATAGTGTTAACGAAATAGGTAAAGTTCTAGCAAATGGAGAAGTCCCAATTATGGTTGACCCTTTAGGAGAAAGTATTCCATTATTAAAGCCCAAAGTAGTAGTCGATGCAATTGTTGCAAAACGTAATCTAGGAACGAACAAATGCCTAGCACCTTTAACCATCGCTCTTGGACCAGGATTTGAAGCAAGTGTAGATGTTGATATAGTAATAGAAACTATGCGAGGTAAGTCACTTGGCAAAATCATTACAAACGGACATGCATTGGCTAATACAGGTATACCTGGATTAATAGGTGGCTACGATAAAGAAAGAGTTCTGCATGCTTTAATAGATGGCACAGTCTTTCACGAAAAAGAAATTGGTGATATCGTATATAAGGGAGATATTATAGGTTACATTCATACTAGTCATGAGAGCATCCCCATTACAACATCAATTGACGGGTTTATTCGAGGATTTATTCGCAATGGACATATTGTAAAAAAAGGAATGAAAATTGCAGACATTGATCCTAGGATAGAACAAGTTGATTTATGTTACAGAATTTCTGATAAAGCTCAGATAATTGGAGCGAGTGTCACGAATGTCATAAATTTAAATTAAAAACGAAAATACGTTCGATTTTCCATTGACAAACGTTTGTTCTGGTGTTATTATGATTACAGAACGAATGTTCTATAAATAATTGATAAGGGGAGAGTTCAATGGAAAGAGAATTGATGCGTAAAGAGTTAAAAAGGGTAAGAAAGCAGCAAGTTTACAAAAACAAACTAATTATAGGTGTTGTTTTCGCAGTAATTATATTATTGTCTGGAATAGTATTTACTAGTATATTTTCTGCAGCAATGGATTCCAGAGAACACAACCCGGTTGAGTTTAAGTACTATAAGATGGTTGAAGTATCAAAAGGTGATTCACTATGGTCAATAGCTGAGAAATATCAATACAATGACAATATGAGTATAAATGACTTTGTTGAGGAACTAATGGTTCTTAACAATATGTCTGATGATAAAATCTATGCAAATGATGAATTGGTTATTGCATATACGGATACTGAATTTAGATTATAAATAAAGTAATAAGCAACATTCTGGCAGGATACTCAATAAGAGTAGCTGCCTTTTATTATTCTGTAAATATATAGACGTGATTATCTATATATACATCTATACGACAAATCATAATTTTTCCAATAGATTTGTATAGACTTTTAGTTTTTGGTATGATATTCTATACATAAGTACCAAGGAGGCAATATATGAGCAAGAATAAAACGACTTATCATGAAGAATTAACAATAAAACACACATTAAAGCTTCGAGAGCTTTTGCAAACTTTACCACCTTTTGCAAAAGATTTTTTTCGTGCTATAGAACCAAGAACTTCATCAAAAACAAGAATTTCCTATGCCTATGATTTACGCGTATTCTTCCAGTTTCTGATTGATAACAATCCAAAGTATAAAAAGTACGAATTTTCATCCTTTCAGCTGAAGGATTTAAGTCGCTTAGAGCCTATCGATATTGAGGAATATCAAGAATATCTTAAAGTATATAAAAATGGAGATAAAACTGTTACAAACATGGAAAAAGGACAATCTAGGAAGTTATCTTCCTTGCGTACATTTTTTAAATACTACCATAAGCACCAATATATAGAGAAAGATCCTACTTCATTAATTGATATGCCTAAGCTTCATGAGAAGGCAATCGTTCGACTAGAATCAGATGAAATTGCAGAGCTACTAGATTATGTAGAGAATTGCTCTAACACTTTATCCGGTCAGGCGTTAAACTACTTTGAGAAGACAAAAAATAGAGATTTAGCAATTTTAACTTTATTGTTGGGCACTGGAATTCGTGTATCTGAATGTGTTGGTTTAGATTTAAATGATATCAACTTTAAAAGAAATGGAATTAAAGTTACAAGAAAAGGTGGAAATGAAATGATCGTCTATTTTGGCGATGAAGTATCCTATGCGCTTAAGACCTATATCTATAATGAGCGTCAATCTGTTATTCCTTGTATCGGTCATGAGCAAGCTGTATTCCTATCTACACAGAAAAAACGAATGGGCGTTCAAGCTGTAGAAAACATGGTCAAAAAATATGCGAAAGCTGCAGTTCCTAATAAAAAAATCACCCCACACAAACTACGAAGCACCTATGGAACAGCTCTATATAAGGAAACTGGAGATATTTATCTCGTAGCTGACGTACTAGGGCATAAAGATGTTAATACTACAAAAAAGCACTATGCTGCTATTGACGATGATAGGAGAAAGTCTGCTGGAAATATCGTAAAATTACGATAGTATAGTTGCTTTCAAAATAAATGAGATTGAAACAATGGAGTTTTCAATCTCATTTTGCATTACCATATTAATAAAATCTATAGAGTAATATCCTCAGCTTGTGACTCTCTATTAACATAATCTAAAATCATGTTTGCAGTCTCTTCTATTCCAAGTCTTGCGCTATTGATGCAAAGGTCATAGCTTTGAGACTCCCCCCATTTTTTATTAGTGTAATAGTTATAATAGGATGCTCGTTTCTTATCAGTTTTTACAATTAACTCTTTCGCTTTTAAATCGGTTAAATCATAAATTCTAGCAATTCTCTTTATTCTAGCATCTAAGTCTGCATATATGTATACATTGGTTATATCATCTAAGGATTCTAACGCATAGTCAGAGCAACGACCTACAAGCACACAAGATTCCCTTTCGGCGATACCTTTTATTGCATCAAATTGAGCTAAAAATAGCTTGTGATTAATCGGCATCTCTGAGTAAGAATTAGCTGAGTAATTCATCGCATAAGTATCCATAACTAACGAATATAAAAAGCTATGAGTTGGCTTCTCATCATGGGCTTTAAATAGTTCCTCGCTGATACCACTGCTCTTTGCCGCCTCTACAAGCATCTCTTCATCATACAGTTTAATCCCTAATTTATTGGCTAAAGCTCTTCCAATCTCTCTTCCACCACTTCCAAATTCTCTGCCTATTGTGATTACAACTCGGTTTTTCATAGATGTATACCTCCTAGATTGTTTAGTTGTTAATTAGTTTTATTATACAGTATCTTTTTATAATTGTATAGATATGCTACAAAGATTTCTCTAATAGCTTTTGAAAATAATCAGGTAAAGGTGCGTCAAACTCCATATACTCATTTGTATTAGGATGTTCGAATCCTAATACTTTAGCATGGAGCGTCTGCCCTTGTAACTTGTGTATATTCTTTGCTTTCGAATATACTTCATCGCCGAGTATTGGGTGGTTGATACTACTCATATGAACTCTGATTTGATGGGTTCTACCAGTCTCTAGTTGACATTCAATATAGGTATGATTAAGGAATCTTTTTAAAACTTTGTAATGTGTAATAGCATTTTTTCCATTTTTCTCATTAATGCTCATCTTCTTTCTATGAACTGGATGGCGTCCGATTGGAGCATTAATCGTCCCAAAATCATTTCTTAGTACTCCATGTACAATAGCATGGTATTTTCTTGTGATTTTATGTTCCTTTAAAAGTTCAGCCACCTTTCTGTGTGAGATATCATTTTTGCATACTACAATCGAACCTGTAGTATCCATATCAATTCGATGGACAATACCTGGTCTCATAACACCATTAATTCCTGATAAACTGCCTTGACAATGATACATCAATCCGTTAACTAAAGTTCCAGTTAAATGACCAGCCGCAGGATGTACAACCATCCGTTTTGGCTTATTTATAACAATAATATCCTCATCTTCATAGAGAATCTCCAATGAAAGATCTTCTGCTAGAATTTCAGGCTCCGAAAGGTCAGGTAGAGATACTTCCAAAACATCGCCTTTTTTCACCTTGTAATTAGCTTTTACTATATTCGCATTTACTTTTACACATTCATCTTTTATAATTTTTTGTATAAAAGAACGAGAAACCTCCTCCATTTTTTCCTTCAAAAAAACATCGATTCGTTTCTCGCTACATTCATCTATACTATATTTCAATATTTCCATATCGCTCCTACTGCTCTTCTTGCTTTTTTCTTTTAAACAGATCAAATAATTCATCCATATCCTCTTCAGAATATTTAAATATCATTAAGATAAATAATATTGCAACTGCTACGGTTATATAGGAATCTGCAATATTAAAAATAGCAAAATCAATCAATTCAAAGTAGAAAAAGTCTACTACAAATCCATGATAAAGACGATCTATAAGATTTCCAATCGCTCCTGCAAATATAAATATAATGCAATAAGAAAATTGCTGGAACTTTTCAATCTTACTTATCCTATAATAAACATATCCTATCAAAAGAGTGAGGAAAAAAGTTAACATTATTAATGTCCCTTGCTTTCCGGTCATAATTCCAAATGCTGCACCACGATTCTCTAAATACTGAAGTCTAAAAACACCTTCTATTATAGAGATCCCCTCTGTATCTTTTAAATATTCAATTGATAAGAACTTTGATATCTGATCTATTAAAATCAATAAAAATGAAATAATTATTCCTTTTTTCATAATCCATCCATTCTATACGTATTTTCTTACGGTAATTCTCAATCTTCCTTTTTTTGAAGTACTATCAACACCTAAATACTTAAATTTCCCATACCCTCTAATCGAAATGAGATCCGATTCATTCAACTTATATGCATTTGTAGTAATTAAGCGACCATTGATGAATACTTTTCCACCTTCTATCAAACGAATCACCTTACTTCTCGAATCCTTCATAACAGTGGCTATAACACTATCAAGTCTTACCGATGAAACAGTTCCCTGCACTTCCTCAAAATTTTGAATGAATTTTGAAGAATCTATATCAGTTTCTGCCGTTGTTACAGGTGTATTTCGCACTTGTACAAGATTTTCAATAATGAAGTGCTTCATACTGTCATGAATCAATATATAAGCATAATCATCAAATACTAAAATATCACCGATCTTTGAACGCTCGAGTCCTAGTCCTAAAATAGACCCCAGATAATCTCTATGCGTTAGTTTTTCACTAAATTTCACTTTTCTAGGAGAAACACAAACGCAAGTAATTGGAAAACTGGTGCAATCTAGTCTAGAATCCCCTTCAAACCCAATAATCTTACGCTCAGCTTCCTTATATCCACCAAAACTTTGATATGTGGTAAAGAACTCACTATGTGAAATATTAGATAAACTATTTTGTTCATCTAGATTTAAAAAGTCTGTGTATGTATTGATATCTTTTTCAAATGCTACTCTTGACAATTCGATAAATCGTCGTTCAACCCAATTCTCTTGCATACGAGTCATTATCTTCTATACATAGAGGATACATCGAATGTGCTACTTAATAACCCTTCTAAATCTCCAGAAATTTCGATATTGGCCGGAGTAATCAACAGAATGTAGTTTGAAATCTTTTGAAGGTTTCCTTCTACTGCAAAAGCTGCTCCAGAAGTAAAATCAATAATTCTCTGTGCAATTTCAATATCCAATCCTTCCAAATTAATGATAATTGTTTTGTTTGCAATTAATGTTTCACAGATTTCACGTCCATCTTCAACCGCTGTTGGCTTAATTACGCATACTTTCATGTCTTTTCCTGTTCCGCTGTGACGCATCGGTGTAACCTTGCTTAATGTACTACTACCTGTTGACGAAAATTTTGATTGAAAATTTTTCTTCGACGAGTAATCTACCGAATCTAAATCTTCATCTTTTTGAGTATCTTTTGGCTTCTTAAGAAGACTCATACTCATTTTATTTTTAGATGATGGTTTTTCCTCGTATTCATCTTCGTCCTCATAATCATCATAAAAATCATCATCCTCATAATCATCATCATTCAGACTCATGTAATCCATAAATTTTTTAAATAATCCCATATTGACATATCTCCTCTTGTTCATCTATATAATTTACATTTACAGTTTTTTATATATTCGCTCACCAAAAATGCTCGTTCCTACTCGCACCATGGTACTCCCCTCTTCTATAGCAACCTCGTAATCGTTAGACATTCCCATAGAAAGTTCACTCATCTTAACATTATCAAGGTTTTTCTCATTAATGTCAACACATAATTGATACAATTTTGCAAAAAATATACGATTTTCTTCAGGATTCGGTACATATGGAGCTATTGTCATCAATCCTTTTATGCTAATATTAGGATATTTTGATATAATTTCTATTTTTTCAGATAATTCGTCTATGTCAAATCCAAACTTACTTTCTTCTTTTGCTACATTTACCTCTAGCAATATGTCAATCGTTCTATTATTCTTTATCGCTTCATCACTTATTGTCTTTGCTAGTCGTTCTGAATCGACAGAATGTATTAAGCTTATAAATGGTGCAATATATTTCACTTTGTTTCTTTGTAGGTGTCCTATCATATGCCACGTGATGTCTTTTGGCAGTGCTTCATACTTATCTCTAAGTTCTTGCACTTTATTTTCTCCAAAATCACGCATTCCACCTTCATACAATTCTTCTATCATTTCTTTTGGCTTTGTCTTGCTAACACAGATTAAAGTTACATCCTCTATATTTCTATTTGCGTTTTGACAAGTTGTTTGAATATTGTCTTTAACCTCTTCTAAATTTGTTTTAAGCATTTTTCACCCTCGTATTTTAATTATTTATATGATTTCATGTTCTTTTGTAGTATCGCTATTTAGCACGATATGGTCATAGTTTTCTAAGCTAAACTCTACCCCTTCTTCTACTATACTATATTCTTCGTTTGAAGATAGTACATTGACATAAATAATCTTTGTGTATCCATCATCAACATTGTAGACACCTTTTAATGTTACGGAATCAGACACCATAAATGTTTCGGCTAATTTTACTGAACCAGAATTAAGACTGTTTGAATTTCCGGTTTGCACAACTAAGTTTATCACAAGATTTTCCGGTATTTCATTAGTGGATATATAATAATTTGATTCATCGCTTTTCTTTATATCTACTCTAATGGGTAATACTCCTTCATCGCTTTGTGATAAGACGTAGTCACCATCGTTATCAAGGACAACATAAGCCTTCGGAATCACATAAGTGTCGAACTCTACAATACTAGTATTTGGAATTTTTATTCCTTCTTTATCTGAAATGTTTAGCTCTATATCTAGGTATCTCTCACTCGAATAACGAATCATGCCTTTATCGAAGGTAAGAACACCTATATCTCCATCTATCTCAAATTCCCCAACTAATGTGGAATCATCTAGATTAAAGGTAACTTCCATATACTCGATATCTTTAAAATCCTCCTTATCTTCTTCAGACAGTGGAATTGCAATTGACCAAATATCTGACATTATTAGTTTATATAATGATTCGTTTTGTTCAATACTGCTTCCGGGAATAGTCACAGCTGAGTGATAATTAGCCTTATCAAAGTTTTTTTCTGTAACAGTATCTACTGTTACATTCTCATAGCCATCAATTACATAAGATACAATCCCATCTTCAGGTGATGGATGAACTGTGATTGAACCTTGTGAATCTTCTACAGCTGCTTCTAAAAGCGTAATTTGATTGGCATTTCCCTCTTTTTGTAATGTATTTTGAATGCTATCTTTAAGCTGATTTACACCATTGATTTGCGATTTAGTACTATTGCTTACAAAATTTGTTGTCAGCTCAATAATTTCTTGTTGTTCAGTTGCTGAAATTTCAACAACATCTTCCTCTTCTCCATCGCCAGATATATCAATCTCTGTGTCTGATAAGGTATACATATTTTGGTTTTTTGCAACCTTACCACCTTCTTGGATAAAAAAATTCGCATATCCTGATCCATCAGCCGATACAACTAGCTCCTCTCGTATAACGACTCCATTATATAGGGAATTCTTTAAAAGTGTTCCTTCTCTCGCTTCATATAGTGCAACATGTTCAGTTGTGAAAAACACAAAAATCCCAACAACCAAATAAGAAAAGACAATCAAAAACATGACAGTAGCTAAGTTTAGCTCTGGCTTGACCTTTGGCGTTTTGAACTTCACTATTTTTTTAGGTTTTCTCTTATATTTAAATTTCTTCATTCTTTGCTCCTGCTGGCAATTTTTTCAACGCTGCACCATTAAGATAATTGCACTTTTTTCCTTGATAGCGGTTCTCCTTCTCAAGTTTATCAAGTAGTAAATCTTGCAACTTCCACCAACTCATTCCCCAATTTGAAAAGGTTGAATCGCTTTCAGGTACACGACTAAACAACCTTTCAACTATCATATCAGAATGAATAAACTCTAGAAATGTAGCAACTCGCTCTAAATATTCTTCTACTGTACAAATTTCAAATGCTCCACCTGCATATGCTTCACACATAGTAGTCCCTTTTGCAACGTAAAGGGAATGTACTTTTACTATTGTACTTTGCAACGCAGAGATAACCTTTGCGGTTTCAATTACATCACACATCTGATCATTTGGAAGATTTAATATTACATGGGTGCAAGTTGTGAAGGAATATGGTTTGATCTGTATCATCGCATCTATATACTCAGCCAAAGTATGTCCCCGATTAATTTTTTCTAGTGTTCTATAATTTGCAGTCTGTAGTCCAAGCTCAATCGTTATTTCTACCTGATAGACATCTCTTATACTAGCTAGACACTCCAAATAGGGTTTAGCTATACAATCTGGTCTAGTAGACACAGAGATTTCCACTACTCCGTCTACAGAAGCTGCGACCTCTAAATTTCTTTTAAATTCATTAAGCGGAATAAATGTATTTGTAAAGTTCTGAAAATATGCAATAAACTTTTTTGCTTTGTACTTTTTTGTTATAAATTCCTTTGTTTTTATAAGCTGTTCTCGTACCTGTATAGATGATGCCATCGCTTCAAAACCAGTACCTTTATCTGAGCAAAAACTACATCCGAAGGAATCGATTCTATTTGGACAAGTAATGGGTAGATTTACTGGAAGCTTATAAACTTTTTCACCATATTTATTTTTTAAATAATCTGAATATTTGTTATAATTTATCATAAATAATCCTATAGTATATTTTTCAAACCTCTTGGAGACACTAAGGTAACGCAAGATGAAGCGGCTTGCCAATTCACTTGTCATCTTATAAAAAAGGAGGAAACTAAATGAAATGGTTAGATAATACTGCTTTAGCATTGGTTATCGTAGGTGCCTTGAATTGGTTACTTGTAGGCTTGTTTCGTTTTGATTTAGTCGCGTATTTCTTTGGTGATCTATCTTGGCTTTCAAGAATAGTATACATTCTCGTTGGTATATGCGGTCTCTATCTCTTCTCGTTCTTTGGGAGAATCAGAAATGAAAACGTATAATATGAAAAAACCAACTTATGGGGTATCTCTAAAAAGAGATACCCCTTACTATTTTAACGATACATTTCACGCCATTCTAAGTCCCCACGATCAATTGCAAGCACAAGCACTTCTGCTGTAGCTACATTTGTCGCTAGTGGGATGTTGTGCATATCGCAAAGCTTTACAATATCATTAACATTTGGTTCATGAGATTTTGATGTCAAAGGGTCTCTAAGAAAAATCAAAGCATCTATTTCATTACATTCAATCTGCGCTCCCAACTGTTGTTGTCCTCCAAGATGACCTGCCAAGTACTTGTGTACATTAAGGTTCGTCACCTCTTCTACTAATCGTCCTGTTGTGCCTGTTGCATATAATTTGTGTTTACTTAAAATCCCTCTATATGCAATACAAAAATTTTGAATTAATTTCTTTTTTGCATCGTGTGCTACTAGTCCTATATTCATGTCTTTTTCACTCCTTATTGAAATTTTCTCTGCTGTAACCCTATATTCAAAACAATTCCCATACCTACAAATAGACTTACGATTGACGTCAGTCCATAACTGATAAACGGTAGTGGAATTCCCGTATTTGGTAATAATCCTGTCGCCACCGACATATTGATAAAGGATTGGAAGGCAATCTGTGATGCAATGCCATAACAAATTAATTTGCCTGCAAAAATCTGGCACCGAAATCCAATTAAAATACATTGCATAACCAATATCATCAATAATGTAATAACTATACAACAACCTACAAACCCGAGTTCCTCCCCAATAATAGCAAAGATGAAATCTGTTTGAGGCTCTGATAAATAATTTCCATTTTTTAAAGAAATCGTTGTATTGTTATCTAGTCCCTTTCCACTCAACTGACCAGACCCAATTGCGATAATCGAATTGGTCTGCTGTCTAGATCCGTCAGCGGATTCTTCAGGGTTAAGCCAACTCATAATACGATCTTGCTGATAGTCTTGTATCAGTATCTGATTTGGTTGTGTCACATACCATAGCAACCCTATTGAAACAGGTATACCAACTAATAGTGTAATTCCAATTAATTTAAAATCCAACCCTGAAAGAAATATCAAAGCTAAGAATACTAAAACCATACTAAGCGATGTCGATAAATCTGGTTGAAGCAAAACTAGCGAAACTGGAATTATAAATAGTATACCGCATTTTGCGAGAAATTTCCAATTTTTTATTTGTTCTTTTCCTTCCATTAGATGCTGGGCAAAAAATAGAACTAAAATAATCTTGGTTAATTCTGACGGCTGAAAAGAAAGGAAGCCTAAATCAATCCATCTAGTAGCTCCATTTACTTCATTGCCGAAGAATGTAACGATTAGAAGGAGTATGATGTTCAGAAAGTACAAAGGCCATTTAAGCTTTAAAATCCATTGATAATCAATAAATGAGACTACAAGCATACCCACTATACCTATAATTATACCGAGTAGTTGTCGACTCTGTAATGATTCACTGGCACTCCCCACAATCAAATAACCTAGATATGAAATTATGATTAAAAGAATAACTAATCCCCATTTGTAACTTCTAATATTATACCGTTTTAATAAATTCACTTTAACTCTCCTGTGTATCTTATATGTATATCTGACCTTGTAAACTCTAAATCGAAATGATCTTCTTTAATCTGTATGTATTTCGATACTACAAAAAACATGTCTTGTTTTAATTGAAGTACTTTATCTGGTGCGCATTGTGTTCTATCTGATGATAATACATTCTGCAATCTTTGCTTAGCAATAGAGACAGATGCATTTTTCTTATTTAGAAATACGCTTAACATAGAAAATCCTCCTATTTTTATTGAAATACTTTTGTCAATATGGAACGGAATCCTCTACCTTTATTAAAGTCTATAAACGGAACTTCTTTTCCTATAAGTCTAGCACAGATGTTTGTATAAGCTTGTCCAGCAGTCGATTGCATCCCAATAACAGATTCTCCTTGATTGGTGCTAATTACTACCTGCTCATCATCTGGAATAATTCCTAATATAGGAGCAACTAGAATTTCTGAAACGTCTTCAACAGACATCATATCTCCCCTTTTTACCATGTCAATTCGTATTCGATTGATAATTAGCTTAATATCTCTAATTTTATTTACTTCTAGCAACCCTATAATTCTATCCGCATCACGAATAGCTGAAACTTCTGGAGTTGTAACAACAATAGCCTTTGTGGCACCTGCTATGGCATTTTGAAAACCTTGTTCAATACCAGCAGGACAATCGAGTAATACATAATCATACTCTTCTGCTAAGTCCTCTGTCAATTTTGCCATTTGTTGAGGAGATATGGCCGTTTTATCCCTTGTTTGTGCCGAGGGCAATAAATAAAGTTCTTTACAACGCTTATCTTGAATAATCGCTTGCTTCACCCTACATCTTCCTTCAATAACATCTACTAGATTATAGACAATCCTATTCTCTAATCCCATAACTACATCGAGATTTCTAAGACCTAAATCTGTATCAATTACAATTACTTTCTTTCCAATCTTTGCTAATCCCACTCCTATATTTGCTGTCGTGGTTGTTTTTCCAACTCCACCTTTTCCAGATGTAATAACAATAACTTCTCCCATTCTCAGTTCCTCCTAAATCTAATTCATCGGGTCTAAATAAATGTGATCCCCATCAATGGTAGCAATCTTTGATTTCATAGTTATATCATCTTTTGTTCGCGTAAATTGTCGCTTTGCCACGACATCAGCAATTTTTAATATTTTGGGTTCCATATTTAGTGCACATACGAAAGCATCTCTGTCTCCTGCTGCTCCTGCATGTACATTTCCACGTAACGTCCCCATAACAATAACATTACCTTTTGCTATAATCTTCGCTCCTTGTTCTACATCTCCAATAACGATAATACTAGTCTCACACTCTAATAACTGTCTCTTTTTAAGATTTCCTCTGTAGAATTGTCCGTCTTGGTTCTCTTTATCCTCTATGCTTTGCTCTACGATGCTTCTGTAGTGCTGTTCTGTCGTTTTATTATTATCAATTACACAAACAATATGAATCTTTGCTGTGGCAGTAATAACGTCTATTAATTGTTGTTCTTGAATTCGTGAGAGAACTCTACCTTCAAAAGAAGCTGCCATTGCAGAGTTTGCAAAAAATTTTGATGCCTCTCCAAACTTTTTTGCAACATCTTCTAATAGTTCTTGAAATGAAACGTCTGGATTTAGATGCACTTCTAATCCATATTTGTTGCTTTTTATGGTCACATTGTGATTCATATGCTATCATCCCTCTCTAATCTCCAGTATCTACTCTAGTAACTTGTGATGCTTCTCCAGTCAACAGTTCCTCTGCTGCTACATCATCTATATAATATCTTGTAATATCTCTTCCTATTTCCGCAGAATAAGAAGACGAATAACTATTAGCCATTCTGACAGAGAATGCAATTTCAGGTTTGTAAATTGGTGCGTACCCAACGAATAATCCATGGTCTGGTGAAGTAGTGCTCTGCTGTGCAGTACCTGTCTTTCCTGCTAATGTAGCCACTGAAGACAAGTTCTCAAATGTACTACTGTAGGTAACCATTTTTTCCATACCATCACGTATCGCAGTCCATGTTGAACCTGTAAATTCTGTAATTTCAGATTCTATAACTGGTTCATTTTCAAAAACAACTTCGCCTTCACCATCAATTACTTTATCAATCAATGTTAGTTTATATACGGTACCTCTATTAGCAATAGTTGATACATATCTAGCTAACTGACTCGTTGTAAAGTTGTTTGTTCCTTGTCCGATTGAACTTCTAACTGCATCTTCATCTGAAATCTCTGGGCTTGATTCCGGAATTTCAATTCCACTTTTTTCATCTAACCCAAAAAGTGTTGCATATTCTTCCAATAATTCAGTACCTTGGTCACTGGAATAATCCTCTCCAGAACTTCCAAGCCGATAACCAGTCTCGTAAAAGTACATATTGCACGAATGTTGTATTGCTCCCTCAATTTCAAGAATACCATGCGTATGTGGGTATGACCAACATTTCGGACTCGGAGTGATTTCCTCAAATACACCAGTACAATCTACAAAGGTATCAGTAGTAATAACCTCTTCTGTAAGGCCTGCTGCGCTTGTAACCATTTTATAAGTGGATCCAGGTGCTGTCTTTTCTTGTGTCGCTCTATTATAAAATGGGCTAGCCCAATCCGTTAGCAACTTATTATAGTAGGTTGAATCCATATTATTTGATAGTCGGTTATTGTCATATCCAGGGTATGACACCATAGCTAGTACCTCTCCAGTATCAGGGTCTGTTACTACTGCAGAACCACTACACGGTTCTAGACCTAACATTCCAGGTGTTATTTCTAAGGTTCGGATTTTTTCCACCATAAAAGTATAGGCATCTATTGTCCCTGCTTGTAGCCTTTCATAATATGGATCTGACTGTGGTAAAATCTCTTGTTCATAAATCATTAGTGCAATCTGTTCACCGGAAATACTTCCACTTCGAATCAATTGCTCATAGATAACTTTATCAAAGGCTTGGTCTTCATTTAGACGCTCCTCTAAATAAATAACTAATGCTTGAAAAAGTTCGTCCGAACTTGAATACTCACTATCTTTTTCAATATATGGTTCTAATTTAGCTGCATCAATCCAGTTTTCTTCAATCGCATGATTTAAATACGAATATAAATTGGTATCTTCAGTATCTGTCCACTGCTTATAAACAGCGTCTTCATCATTAACATTTTCCAATATAATAACGCCATCTGTATGCACAAGAAGAGTAGAACTTAAATACCTTGCGTACGTCTGTTGCTGTTTTGACAATTGACTGAAATCCACACCTTCTGGATCATTCATATAGGCTAGCATCTCTTCGGTGACTTGGGTCTTATTCTCAGTGAAATGAGCATATACTGTTCGTTCTGTTTCCTCAGCATCTAGTGCTGAAAAATGTGAAACATCCAAAATTTGATTACCAATAAATGCATTATACACATCTCCTATTGGTGTAATCAAATCATCTGAAGCCTCTACATTCTCCTTATTATATTCAAGTACATTTTGCATTCTCGATAAAAGAATCCCTGCTAATTCTTCTTCAATCAAATCATAAGTTACTTTCTGAAGTTCACTATCTATGGTTAAATAAACATCCTTACCGACTATAGCACTAGTAGTGCTAACGCTTTCCACTTCTCTTCCTACATTATTAACGTAGATAACTTCCTCCCCTCTTGTTCCTTGGAGATAAGTATCCATATACTGTTCAATTCCTGCTTTTCCAACTGTATCCGTCAAAGTATAGTTTTCATGTCCTTCTTCTTGAAATTGATTATATTCTTCTTGCGATATAGTACCAGTGTATCCTATAAGTGCTGAAAAATATTCTCCATCCTCATATACACGTATAGAATCCTCTTCAATACTTACACCCTGCAAGTTTCCAAGATTCTCCATAATAGTAACTCTGGTTTCATCACTTGCATTTTCAACCATAACACTTGGTATATATTTCTTATAACTATTTAGGTTCATTTTATATCGAACATTTAATATACTGATTACAGTTGATTTTGGCAAATTCTTTTGATCCACATCATATCCATAAATATCATCTGTACACATATAGTCAACTAATTCTTCAGCTGTAATGTTTTTTTGCTCTTCTGACAAATCATCTGTATAAGCCTCTCCGAAGATATCAGCGATAAATCTTAATCGATTTGTTCCCTCTGGCTCAACAAATTGAAATGTATCATCTAAAGCAACTGTGATACCAAAATCTGCAAGCAACCTATCACCATTTGCTTCACAAATTTCAATTACGTCTAATATAGTATTATTAATAACTTCATTCTTTTGTTCAGTATTCTCATAAGTGCCATTATCCTCAATCACTACGGAATAGGAAAGTTGGTTTGTAGCTAACAAAACTCCATTTCTGTCATAAATATTCCCTCTAGTACCCTCTACTTCTCTCTCCTTTTGTATGGAAAGCGCATGCTCTTCTAAGTACTCTTCACCTTGGATAATCTGTAACTGAAACAAACGAAATACAACAACGATAAAAAGTAAGCAAAAAACAGTGCAAAGCAAAAATATTCTCGATTTTAATAATCTTATTACCGTATTTAATATATCTTTATACAAAATTTTTATTGCTCCTTTTCTTATCAAACTCTAGTTTATGGTTTATTCCCCTCGTAATAGGGTATACAAAAAGCGCAGCTAAAAGTGTATACACCAACTCTGGAATAATAATAGATTGTAAATAATGGAAAATATCAAATCGTGATCGAAGCAAAAACATTACAAAGAAAATGTAAAGACTGTACAGCACATCACTAAATCCGATCAATAACAGTGGAAGTTTGATATCATCATCAAAAAACATTCTTTTAAATAGTCCATTCAGATATCCAATTAGTAAAAAAATCAATGCGTGTAATCCAAGTAAATCGCTATAAAACACATCGTATAACAAACCAATTGAAAAACCGATAACCAATCCTTGCTTTCGCCCTCTCATAAAGCCGAATGAAGATGTTAGTATTATTAAAAAATTTGGCGATATAGATGCAAGTGCAAAGTAATGTACAATTGCACTTTGTATCACAAAAAAAACTATAATTGTTAGAATCATTATTCCAGTTATTTTGATTTTATGGATTTTCATTCTCATCCACCCCATTTTTCAAGTTCGTAATTACTAGAACCTCTTGCAATTGTGTAAAGTCTACGATTGGTGTGATATAACCTGATCTCGTTAGATTATTGGAATCTGTCGTCACTTCTGTAACAGTTCCTATCGCAAGCCCTTGAACGTATTTATCACTGATGTGTGAAGTAACTAACTGTTCTCCCACTTCTACTGGTTCTTCATTATTAATCAACTGCTCAAAACGAATAACACCATCGTTCATTATAGATAAATCCCCTTGAACAATACAGTTATCTCCCGTTGATAATACAATTGCACTCACATTACTAGAATCGTCGATAATTGTTTGAACTGTAGCCCAATTTGGTCCTATCTCTGTAATAATCCCCACTAACCCAGAACCTGAAATCACGTTCATGTCAACATCTAAACCATCACTGCTTCCTTTATCGATTGTAAAAGTACTAAACCAGTTTCCTGGCTCTTTCGCAATAACTCTTGCCCCCACTTTCGAGTATTCACTGGTATTAGCATCTAATTTATATAACTCTTGCAATCGTTCAATCTCATACGTCTCTTGTTGTAATCGGCTATTCTCTATTGTCAGTGAATCCACTTTAGCTTGAAGCTCTTCATTCTCACTTCGTAGTTCTTCTAAAGTAGAAAAATTATCTGTAAAATCGCGCATCAATGTTCCTATACTGTTAATTCCTTTTTGCATGGGAACAACCGTATAGCTTGCTAAAAATTTTACTGGACCATTTAATTCACTTGTATTCCAAGAAAGTAACATCAATATCACACACAGGATTGAAAGACCTAGCAACCAATACCTGCTTCTAAAAGAAGTTTGTTTTCTATTTTTCATCTTACCTCATCCACCTGTAACTACCTTCCAACATAGAACTTTTTAGACTAGATAATTCTTTTGAACCTATGATTTTTGCCAATCCATTTATTGCAGTAAATTCGGGTTGATCTGAAATTGTAACCTTCAACCCTAAAGATTCTGCTATGTATGTATGGATTCCAGTCATATTCACCATTCCGCCTGATAGGTAGATTCCATTTTCTTTAACTACACTCATAATGTCTGGAGGTGTTCTCTCAAACATAAGTTTTATTGACTTTATGCACTCATCTAATGTTTCTCTTATCGCAGTTCTTACCAACTGCTTAGTAATCTCTTGTTGTTGTGGCACCCTGTTAGCTAAATTTCTACCAGGCACCCTAAGGACTTGTTCTCCTTCTGTCGAAAAAACATTCAACTCTTTCCTCAATCGTTCAGCAGTATTTTTCCCTATCAAAAAATCATGGTGATACCTAACTAAATTTTGAATATTAATATCCATGTGGCTTCCGCCTCGTTTCACTAATTTGTTCAAAACTATTCCACCTTTTGAAATCACTGAAATCTCCGTTGTCTCACCGCCTACATTAATAATAAAAATTCCATTTGAATTTTTTACATCTAATCCAAATCCTACGGCATCCGCAAGTCCTCTTTCTACAATACTTACATTTTTTGCTTTTGCAGCTGAATACACTCCCAAATCAAAAAATGCCTTTTTTTCAACTTCGGTTACATCAGTTGGTACTGCAATGATATATTCGGATGCTCTTGAGAGCAGTCCTCCCTGGTTTAATATATAATTGAGAAGATGCTGCAAATCACTATATCTAGAGATTACACCTTCTTTCATCGGAAATGCAACCTCTATATTAGATGGTGCTTTCTCATACATCTCAAATGCTTCATCTCCGTATGCAATGTACTTATTCTTATCTTTTATCGCAATTGTATTTTTATATTTTGATACTTTGTTGTTTTGTTTATTGTATACCTTGATTTCATCTGTTCCCAAATCAAGCCCATAAATGTTTTTAGCCATATAGTTTCCTTTCATAGCATTATAATAGTTCTTTCTCGCAGAAACTTATATAACAGTTATTTCCAATTATAATATGATCTAATAATTCAATTCCGATCAGATTGCCAGCCTGTTTTATCCGATTTGTTATTAAAATATCTTCTTTACTCGGCGTTGGATCTCCGCTTGGATGATTGTGAAGAATAATAATCGAAACGGCATCTTTTTGTAACGCTTCAACAAACAGCTCCCTTGGTGTGATCAATGAAGCATTTACCGTTCCTTTTGATATATTCGACTCTCCGATTAATCGTGTTTTTGAGTTGAGCATAAGCAATTTCAACTCTTCTTGTTTGCAGTGTCTCATTTCTTCCATGTAGTATTTCGCAATGGTTGCTGGCGATTGAAAGCTAACACCTTTTGCTGCAGTTGCTTTTGATAACCTCTTTGATAACTCTGAAATACAGAGCACTTGCATTGCTTTTACTTTACCGACACCTTTGATATTCATTAGTTGCTGTAGATTCCAATGATGAATATCTAGGATTCCACATCCTCTGCAATTGGAATAAAGGATAGCACGGGCAAGCTCAAGAGCAGAAATCCCCCTTGTTCCTGTACGTAAAATAATAGAAAGCAATTCTGCATCACTAAGTAAAGAAGGACCCTGTAATTCACATTTTTCATAGGGTCTTTCTTGTGTAGGCATTTCTTTCATCCTTTTTAATTCATTCATCTTAACTGTTAGACTCTTCTTATCACGAAACTCTGTTCATTCTAACATATTTATTTAGATGTGTATAGACAAGTTATACTTATTTAATAATCCTTTCAAAAACTTTTATCCCATCAATAGCTGCAGATGTGATTCCACCTGCATATCCAGCTCCTTCGCCACATGGATATAACCCTTTGACTGCACTTTCAAAATTCTCATCTCTTGTAATTCTTACGGGAGATGAAGTTCTAGTCTCAATCGCAACAAGAATCGCATCTTTTGAATCAAATCCTTTTATTCTTTTTCCAAAAGATTCTATTCCTTCTATGAGTGCCTCTGCAATAGTATTATCTAATATGTTTCGGATATTAGCTCCTTCGTAAAGTCCTTTTATCTGCGGTGCTACCCTTCCAACTTTTGTTGTAGGTACGTTGTTGATAAAGTCTTCAAATCTTTGAATCGGTACTTTCCCATTGCATAACTTGAAAGCATTAGCTTCTAGTTTTTCTTGATATTTCATACCACTAAGAGGTGACTCCATACCGAAATCATCTGGTGTTACTGTCACTACTATAGCACTATTTGCATTGTCACCATTTCTTTTGTGATAGCTCATCCCATTTACAACTAGAGAATCTTTTTGAGAACTAGCATTTACCACATATCCTCCTGGACACATGCAAAAGCTGTACACGCCTCTTCCGTTTTTTAGATTCGCAGTGAGTTTATAGCTAGAGGCTGGAAGTGATTGGCTGTACTCTTCACCATATTGAGAAACATTAATCATATGTTGACTATGCTCTATTCGAAGTCCAACCGCGAAAGGTTTTGCTGTTAACGGTATTCCAATCTCATGTAGATAAGCGAAAGTATCACGAGCACTATGGCCAATTGCAAGTACAACATTTTGGCTATCTATACGCTTATTCTCATTAACAATCACGCCTGTAACTTGATTATTTTCAATAGATAAACCTGTTACTTTTGACTGAAAATGAAAGTTACCTCCAAGTTCAATAATACGGTTTCTCATACCAGATACAATCTCTAATAAAATATCGGTTCCAATATGCGGTTTACTGTCATATAGGATGGCTTCTGGTGCACCAAATTCAACTAGGGTTTCTAAAACTCTTCGATTGCGCCCATGAGGATCATTTACGCTTGTATTTAACTTCCCATCAGAAAATGTACCTGCTCCTCCTTCACCAAATTGTACATTGGAATCTAAATCCAATTCACCTGTTTCCCAAAATACTTCGACATCTCTTAACCTCTCATAAACTGGTTTCCCACGCTCTAAAACAATCGGATTAAGACCTAACATTGCAAGTTCGTAAGCACAGAATAAACCAGCTGGTCCTGATCCTATGATAACTGGTGGACTTTTATACAATCTCTTAATTTGATCACTATTGCTATCATAACTGCAACTATACTCTTTTTTCTTATAAATAGAAGCACTTACTCTCTTGCATCTCTTTTGAATAAACTCAAGCACTTTTATTTCTGATTTCACCTCTATCACAATAGCGTAGACATAGATAACCTGTGGTTTTTTTCTCGCATCAATCGATTTTTTATCAATAAACCATTGAATAATGCTCTCTTCTTTCAAATTACATAACTTACACGCTTGTATTAAAATATCTTCCTTGCTGTGCTCTGTTGGTAATTTCAATCCACTAATTTTTATCATTTTAATACCTCTTTATTTTTCTGCGCTTTCTCTTCCTGCTATCAAGCCGCTAATCCATGCGAAGTGTAGGTTATACCCTCCGCAAATACCATCTACATTTAAGACTTCACCTGTAATGTATAAATTTTCATGAAATTTTGATTCAAATGTCTGCTTGATTTCACTTAACGGAATTCCACCTGCAGTTACTTGGGATTCTTTAAATGATTTCGAATTTATAACTGTTACACTGAATTTTTTAATAATACGTACCATTTTTTCTATTACTTCACTTGACAATTCGTTAACAGAATCATCGCCTTCGATTCTACATAAGTAAAGTAAAAGCTGAGTCAATTTATCTTTGAGCAATCCATTCATGTATGCAGTAACATTCATTCCCTCAAACTTAGCTTTACGACGAACCAAAAATTCAAATAGATATTTTGCTTCTACATGAGGCATAAAATCGATATAAATCTCTGCAACTTTCTTTTCTAGCAATCCCTGTGAAAGAATTCTGCTAATTTGGAATACTGGAATCCCCGATACCCCATAGTTTGTCAACTGTAATTCACCTGTGGCAGACCCGCACTCTTTTTTATCTAACACTGCAGTCACGGTAGCTTGCGTTCGCACACCTGCAATCTTCTTAAAGAACTTCCCATGACATTCCATTCCAACTAACGCTGGCGTCAACTTAGTGATACTATGTTTCGTGTGATTTATAAGAGTAAATCCATCTAGCTGCTTAATTGAATGAACACCTGATTTACCACCTGTGGATATTATAAGTGCGTCGCAGTGATACGTACTTTTATCAGACACTACTTTAAATCCAGCTCCTTCATCTATGATATTTTTCACACCTTCATTTAGCTGAATTGTGACATCAAGAACTTTTAATTGGTTGCTAAGAGCCTCTCGAACAGTAATAGACTGCTCTGTCTGCGGATAACAATATCCCCCTGTTTCCTTTACAAGCATACCAATCCCTTCAAAGAAAGGAATAATATTCTTTGAAGTCTCTGTTGTCAGCAAGAACTTTACAAACGATTCCTCATCACTATAATAGGCTGTACTATCCATATGCGTATTTGTAAAATTACATCTTCCATTTCCTGTAACGAGTATCTTTTTTCCTAGTTCACTGTTTTGTTCGATTATAATAACTTCTGCACCATTTTTGGCAGCCGCATAGGCAGCAGTCAGTCCTGACGCACCTCCACCAATTACGATTACACTTTTTTTCATAACTTAATAATTCCTTTTCGTACCAAATGTTCTAAACTCATTAGTATTCCTAGCTTTGCATGCGGCCACGTAAGCCCGCCTTGAAAATAAACGGCATATGGTGCTTTTACCGGTGCATCTGCGCTTAGTTCTATAGATGAACCTTGTACAAAGGCCCCTGCAGCCATAATCACTTTGCTGTCGTATCCTGGCATGTCCCAAGGCTCTAGTGTAACATAGCTATCTACTGGAGCAGCAGCTTGAATCCCCTGACAAAATGCAATTATACCGTCAGCAGAGCCAAATGTAACTGCTTGAATAATGTCGTTTCTCTCTTCTAGTCCCGTTGGAATTACAGGATATCCAAGTTTTTCATAGATATTAGCTGCTAATATTGCTCCTTTTAATGCACTAGCAACAACGATTGGAGCTTGAAACAAACCTTGAAAAAACGATTGCATCACTCCTAAACTTGCTCCAACTTCCTTTCCAAGTCCAGGTGCAGTTAGTCGATATCCGCATGCTTCTATATAAGTTTCTTTACCTACTATATATCCACCGATTGGGCAAAGCCCACCGCCTGGGTTTTTAATCAAAGAGCCAACACAAAGGTCTGCTCCCACATCAGTTGGCTCAATTGTATCGACAAACTCCCCATAACAATTATCAACCATGCAGATAATTTCTGAATCTAACTCTTTGATAAATGTAATCAATTCTCCAATTTCTTTTACAGAAAAACTAGGTCTTGTCTGATACCCTTTCGATCGTTGAATAGTAACCATTTTGATTTTCTCTTTTTGAATCGAAGTTTTTATGTTTGCGTAATCAAAGCCACCATCTTCCAATAATTCGACCTGTCGATACTCTACCCCGTATTCAGCTAATGACCCTTTCGACTCTCTAATTCCAATAACTCCTTCTAACGTATCATATGGCTTCCCGACAGGAGATAATAAAATATCACCTGGTTTTAGATTTGCTGATAACGTAAGAGCAAGCGCATGAGTTCCACAAGTTATCTGTGGTCTCACTAGCGCGGCTTCTGTATGAAACACATCTGCATATACAGCTTCAAGAGTATCTCTTCCATGATCACTATATCCATAGCCGCTTGCATAATGAAAGCATTCTGCACTCACTTTGTTTTTTTGCATCGCATGTATAACTTTTAGTTGGTTAAACTCCGCAATTTGATCTATAGTTACAAATCGTTCTTCTAATGTTTCGATAATCTTATTTCCAAAGTCGAGAACTTCTTTTGAAATTCCCATCTGCTCATATATTTTAATAATGTCCATTCTAGACAATCCTCTCTCTCGCAATGTGAACCATTGCTTCAATCAATGATTTCTCATCTTTATAATTTACTCTATCCACCCAAGTCACTGTTCTTTCTCTACGAAACCATGTTAACTGCCGCTTTGCAAAATGCCTAGTATCCCTCTTTAAGATGTAGATAGCTTCCTCAAGAGTCATTTCCTCATTAAGATAAGCAATTATTTCTTTATACCCTAAGCCTTGAAGAGAAACTAAATCTTTTTGATATCCTTTGTGTAGCAAACTTTTTACTTCTTCTACTAATCCTTCTTCAATCATCTGATCGACTCGTAAATCGATTCGTTGATATATGTTAGATCTTTCATCATTAAGAACAAAATAAACAAAATCATAAGGTGAGTCTTTTTCTCTTGCTTCTTCATTATGCTCTGATATCTTTTTACCCGTTTCATAAAAGTATTCGATTGCCCGAATCACTCTCTTTGTATTGTTTCTGTGTATTTTTTCTGCCGATGCATTGTCAATACTCTTCAACTTATCATGTAGATACTCTGCACCTTTTTCGATTAATTCCTGCTCTAATTGTTCACGAAAAGCACTTTCTTGTTTCGGTGTGAAGTTGACATCGTAGAGGAGCGCTTGAATATAAAAACCTGTTCCTCCTACAATAATAGGTAGCTTACCCTTCTTATATATTTCTTCTATAGACTCAAGAGCCATTTTTTTAAAATGAGCTACGCTAAATTCGTCACTTGGGTCCAATACATCTACAAGGTGATGAGGAATCCCTTCCATTTCATTGCTCTTTATTTTGGCAGTTCCAATATCCATATACCTATACACTTGCATAGAATCTGCTGAAATAATTTCACCATTCAAAGCTTTTGCTAATGCAATGGATGCTTTTGTTTTTCCTACTGCTGTAGGACCTGTTAAAATGAGTAATGGTTTCTTTTCTATCATAATTTCTCCATCAAACGATTCGTTTAAATTTCTTATCCATTTCCTGCCTAGTCATCGACACAATTACTGGCCGCCCATGAGGACAATGAAATGGATTTTCTAAAGTTAATAATTGACCAATCAACGCATCTACTTCTAGTGCAGAAAGATGCTGTTTCCCTTTTACAGCAGCTTTACAAGATAGAGAAGCAATTTTTTCTGTAATCAAATCTGTTTTTGCTCCAGTAAATTGCACTTCACCTAGTTGATCTAAGAGTTCAAAAAACAATCGTTTAGATGCGATTGAAAATAGATTTGCTGGTACTCCTCTAACCACATAAGAGTCTTGTCCAAATTCTTCTAATTCAAACCCAATTTCCGTGAATAGATGAATGTGAGTCTCTAGCAAAGTTTTTTCTTGCATAGATAAATCTAGCACGAGAGGTGGCGTTATGTACTGAGTATTAAACTCTTTCTTTGCCCAATTTTTCATAGTCTCTTCATAAAGAACTTTTTCATGTGCTGCATGTTGATCAATAATATATAGTTGATCTGTATATTCTATTATCCAATAAGTAGCAAAGGCTTGACCAAGCAACTTATACTCAACTTTTTTATTCATTGTCGTATCTTCTTTATCAAATAGAGATAAAGTTTCATATTTGGGCAAATACGTCTTATCTTCTTTTACCATCCCAACCAGTTTTTCTTCCTTTGTTAGTACTACAGGCTTCTCTTCTTTTATTTCTACAACTGGTTTTTCTTCTTTTATCGGCAGTGTGACCTCTGGATTTAGTGATTCGTGAGATGCAGTTACCCGTGACTTCATCTTTTCTATAAAGAAATCTAGATTTTCTTTATGTTGCTCTTTTGTTCTAGAGTCTCCATAGCGATTCAAATTCCTGTGTGGTCTTGAAATTGTTGCTGATTCACTTTTTAATGATTCACTTTTTGGTGATTCAACTTTCGTCGATTCTATTTTTACTGGATCTATTGTCACTTGAGGAATGTGTTCTTTTACTAACAATCCGTCTTTGACCGCCTGATACACCGATTGGTATACCATCTGCTGGTTACTAAATCTCAATTCCATTTTTGTCGGATGAACATTGACATCCACCAAGTTTGTATCTAGTTCAATATGAAGAACAGTAAAAGGGTACTTATGCATCATAGAGAACCCTTTATATCCATCTTCTATTGCTTTTGCTATTATATTGCTTTTTACATATCTACCATTCACAAAAAAATTCTCATAGTTTCGATTTCCTCTAGAGATGATAGGCTTTCCAATAAATCCTTTCACCCCTACTCCATGTGCTGACGTATCAATTTGAATCAAATTATTAGCGATATCTCTCCCATATATGCGATATATCATGTCTTTTACATCGTTTGTTCCTGATGTAAATAGTTTTTGGGTACCATTGTTGATAAATTCAAATGATATATGAGGGTTCGACAGTGCTAGTCTTGTAACAAGATCTCCGATGTATCCTGCTTCAGTTGAAGGGGCTTTTAAAAATTTTTTCCTAGCGGGTGTATTGTAAAATAATTGGCGTACTAAAAAAGTAGTACCATCTGTACTCGCTACTTCTTCAAACTCTTTTTCTACACCTCCGTATATAGAATAACTATACCCTGTCGTTTCTTCTTTTCTTTTCGTAATAACTTGAAGCTGTGAGACTGAAGATATACTAGATAAAGCTTCCCCACGAAAACCTAATGTATCTATTGAAAATAGATCCTCTACTTTTTTTAATTTACTAGTGGCATGCCTTAAAAAAGCATACTTAATATCATCTCTTTGAATACCTTTACCGTTATCTGTAATTCGTATAAAAGCAGTTCCACCTTCTTTAATTTCAACTACAATAATAGATGCATTTGCATCTATTGCATTCTCTATTAACTCTTTCACCACAGAGACAGGACGTTCTATTACCTCTCCTGCAGCAATTTTATCAATTGTTATTTGATCTAATACTTGGATTTCTGACATATGTTTACCACCTATTGTTTAATTTGCTCTGCAGGCGATGAATTGTATTCAAAGCATCAATCGGAGTCAATGTACCCACATCAATTCCTTTTAACTCTTCTAGTACGTCGTCATCTTTTACTGTGTCAAATAAGGAAAATTGCGCAATGTCAACTTCATCGTATCGTTTTGATTTAGTTTTTGATGTTAAATCTTGAGCTGTCATGTTCTTAATTTTTGTCGTAATATCTGCATCACTTAATTCAGCCACAATTTCCTTTGCACGATCGATTACCGCACTAGGAACTCCTGCCAATTTCGCAACTTGTATACCATAACTTTTATCAGCACCACCCTTGACAATCTTTCTAAGGAATACGATATCATCTCCTTTTTCTTTTACTGCAATACAATAATTGCTTACGCCTGCTATCTTTCCTTCTAGTTCAGTTAACTCGTGATAGTGGGTTGCAAATAATGTCTTAGAACCAAGAATTTTTGTATTACTGATATGCTCCACTACAGCCCAGGCGATAGACAACCCATCAAACGTACTCGTTCCTCGTCCAATTTCATCTAAAATCAATAAGCTTTTTGCTGTCGCGTTCCTTAATATATTGGCTACCTCTGTCATCTCGACCATGAAAGTACTCTGTCCTGAAGCCAAGTCATCAGATGCACCAACTCTGGTAAATATACGATCTACCACACTAATGTTCCCGCTTTTTGCGGGGATAAATGCACCAATTTGTGCCATCAGAACAATCAAAGCCGTTTGTCTCATATATGTTGATTTTCCAGCCATATTAGGTCCTGTAATAATCGAAATTCTATTTTCTTTTTCATCTAGATAAATATCATTATCGATAAACATATTGTCTTGCAACATTTTTTCAACTACAGGGTGTCTTCCCCCCTTAATATCTAGGACTCCTTTTGTGTTTAACTTTGGTTTTACATAATTGTTTCGTTCCGCAACATAGGCAAATGACGAAAGTACATCTAGTTTTGCAAGTGATTTTGCTGTAGCTTGTACTCGAACAACTTCTTCCCCGATTTTATCTCGAATTTCTGCAAAGATTTGATATTCAAGGGCATACAGTTTGTCTTCAGCTCCTAATATAGTATCTTCTAATTCTTTAAGTTCTGTAATGATATATCTCTCTGCATTTGCAAGCGTTTGTTTTCGCGTATAGTATTCAGGAACAAGATTTTTATAAGAGTTTGTCACCTCTAGGTAATATCCAAACACTTTGTTATACTTAATCTTAAGGTTTTTGATTCCAGTCTTCTCTCGTTCCGTTTCCTCTAATTTTGCTAGCCATTCTTTTCCATCTGACTTTGCATTTCGTAGTCTTTGAACTTCCTCGTTGAAAGTGGCTCTAATAATCCCCCCCTCTTTCATTGCAATAGGTGGATCTTCTAGGATTGCTTGATCAATCAATTTATATAAATCTTCCAATGTATCCAGTGATTCTCTTAACTCTACTAGTTTCTCTGATTTTGCATCCACTAAAATGTTTTTGATATGAGGAAGCATTTCCAAAGATAACTTAAACGAAATTAAATCTCTCGGATTTGCTGATTGAAAGGTCACCCTACTGATTAATCTTTCCAAATCGTACACAGGTCCTAAATACTCACGAATTTCTTCTCTCATAATCGCTTGCTTTTTTAATTCGCCCACTGCAATATGGCGAGACTCGATTGCTGCTTTATCTATGAGCGGTTGTTCGATATATTTTCTCATAAGTCGAGAACCCATTGCAGTCTTTGTCTTGTCTAAGACCCAAAGCAGTGATCCTCGTTTTTGCTTCTCTCGTAGGGTTTCACAAAGTTCTAAATTTCTTCTCGACGAACTGTCGATTAACATATATTTGCCTGTTACGTAATACGATACATTAGAAATATGAGAAAGAACTGTCTTTTGAGTCTCATATAAATATTGTAATAATCCTCCTGCTGAGACGAAACCACATGGATAATCTGCCATTCCAAGTCCGCTTAGACTTGTAGCCGAAAAATGTTTACACAATGTATCTTCACAAATTTTATCATCAAAATACCAACTATCAATCGCGTAAACCGCTATATTTAAGCGATTTTTCAGTTCATCTAAGTCTGTTCCACTCATATAAAAAGCCTCATTGCAGATAATCTCTGCAGGAACAAATTTATTTATCTCATCTAGTAATTTTCTAGAATCATCTATCTCTGTCACCATAAACTCACCCGTAGATACGTCAGCTATAGATACTCCATATTTATCTGCTATATATGTAATACTCATTATGTAGTTGTTTTTGCCCTCTTCTAAAGACTGAACATTTAAATTGGTACCAGGTGTAACAATTCTTACAACTTCTCGTTTAACTAGCCCTTTTGCGAACTTCGCGTCTTCCACTTGTTCGCAAATAGCCACTTTATAACCTTTTGAAACCAACCTATTCAAATAATTTTCAGCAGCATGAAAAGGAACACCGCACATAGGTGCCCGTTCCTCTAATCCACAACTCTTTCCTGTTAGTGTAATTTCTAGTTCTCGTGATGCTGTAATTGCATCATCGAAAAACATTTCATAAAAATCTCCCAATCTATAGAACAAAATACAATCCTTATGCAATTTCTTTGTCTCTACATATTGTTGCATCATTGGTGTTAACTCTGCCACTTCTATCTCCTTTTGACAAGCTGCGCTGTCCTATACTAATTTTCCTATGTAATAAAATCCTTTGCACTCTGATAATTCAACATCTACTAACGCCCCTATCATATTTGCCTCACCTGGAAAATGCACTAATATGTTATTACTCAATCTACCTGTCATTAATGATTCATCCTGATCATTTCTAGATTCTACTAATACTTTTTGAACACTTCCTTCATGTTTAGAGACAACTTTTGCAGAAATTTCTTGAACACGTTTTAGTAGACGGTCAAAGCGGTTTTTCACTGCCTCTTCTGAAATCTGATTATCCATCGTTGCTGCTGGAGTTCCAGTTCTCTTTGAATAGATGAATGTAAATGCACTATCGTATTGGACTTTTTCAACAACTTCTAAAGTCTCATTAAAATCTTCTTCTGTCTCTCCTGGGAATCCTACGATAATGTCTGTCGTTAGGGATATATCTGGAATTGCTTTCTTAATTTTTTCAACTAAACTCAAATACTGTTCCTTCGTATATACCCTATTCATCTTATCCAATATATTTGTGCTTCCTGATTGTAACGGTAAGTGCAAATGTTTACATATCTTCTTTGACTCCTTCATCACTTCAATCAATTCATCTGATAAATCTTTTGGATGTGAGGTCATAAACCGAACTCTCTCTAGCCCTTCTATATTTTCTATTTCAACTAGAAGTTGTGCAAATGTCATTGGGTTATCTAATGTTTTTCCATAAGAATTTACATTCTGCCCAAGCAACATTATTTCAACAACACCATCTGCTACTAAGTTTTGAATTTCTTTTACGATATCTGAAGGCTTTCTACTGCGCTCTCGTCCTCTGACATATGGCACAATACAGTAGCTACAAAAATTGTTACAGCCAAATGTTATATTTACCCCTGATTTAAACGAGAATTTTCTCTCACTTGGCAAATCTTCCACTATTTGATCGGTTCCATCCCAAATATCAATAACCATTCTTTCTGATTCTAAACGAGTAGAAAGTAGTTCCGCAAATTTAAATATATTATGAGTTCCAAAAATCAAATCTACGTATTTATAGCTTTTGCGAAGTTTATCGACTACAACCTCTTCTTGCATCATGCAACCGCAAAGACCAATCAGCATTGCTTTATTTGCTTTTTTTCGCTTACTTAATTGCCCTAATCTCCCATACACTCTATGATTCGCATTCTCGCGAACTGTGCACGTGTTAAAAATCACAAAGTCGGCCTCATCTTCCTCAGCCTCCACATAACCCACCTCTTCTAAAATTCCTACTAATTTTTCAGAGTCTCTTGCATTCATTTGACATCCAAATGTAGTAACACAATAAGTGAGTTTTCGGCCTTCTTTCTCTTCTAGTTCTTTCACTTGTTTTTTTGCTTTTTCTATGTAATAATATTGTCTTTTCGCCTCTTCTTTTGGTACATCATTTGAAAGATCAATATTCTTGTTATCTAACATCTATTTTGTTCCTCCTATTTGAACTGGTTCGAATTTTCATCATATGTATAGTCAATTTTTTTGAGTGATTCTGTCACAGTTCTCTCACTCAATGACATATCATCACATAACAAAGTAAGTGACCTATATTCATCTCTTAGTTTTGTGTTAATAAAACTAAGTAACATCACTGGATCTTTTGGTGCTTTATTCATAATCAGTTCACGCCTTTCTAATTTCCTTTTCCTTGTCCATATTTTTCTCCAAGGTTTGTATGGCTTCCGTCTTTTTCTTCGATTGTTATATTATTGAGTTGTCCTCTCAAATTTTGTCTCACATTGGCTATATATTCTGCTCGCAATAATTTTTGCTCTTCTGTCTCTGACTTATTTAGCCCTTCCGATTTAGCTTTTCTATATAGTTCATTAATTCGGTTAATTTTTTCTTCATTCATAAAATGTACTTCCTTTCCTAAATATATCAACTATACATTTTACACTAAACCGTAAGATAAGTCTATTGCTTTAACTTGAATAATTTTCTAAAAATCCATATAATTCTTGTATTGTTTCAATATATTTTCCGCTTTTCAACTCTTCTTGTAATACCAAATCCAGTTTTGATGCTGATATAGTTGTCTTTTCAAACACTGTTTGATTATCAAATAGATAAACTACCACATATCCATTTACAGTTCTTAAGTAAAACCCTTCTGTTACTTCCTCACTTGAAATTTCATTTTTCGCTTCTACATCTGCCATATCTGCAGTCTGAACTTTAATCTCTTCTAATAATTCAACATCTTCTTCAATATGCGCACTTCTATTAAGCGAATAGATGGACATAATAAGTGACGCTATTGCTGCAAGCATTAAAATAAGATAACTGATACTGTATCGAATATTCATAAAATCACTCCTTTTATTCGTCAGAAATGTTCTTCATTTCTTTATATACAGTATCAGCTATATTTTAACTTTTATTCAATTTATTTCTTAAGAATATGCAATTTCTTGAACAGAGTAACTAACTTATCTCCTTTCGGAAAATCCTGTAGTTCCTTTTCTGTAGTAGTGCCCGTCTTTATAAGTGCAATTACATAAGTTATAACTGCAACAATAATACCCACTACAGTTGCAATTTTATCTGGAATAATTAAAGATGTGAGGAAATATATCCCATATGAAACAGCTCCCATAATTATCGCCGAGATAAATGGTAAGACGAATGTCTTTTTGTACTCTTGTCTATAGTGGGCAAGTTTTTGTATTGCGCGTAAGTTTAATACGCTCATAAAAGCCCCAAACAATATATTTCCTACAACCACTGCGTAAATTCCCATCTTAAACGCTGTAAGCAATATAAACAAAATAGCTATATAACCTACCAATGAAATAAGTGCATTTTTAATCGGCACATTCATGTGATTTAGCACTTGCAGGATAGAATTCGTAATAGTTGCACCACAGTAAAATAGGATTGAAATTGAAGACAATAAGAATATGAGTGAAGCGGTATTACTATTATCATTATATAATAAATTTAGTATTGGCGTTGCGAAAACGGCGAAGCCTACAAAACTTGGAATTGCAACTAGATAACCAATTCTAAGTGCTATCCCTATTTTTTGATGAACTTCTTTGCGATTGCGATTTACCACTGCTTTTGTAATACTAGGAATGAACGACATTGCAAATGCATCTGCAACTCCTAGGGGTACATTAATTAAAGTTTTCGCTTTACCTGAAAAAATCCCCCATAGTGAAGAGTATGTCTCTACAGGATTTCCTTGTGTGTCCATGATATTATTATACATAATTTGTGCAACTATTGTACTTATATTATAGACAGCTGTACTAAAAATAATTGGTACGATTGTAAGTAGTAGTACCTTGTAGATATCCGAGTAACTTTCTTCATCAAAAGCAACTGCTCTCCTTCGTTTTCTCTCACTAACTTTCTTGTAGGAAAAGAAAATAAACACCATAAATAGGAGTGCCACTAATGCTCCCATTACTGTACCAAGAGTTCCTCCTGCTGCCCCATATGCAGGAGCCAGTAGCGGCTCATCATTTTTTTCTCCTAAAGTGGTTCCCATTGTGAATAAGTAACTTGCAGCAACTATACTAACAACAGCGTTCATAATCTGTTCCAACACCTGCGATACTGCGGTTGGAATCATCGTTCCAAGTCCTTGACAGTACCCTCTAAAAACTCCCAACAACGCCACAATTAGTAAACAAGGCGCTAATACCTTTAATGCATATGCACTTAATTCTGATTGCATAATTGTGCCAGCAATAAAGTCTGCTCCAAAAAAAATAATCAATGATGTGATTGTCCCTACACTTGCTGCAAAAAAAAGAGTAGCCTTAAATATTTTATAAGCATTTTTATGATCTTTTTTGTGTACTCTTGTTGAAATTATCTTAGAAACAGCCGTTGGCAAGCTATAGGATGATAATAGCAAAGCTATGTTATAAATTTCAAATGCATAGCTATAAAAACCATTTCCTACATCTCCGATTATGTTAGTAACTGGGATTCTATAAAATAATCCTATTAAACGAACTAGGATTGATGCTGATGCAAGAATTACACCATGAATCATCATCCTATTATTTTTCTTTTTATTATTATCCATTGTATTTTCCTTTTGCACCCTATTCTATCTGTAAATTTTTAAAATATCCATGATTTCACTTTGTGCCTTTTCCATTAAGACCCTATCTTTTACCTCTATGTGGTCATAGCCAAAAAGATGCAACATACTATGCACAATCAAAAAGGTGAATTCTCTCTCTATGGAGTGATTGAACTCTTTTGATTGTTCTTTCACTTTATCCATAGATAGAACAATATCACCTAACAACAATTCTCCAGATTCTGGGTGAAAAAGATGCGGACTTTGCTCTAAGCTATCAAATGTAAATCCTTCTTCGTATTCTACCATTGGAAAAGATAATACATCCGTTGGCTTATTGATATCTCTTTGCTCATTATTAATAACCTGTATCTGTTCATTATCAGTCAAAGTGACTGATATATCCACATAGAACGGGCAGTTCACGTACTCTACAGATGCTTTTACTGCATTCTTTATCATAAGCTCAATATCTAGTCCTAGTGTATCTATATATTCATTTTCTATATATACTGTCATTTCGAACTCCTTCTCGGCTTACTAGCTTTTTTCTCGTATTCCTCATATGCTTTTACAATTTTTTGCACCAAAGGATGTCTTACGACATCTTTACTTGAAAGGTTACAAAACTCAATCCCATCTACATTTCGAAGAACTCTAGCAGCTATATCAAGCCCAGAAGTGACTCCTTGTGGAAGATCTTTTTGGGTGCTATCACCTGTAACAACTACCTTTGACCCAAATCCGATTCTTGTCAAAAACATCTTCATCTGAGATGCAGTTGTATTTTGTGCTTCATCTAGTATGATAAAAGCATTATCCAATGTACGCCCTCGCATATATGCCAGCGGCGCTACCTCGATCAATCCTTTTTCTGAATTTTTTATAAAGCTCTCAGCCCCCATAATCTCATAAAGTGCATCATAAAGGGGCCGAAGATATGGATCAATCTTGCTTTGCAAGTCACCTGGCAAAAAACCTAGTTTTTCTCCAGCTTCAATTGCAGGTCTCGTTAATATAATGCGATTCACTTCGTTTCTTTTAAATGCAGTGATAGCCATTGCCATTGCTAAATATGTTTTGCCTGTACCAGCTGGTCCAATGCCAAAGACAATCATTTGATTACGAATAGCATCAACATATTTCTTTTGCCCAAGTGTTTTTGGCTTAATCGGCTTTCCACCTAATGTATGGCAGATTAACTCTCTATCAATCTCTACAATTTGTTCTTCTTTATCTTCAAAAACAAGAGAAATTGCATAATCCACATTCTGCTCTTGTATCACATTCCCTCGTTTTGACAATTCTAATAGCTGTAAAAGTACCCTTTTACCTTTATCTACATTCAATTCTAATCCAACTAATTTCACATAATGCTCTCTAGCAATAATTGTAATTTGAAGATTTCGCTCAATCTTTTTTACAAAACAATCAAATTGACCAAATATATTAATCTGATGAGAAACAGGAATTTCAATTGTTGATTCAAGTATATTCATTCTTCTAATTCTTCCTCTTCTTTTATTTCTAACTTTAACTGCTCAGAAACTTTCATTTCATGTTCATGCATTTCTAGTAATAAACTTCCCTTTGCAGTCGCTGTCGAATTGCCTATAGTTATTTTAACATTATTTTCGAGAATTTCTACCTTTTTTTCTTTTAAATCGTTAGAAAATGCTTCAAACCTTTCACTTAGTACCTTTTGGAGCTCAGTATCAGTATACTTCACTTCTTTTTCTTCATAGTAATGATACAGTTCACTGCCAATTGCAAAAGAAAATACATGCTGTTGTTCTGGCTCAAGACTATATCTTTTAATGGTAAGATCATAATTGCTCCCATTTTGAGGTTTCACAATAGGCCAGAATATATAGTCATTTGTAATTATATAGGGAAAATAACGCTTGCTTATATACTCTTTTTCACTGTGAGAAATAGATATTGTATCGTTATATGTATATGGATACTCAATACTGATATCTGCATCTGCATCTACGTACTCATACTTAATTATTTCTTTACTATCATTGAGTATAGGTATTCTGCCACATACTAAGATGTCACCTTTCTTCACGGCATCTCCCTCATGTACAAGTGGCACTCCTGTTCTTGTAATAATTGAAGTAACAACACCATCTTCAGTCGCTATAATATCAGTGCCAGCAGTTTCACTATCATCGTTTTCAGCCTTCATATTTTCGTGTTCATTTTCTTTTATATCAATCACCAGTAAAGTACCGTCAATATGAGCAGACACCCATGTTATTTTATTAAACTCTTTTCGTAGATCGCTCACAATATCTTCGCATTTAATTTCACCTTTTCCAATACCTCGATATACATTATTTTCATTCAGAAACTTAATCAAGTGTTCGGTCGTATAGAAACTATTCCCGTTAATCTCTATATTCCAAATAAATCCAGTCAAATACAAGTTTGTCAAAACCGAGAGAAGAAGTCCACTCCAAAAAACCTTTCTTTTTAAATTCCGCCTCAACAAAAACGGAACACCTTTTTTGCTAAGAACAAAAGAACTACATTTCGCCTTCTTTAGGAGAGGTTGTATTTCTTTATAATCTCTTTTACTAAGAAAAAAAATATATTCCTTCTCAATAATTGCTAAATTCCAAATCTTTATGCTATGGTGTGCACACATATTGAAAAATCGCTCTGGCGAACTACCAACTATTCGTATTTTTAGATATCCCATAAAAAAATAATAGAATTTAGTAAGCATCTCATCCCCCCATAACTACAAGGTATACTCTATACTCTGCAACAGCCCATTTACGCGCATTTCGTCGCTTGAATAATAAAGAACAGATAGCGACTTCCCCTTAATTTGGATCTGTCCTATAGATGTTATTATTCTTATAAAATCAGTCGTATACTCTAGGATACCGCCGTAGTTCTCTATTAACATTTCATTTTTTCCAACTATAGTTAGTATTGGAAATCCTAATGCGGCATCTTTTGGAACGCTACAAATCTCTGATATAGTCTTTCGGAAATTACTATCTTCTCTATTTTTTTTCATAAAATTCCAGCCGCACTTTTTTTCATTATATGTGGCTATTGATCTATTCATACCAAAACGTAAATAAGTGTGTGGTTCACCACACACTTACTGTATTATCATAACTTTTTTGAGTTAATATAAATCACTTAGATAACTACTCGGAACCTTCCATTATTTATGATATGGTTCTCCTGTATTAATTCGATAGCTTCTATACACTTGTTCAAGAAGTATTACCTTCATCAACTGATGCGGAAATGTCATTGGCGAAAAACTCAATGCATAATTCGAACGAGAGCAAACAGTTTTGTCTAAACCAATTGACCCTCCGATTACAAACGTAATATGACTAGTGCCTGATACTCCAAGCTTCTCTATCTTTTCAGCTAATTCTTCGGACGAATTCATTTTCCCATTTATTTCAAGGGTAATCACATAGGAGTCGTCTTTTATGCTTTTAAGTATCCGCTCTGATTCTTTCTCTCTGATTTTATCGTTGACAACTTCACTGGCGTTTTCAACTGTTTTTTCATCAGCCACTTCAATCAATTCAAGTTTACAGTATTTACCTAGTCTCTTCGTGTATTCTGCAATTGCATCTTTCAGATATTTCTCTTTTATTTTACCTACTGATATAATAGTTATTTTCATATTATTTTTCTCTTAGATATTTATCAATTCCTTTTGCTGCATTCTTTCCAGCTCCCATTGCAAGTATAACTGTCGCTGCACCTGTCACTGCATCTCCACCTGCAAATACGCCTTCTTTTGTTGTTTGTCCATACTCTTCATCTGCGATAATACACTGCCATCTGTTAAGTTCCAAACCATCGGTGGTCGATGAAATCAATGGATTAGGAGATGTTCCAAGTGACATTATTACTGTATCTAATTGAATATCATACTCTGAACCTTCCACTTCAATCGGTCTTCTTCTACCTGATGCATCCGGTTCTCCAAGTTCCATCTTCACAACTTTTATCCCTATAACATTTCCATTTTCATCTACTAATATCTCTTTTGGATTTGTCAATACATCTAAGATAATTCCCTCTTCTTTTGCATGATGTACTTCTTCTACTCTAGCTGGCAATTCAGCTTCACTTCTGCGATATATGATATGGACTTCTGCACCTAGTCTAAGAGCTGTTCTAGCAGCATCCATCGCTACATTACCTCCACCTACAACTGCAACTTTTTTCCCCGCTGCAATCGGAGTTTCATAACCATGCAAATATGCCTTCATCAAGTTATTTCTCGTTAGATATTCGTTAGCTGAAAATACGTTGTTTGCATTTTCTCCTGGAATTCCCATAAATTTTGGAAGACCTGCTCCTGAACCGATAAACACAGCTTCAAATCCTTCGTCGTCTATCAAACTATCTATAGTTGTGGACTTTCCAATTACCACATTAGTTTCAAACTTTACTCCTAATTCTTTTACTTGGTTAATTTCTTTTGCAACAATGTCAACTTTTGGCAAACGAAATTCTGGAATACCATATACCAATACACCACCCAATTCATGTAATGCCTCAAATACAGTAACTTCATATCCCAATTTTGCCAAATCTCCAGCACATGTAAGACCCGCTGGACCAGATCCTATAACTGCTACTTTTTTTCCATTTGTTTTTTCTGGTTTTTCAAACTTTATACTGTTTTGAAGTGCGTAATCTGCTACAAATCTCTCCAATTTCCCAATTGCTACTGGATCACCTTTAATACCTCGGATACAACGCCCTTCACACTGTGACTCTTGAGGGCATACTCTTCCGCAAACCGCTGGAAGGGAAGAAGCTTTTGCTATCGTTTTATATGCACCTTCAATATTTCCATTTTTGAGCTCAGTAACAAATGTTGGAATATCAATCGCAACCGGACATCCTTCTACACACTTTGCGTTTTTACATCCTAGACATCGCGAGGCTTCACGTACTGCTTCTTCTTTATCATAACCTAAACATACTTCATCGAAATTTTTCCCTCTTACAATTGGATCTTGCTCTTTTATCGGTACTCTTGTTAAACTCATTTACTCATCTCCTCCATCACAGTTTCCGCACCCGCCATGATGGGTATCTTTTTCTACATCTTTTAAAGTTTTTCTTCCTTCTTGGGTCTTATATAATTGGCTTCTTTTCATTGCTTGATCAAAATCTACTAAATGTCCATCAAACTCTGGTCCATCAACACATGCAAATTTTATTTCATTACCTACTTGCAATCTACAAGCACCACACATTCCTGTTCCATCTACCATAATCGGATTCATACTGACAATTGTAGGGATTTTCAACTCTTTTGTAAGTAGGCAGACGAATTTCATCATAATCATTGGTCCAATAGCGATACAACAATCATATTCTTTGCCTTCATCCAACAAATCTTGTATTACTTTCGTAACCATTCCTGTTCTTCCATATGAACCATCATCTGTTGTAACATACAAATTATCAGACACAGCGTTTAACTCTTCTTCTAATATCATCATATCTTTCGTCTTCGCGCCTACGATGACATCCACTTTTATTCCACGTTTGTGAAGCCATTTTACCTGTGGATAAACAGGAGCTGTTCCCACACCACCAGCAACAAATAGTATTTTTTTATTTTTTAATTCTTCTAGATCTTCGTAAATAAACTCCGATTCTTTTCCTAACGGACCTACAAAATCGCAAATCTCATCTCCGACTTGGAAATCTGCTAACCTTTTTGTCGAACTCCCAATGGTTTGGAATACAATTGTGATTGTTCCAACTTCACGATTATAATCACAGATAGTCAATGGAACTCTTTCGCCTTTTTCGTCGATTCTTATAATTATAAACTGTCCTGGTTTGCAGTTTTTAGCTACTCTCTGTGCTTCAATATCCATAAGATATATATTTTCAGTTAGCTGTTTCTTCTTTGCTATTTTGTACATTTGTTTACACTCCTGTTAATTTATTCTAAAACTAAATCATAATTTCTCTTTGTTACATCACTCTTTTGACCATTTGACTTTATTAAAATCGCACTAAAAATAGTATTGCCCTCTGGCATTTCAATTGCGCTTTCATAAGCTGTCGACTCTTCACTTGGAACTGTACCATCCATTGTATAATACGCAGTATAACCACTAGGTACCACTATTTCTATAGAGGTGGCTTCATCATACTGACCTGTAGATGGTTTTACAATTGGCGCATCTTCGATTGGAAGTTCAACCGTGTATTCCGCTTCTAGTTCAAAGCTTGGAACACCTAATTCGTTGATGCTGATTGCACGAACGATTGTCACGCCTTCACTTATCTGGATTGGTCCCTCATATTTAGTAGAATGAATCGATGGCTGACTCCCATCTACTGTGTAATACACTTCCTCTTCACTAGTCTCAACCGTAACCTCTTGTACATCTTCATATACAGCTGGTTCTAAACTAAATACAGGTGCTTCGCTCTCGTATTCCTTCAACTCTTCTGGTAAATCTGTCATTTTATATTTTTCTCTATATGACCTTATTTCTATTTGATGTTCCGTCTCTACATAAAATGCAAATGCAGCTTCTATCAACGCCAGGTTGTCCTCTTGCTCCTCCAATGCATCTGTAAAGACTTTTTCTGCGTCCGTAAAATTATCTTGGGCAAGATATACTTCACTGATTCCTATATAAGGTTCTGGCTTTTTATCGTCTTTTTCAATTGCATTTTCAAAATACTCTATCGCTAAATTGTAGTCTTTTTCTGCCAGTGCATCGTTCCCTTTTCGCAACTGTCCACTATACGAATTTGAAACCAAGGCATAAATCACACCCCCTAAAACTATTAATACGCCAACGCAGATACACGCAAATATCTTTCTTCTTCGTTTTATGATAAGAATTTGCTGTTTTTTAGCTTCTCTCGCTTTCTTTGCAGCACGCTCTTGCGCCTCTATTCTATTATTTATCTCCCCTGCAATAAATTCTTCGCTTCCGTCATAATCTGGAACAATCTGAACTGCTTTCCCACACCTTCTACACTTCACATCTTCGATGCGCAAGTGTGCTCCACAATTTGAACATCTTTCTAACATAATTTCTCCCCATTCAATCACTGAACTTATACTATATCATTATAACTATTAATTTACACAATTCTTCATTAACATCGCTATTGTCATTGGCCCTACACCGCCTGGAACCGGTGTGATAGCAGAAGTTATCGAAGATACATCTGCAAAATCGACATCTCCACACAATTTATTTTCTTCAGTCCTATGAATTCCAACATCTATTACAACTGCACCTTCTTTTACATAATCTTTCGTAATAAATTTTGGTTTCCCTATAGCTACAATTAAAATATCAGCACGTTTCGTAACTTCTTTTAAGTTCTTCGTTCTGGAATGTGCAACTGTAACTGTTGCATTTTCACGTAACATCAATAGCGACATCGGCTTTCCAACAATATTACTGCGTCCTACTATTACACATTCCTTCCCTTCGATTGAAATATCACTTCTTTTTAATATTTCAATTACACCTGCTGGTGTACATGGCAAATACCCCTCTTCACCGATACACATTTTCCCTACATTATACGGGTGGAATCCATCTACATCTTTTTCAGCAGAAATAGATTTAATCACTAAATCTTCACAAATATGATTCGGTAGAGGTAGTTGTACTAAAATACCATGTACACTATCGTCTTTATTTAAATCGTCAATCAACTTTAATAATTCAACTTCCAACGTATTTTCGTCTAGTTCGAATGATTTTGATTGCAGACCAATATATTCACAGGCCAATTTCTTATTTTTTACATACACCGATGACGCAGGATCCTTACCGACTTGCACAACGGCTAAGCAACGTTTTATTTCTTCTGCTTCTACTTTTAATCTCAAATCTTCCTTCAATTCGCTTGCAATTTTTTTTCCATCAAGAATCATATGTACTCTCCTTTAGAATAATCCTAAAATTTTCCCGTTATCGTCTACGTTTATCCCGTATGCGGCTGGTGTCTTTGGTAATCCTGGCATTGTCATTACCGCACCCGTCAGTGCAACTACAAATCCTGCACCTGCATTCACATAGATTTCTCTAATGTTGACTCTAAAGTTCTCTGGCCTTCCAAGCTTGGTCGCATCATCTGATAAGGAGTACTGATTCTTTGCCATACAAATCGGCATTTTGTCCAATCCTAATGACTCAATTCTCTTTAACTGACGAAGCGCTTCTGGTGAATAGTCCACGCCATCAGCTCCATATATTTCTGATGCAATTGTATGGATTTTATCTTGAATTGACATCTCAACATCGTAGAGTGGTTTGAATTCGCTTTTTTTAGTCTCGAGTGTTTTGACGACTTTTTCAGCCAGTTCAACACCGCCTTCTCCACCTTTTTCCCATACACGAGCCAATGCAAATTCACAATCATTTGCTTCACAGTAGTCTCTTATAACTTTGATTTCATTTTCTGTATCTGATACAAATGCATTTAAGGTTACAACAATTGGTACCTTGAATTTCTTCATATTTTCAATATGCTTTTCAAGATTTTTCATACCTGCTTTTAAAGCTTCAACATTCTCCGTATTTAATTCTGTTTTTGGAACGAGACCATTGTATTTCAACGCACGAATTGTAGCTACTATTACTATAGCATCTGGTTTCAATCCCGATTTCACACATTTAATATTTAAAAATTTCTCAGCACCTAAGTCCGCACCAAATCCAGCTTCAGTTACAGTGATGTCTGACAATTTTAAAGCCATCTTTGTTGCCTGCACACTATTACATCCATGTGCGATATTGGCAAATGGTCCTCCATGGACAAACGCTGGTGTATGCTCTAGTGTCTGGATTAAATTTGGTTTAATTGCATCTTTTAAGAGAGCACTCATAGCTCCAACAGCATTAAGTTGTTTAGCTGTAACTGGCTTCCCCTCAAATGTATATGCAACTACAATATTTCCTAATTTTTCTTTCAAATCACCCAAATCATTAGCAAGACACAGCACTGCCATAATTTCAGACGCAACTGTAATTACAAAATGGTCTTCTCTCACCATTCCATCCATCTTGTTTCCGAGACCTACAACTACATTTCTTAGTACACGATCATTCATATCCAAACAACGCTTCCATACAATTTGTCTAGGATCAATCTGAAGATCATTGCCTTGCTGAATATGATTATCTAGTAAGGCCGCTAATAAATTGTTAGCAGAGGTAATTGCATGAAAATCTCCTGTAAAGTGTAAATTTAGTTCTTCCATCGGAACTACCTGTGAGTGCCCACCTCCTGCTGCTCCTCCTTTAATTCCAAAACAAGGACCAAGTGATGGTTCGCGTAGCGCTACAATAGATTTCTTTCCTATCTTATTAAGAGCTTGACTCAACCCTATAGATATTGTCGTCTTTCCTTCACCTGCTGGCGTTGGATTAATTGCTGTTACTAACACAAGTTTTCCATCTGGATTTTCTTTTACTCTATCCCATAACTCATCGGACATCTTCGCTTTGTACTTTCCGTATAGCTCTAATTCTTCTTCTGAAACATGAATACTCTCTGCGATTTCCCTAATATGTTTCATTTCTGCTTCTTGTGCGATTTGAATATCTGTTTTCATCTTTTGTTCCCCTTTTTATACGTATTCTTCGATATATTGTTCAAATTCTTCTAATGACATCAGTACTTTTCTTGGCTTTGTTCCTTCTTCATCGCCTACTACTCCTGCTTCACATAACTGATCCATAATTCTAGCAGCTCTGTTAAATCCTATTTTAAATACTCGTTGTAGCATTCCTATCGATGCTTTATCTTTTTCAATAATAAATTTACCAGCATCAACGAAATAGACATCTCTTTCGCTTTGTCCTTCACCTTGCCCTTGAGCATTTCCTTGACCATTGGTAGCATTACTATCAACATGCTTTTCAATCTCTTCATTGTAAGCTGCAGTACCGTAATTATCACAAAGGAATCTTACGACTTCATGAACCTCTTTGTCCGAAACAAAAGCACCTTGCACTCTTGCTGGTTTTGGATACCCTGCGGGATAGAACAGCATATCTCCTTTTCCTAATAGCTTTTCGGCACCGTTCATGTCGATAATTGTTCTTGAATCGACACCTGAGGAAACTGCAAAAGCAATTCTTGATGGCATATTAGCTTTAATTAGCCCTGTAATAACATTGACAGATGGTCTCTGTGTTGCAAGTATCAAGTGTATTCCAGCTGCTCTAGCTAGTTGAGCAAGTCGACAAATCGCTTCCTCTACATCACCTGGTGCAACCATCATTAAATCTGCAAGCTCATCGACTATTATAACAATTTGAGGCATTTTTTCTGGTTTGTCCTCGTCTTCAATATCATTGATACTCTCAACTTTTATATTATACCCTTTTAAGTCTCTCACATTATACTCTGCGAACAATTGATAACGCTTTTCCATCTCAACTACTGCCCAATGAAGAGCTCCTGCAGCCTTTTTAGGATCTGTAACAACAGGAATCAGTAGATGTGGAATTCCATTATACACACTTAGCTCCACAACTTTTGGATCTATCATAATCAGTTTTACATCCTCAGGATTCGCTTTGAATAGTATACTCATAATAAGTGTATTGATACAAACAGATTTTCCAGATCCTGTGGAGCCTGCTATTAATAGATGTGGCATCTTCGCAATATCTGTCACCACAACGTTACCACCTATATCCTTACCTACTGCAAATGATATATTCGATTCATGTTCCATAAACCCTTTATTTTCTAGTAAACTTCGAAGTGCCACGGTTGAGTTTTCTTTGTTTGGTACTTCAATTCCTACCGCAGCTTTACCTGGAATCGGTGCTTCGATTCGGATATCAGGAGCCGCTAAATTCAATTTAATATCATCTGCCAATCCAACGATTTTACTAACTTTCACCCCTTGATCTGGCTGAAGTTCATATCTCGTAACAGAAGGTCCTTTGCTATAATTCGTGATTTGTACGTTAACCCCAAAGTTTTTCAATGTTTGCTGTAATTTATCAGCTGTTTCATGCAGTTGTGCATCTTGTTTTCCAGATGCTGCTTTTCCTTTTGCGAGTAGTGAAAGCGGTGGAAATTTATATGTACCTTGAGAATCGTTTCGACTGATAATATTATCAATCTCCTCTATTTCCACTTTCTCTTCTTGTGGTGAAAGCTTTCCTTTTGTTTTGCGTGTTTTTTGCTCAACTTCTTTTATCTCTTCTTTTATTACTGGTTCAACAGTTTTCACTTCTTCCTTTAAGCTCTCCTCACCAAGTTGTGGGAAGTCTGCTTTTATTTCGCCCACTTCTGGTTTCTTTAAGGTGGTGTCAAAAGTTACTCCTCGAATGCTTTTTTGGCTTCTACGAAGCTCTCTATCATCTATTTCGGCTTTTTTAAGAGTTTCCACATGTTCTTCTTCACTAGCTTTAACTGGTCTTCTCTCTACTTTTTTTCTAGGCTTAATTTCATTATTACTTTTTAATAAATCTAAGATTGATATCTCAGTCACTACGATAAAAGCTATAATTAGCACCATAAAAGATAGGATGTAACACCCTATTGTTCCAACTAAGGGGATTGAAATGTTAACAATTAGCCCTCCTACCAAACCTCCACCTATATGCTGGTTAGTTGCAATTTTATAATAATCGAGAATTCCTTGACTTTCCGAATATGGTACCATAATCAACTGGATTATGGTGCACAGCGTCACCCAGATAATCAAAAGAAGGATAGACTTTATAATCATTTTTCTATTATTTCTATTCACGTAGATAAACATAACCATTCCAAATAGAAAAATCGGGAAGATATGTTGAAGTAACCCAAAAAGTCCATAGAAAAAATCAGATATACCTTCACCTAACGCTCCACCTAATCCTATATTTGCGATAAATAATAGAATACTAGCTGTCAGTGCGCATATACCGATAATCTCATCTTTAACTTTTGCAAATCCCTCTTCATTATTTTTCTTTTTTGTAGTATTTCTTCTACTTGACTTTGAATTTTTTGCAGTCTTTCTTGGCAATTCTATTTCTCCTTAATTCTAATTTAACTATAGTATTATATCATTCTTAAGCTCTAGTGTCATCATCTATTGTATATTTCTCTTTGTTTTTTTGTAACAATACAGCCTTTCGGCTGAATTGTTATTTTTTTCTTCCTATAAGTTCTCTCAGCTTTAAGAATGCATCTTGTACGCCACCTACTTCATCGATAATCCCCTCTTTTACTGCATCTTTTCCTATTAGCAGAGTTCCAACATCTTTCACAAGCTCATTAGACTCTAGCATCAGCTCTTCCATTCGCTTTACTGATATTTTTGAATGGTCAGATATAAACTTTGTAATTCTATCTTGAGTCTGCACCAGATTGCGAAAGCTTTGTATCACTCCAATAAATAGTCCGCTACTTCTCACTGGATGTATCACCATAGTCCCACTTGGAACTATAAATGAGTAATTGGCCGAAACCGCTAATGGACCTCCTATGGAATGACATCCACCAAGTACTAAGGATACACAAGGCTTACTTATGGAAGCTATTAACTCTGCAATTGCAAGCCCTGCTTCTACATCTCCGCCCATTGTATTTAGTATAATCAGTACACCTTCTATGCTTTCGCTCTCTTCTACTTCAATTAGTAATGGGATGATATGCTCATATTTAGTTGCTTTCATATTTCCTGACGATGACTCATGCCCTTCTATTTCTCCTATTATCGTCAGTAATTGAATGTTAGATTCTTTGCGTTCTTCATTTGCACGCATTGTTCCAATTTCTTTAATTTCTTCTGTCTCTCTTGTCATACTAATACCTCCTTTGATTAGCATAAACCAGAGAGAGTTAAATTATGCAAAATTGGTAGTGCTTTCTTCGCACTACCAATTCTTTATGTATGAAATTTATAATAATGCTTCTTCGATATCGTGAATAATATCATCTACTGATTCGATCCCAACACTCAACCTAATCATATCAGGCGCAACACCAGCAGCAACTAATTCGTCATCTGACAGCTGTCTGTGTGTATGACTTGCCGGATGCAATACACAAGTTCTCGCATCTGCAACATGTGTCACAATATTGATCAGTTTCAACTTATCCATCAACTCTCTTGCACCATCTCTTCCAGATGTCAAGCCAAAGGAAATCACTCCGCATGAACCATTAGGAAGATATTTTTGACCCAACTCATAATAAGGGCTTGATTTTAGTCCCACATAATTAACCCAAGCTACTTTTTTATGACTTTCAAGGTATTCTGCAATTTTTTGAGCATTTTCACAATGCCTTTCCATTCTCAAATGAAGTGTCTCAAGTCCTACATTTAGTAAAAATGCATTTTGAGGCGATTGACACGCACCTAAATCTCTCATAAACTGTGCGGTTGCCTTCATAATGTATGCAGTTTGACCAAAAGATTCCGTATAAACAATTCCATGATATGTCTCATCTGGTGTCGTTAATCCCTTGAACTTATCCGGATACTTACTCCAATCAAAATTCCCACTGTCCACAATACATCCACCTATAGTCATCGCATGACCATCCATATATTTGGTAGTAGAATGGACCACAATATCCGCTCCCCATTCAAATGGTCTGCAGTTAATCGGTGTTGGGAATGTATTATCTACAATAAGTGGCACTCCTTCTTCGTGTGCTACTTCTGCAAATTTTTCGATGTCCAAAACCGTCAGCGATGGATTCGATACAGTTTCTCCAAATAATACTTTTGTATTTGGCTTAAAAGCTTTTCGCAATTCTTCCTTTGAACAATCTGGGTCCACAAAACTAACTTCAACGCCAAATTTCTTCAAAGTATTTGCCAAAAGGTTAAACGTTCCACCATAAATAGTAGATGCACTAACCACATGATCTCCCGCCTCAGCAATATTCATAATTGCATAGAAGTTGGCGGACTGACCAGAGGAAGTTAACATGGCTGCGTGCCCCTTCTCTAATTCGCAGATTTTCTTTGCAACATAATCATTTGTTGGATTTTGAAGTCTTGAATAGAAATATCCTGATTCTTCTAAATCAAACAATCTTCCCATCTGCTCACTTGATTCGTATTTATATGTAGTACTTTGATAAATCGGTAAAATTCTTGGTTCACCATTCTTAGGCTCCCAACCACTTTGAACGCATTTTGTTCCATTGTTATAACTGTGCATAAGTTCTCCTTAAAAATAACGTGTTTTTAATTTATTAACCATATCTATATAAATTTCTTTACATTTCTCAAATTGATTTTCTTCTATTAACGATATACATTTTTTTAGATAAGAGTTCCAAATCTCTGCATAAATCTGAGTCGAATTCTTTTCCTTGTCGATTCTTTTCACAATAGTAGGCGCAATATTATAGTAAGCTCTTACAATCTCTCTTCCTACTCCCTTGTCATTGTCTAAATATACATCTCTATAATTTCTCAACAAGTTCAATTCATAACAATCGTCGCCTTTTCCTAAACTTGTGCAAACAGCTGTACTAATATAGCACAATCCTTTTTTAAATCCCCCTTGAATCATATCTTGAGTGGATCTAGCTATTTTACTCTCTTTAAACGCTTCGTTCCAACTAGTTACTGCTGCTGCAACAATGGATTCCATACATTCACTTGGTTCTTTTAGTAGAACCGGGAAAACATATGCAACCATTCCCATATTGTAGTCAATCATATGATACGACCTTTTCCTCTTCGAAAGCGGAGCTAGCTCATCAGTCGCATAACTACTAAAAACAGCCCCTATACTTTCTGTAAACTTTTCTTTATCTTCCGACTCTGTATACTCATTCACAACTTCTCGCAAAACTTCTTTATATTTTTCAAATAATGTATTTATATTATCTTCATAAGTAGTTCTTTTAAATTTCTTCACTGCACTCTTTCCATCAATGAACAAATCTTTTAACTCTTGCCTAATATCTTTTGTCATTTTCCCATCTCCGTTTACATTTATTGGATTTATTTTACCATCATTTTTATCATTAAACAAGCCTGACATTTATGTATGAAGTTCTAGACTCACTTTTAACGCAGTATTCACCTTCTCCATTAATTCCCTATCTGTACTACAAACTAATTCCCTTAATCTTTGCTTATCAATAGTGCGTAACTGTTCTAACAAAATAACTGAGTTTTTCACCACACCATATCTACCCGCATCTACCTCGACATGCGTTGGCAATTTTGCCTTGTTCATCTTTGATGTAATCGCTGCGCATATAATCGTCGGGCTATGCTTATTTCCTATATCATTTTGAATAACCAGTACTGGTCTTACTCCTCCTTGTTCTGAACCTTGAACCGGACTTAAATCCGCATAATATATATCCCCTCTTTTCACAAGCATTTCTCTCACTCCATTTAATTTGATACCTATATCTTCTCCAAGTTTTTCTCAAGTATTCAAATTTTGCTGTTTAAAATAGGTTTTATAATATTTTATGCAAAATAATCAATTTGGTCTATTATTTTCTTACCTTCAATGTATACACGAGGCATTCTTTTATTAATTTCACAAACAAATTCATAATTAAATCGCTGACTAATCTCTGATAATTTCTCTACCGTCACTTCTTCTGTCCCTTGATTTCCGACTAACACCACCTCATCTTCAACCTCAACACCATCAATTTCTGTAATATCGACCATGAACTGATCCATACAGACCCTACCAAGTATCTTTGCTTTGTTTCCTCTGATTAGTACCCACCCCTTATTTGAGAGCGACCTTGGATACCCATCTGCATAACCTATCGGCACTACCGCAATCGTTAATGACTTTTCTGTAACATACATTCCCCCATAACTAATCGGTGTATCCTTTTCAACTGTTCTCACTGCTGATACCTTACTTTTCCATGTCATAATTGGTTCAAGCTTTACTTTATCCTTTTTCACCTCATTTGAAGGTGACAGCCCATAAATGGCAATTCCTGTACGAACCATATCAAACCCAAATTCAGGAATGTCAATCGCCGCAGCACTATTTGCGCAGTGAATCTGCTTTATATTTATTGCTTCTTCTTTCAGGCTCTTTAATAACTTTTCAAAGCGCTCTATCTGAAGGTAGGTATAGACCTTGTCTTCCTCGTCTGATTTAGCAAAATGTGTTAGAATCCCCTCTAACTCGCAACTTTTCAATCGACTCATTCTTATAATCGATTCTAACGCCTCACCACAGTTTATTCCAAGCCTTGTCATGCCTGTCTCTATTTTTACATGTAATTTAGCTATCTTCTTCTTTTCCTTTGCCACTTCGTTAATCTCTATTGCCATTTCATCAGTATACACCGCGACAGAGATATCGTGTTCAAGTGCAATTTCATACTCTTTTGAAAAACAGTTTCCTAATAACAAAATAGGCTTTTTCACTCCAGCGCTTCGAAGTGATATTGCTTCCCAAATTGTAGCAACACCAAACCCCCAGACATAATCCACACCTTCCAATGCCACTGCGATAGGTCTTGCACCGTGACCATACCCGTCTGCTTTTATAACAGGCATCACATTCGTATTAACTGAAAGGTTTTTTTTGATGCGTGCAACATTTCCCCTTAATTTATCTAAATCAATCTCTAGAAATCCTCTTTCATATACTCTCATTGCTACTCACCCCCAATTTACTATTACATAAAACAACGTGTAAGAATGTAACTTTCTACATACCTACACGTTAATCTTTATGAATTTATTCTTCCTCTCTTGAACCACCTGCAACACCTACATTATAAGAAAGCTTCATCAAACTCTCCGATAGATGGACGTTTTCAACAATTACCTTCCCAGACAAATTCAAATCTGTATGAGCAAAATTCCATATTCCTTTTATTCCTGCTTCTTCTAACACACTAGCAACTTCAATTGCCTTTGCTTTTGGAAGAGTTAGCACTGCTATTTCAACATCTTCACTTCTGACAAAATCTGCTAATTCGTCCATTAGATGAATTTTAACTCCTCGGATTGTCACACCTTCAATTCGTGGGTTAATATCAAAGATTCCTTTTAATACAAACCCTAATTTGTCGAACGACGAATAATTCGCAAGGGCTTGTCCTAAATTTCCAGCTCCTATGATAACAATATTATGTTTCTTATCTAAACCTAATATTTTTCCAATTTCAGTATGTAAATACTTAACATTGTATCCGTATCCTTGTTGGCCAAATCCACCAAAATTGTTAAGATCTTGTCTAATCTGAGATGCTGTAACATTCATACGCTTGCTCAAATCACCTGAAGAAATTCTCTCTTCATTATTTTCTAACAAATCACCTAGATATCTATAGTATCGAGGCAATCTACTGATAACTGCCTGTGATATTTCTTTTTCCACCATTTTCTTACACCTCTTATCATGAATTACTTACTTTCGAGTCTTATATCGTAATTATAGTAAATACATAGAAGAAAGTCAAATAATACTTGATTTGGATTAATTTTAGACCTATATTTTGTTGTTTTTTTTTAGATATAAGATATAATGTTATATGACTAAGCTATACAATGGAGGAAGATATGATATTATCATGTAGTCAAATTACCAAGTCATTTGCAGATCAGACGATAATCAGCAAGGGAAGTTTTCATATTGAAAAATACGAAAAAGTAGCCTTGGTTGGTATGAATGGTGCTGGAAAATCGACTTTATTAAAAATAATAATGAACCAACTACCTGCTGATGAAGGAGTTGTTTCTATCGCTAAGGGCGCAACAATCGGATACCTCTCTCAACACCAGGATATGGAAGAGGAACACTCTATAATAAAAGAGGTTGAATCTGCTAAAGCAGAATTGATTCACCTCGAATCTCAAATTCGTGAGATGGAGATTCAGATGAAATCTCTAAGCGGTGACAAATTGGAAGAAAAATTACAGTCTTATCATAAAATCACAGCTAGATTCGAACAAGAAAACGGATATGCCTACCGTAGCGAAATCATTGGTGTTTTGAAAGGACTTGGTTTTACAGAGGACGATTTCAGCCGCAGCGTACACACTCTATCTGGAGGCCAAAAAACAAGAGTTGCTTTGGGTAAGCTATTGCTTTCAACACCAGATATTCTTCTGCTTGACGAGCCTACCAATCATTTAGATATGCAATCAATTACATGGCTAGAAACATTTTTAAAAAATTATAAAGGTGCTGTTTTATTAGTTTCCCACGACCGCTACTTCATTAACAAGGTTGCAACAAAGATTGTTGAAATCGAAAATGCAATTCTAGAGACCTATTTAGGAAACTACTCTGAATTTTCTTTTAAGAAGGCGCAACTTCGAGAAGCTAAAATCAAAGAATACCTAAAGCAGCAACAAGAGATAAAGCACCAAGAGAAGGTGATTGAAAAACTGAAGTCTTTCAATCGCGAAAAATCGATTAAGCGAGCTGAGAGCCGTGAGAAACTTTTGGATAAGATAGAACGTATTGAAAAACCTGTCACTATAAACACAGATATGTCACTAAAATTAGAACCTGAGATTATAAGTGGTAATGATGTTCTTACCGTTAATAATATTTCAAAGTCTTTTAACACTCTCCTGTTATTTAATCAAGTCAATTTTGAGATTAAACGAGGAGAACGAGTAGCAATTATCGGTGATAACGGCACCGGAAAATCTACACTACTAAAACTATTAAATGAAGTAATCTCTTTAGACTCTGGAGAAATTGTACTAGGAAGTAATGTGCATATCGGATATTATGACCAAGAGCATGCAGTACTCGATTTGGATAAAACAATTTTTGATAATATATCCGATGCTTTTCCTTCTTTAAGCAATACTAAAATACGCAATACTTTAGCTGCTTTTCTATTTACAGGCGATGATGTTTTTAAATCAGTTTCTTCATTAAGCGGTGGCGAAAGAGGACGTGTTTCTCTCGCAAAACTGATGTTATCTGAAGGAAATCTTCTTATTTTGGACGAGCCAACTAACCATCTAGATGTTGCATCTAAAGAGATTCTTGAAAATGCATTAGTTGGATATTCTGGTACGGTCATATTCGTCTCACACGACCGATACTTTATTAACCAGACTGCCACTCGTATTCTTGAACTAAAGAATAAGCAATTTGTGAACTATATAGGAAATTATGACTATTATCTTGAAAAAAAGGAGATGCTTTCAGCCCCGCCAAAAGAAGTACTCAATTCAAACACACCTAATAAAGACTCTTCTACTAAACTAGATTGGAGAGAGCAGAAGGAACAGCAAGCTCAAATTCGAAAAAGGGAAAGACAGTTAAAAGAAACGGAAGAAAGAATAGAAGTGCTTGAACTCAAATCACAAGAGCTAGATTCACTATTAGCTGACCCTTCTGTTTATGCAGATGCGGAAAAATGTATAGCACTTTCTCAGGAGAAAAATGACACCTGTAAGGAACTTGAGAAATTATATGAAGATTGGGAGGTTCTCAGTACTTAATTTTGAAACCTTCAAGAATTTGTGTTGCATTTTATTTCGTTCTAAATCTAAATTCAACACTTTTCACTACTAAACGCAAAATATTTTGCAAGTTTTTATTGATAAGAATTCATTTTTTTGGTAATATTCAATTATAACGTTTAAGGAGGATTTGTTGTGAAACCATACAATCAATTAACTAAGGAAGAACTATTAACAGAGAAACAAAATTTAGAAGTTAAATACGAAGAAATTAAATCAAAAGGATTAAAACTTGATATGTCAAGAGGTAAACCAGCAGCAGCACAATTAGATTTAGCAAATGATATGCTAACTTGTGTAACTGCTACTGATTCTTTAATCAGCGAAGATGGAATGGATTGCCGTAACTACGGTCTTTTAGATGGAATCAAAGAGGCAAAACAATTATTTGCTGATATCTGCGAAGTATCTATAGAAAATATCATCCTTTACGGGAATGCAAGCTTAAACGCTATGTTTGATACAGTTTCTCGCTGCGTCACTCATGGTATCTGTGGAGCTACACCATGGGGGAAATTAGATAAAGTTAAATTCTTATGCCCAGTACCAGGATACGATAGACATTTTGGAATTACAGAGCATTTTGGAATTGAAATGATTAACATACCTATGGATTCAAATGGTCCTGATATGGATATGGTTGAAGACTTGGTTTCTAAAGATGACTCTATAAAAGGTATTTGGTGTGTACCTAAGTATGCAAACCCTCAAGGTATCTCTTATTCAGATGAAGTCGTAAAGAGACTTGCTAGCCTAAAGCCAGCAGCTGTTGATTTTAGACTTTTTTGGGATAACGCTTATACTATCCACCACATTTACGCGGATAAACAAGATGAAATTCTTGAGATTTTAGCAGAGTGTAAAAAAGCTGGAAACGAAGATATGGTATTTGAATTCGCTTCTACTTCAAAGGTGACTTTTGCAGGTTCTGGTGTTTCATGTATTGCTACTTCAGTTGCTAATGTGGCAGATTATAAGAAGCATTTGCAGTATCAAACTATCGGACATGATAAATTAAATCAGTTACGACATGTAAGATTCTTCAAAGATATCGATGGTGTAAAAAATCATATGTTGAAACACGCCGCTATATTAAAACCAAAATTCGAAGCTGTACTTGAAGTCTTAGACAAAGAACTCTCTGGACTAGAAATCGGTACATGGGTAAAACCAAACGGTGGATACTTTATATCTTTTGAAGCTTTAGATGGATGCGCAAAGGCCATTGTTTCCAAAGCTAAAGAAGCTGGACTCGTAATGACTGGAGCTGGTGCAACTTACCCATACGGTATTGATCCTAAAGATAGCAATATCCGTATTGCTCCTTCATTCCCTACTCCTGATGAATTAGCAATTGCTACAGATCTTTTTGTAACAAGCGTAAAATTAGTGAGTATTGATAAGTTATTAGCAGAATAATAATTTGTATAAACCTAGAAGAAAACACAGAAATCAAACGAGATTTCGTGCTTTCTTCTTATATTTTATAATTCTTTTTTCTATGGTATGTTCTCCTTACACTTGATTTTCGAGTGCACAAATCCTATAACACCACAAAATAACATTCCTGCTCCGCCCGCTGTTAGTGCAATCTGATAATTCGAAGCTGTTCCTGCTATATCGAACACACCTCTTAATATCGAACCTAACATGAGTGCCACTACACCTGTATGATAAAAGTGCGACTGCCAGAAATGCTCTATTTTGGGTTTCTCATAAGTAAATAATAATAATCCTACTGCAACCCCTAATAATAGCGGATAAAGAAAGAGATATGTCATATGGGGCGAACTCACTCCATGGGAAAACTGCGCATAAATGAACGAAAACAATATACAAAACAACGTTACGAAGCTATAAGGTATAACTCGTTTATTTATATAAAACTTTTGTATTTCTCTTCTAGTTTCCAATGTAGACAATATCACTCACACTCCTTTCCTTGTAATCTCTGCCATTTGTTGTAGGAAAATTGACTACTTCGCCCATAAACACCATGGTAGCTGAACCTCCACCGTCTAAGTTATACGCCACTTTACAATTGTAGGAAGCTAAGACTTGAGCCATCTCATATAGCGATAATCCTTCGCTTTCATCTGTTCTACCATCAGCAACCATAAAGATATAGTGATTTTCTTCTATCATAGCGATGGCAGTTCTCGGGTTGCTTTCATCTTCACGAGGAACTTCAGTTTCTTCTGTAACAGTAATATCCCCATCTGAAATCAACCCTGGACCAAACGAAAAAATTTGTACAGCCCCAAGGTCTGCAAGTTCCTGCGCAGAAACATCACTTTCCTCTACTATCTGCATATCACCATCAGGAAACAAAACTAAAGATTCATTTCCACCAGGTGTTTCTACATCCCTGTAGAGGTACCCATTGCGCATCACATACCCATAATCTCTGAATCCGTAGTAATCACCGTTAATCGCAATAATTGCATTATTTTCAGATGCTATAACAGAAGTTTTTTCATTTACATTTGTGCCAAATGAATTTTCTGCTAACCCTGCTTTTAGATACGAACTATCCTTTACCGTAATGTCAGCAATATATATATCCGTTTCATACTCTCTAATTGTACTTATAGAAACTTGTATATTTTCATCACTATAGCTTGTTTCTGTGATAATTGGTTCACTAATAGAAATTTCGCCTTCGACTTCTATATCAGAATCCTCTTCATCATAGGCTATATCTTGATCAGTAAAATTTTCTGCGTTTACTTTATCTAAATCAACAACATTTTGTGGTGCGACAAATCTGTTGATTAAAGTAAAACTAACATAGATGATAAAAAATAATGTAGCACATAATTTCCAAATTTTTGATATTTGTTTTTTACTCAAGTTCTTCTCAAATACCCAAGTTTTTTGGATGGTATAGCTAAAGAAAAACAAAACTGTATCCACAATAACTTTTGAGAGCACCGCATTTTCAAGTAACATATTAAGCCCTGCTGTAGAACCCGCACTACTCCACATGATTACTAGAAAAAGTACACAGTATTTTACGAAACTACATACAGTGTCATCTTGCGCACGAAAAACAGACTTTTTATTTATAATGTAATTGATTACCCCAGATAAAGTTCTAGCTATAGCTGTCGCAATTAAAATGCTCCCAGACGATTGTAGTGATAACATCTGAAAAATCACTCCAAAGAGAATAATATCTACTAAAAAAGATGCCAACGAGCTTGCAATAAATTTTAATGGTCGCTGATATATTAACAGCGAGTCACAGATAGGACGAAAATGTGACTGTTCATTGTTATCGAAATATACTGTTTCTATTTCAACCATATATAGATTTGTTTGCTTTACTGCTTCCTGAAGAAAATTATATTCATATTCATAACGTAACCCCTCTGCTTTTAAAGCTGTTTCAACAAGACTCATAGGTATTCCTCGTAAACCTGTTTGTGTGTCTTGGCAGGAGACTCCTGTTTCCATTTTGAATGCTCGAGCAGTTATCTTATTGCCTACATAACTTTTAAATGGCACATTTTTCAATCTGAATTCTCTCACCCCAAGTATCAATAACTTTGAATGTGATTTTAATGCATTAGCCACTTTAATAATATCACAAACTTTATGTTGACCGTCAGCATCCACGGTAATAAATCCGTGCTGAATATCTAAATTATCAACAATGAATTTAATTCCTGTTTTTAATGCCGCCCCCTTCCCTTTATTTCTTTCATGTGTAACAATTGAGCAACCAAGCTCTTTAGCTTCTATAAATTCAGAGGAATAAGACGCACCACTTCCATCATCTATTATAACTATTTTACTAAACTTATTTTCTCTAAGTTCATTTATCAAAATTATCAATTTTTCAGACGGCTGATATGCCGGTATAACAATTATAGTATTGTGCATATAAGACTCCTTAAGCTCATTTCTAGTTGTTTCTCTTTTAATTTTTTTCATGTCAATATTCATGCTTTTACAATCTCATTGTATAAATTCAACCTTAAACTTAATTTAAAATTTGAATTTATTTATATATTGAAACAAATACGCAAAAAACAGCATATTGATTCTTCCTCCTAAATTTATTTTATTAAGAGTAATACGTCAAAAGGCATAGTAAAAGTTCACATTATGTGATAAGTTGTATATAGATAATAAATTAATGCAAAGGGGGGGGATAATATGAAGAAAATGGTATTTGGTATTTCAGTCGCGATTGTTGGATTGGTGTTTAGCACCCTGATCTTCGCATACGTGTCTAGCACTCCTTATGTTTATAACGACTCAAATGGATTATTAGCATCCTTTCTAGGAACCAATATGTTAATCCCGTTTATAGCCTCTGTCATGGTTTTAACCACTGGATTATGTATAATCGGAATTGAGGCTTATAAAAAATCATAATTTAAATATAACGTAAGAAAGCGTAAACTTTCGTAAATCCTCTTAAATCTAGACATCAAAAAAGCCTTGAAAATCAAGGCTTTTCGTAGGTTTTCGTTAGAAAACGTAATATTTCGTATTTTATACTTGATGCAGGTGGTGGGACTTGAACCCACACGAGGTTGCCCCCGCAAGATTTTGAGTCTTGTGCGTCTGCCATTCCGCCACACCTGCAAAACTCGTCCATCACTCGAACGAATTATATCTTAACATATACAATGATAAATTGCAATATTTTTTCAACAATTTCTTCATTTTAATTTCAGTTTAGTTCATTCCTACAGCCAAATGTGTTTATTTTCTATGATATTACACAAAATGCACCGGTTCAACCGGTGCAAGTATTGCTACTAAACCTATTTTGACAATTTTTTTCCAATTTCAAAGCAATCAAATGTCGCGAAGTAATCACTTGGCTTTTCAGCTCTTCTAATCATTTTTACACTTCCGTCTTCTTGAAGTAATAATTCTGCCGATTTTAGCTTACCATTATAGTTATATCCCATTGCAAATCCATGAGCCCCCGTATCGTGGATAACTAGCAAGTCATCTTTATCAATCTTAGGCAACTTTCTATCGATCGCAAATTTATCGTTATTTTCGCATAATGACCCTACTACATCATATACATGGTCACAAGCATCGTTTTCTTTTCCCATAACTGTAATGTGATGGTACGAACCGTACATTGCTGGACGCATTAAGTTCACCGCACAAGCATCTACTCCTATATACTCTTTATGCGTGTGCTTTTCATGAATCGCTTTTGTTACTAAGCATCCATAAGGTCCCATCATGTAGCGCCCAAGTTCTGTATAGATTGCAACATCATTCATTCCTGCTTGTCCAAACGTTTCTTCATAAACCTCTTTCACACCAGCGCCAATTACTTTTATGTCGTTCTTTTCCTGATTTGGTGTGTACGGAATTCCAATTCCCCCTGAAAGGTTAATAAATTTTATATTAACTCCTACCTCTTCTTTTAATTGAACCGCTACTTCAAATAAGATTTTAGCAAGTGTTGGGTAATACTCATTTGTCACTGTATTGCTTGCTAAAAACGCATGGATTCCAAAGTTTTTAGCACCTTTAGCTTTTAGAATTTTAAAAGCATCAAACAGCTGCTCTGTTGTCATTCCATATTTCGAATCTCCAGGGTTATCCATGATATCATTACTAATTTTAAATAATCCTCCTGGATTAAATCTGCAACTTATCGTCTCCGGAATATACCCTATCGTTTCTTCTAGAAAATCTATGTGAGTGATATCATCTAAGTTGATTATAGCTCCTAATTTTGCTGCGTATTCATACTCAGCAGCTGGTGTTTCATTAGATGAAAACATAATGTCTTCTCCCACCATTCCAAGCGCTTCAGAAAGCATCAACTCTGTATAAGAAGAACAATCTGTTCCGCATCCATATTCTCTTAATATATCAATCAAGAATGGATTTGGAGTTGCCTTAACTGCAAAATACTCTTTGAATCCTGCATTCCAAGAAAATGCCTCTTTTAGTTCTTTTATATTCTCTCTAATACCCTTTTCATCATATAAATGAAAAGGGGTCGGATATTCTTTTGTAATCTCTAATAATTGGTCTTTACTTATAAACGTCTCTTTTGTCATCTACTTTCGTTCTCCTCAATTAATCAACTACTGTAATCTGCATCATGTTACTAATGCTACTGATCGCCTTTTCAATATTTGGTGAAGGAATTCCTGCTGTTAAAACAACTACATCCCCAGAAGATACAAGTCCTTTTGCTGTTATTAAGTCAATTGCACCTTCACAGATATCATCAGAGGTATGGAACTCTCTTGATAACATAGGTTTTACTCCCCATAGAATTTGAAGTCTTCTTAAAGTTGATTTATTTGGAGTTACACCTATAATTGGAGCTTCTGGTCTATGTTTAGATACTACTCTTGCTGTTGCACCAGAAACAGTTGGTGTAATAATGCATTTCGCACCAATTCTTGCTGCTGTAGATACAGATGCATACCCTATTGCATTTGATATATTGCTTCCGATTTTCTCATGTGCCTTACTCAATAACTGTGCGTAATCTAAATGTTCTTCTGTATTTTTAACAATTTGAACCATCATCTTAACTGCTTCTACAGGGTATTTACCTTGCGCTGTTTCTCCAGAAAGCATTACCGCGTCTGTTCCGTCGTATACAGCATTTGCTACGTCTGTCACTTCCGCTCTAGTAGGACGAGGATTACGCATCATAGAATCTAACATCTGTGTTGCAGTAATAACTGGTTTAAATGCTTCGTTACACTTTTTAATAAGCATTTTTTGAATATATGGTACTTCCTCTTCTGGTACTTCTACCCCCAAGTCTCCACGAGCAACCATAATTCCATCCGCTGCATGAATAATCTCGTCAATATTTTTAATTCCTTCTGCATTTTCAATCTTTGCAATAATTGGAATATATGAATAGTTGTTCTCTTTTAAAAGAGCTTTGATTTCCAAGATACACTCAACATTTCTCACAAATGATGCTGCAATAAAATCAATATCTTGTGATGCTCCAAATAAAATATCTTCTTTATCTTTTTCTGTAATTGCTGGAAGTCTCACTGGAACATTTGGTACGTTTACACCTTTTCTTGATCCTAGTTCTCCACCGTTAAGTACACAACAAACAATTTCTTTCCCTGCAATTTCCTTTACTTCTAATTCAATCAATCCGTCATCAATTAAGATTCTCTTTCCTGGTACGATATCTTCAGCTAATCCCTCATAACTGATCGATACTTTTTCGTTATCTCCTTCAATCTCTTCTGTAGTAAGTACAAAAGTTTGTCCTTCGACTAAATTTACTTTTTTATCTTTCAAAATACCTGTACGGATTTCTGGCCCTTTTGTATCTAATAAAATTGCAACTGGATTATTCATCTCTTCACGCAATTCTTTTAGCATATCCATACGCCCTTTTTGCTCTTCATGATCACCATGTGAAAAATTGAAACGCGCGATATTCATCCCGCTTTCTATAATTTTCTTCATCATTCCTCTATCATTTGTGTTTGGTCCCATAGTACATACAATTTTTGTTCTTCTCATCATCAATTATTCTCCTCTTCTCAACTCTTCTATTTCACATGTTCGTGTGTAAACAAATGCTCTTGGCAATACTCAAGATTACCTTTGCACTTTGAACAATATCTAAATTCTAGACGTGAATCGTCTAGTTCTGTCTTTCCGCATGTTGCACATTTATGTTTAGCACCATTTGGATATCTAACTTCTGGGCGTGAATTTTTCTTAATTTCACTTTGAAACTTCTTTTTTCTTGCTATTTCTTTTGGCGATCTTCCTTGAAACTTTTTAGATGAAAAATAGAATATCAAAAAGTTTAAGATTGAAACAACAGATGCTATCGCACTATAGCGATACAATACTGTTTCTATAGCATTATCTCTTGGTATAAATGCTTGTAAAATTGGTAATGCAAAGAAAAATCCATTAAACATTGCCAAATACTTCACTTTAACAGGGAGTATATAAAACAGCATAAACTTTGTATCTGGAAAGTAAATTGCAAATGCAAAAAACATCGATAGATACAGATACGTAGTACCTAAAGGTAATGAAACCCCTGTGATCCACAATGCAAGAAACGCTGCTAAAATGTGAAACAATACTCCTGATAACAAGTATAAGTTCAAGCGAAATGGACCCCATATAGACTCTAGTGATTGACCTATCATGTAGTAAAGGTATAGAGCAAACATTAGAAATATAGGACTATATGATGGTGGTTCCATTAAAAAGGTGAATATTCTCCATATTTGACCTTCTAAGACCCCTTGTGCATTCATGCTTAAAAACTGCACATAGAACTCTGGTGAAATGTAGTAAATCGCAAATCCACCTAGCTGTAAAATCACTACAAACTTCATTATATTAGATATTGCGAAACGCCCAAATTTTCGTTCTAATTTATTAATCCAATTCATACTTCTTTCTCCTTACTTTACTTTAACCCTCTGTATTGTAACGTAGAAAATAAGCAATGTCAATCTAACCAAGTAAAACTCTCTCTATTCTACTTTTCTATTTATCTTTTAAAGATATAGTTTGTTTTTTTGTTTATTTTGTCGTATAATTTGATATGTATGTTTTTTTACTAAATCATATAAAGCAAGTACAAGATGGATCGTTATACTGATCTCTTGTCATTTATAAAGGAGTACTTATAATGAATACAGATAATTTGTACCGTCTAGGTATAGACATCGGGTCTACTACTGTTAAAATTGCAATCATTGATAACAATAATGAAATGGTCTTTTCTGACTACGAAAGGCATTTTGCTAATATTCAAGAAACCCTAGCAGACTTGCTAGGTAGAGCTATCTTTAAACTAGGACCAATTAAAGCATGTGCTAAAATCACTGGTTCCGGAGGATTAGCTCTAGCACAGCAACTAAATATTGACTTTATCCAAGAAGTTATCGCTGTTTCTTCAGCTTTACAAGATTATGCACCTGAAACCGATGTGGCCATTGAACTAGGGGGTGAAGATGCTAAAATCATCTACTTTGAAGGTGGAAATGTTGAACAGAGAATGAACGGAATCTGTGCAGGTGGGACGGGATCATTTATTGATCAAATGGCATCTCTTTTACAAACTGATGCTGTTGGACTCAATGAATATGCTAAAAAATATAATTCATTGTACCCTATCGCAGCAAGATGTGGAGTTTTTGCAAAATCAGACATCCAACCACTTATTAATGAAGGTGCCCAAAAAGAAGACTTGGCAGCTTCTATTTTTCAAGCTGTAGTCACTCAGACTATCAGCGGTCTTGCTTGTGGTAAGCCAATACGAGGTAATATTGCCTTTCTAGGTGGTCCACTCCACTTCCTTTCAGAATTAAAGGTGGCTTTTATTAGAACCCTAAAATTAGATGATGAGCATATCATTGCTCCTAAGCACTCTCATCTATTTGCTGCAATCGGATCTGCTATAAATTCAGATTTAAGCACATCTACCACTTTACAAGCTTTACAATCTCTCCTCCTAAATAAAATAGATATGGACTTTGAGGTAGAGCGCCTAGAACCACTATTTAAAAGTGAAGAAGAATATACTGCATTTGTAGATAGACATAAAACACAACAAGTTCCTATCTCTGATTTAGCATCCTATTCTGGAAAATGTTTTCTCGGTATTGATGCTGGATCTACTACTACTAAAGTTGCCTTAGTTTCAGAGGAAGGTCAACTACTTTATTCTTTCTACAAAGGGAATGAAGGAAATCCATTAGGTACTTGTATCTCCGCCATCAAAGAAATTTACGAATTATTACCGGAGACTGCCACACTCTCCTACTCTTGTTCTACAGGTTATGGAGAGGCATTAATAAAGGCTGCATTGCAATTGGATGAAGGCGAAGTTGAAACAATTGCTCACTACTACGCTGCTTCTTACTTTGACCCAAGTGTGGATTGCATCCTAGACATCGGCGGTCAGGACATGAAATGTATTAAAATCAAAAACAACACTGTTGACAGCGTTCAACTAAATGAAGCTTGTTCTTCAGGTTGTGGCTCCTTTATCGAAACTTTTGCAAAATCATTAAATTATAGCGTGGAAGACTTTGCCCAAGAAGCACTATTTGCAAAATTTCCAATTGACCTAGGAACTAGATGTACCGTATTTATGAACTCAAAGGTTAAGCAAGCACAGAAAGAAGGGGCTACCGTTGCTGATATCTCAGCAGGATTAGCCTACTCTGTTATAAAAAACGCCTTATATAAAGTAATCAAAGTTTCAAGCGCTGCTGAACTTGGTTCGCACATCGTTGTGCAAGGGGGAACCTTTTATAATACAGCAGTTTTACGCAGTCTAGAGATGCTTTCTGGAGCTGAAGTCGTACGACCTGATATTTCCGGTATTATGGGGGCATTTGGTGCAGCATTAATCGCAAGAGAACGTTTTTGCGGTCAAGCTACTACTGCCTTAACTTCAATTACGTTAAATGAATTAAGTTATGAAACTTCTATGGCAAAATGTAAGAAATGTACAAATAATTGTCGTTTGACCATAAATAAGTTTTCTGGAAACAGAACCTTTATCACTGGAAACCGCTGCGAAAAAGGTATCGGTCTTGAGAAAATTACGGATAGGCCACCTAACTTATTTGATTATAAGCTAAAAAGATTCTTTGGATACACCCCACTTAGCGCAGAAGTTGCACACCGCGGTATTGTAGGTATCCCTCGTGTCTTAAATGTATACGAGAACTACCCATTTTGGCACACATTTTTCACTACACTCGGCTTCCAAGTTCTCCTCTCACCTACTTCAACCAAGAAGATTTATGAAATGGGAATTGACAGTATCCCTAGTGAGTCTGAGTGTTATCCAGCAAAACTAGTACATGGACATATTGAATGGCTTATAGCAAAAGATGCTCCAGTCATCTTCTATCCTTGTATTCCATATGAAAAAAAGGAATATGAAGAGTCGACGAATAACTACAACTGTCCAATTGTAACATCTTATGCTGAAAACATTAAAAATAACGTAGATTCGATTACAAATGGCACTGTTGATTTTAGAAGTCCTTTCATTTCATTTCATACAAAAGAAGCTATCACATTTGCCTTAGAAAAAGAATTCGTTTCATTTAAGTCTATTACAAAGTCAGAAATCGACCAAGCAGTTGATCTGTCTTGGAAAGAACTCGAAGCTTGCAGGGCTGACTTAAGAATCAAAGGGGAAGAAACGCTTGACTACATAGACAAAAACAATTTACACGGCATTGTACTAGCTGGTAGACCGTATCATATTGATCCGGAAGTAAATCACGGATTACCAGAATTGGTTAATGCTTATAACATTGCCGTATTTACAGAAGATTCCATTGCGCACCTAAAACCGATTGATCGCCCACTCAACGTGCTTGATCAGTGGACATACCACGCAAGGCTCTATGGCTCTGCACACCTTGTTCGCGAGCGCGCAAATTTAGATCTAATTCAGTTAAATTCATTTGGATGTGGCCTAGACGCAGTAACCACTGACGCAGTATCTGATATTTTAGTTGCTTCAAACAAAATTTATACTTCATTAAAAATAGACGAGGTAAGCAATTTAGGCGCTGCAAGAATTAGAATTCGTTCATTATTAGCCGCCATTCGTGCTCGTAAAGAGAAAAATATAGAGCCTGAAGTTGAATCCGCTGCTTTTAATCATATTCCTTTTACAGAAGAGATGCGTAAAGATTACACCATACTTTGCCCACAGATGTCACCGATTCATTTTAATTTAGTAGAAACTTTATTTAATGCTAATGGCTACAATATCGAGATTTTAAAAAATGATAATAAGGATGCAGTAAATATAGGGTTGAAATATGTAAACAATGACGCATGTTATCCTTCACTTATCGTAGTTGGGCAATTGATGGAGGCTGTAACTTCAGGTCGCTATGATACGGATAAATTGGCACTAATCATCACGCAAACAGGAGGGGGATGCAGAGCATCTAACTATATTAGCTTTATTCGCCGCGCTTTAATAAGAGCCGGGTATCCTCATATACCGGTGATTTCTATGAACTTAAGCGGGTTAGAAAGCAATCCTGGATTTAATATTACTTTGCCGATTCTTCAAAACGCAGTATACTGCCTAGCACTTGGAGATTTATTGATGAAATGTTTATACCGAGTAAGGCCTTATGAGAAAATTGAAAATTCAGCAAATCAAATGCATTTAAAATGGGAAAAAGAATGCCAGACACTTATTTCTAATAAAATTGTATCGCGCTCTAGTTTTAAACGTTTATGTTCTTCTATTGTAAAAGATTTTGATACGCTTCCTCTTACAGATATAAAGAAACCGCGAGTTGGTGTTGTCGGAGAGATCCTCGTTAAGTTCTTACCAATGGCAAATAATCATCTGGTTGATCTTTTGGAAGAAGAAGGAGCTGAAGCTGTCGTTCCTGACTTACTAGACTTTTTCTTGTACAGTTTTTATAATTCAAATTTCAAAGCAGATACATTAAAGATGAGCAAGTTTACTGCCTTCAAGTGTAATCTTGGAATACGTGCAGTTGAGTGGATTCGCAAACCTGCTAATGACGCTTTAAAAGCAAGTAATAGATTCTCCCCAACTGTTCCGATACAAAAATTAGCATCAATGGCCAAAGATATTGTTTCTATCGGAAACCAAACTGGTGAAGGATGGTTTCTCACTGGAGAAATGTTAGAATTGATACATAGCGGTGCTAACAATATCGTATGTGCACAACCATTTGGATGCCTTCCAAATCACATTGTAGGAAAAGGCGTGTTAAAAGAACTACGAAAGAGATTTCCACTTTCAAACGTTGTTGCTATAGACTACGATCCTGGTGCAAGTGAAGTAAATCAGTTAAATAGAATAAAGTTAATGCTTTCAACAGCAAAAAAAAATGACAGGATATAAATCCTGTCGTTTTTTCTATCTATAGATAATTTCATCTCTTCCTGGTCCATTTGATATCATTGTAATTGAATATCCAAGCTGCTCTTCAACAAACTCGATGTACTTCTTACAATTTTCAGGTAGATCTTCATATTTTTTAATTCCTCTAATCTCTGATTTCCAACCTGGTAATACCTTGAGAACTGGTTTTGCCTTTTCTAGTAAGTTTGTTGTTGGGAAATCTGTTGTAACTTTTCCATCAATCTCATATCCAACACATACAGGAAGCTCATCGAGGTATCCTAATACATCTAGCACTGTAAAAGCTACTTGTGTTGCTCCTTGCATACGGCATCCGTACTTTGATGCAACGCAGTCAAACCATCCCATACGACGTGGTCTACCTGTTGTAGCACCATACTCTCCACCGTCTCCACCTCTTCTACGTAGCTCGTCCGCCTCATCTCCAAAGATTTCACTTACGAATGCACCTGCACCTACAGCACTTGAATATGCTTTACAAACAACGATAACATCTTTAATCTCTGCAGCTGGTATACCAGCTCCAATAGCACCATAAGAAGCTAATGTGGATGAAGAAGTTACCATTGGATAAATTCCGTGATCTGGATCTTTTAAAGAACCTAATTGCCCTTCTAAAAGTACTTCTTTTCCTTCTTTAATCGCTTCGTGAAGGTATAAAGAAACATCACAGATATATGGAGATACCATTTCTTTATATCTCAACAACTCGGCAAATAATTCTTCCTCTTCAATTTTAGGCTTTTTGTAAAGATGTTCTAAAAGAACATTCTTTAATTCACATACTCTTTTTACCTTCTCTCGCAATGTTACTTCATCAAATAATTCGCTTACTTGAAATCCAATCTTTGCATATTTATCCGAATAAAAAGGAGCTATTCCCGATTTTGTAGAACCAAACGAGTCTTTACCTAAACGTTCTTCTTCGTACTGATCAAAAAGAATGTGATAAGACATCACCATCTGAGCTCTATCTGACACTAATATCTTAGGCATTGGTACACCTTGTGATACCACGTCTTGAATCTCATTAAATAGTACTGGTATATTAAGCGCTACTCCATTGCCTATCACACTTGTTGTGTGGTCATAAAACACGCCAGAAGGCAACGTATGTAATGCAAATTTACCATACTCATTAATAATAGTGTGTCCCGCATTGGCTCCACCTTGGAAACGAACAATGATATCCGCTTTTTCACCAAGCATATCTGTAATTTTTCCTTTACCTTCATCTCCCCAGTTTGCACCTACAACTGCTTTTACCATATTTATTCCTCCTGAGCATTTATTACTTCATATTATTTTTGTTATTTTATCACTTTATCCTTTAAGGACAAAGTGTATTATACTAGACTTGCCCTAAAAGTACAATACAAAAATAAAAATTCCTCTTTGAACTCTTTATTTTTTTACATAAGTGGAGCCAGTACTCTCAATACATTTCCTACCACTTTAGTAGCCACACTTCTATTTTTCACATCTAGTAATGACATTTTCATTGATTTCGAGAGTGTATCTTGAAAATCAACTTCAATTTCTCTGACTACCGAGTTCTCATATATAAATACACCGCATTCATAGTGTAAATATAAGCTCCGATAATCAAGGTTAATCGTACCTACTGTAGCTGTATTATCATCACTCACAAATATTTTTGCATGAACAAATCCAGGTGTATACTCGTAGATTTGAACTCCAGCTTGAATCAACTCTTCATAGTAGGTCTTTGCTACTGCAAATGCATACCATTTATCTGGAATATGAGGCATAATTATAATCACTTCCACACCTGACTTTGCAGCTCCTGTTAAATTTGTAAGCATTTCATTGTCTAAAATCAAATAAGGAGTCATAATATGGACATATCGTTGCGCATTATTAATGATATGGGCATATACTTGTTCTCCTACATCTTCACTATCCATCGGGATATCTCCATAAGGAAGAACAAAACCTTTCTCCATTGTCTTCACCCCAATATTAGTTGGTATATATTTCAGATAATAATCATCTTGTTTCTCATCCATATTCCACAGTTGTAAAAACATCATAGTCAAGCTCTTTACCGCTTCGCCTTTTAACATAACAGCAGTATCTTTCCAATGTCCAAATCGCTCTATTTTATTGATGTATTCATCCCCTAAATTTATTCCACCTGTAAAACCTACATTTCCATCTATGACACAGATTTTTCTGTGGTCACGATTATTCTGAGATGTGGTTAAAATCGGACGAATCGGATTAAATACTTTGCAATTGATACCTAGTTCTTGCATTTGTTTATAGTAGTCATATGGCAAATATGAGATGGTATTCGTCCCATCGTACATCAAGCGAACTTCTACACCTTCAGTCACCTTTTTCTTTAGTACATCTAGAATAGCTTCCCACATATAGCCAAATTCAATTATAAAATATTCCATGAAAATAAATTTTTCAGCTTTCTTAAGCTCCTCGACTAATCCTGCTAACTTTTCTTCACCCAGTCTGTAATATTTCACTTCAGTATCGTCATATATAGGGTATCCAGCTTGTTGATAAAGATAATTTGCAACTTTAATATGTGGTGTTCTCTTAGCTTTTAATTTTTTTACAGCCAACTCATCTTGTACTAAGATTGGACGAATTTGTAGCCACAACTCGTCCAATCTTTCATGAATCTTTTTTTCTCCTATCTGAAATCTGCAAAACAGATAAAAAAACACTCCTATAATTGGAATTGCCAATATGATAATCGTCCATGTCTGCTTAAATGCTGGGTTCCCTCTCCTATTTAGCATCCTCACAATAATAATGGCTGTCAATACCCAAGATATGATAATCGCCGTAATAAAATACTCCGCTAAAAGTATCAATCCCTCTGTTATAAGAAATATTTGAAGTGCAATCAAAAAGACTATAACAGCAGTTCTACTAAACACTAATTGAAATATTTTTTCTAATGCCTTATTTTTACCTTGTGAGTTCACTCTCTTTCACCTTCCTCTATCGTATTCTATCCGGAAACCCTACTTTACGCTGGACTTTTCTTAAAGTCTTTGTCGAAAAGTAATTAGCTTTTTCCGCGTTTTCTTTAATTATACCGTCAATATAAGCTTTATCTTTCTCTAATCTAGCAACCTCTTCTTGGATAGGACGCAGTGTATCAGCCACCACTTCTCCAACCGCTAATTTGAAGTCTCCATATCCGCTGCCATCAAATTCCAAAACAATATCTTCTATAGTTTTTTTGCTACAAGCACTGTAGATATCAATTAAATTCTTAATGCCTGGCTGTTCATCTCTGTATAAAATTCTAGCCTCTGAATCTGTCACTGCTCGCTTAAACTTTCGAATAATCGTATCTGTGTCATCTGTTAAGTAGATGCTGGCATTTGGATTTTCATCTGATTTCGACATTTTCTTTGTAGGTTCCTGAAGGCTCATGATTTTAGCACCTATCTTCGGAATATACCCCTCTGGTATTGTAAATACATCTCCATATACCTGATTGAATCTTTGTGCGATATCTCTAGTTAATTCCAGATGTTGCATCTGATCTGCTCCTACTGGAACAACAGAAGCTTGGTATAATAAAATATCTGCTGCCATAAGAACTGGATAGGTAAATAACCCCGCATTTATATTTTCAGCATTTTTCGCTGATTTATCTTTATACTGCGTCATGCGGTTCAATTCACCCATATAAGTATAACAATTTAATATCCAAGCTAACTCTGCATGTCCTGGTACATGTGATTGGTAATAGATGCAATTTTTTTTAGGATCTAATCCAGATGCAATGTAAAGGGTTAGTAGCGCTCTTGCTCTTTTTCTCAACACCGCTGGATCTTGTCGAACTGTAATAGAGTGCATATCTACCACTCCATAAAAGCATTCATATTCATCACTTAACGTAACCCAATTTTTCAAAGCCCCCAAATAATTTCCAATTGTAAGATTTCCCGTAGCTTGTGCACCACTGTACAATATTTTTTTCTCGTTAGACATCTACCTCTTCCTCCCATATACTTTATCTCTCTCTAACACTATCCACTTATTGTTTTTTATACCGACTATTGTTGCCGCACAATTTTGCGGAACACCATCACTCCAAAGCTCACTTATAGGCCTTTCTTCAATTACACTTAGCATTGCACGTATTGTTGCACCATGTGAAACGATTGCAATATTGATGTCTGTGTCTTTATAGCAGTCATATAATTCATTTAAAAAGGCTGCTGTTCTATCAAACAGTGCTTCTACCGATTCTCCATCCTCTGGCGGCACATACGCACCAGTATTTGTAAAGAAGTAAATAAATTTTTCGTCTGGCACATTGTATTTTTCTTTCGACACATAGTACCCTTCATATATTCCAAAATCAATCTCTTGTATTTTATCTTCTTCTTGAATCGATTCTTTTTGTTTATCAAAAATCAACTCAGCAGTCTCTCTTGCGCGAATCAAGGGACTTGTATAGATTATATCAAAACTGATATCTGATAGGCCAATACTTGTTTCTCTCGCTAATTCTCTTCCATTTTCATTCAAGGGTATATTGGCTCTCCCTTGTAATCTTCTCTCTATATTCCAGTCTGTTTCACTGTGTCTTATTATATATAATTTCATCGATTTTCACTCTCTTTATAATACTTCTTTTTTTATGTAACAAAGCGTATGTTCTTCACCTTTTTCTGATAGCATTACTAATAGTTCTTCTAAAAGCATAGTGACCTCTTCATGCATCAGATGATACGCTTTTCCTTTTTCATAGTAAATATACGGACTCTCACTTGTATACTTTTCTTTTTCATAAGTTTTACAAGCTGCAATACGATCAATAAACATCTCTACAACATAACGGTTTGGCATTCTCATGCCTGCAATTGCACCTTTTTTCTCCTTCGAATAATCCAACCAGTATTCAAAATGATGTTTATTCCTTCCTTTATGATGTAGCCACGCAGTAGAAACACCTTTATCTTCTCTTTCAGCATTATTCGGACTTCGATTCCCTTGATAGTATCTGCATCCAACTTGAAATTCTGTCAGGCTAAATTTTGATAAATCATGCATTATTCCTTGCCTATAAAGTCCCACTCTAAAACAATAACGCATTACTATCATTTTATGCTTCATAACTGTGTTAAAATGTCCCCACCAAGCCATAACTTCTCCTTCTATTTACATTATAAAATATCTTATTCCAATTAAAATCAGTAAGTGTACCGGATAGAAAAGATAGAATAATATCTTTATCTGAGGCCCTCTCTTTCCATTATACAGTCCGATTGGGACTAACGCTAATGTTGAGTATCTTTGAATTCCAGTTGATAAGAAGTAGGTCAACACCGCATAAGATCCGAACATGAAATAGAATTTATCATGAAAAGCATACATCGCTCCAATAATCAAGATCCCATATGCGCCATAATCGCAATGTAGTAACTCTGCTACTACAGCAGCTACTCCAAAAACAATCCCTTGTTCAAAGCCAAATACAAATTCTTCTGACTTTTTCATCAGTGATTTAGAAATCCATATAGCCACAACTCCGATCAACAACGTAAAGAATACATTTTGATTTTGGAAATGTAATAGACTTCTGAAGAACGCAATGTCAAACGGTACTTCTGAAATCACCGCAAATGCCCCCAGGCGAATCATATATTTCTTTATATCTTTTGTATGCATAGCCCCTTCTACTAATAAAAAACAAAAAATAGGAAAGGACAACCTTCCAATAATCCGTAAATCAAAATATTGAGGTAACAAAATTGCACCTGTATGGTCGATTAACATCGTGATAATTGCAATCATTTTTAGATGAAAACCATTAAGCAACTTTAATTTTTCCATAACGCTCCTTTATTTTGCAAAGAAAACACATATGCTTCTCGCTTCTATTTCTATCTTTCTTTTTGAAATCAATACTTCTTCTCTCATATCGCCTTTACTAGTATCTAGAACTAAATACCAAGACTTTCCAGCTGAAGGAATCGGTAACGCAAAATCATGCTCAATCCAGTGCATATTATAAGCTACATAACAGTCAAAGTCATCCAAATTCCTTTTACTGTAAAGAACGCCTAACTGTCTGCTAGACACATCATTTTTCACTTGCCAAGCCTCATCTCCATGAAAAGAGATATCAGGCAGTCCTTTAGCGCTTCTCTCAATTCCTTGTAGCAATTCCTTTTGTCTGAAAATAGGGTGTTTTTTTCGAAAATCTATGATTTTTTTTACATATTCAAACGTATCTTTTTCTTTAACCAAATTTTCCCAATTTAACCAACTTGTAGCATTATCTTGGCAGTATGCATTATTATTCCCGTTTTGAGTGTTAAGAATCTCATCACCACTTAATAAACAAGGTGTTCCTTGAGACAATAACAATAGTAGGAATGCATTTCTAGCTTGGCGTTTTCTAAGCTCTAGAACAGTTTTCTTTCTAGTCTTCCCTTCAGCTCCACAGTTCCAACTATAGTTATATACTGGACCATCTTGATTTTTTTCTCCGTTTTGTTCGTTTTTCTTTCCATCGTAAGAGATCAAATCATGTAGGGTAAAACCGTTTGTACTCGTTATATAGTTGTAATGTAACACACCTTCGCGCAATGACTTGTTTCTCAATTTCCACATAAAGTCTGGTACTACTCCTTCATCACCCTTCAAAAACTTTCTTGCAGTGATTTGGAACTCATCATTGAGCACTATTATTTTTAGATTCTTTAAAATGTAATCTTTCTTTATAACCATTAAATGCTCATAGTGATATGATAGAATAAATCCATCCACATGGAATTGCAATGCGTAATAACGCAAGCATTGGAGTTGAAATTCTAAGGTGCAAGCATCGTCAAAATACATATCTAGAATTACTTCAATTCCATTTGCATGCATTAGCCGAATGAACTTTCGCAATTCTTCCACTGTGTCCTTTGATTGACAATAAGAACTCTTAGGCGAAAAATAAAATCCTTTCGTATACCCCCAATAATTGAGCAACTTTCCTTCTTCGATGAATTCGTGGAGAGGCAATAAATGAATTTGATTGACCCCTAACTCTTTTAAATAAGGAATTTTTTCCACAATCCCTTGCAAAGTTCCTCTATATTTTACTTTTGAACTAGAGTGCTTCGTAAATCCTCTTACGTGCAAACGATATGCAATTACTTCTTCATCAGGAATCAGTAATGGATATGTATCTTCCCAAGCAGTATTCACTGAGTGGATTTCCCCTCTTAAATCATTACAATTTGAACTCCCCCATTTTTGACGACCAACAACTTGCGTTGTGTAGGGATCCAAATAATTCTCTCCATCTATTTTATACTGGTATTCATAATTCTCATATTCAAACTCTTTCAATGTCAGATGAAAAATCCCTTTCATATAGGTATTTTCGTTCATCTGAATTTCAAGTGGTTCGTTCTTCTTACCTTTGCTAAATAAAACCAGCACACACTCTGCATTTGGTGTTGCTTCAATTGCAAAATTAACACAATTGTTATTTAGTACGGTAACACCTTGTGGTAATGGATTCCCTAAATGTATATTCATTCAACTGTCCTTCCTTTACTGCACTCTTTATAAATACACTTTATATTCTACTATACTTTTAATTATTTGACTACCATTGCTTGCAATTATTCTCCCCCTCTGCTAAAGTATATGTTGTGAGAAAGGAGTATTCATATGAATAAACACACTGATGAACAAATTGAAAACGAGTTAACTGTTACTTTGACCCTCGATAATGATGAAGAAATCACCTGTATAGTTTTATGTACTTATACAGCGTCTTCTCAAGAATACATTGCACTTCTCCCTCTTGGTGAAAACGGAGAGGTAAACGATGAAGGAGATGTATTTATCTACCGTTATTCAGAGTCTGACGGACAACCAGTACTAGACAACATCGAAACTGATGAAGAGTACGATGTTGCATCTGAAGCTTTTGATGAATGGTTAGATGCACAAGAGTTTAATGAAATCCAAGCCAATTTGGATTTAGACGAGTAACTCCGATACAAAGCGGGAAGGATGCATATCCTTTCCGTTTTTTTCTATGGGATATGTAATGATAACACGATCTTTCGCTCTAGTCATAGCTACATAAAACATCCGTCTTTCTTCTTCTATCTCCTCTGCTAGCTTAGCCTTTTTGTAAGGAACTACTCCTTCATTAGCACCTAAAATAAACACATGATTATACTCTAATCCTTTTGATGCATGCATGGTAAGTAACTCTACTCCGACTTGCTCTCTCTTTTTATTATTTTGTAACTTTAATTGGTCTGAATAGTTTTTAATATGTCCAAACCATTCATCTACAGTTTGAAACTTCTTCGCCTCTTCTTCCAATTCAATCAAAAATTCATTCCACTCTGAAATATCTGCATTCCTTTTCAACGCATGCTCTTCTATAAAATCGTTGTATCCAACTTTTTTTCTTATATATTGAATTGCAGCATAAGGAGATAGCCGACTAATCACTTTTAAATCGATTTCAAAATCATCAATTCTATCTTGCATCCAATTTTTATCGCAATAGAATTTCCTCATACTTTCAAAAGGAGACTCCATTAATTTTACTGCTTCCCTGGAAATGTAGCGATTCGGCCTATTCATAATACTTAGTACCTGTTGTCTGTTTCTATTTCCATTTGCTATTTCCAGATATGCTAGCATATTTTTGGCAATAAAGTGATCATAGATATTCGGTATATACTCCCTCATTTGAAAAGGTATATTCAACTCAATAAGCTTTGTAGCAAGAACTTTCGCATCTATGCTCGTTCGAAATAGTACAGCGATATCCTTGTGTAATACTCCTTCTTTGACCAATTCTTGAATTCTATCCTTTATATACTCGCTCTCTTCAACAGGATTTCTAACTTCTTGCACATGTACAGATTTTCCACTTTCTTTGGATGAAATCAATGCTTTTTCGTATCTCTTTTTATTGTGTTTAATTACTTTAGACGCTGAGTTTAGTATGTTTTTTGTGGATCTATAGTTAACATCTAATAAGATTTTTTTACCATTTGGGTATTCATCTAAGAAACCTAGCATAATACTTGGTTTTGCCCCTCTAAACCCATAAATAGCTTGATCATCATCTCCTACAATAAATAAATTATCCTGTGGTTTAGCCAATAGTTTAATCGTATCATACTGAATTTGATTGATATCTTGGAATTCATCAATTAGAATATATTTATATTTTGATTGCCATTGATTCAGGGCTTTCTCGTTTGTGCGAAAAAGCAAGTAGCATTGAATCAACATGTCTTCGAAATCAATTTTCCTCAATTGTTTACGCTCTTTTTCGTATTTTTCATACATTTCTTTTATTAGTTCACTTGGTAGATTTTCACTAACATATTCCTCAATCGAGATTCTTTCACTTTTAATCTTACTAATCTCTTGACTTATATTACTGAGAATCTCTTTTTCATCCTCATCCACTTCATAGACTTTCTCTAAATTCCCAAGTATCTGTTGAAGCAATCTATATTTTTCTTCATCTGATAAAATATTAGACGCATCAATCTTATATGCCCACTTTAATATGCCATAGAATATACCGTGAAATGTTCCAATTGTAATCGAAGATCTAGTTCCTATATTTTTATAAATTCGCGAACTCATCTCTTTTGCAGCATACTTTGTAAAAGTAATGACCAGAATTTCTTCTGGCCTTACTTTATACTCATTAATCAGATATTCTATTCGTTTCGTAATAACATGAGTTTTTCCTGAACCAGGTCCTGCCAACACCAAGATAGGACCCTCATTATGTGATATTGCTTCAGACTGTGCTTGATTTGATAACACTTAGACTTCCTCTCTAAAACTTTCTTACTTGCTCAATAACGCTATTGCGTTATTCATTCTCTTTATAGACTCTTCTTTACCGATTATTTCCATAATCTCAGTTGCTCCACCTGGGGTGTTTTGTTTTCCTGATACCGCAATTCTAATCGGCCACATCGCATATCCGTTTTTTATTCCTTTTTCTGTAACATAGTTTTTCAAGACTTCGAATAACGCATCATTTGAGTAATCTTCTTGTTCATCAAACTTTACTACCAATTCTTTTAGAACTTCTAATGCTGTTTCACAGTTAGTCTTCATTTTTTTATGTGTATACAGTTCTAGATCGTACTCTCCCATCTCCTCAAAGAAGTCAATCTGTTCATTAATATCTGGTAATATCTCTATTCTAGTTTTTATCATTGCTGCTATTTTTTTCAAGTCATAATCTTTTGTGATAACACTTTCAATAAATGGTTTAGCCAGTTTGTAAAACTCTTCATCCGACATTGCTTTTAAGTACTCACCATTCATCCACTTTAATTTCACCATATCAAAGACTGCTGGTGATTTAGACATGTGTCTATAATCGAATGCCTTAACTAACTCTTCCAAAGAAAAGATTTCCTGATTGTCGCTTGGACTCCATCCTAGTAACGCTACGTAATTAATAACTGCATCATTTAAATACCCTTGTTCAATCAAATCCTCATATGAAGAATGCCCACTTCTTTTACTTAATTTTTGATGCTCTTCATTTGTAATCAATGGACAGTGTACATAAGTCGGCACTTCCCATCCGAATGCTTCATACACTTTGTTATATTTTGGTGCCGATGATAGGTATTCATTTCCACGAACAACATGTGTAATCCCTTGCAGATGATCGTCTACAACATTAGCAAAATTATAAGTTGGATAGCCATCAGACTTGATCAAAATCATATCATCTAACTCTGCATTTGGCACAGAAATATCACCATAGATTTCATCATTAAAAGTTGTAACACCTTCATGTGGCATGTTGATTCTAATTACATACGGAATTCCCTCAGCTAATTTTTTTTCAATTGTCTCTTGGTCTAAATTGGCACAATGTTTATCATAGACAACAAACTCTTCTGATGAGCCTGCAACCTTTAAACTATCCAACCTTTCTTTGTGACAGAAGCAATAATACGCTTCCTTCTTCTCAATTAATTTCTTTGCATACTCAAGGTATAGTCCTTCTGCATTTCTCTCACTTTGTACATATGGACCATAGCCTTTATCTTTATCTGGCCCTTCATCATGAATTAATCCTGTTTTTTCAAGGGTTCTATATATAATATCTACTGCACCTTCTACTAATCGTTCTTGATCTGTATCTTCAATTCGTAGAATAAAATCTCCCCCCTCATGCTTTGCTATTAAATACGCATAAAGAGCAGTCCTTAAATTACCTACATGCATACGACCTGTTGGACTTGGCGCAAATCTAGTTCTTACTTTACTCATAATCTATTCTCCTATTTTCTCTTCATAACTTTTTCTCTCTTACTTCATTGTACTATAACATATTGTGTCCCTTATACGCAAGATTTCACTATTATTTTCTATAGAACACCACTTTGTTGAGCCCTTCCCCTAGGAAGATTCCAAGAGCAATTGAACCCGCATATACTAAGGTCTCTATTAGATATGACAGTGCTAATTCATTTTGCATCGCTATTGTGTGATACACGCAGCGATAGACACTTGATCCTGGAACAACTGGTAAAATTCCTGCAACCAAAAATACGATTGTAGGTACCTTTAATACTTTCGATAACATATTTGACACAAAGGTAACCAAAAGTGCTGATAAAAGATATCCATACAAATCATCATTAAAGATGAAAGTGCATAGTAGATAAGCACCTCCACTAATCGCGCCCATAAAAGCATACGTCCACAAATATTTCCTCGGTGTCTCCATGATTATTCCAAATGAAAAAATCGCAATGGCTGAACCAATAATTTCTAATATCATTTTTTCCCTCTTTCTATCTATACATCACATTCACAATTGTCAAACCTGTACCGATACCTACTGCGATGCCTGTCGCTATTAACAACGCTTTTAAAACTCTTGCATTCCCCGATATATAGTCTGCATTTATCAAATCTCTTACTGCGTTAGTAATTGATACACCCGGCACTAATGGCATAATGCTACTAATTATTAAAATATCTTGTGATATATTCTCCACGTAATAATCCAAAATGCTAGATACAAAAGCTATGCTAAAACCACACAAAATGTTTTGTAGCATTGAGCTTATATTAAGTCTTTTTCCGATTGTCATAGAAATTGCTAGAACTACTCCTACTATAATAGATAGTAACACCTCCATCATAGTGCCCCCGAAAAAGAGTGCAAATCCAGCTGTAATTCCTACGATTGCTATATTATAAAGATGACTATTGTATTGTTTCCAGTTCAACTCACGCAATTCTTCATACGCTTTTTCTACTGAGATTTTATCATCACAAAAATCTCTAGAAATTTGATTTGCCTTAATAATTCTTGAGAGATTCATTCCTCTTTCATGTACAGCTTTTATATATGTTAGCGGTTCTTCATCTTTTCTCTCTACCATAGCCGAAATACTAGTCATCATTGCTGTTACTTCAACATTTTCAAACCCACCTTTTCCTAGCATTCGCTCTATTGTCTCTTCTACTCTATATGTCTCTGCACCACTAGTTGCTAACACTTCTCCTGCCAACATTGATAATCTCATCAGATTTTCATGCTCTGTTTTTCTTATCACTTTTTTCCTCCGTTCACAGAATTTTTAAAAGCGTGTGCTTTCGCACACGCTTTCTATTATAATCCTTATTCAGAAAAAATGCTAGAATTTTACACATTAATTTCCGCTTGCATTCCTAAAATTTCTTTATACTGATCCATCATTGGATTTACCACATTGTTCAAGAAATTATCAACCTGCTCTTTTGATCTTCCCACATATTTCGATGGATCCATCGTCTCTTGCAATTCTTCTAAAGTCATATTAAATGCCGAATCATTTGCAATCAATTCTAGTAAGTTGTTATCTAGTCCTTTTTCTTTTACATTCTTTCCAGCTTCCATAGAGAGTTCTCTGATTTTCTCATGTAATTCTTGTCTATCTCCACCAGCTTTTACAGCATCCATCATGATGTTTTCTGTAGCCATAAATGGAAGTTCTGAAAGTAATCTCTTCTCGATAACCTTTGGATATACAACTAATCCATCTACTACATTCAGGCATAAATCTAATACACCATCTATCGCTAAGAAGGCTTCTGGAACACTCAAGCGCTTATTCGCCGAATCATCTAATGTTCTTTCAAACCATTGTGTAGCTGAAGTAATCGCTGGATTCAGGGCATCTACCATTACGTATCTAGCTAGTGATGCAATTCTTTCACTTCTCATAGGATTACGCTTGTAAGCCATAGCTGAAGATCCAATTTGAGATTTTTCAAATGGCTCTTCCACTTCTTTTAGGTGTTGTAACAAACGAATGTCGTTTGAGAATTTATGTGCACTTGCTGCGATCTGTGATAACACATGAACCACTCTAGTATCTACTTTTCTAGAATATGTCTGACCTGAAACCGGATAGCATTCTGCAAAGCCCATCTTTGATGCAATCATAGGATCAATTTTGTCTATTGTTTCTTGATTGCCATCAAACAACTCCATGAAACTTGCTTGTGTTCCTGTTGTTCCTTTTGATCCAAGAAGCTTTAAACTCCCTGAAACAAACTCTAAATCTTCTAGGTCTAATAAAAACTCTTGCATCCATAATGTAGCACGCTTTCCAACAGTTGTAGGTTGTGCTGGTTGAAAATGTGTAAATGCAAGTGTTGGCTGTGCTTTATATTCATTTGCAAACTTACCAAGTTTATCAATCACATTTACCAATTTGTTTTTTACTAAGTCCAATGCTTCGCGCATTACAATCATATCTGTGTTATCACCTACGTAGCAAGATGTAGCTCCTAAGTGTATGATTCCTTTTGCACTTGGACATTGTGTTCCATATGCGTATACATGTGCCATAACATCATGTCTTACAACCTTTTCTCGCTCTTTGGCTACCTCGTAATTAATATTATCCACTTGGGCCTTTAATTCTTCAATTTGCTCTTCAGTGATATTTAATCCTAACTCTCGCTCAGTCTCTGCAAGTGCTACCCACAATTTTCTCCAAGTTCTAAATTTCATATCTGGTGAAAAAATGTATTGCATTTCTTTACTCGCATAACGCTCTGAAAGCGGACTTTGGTATCTATCGTACATATAATTCCTCCTAATTTGAGATAAAATGCCTTCGGCTTTTACCTTCGTTAATCTTCAAATGCAAGACTAATGTCTTCATTTGGTACTTCCATCGGATACATTCCAGTAAAGCAAGCATCACAAAACTTAAGGTCACCAATCATGTTTTTTAGCTTATCCACTTCCATATAACCAAGTGAATCTGCACCGATCAACTCACATATCTCCTCAGTTGTATGGGCATGTGCAATCAATTGCTCATTTGATGGAACATCTGTACCAAAATAACAAGGATGTAAAAATGGTGGCGAACTTATGCGCACGTGCACCTCTTTTGCTCCAGCCGCTTTTAACATCTTAATAATATTTGCTGAAGTTGTTCCTCGGACAATCGAATCATCTACCATGACGATACGTTTCCCTTTCACTACCTCGCTTAATACGTTCAACTTTATTTTAACGCTAGTAACACGCTCTGATTGTGTAGGTTTAATAAACGTTCTGCCTACATAACTATTTTTATAAAAAGCCATTCCGTAAGGAATCCCTGACTTCTCCGAATATCCTTTTGCTGCCACTAGACCCGACTCTGGAACACCTACTACTAAATCAGCCTCTACTGGATACGATTCAGCGAGTGCTTTTCCAGCTATAATTCTCGCATTATATACACTTACTCCATCTAGATTACTATCCATTCTAGCAAAATAAATATACTCAAATATACATCTCGCATGATCTTCTCTTGGAATTGCGAGACTCATATCTGACTCGATTCCCTTACTTGAAATTGTAACAATCTCACCTGGTTCAACATCTCGAACAAATGTAGCTCCAACTGCATTTAAAGCACAAGTCTCTGATGCTAAATAATATGTATGTTCTGTCTTTCCAATACATAGCGGCTTTAAACCAAATGTATCTCTAGCCCCTATTAATTTTCTAGGACTTGCTACTGTAAGTGCAAATGCACCTTTCAGTTTTTGTACTGCCAATTTTACCGCTTCTTCTGCAGTAGACGCATTCAAACGCTCTCTTGCAATATGATACGCAATTACTTCTGAGTCAATCGTTGTCTGGAAAATAGCCCCAGTCTTTTCTAGATCTTTGCGTAATTCGATTGCATTTACAATATTTCCATTGTGTGCAATCGCAAGCGTCCCTTTTACGTAATTAATTACCAATGGCTGTGAATTCTCAAGTCTAGTTCCACCTGCTGTTGAATACCGCACATGTCCTACACCAAGATCTCCTGTCAACGCATCTAACGCCTCTTGATCAAACACATCATTAACAAGTCCAAGACCTTTTTTAGAGCGTACTTTTCTCTTTCCATTTGTATCTGTAATTGCAATACCGCAACTTTCCTGCCCTCTATGCTGTAAGGCGAATAATCCATAATAAATGTCTGGTGCAATACTTCTGCCTCTGAAATTATAGGCACCAAATACTCCACATTCTTCCCCTACACCTGTTATCCCATTATTTGAGATCAAATCAATTTTTTGCATTCTATAGACCCCTTATTGGATTCCTAATCTACTAAAAACTTCGTTATATGCATCTTCTACATTTCCTAAGTCTCTTCTAAAACGATCTTTATCTAATTTTTCATTTGTATGTACATCCCATAATCTGCAAGTATCAGGAGACACTTCATCTGCAAGGATGATTTTACCTTCTACATCTTTACCAAATTCAATTTTAAAGTCAATCAGTTTCATTTCCATTTGTAAGAAATACTCTTTCATCACTTCATTAACTTTGCGTGTGTACGCTTTAATTTCATCAATTTCCTCTTGAGTTGCTAACCCAAGTGCAAGTGCATAATCATCATTGATAAATGGATCTCCCAATGAATCATCTTTATAACTAAATTCTAGAATTGGACAAAGTAATTCTTTACCTTCTTCAATTCCCATTCTTTTAGAAAAACTTCCTGCTGCTACATTTCTCACGATTACTTCAAGAGGTACAATCTCCACCTTCTTAACAACTGTTTCTCTATCGCTTAATTCTTTTACAAAATGTGTAGGCACTCCAGCTTTTTCAAGCAATTGGAATACGTGATTTGTCATACGGTTATTTACTACACCTTTTCCTACGATTGTTCCTTTTTTCTCACCATTGAACGCTGTCGCATCATCTTTATAATCAACGATTACTAGACTTGGGTCTTCTGTTTTATAAACTTTCTTTGCTTTACCTTCGTATAATTGCTCTAATTTTTCCATCTGTACACCTATCCTTTTTAAAATTTCTATCCATAATGCATTACTACGGATTACTTTACATAGCAAGTATAATACATGGGTATTGGAAAATCAATATATCTGCCTATATAGCTTGCTCTTTCCTCATTAAAAAAATTACTATCTTTAATAAGGACATCTAATAATATCGCTCCCCACTTATAAGTGACACTCATTTTACCCCACGTGGTCTATTCTATATTTCTGCTTCCATTGTTCTAACAACTCTTGTGAAGGGATAAAATCCATACTGTTTATTGTTAAATCAATTTCCGTATTTATCACTTCATCTATCTCTTCAAACACTTCACTTTTTGTAAGTATCAACTTGTACTGAGTTTGATCTAAACATTTTTTCGCTGCGTATAGATAACACTTCACTAACGCTGGATCATTACAGATTTGAAAAGCCTTATCGTACATCTCCATAGCTTCATTGTAGAGAAACATCCTACCGTAGGCTGCGCCGATACAAGCATACACTTTTCCAAAAAACTTTTCACTTACTGACTCTTCTCTTTGAGTTCTCAAAATGGATTGGTACACAAGCACCGCTTCTTCTGTTTCTCCATTTTTCAATAGATTATCTCCCTTATTCTTTTGGCGCTCTACTTCTGATAAATCTCTCAATTTTTCTAATACACTCTGTAAATGGTTTAATTCGCTTTGAATATAAATCTTTGATTCTTTCATCAGCGTCATAATAAAAACTTCTTTCCCTATGTGGTCTAGTAGAATGTTTCGCAGTTGATAAGACAACTCTCTCAATTCAAGTTCTCCTTCAATCCATGTACAAAGTTGTTCATTGATCACTGTATTATCTACAAGGTACAAATTATGACTGATATAGTAACACAGTTCTTCAATTGTATATATTTTCTTGTGAATTCTCGTAATTTCAAATGGAGTTTTTGCAATTACATTATGACAAAGAATAATGCTGCCCATGATTTCCTCCTAAATCTATAATTACTTCTCTCTCAAATTTCGTCGGCTGATAAAATTCTCCAAATCCCACATCTCTCAATGTAATCTTACAAGTATCTGGACCTGTAAAAATTGCATTAATACGAATTCGTATGGAATAAGACTCTCGCTCTGGCAATTCGTCGAAAGATATTCTTTTTATTTGAACTTTTCCTTTATACAATGAATCTACATGTAGCTCAATATCTTCTGTATCTTCTAGTAAGATATCCACTTCCTCATCGTATTCAAACCAGTGATTCCCCCAAGGTATAATCGGGTACAATATCTGTTCACCATTTTTTCTAACCTCGATGCTAATTTGCTCTGTCAGCTTATTTTCATCTATATAAATAAGATCATCTCTAATCTTTGAGACCTTTCTAAAAGCCAAATAACACGCACCAACACTATAAAGCTCACTTCCTAGAAAAGCTTTTCTTCCGTTGCAAAGTACTTTTAGCGATTCTGGATACCAGTTATTTTCAAAACCTTCTCCCGTTAAAAATACTGATGATACAACACGCTGTTCAAATACGCTTTCAATAAACACTTTAAATCTGCCATCTGCACGTCTAGCTTTTTCTCCATGAATCAAAGGATATATCACATCCATCTCTTCTTTTTTAGCATTGGCCACATCATCCACAGCCACAAAAACTTCTTTTTGATGGTACGCACTCGTCTGTATTTTTTTAAGCATATATGCTCGCACTTCGTCTTTATCACAATAGAACATAGCAGAATCGTATTGCCATAACTCCCTTGGCTGATAAAACATATAATTACAAAAACTCTCTCTGTAATCATGGATAAATATTTTATGCTTTTCAATCCCAATCCTAACTGCAACACTTCTTAAAAGTTGTGCAATATCTTCATTCATGTTCGCTACCGTAAAAGATATCGCCTCAATGCAATTAAATTTCTCTAAAGACATCTGCACGAACTTTGATAACAAAAACACTGCATCATAGGTTTCTTCACCTAATTCTATCTGTTGACCTAATATACTTTTTGATAGTAAGTCCCCTGCTAATTTCCCCTCATGCAAGATTGAAATTCTTTTTGCTTCTACTCCAATTCCCCATATATCATTTTTTTTACCAATCACAAGAGGTATCTTATTATTTTCTGGAGATGCTTCATACATCTCTGGTTCATTTATCTCTTCATTATAACAGCTCACTAAACATGCAGTATTACTAATGTCATAGCCTATTATCTTACCACTATACAAGTCCTCTTCCTCCTATTCATATGGCATGAATATTTTATCTGCTAATGCCTCTTCTAGTGCATAAGTCTTCATTTTTTCATCTCTTTCAGTTACATTTCCCATAATATCATTCAATCTACCGTATTTACCAATAAATTCATCTGAACTTATAATATGTTTTTCTTTACACGTCTTTATCTCTTTACCATCTTTAGTCTCTACAAAGTAGTAAGTTAAAGTTTCATTTTGGAATATCAAGAATTTTTTGGTGTAAATATTTCCATATGTTGCATTTAAAGGTTCGCTTGCGTATTCAATCGAGTCTTTCTTTTCTTTATTTACTTGGTAATACAAAGTCACCTTACCATCTATTTGACTTCTGTAAGTGATGATGGTCTTGTCCCACAGTAGAACTGAGCGAAGTAATTCCTTTTCGTACTTCATATAAAAATCAAAGTAAATTTGCTTCTCGCACAGCTCTTCCAATAAGTGCTGTAAAAAGTGTTTTTTCTCCAATTGATACTTGTTTTCTGCATAAAACTTTACAACAGCAATTTTTACAATATCAATTGTATTTGCTTTCTTTTTAATCTGATCAATAAAAATACCAATAATCTTCTCTGTTACAATTCGACCTTTAATAACATATTCTCTTGCAATATATGCAGTATATGCTTCTTCTAATCTGAAATAAGCACCACTTTTATAATATGAAACAAAAACATCTTCTTCTCCTAGTACATTTTCTGAAAATAGCATCTGAGAAATAATTCGTTCACCTAGTTTTGATACATCGATTTCAAAGTCATCTGCTGCATACCAGATATCTTTCATAAATTTAGTTGGTCCACAATAAAATGTCGCTAAATAATCAAGTGTATTTTTATCATAGTATTCTTTTGCAAATAACTCAAAACAGATATAGATTAGCACTTCATTTTCTTCTGAACTCTCTGCAATCAAAGTACTACAATATTTCAAAACTTTTTCAAGTTCAAAGTACTCTTCATCTATTCCGCGCCTTCTTAAGCTTTCTAAAGACAATTCCACTTCTGCCTCTTCATTTTGAACCGGGTTTAATTTTTCAAAATGGTTCTTACACATCTCTTGAAATTGCAAATCATAAAACAATCGCTTTGATTCGTACTTTATAGATTCAATCAAGTGTTTTCCAGTTTTTGTCTCGAAGACTACAATATCATCTTTCGAATCAAGTATAATCTGTGCCCCTTTTTCAGTATATGGAACTCTTTGTCTAATCTCTCCATTTTCTTCTATAACTAGCACTTCTTTAATTCCAACTACTTTTGTACTTACCAAATAAGAATATAACACGTCATAAATTGCTTTGATTTTCTCATTATTCATCTCATTTAGCGTTAAGAATCTTCTGTACAACACTTTCAATTGAGGGCTCACTCTTCTTCGTTCCAATTGTGTCATTGCAAACTGCTTCATATTTTCTCTGTAATATGAGTACAAATCTGAACTTTCTTGCTCGTACATTACAAGATTTGCATATAAAAGAGAAACACTCTCATACGGAAGCGAATTTCCATGTGCGAAATACAGGTGTATCGCTCTTGGTAAAGGCTTTGATACACTTTCTGGTTTTATTGACAACATGTAATACTCAAACAATTTTGCTATCTTAAGCTCTTCTTTAACGGCAATTTCATACCATGTAAAATACTCGTGATCTGTTTTATTTCCTTTAATTAGTATCGTGCAAATAGCCTGTAGTATCATTGGTTCGTTATATAATTCATATGTCATTGCTAAGATTTTGTATATCTTTTTCTCAAATGAATTATGCTGTGTAACAAGATTTGCCATATATAAAGCTAGTTCTCTTGTTATCAATTTATATTTAACTGAGAACAGCAATACTTGCATCTCAAACTTCCCAATTTTTTTTAAGTTACTATATTTTTTATTAAAACATCTGTTTGCCTCTAAATAAAATAGTAGATGATTCGCACCTAGGGAGTGTTGGTTCTCGAGTGCATGTTTTCTTTCAAAATAGTCATTGTAATAGGGATCTATCTGAAGTAACATAAGTAGTAATTTCCATGATTTGGGATTTTTCAAGTAGACCTTTTGTAAATCTTCAACTACTTTTTTTGTATGAACAGAATCTCCCCTTTGTAATGCTGTTAAAAACAAATAGTAGGCATCCTGTTCTACATCTCTACCAATTGGAAATTTACTATAATTGTATTTTTCAATAATCCACTTTGCTTCATCAAACTGCTTTCCTATGATATATACATGAGCTTGCATTAATTTATACATCTCATTATCTGCATCTATAGCTTGTAACTCTACAGTTTTTTCTACACCTTTCTTTACCCATTCATCTCTATATACCTTGCCTCGCTCAAGTTGTATCAAAGATTTTAAAAATTGGGCAATGACGTAATCTGCCTTTCGCTTATCTGGTTTATCAATATTTACGTCTGCAATTTCAAGCGTGTAACTTATACGCTCATAAGGGGTTTCCACAAAAATCCTTCCCCAGTTTTTCCCTGCATGCAGTTTTGTGTTTCTAATCGTATATATCAGCTCATATTCTGCACCAGTAAAATCTTCAGTGGTAAACTGCGACTTGCTAAGTTCTATAAATTCTGAATCTGTAGAGACTGTTGCACTCAAATGCCCCCACGTATTTTTCGTTATGATTACACTATCTTGTAGTACTCCATCTGGTTTACCATAATAACGATCTTCTGCCTCAAAAGATAGGAAGATTCTCTCTTTTTGCTTTACAGCTACTAGAAACTCCTCTAGGCCACTAGCATCTAAGTCCCATCTTCTCATATTATCATATAAGGCTGTTATTTTTGTTGGTTCATACTTTAAAAGTTCATAAAAATCTCTTGATTTAAAAATTCTTTTTGCTTCATCAAAATTTTTATATGCAACTTTCTTAAATCCCTTTAAGTCTTGAATTGTACCATAATCTGTCATAATAAATGGCTTTTCTATGATTACTGTGTAGTCTACATCATATTCTCCTCCATTGCAGACAATCGAGAATTTACCACGTTCTACATCCCCTGGTTTCAATCCACTTCCATCAAATGAATACTCCACATGTACTGGATTCCCATTAAAACCATTCTCTATGCATTGCATACGAATTGAAGAGGAATATACAAGTCCTCGGATATCACCTTTATCTGAATTTTCAATTTTAAAATTACCTCTGTGAACCTCTCCTTCACCTATCTTTAAAACAAGATGAGTAGTTGGAAACGTAATGTTGGGTTTTAATATCTGAAAGTCGCCTTTGGAAAAATGTCTAATTTTATCTTTCAAGTTCTTCACCTACTTATGTTTCTTTATTGATTTTTTTTATAATCGCGCTATAATGAATTATATCATTATTATGTGGGTAAAGGCAATCCTTGTTTTATCTATGTATTAATCAAAAAATAGCGAGGTACTATATGTCAAAAAACAAAATATTCCATGGCAGTGATATTGAAATCATTGCTTCACAGTTCAACATAGATCAAGATAGAATAAGCAACTTTGCTTCCAATGTAAACCCACTTGGAATTTCGAACCTACTTAAAGAGACGCTCATACAGAATATAGACGTAATTACAGAGTATCCTGATAAGAATTACAAATTTCTCAAATCATCTTTAGCCGGTTACTGTAACGTAGATGAGGATTATATTATCGTCGGGAACGGTACTTCTGAATTAATCTCCCTTTTAATTTCTACCAGGAAAGCTAAAAAAGCACTTTTACTCGGTCCTACATATTCCGAGTATAAAAGAGAATTTATGTTAACCAACGGGGCTATAGACGAATACAACCTTGAAGCTTCTAATACCTTCAAACTCGAACTTTCAGAGCTATTTTCAACGTTGTCGGACGGATATGATTTTTTTATATTATGTAACCCTAACAACCCTACAGGTAGTTCAATTCATCTTGAAGACATGAAAGAAATTCTCGATTTTTGCAAAAAACATCAAATATTCGTCATGATAGATGAAACTTATGTGGAATTTTCATCCGATATTAAAACGATAACTGCTACAAGCCTCATCCCCCACTACGATAACTTCATTGTTTTAAGAGGTAGTTCAAAGTTTTTTGCTGCACCAGGTCTTCGCCTCGGGTATGGTTTAACTAGTAATCAAGAGTTTTTACAAGTTCTAATCACTCACCAAACTCCTTGGTCTTTAAATAGCGTTGCTGAATTAGCTGGTAGCGTAATGTTTCGAGATTATGACTATATAGAGTCCACTAATCAATTAATCAATGATGAAAAAAAGAAGTTTTACAGTGCTTTTTTAGCATCAAAAGCATTTAAGTTATACCCTTCTGACGCTAATTTTATTCTTGTTAAGATTCTTGCTCCCAATTTAACCGCATCCAACGTTTTTACTCATTGTATAAAAGAGCATTTAATGATACGAGATTGCACTTCCTTCTTTGGTAATAGTGGCGAATTTATCCGCTTCTGCATATTAACGCCAGAAGAAAACAAAAAATTAACGCAATGTCTTCTAGACATTGCATCCCGAGAAATGATACCCAATTAATTTCATCTATATAAAAAAACGCTTGACTGCGCATTTAGGGCAATCAAGCGTTTTTCTATTTTACATTTTATTTTACTTTCGCTATATCAATTAATGTTAATTTATTCACATCTGTATTTTCTAAGCTAGTTACTAATGCTTCGGCAGTATCAAGAGATGTCAACACATTCACCCCTGTCTCGATTGCATTTCTTCGAATAATGAACCCATCTTTTGATCTCTCTGCTCCTTGATTTGGTGTGTCAATAACTAAGTCAATTTCATGACCTAGTATCAAATCCATTAAGTTCGGTGATTCTTGTTCAATTTTGTTTGTACGAATCACTTTAACTTCACCTGCTTTCAAGGCGTTTGCAGTTCCTCTTGTAGCATAGATTCTATATCCTAATGTTTCGAATCTTTTCGCTATCGTTACCCCCTCTTCTTTGTCCTCATCACGAAGCGTCATAATCATATTCTTATATTTTGGTAATTTGATTCCAGCACCTATAAAGGCTTTATATAAAGCTTCATTGAAAGTTTTTGCAATACCTAAACACTCACCAGTAGATTTCATCTCTGGCCCAAGACTGATATCAGCTCCTCGGATTTTTTCAAAAGAGAACACTGGCATTTTTATAGCAATATACTCTGATTCTTTTTGTAATCCTGGAGTGTATCCCAACTCTTTTAAGGTTTTCCCAATAATCATCTGAGTAGCTAGTGTTACAATCGGAATTCCTGTCACCTTACTGATATAAGGAACAGTTCTACTCGATCTTGGATTCACTTCAATTACGTAAACCTCTTCCCCACATACGATAAACTGGATATTAATCATTCCTATTACATTTAATGCTTTCGCCAACCTTTTCGTATATTCCTCAATTTTTTTCTTTACATCAACCGAAATGCTCTGTGCAGGGTATACAGAAATACTATCTCCTGAATGTATACCAGCTCTTTCGATATGTTCCATGATACCTGGTATTAAGATATCTGTCCCATCACAAATCGCATCTACTTCAATCTCTTTTCCGACAAGGTATTTATCTACTAGAATCGGATTTTCTTGAGCTATCCTGTTAATAATCCCGATAAATTCATCAATATCATTGTCACTAATCGCAATTTGCATCCCTTGCCCACCTAATACGTAAGATGGTCTCACCAGCACTGGATACCCAAGCCTGTTTGCTACTTTCTTTGCTTCCTCAGCAGTAAATACCGTATCTCCTACTGGTCTTGGAATTTCACATTCTTCTAATATCTTATCAAATAACTCTCTATCTTCTGCTGCATCTACATCTTTAGCTGCCGTCCCTAGTATTGGAACGCCCATATCCATCAAGGCTTTTGTCAATTTAATAGCCGTCTGACCTCCAAATTGAACCACTGCTCCATCTGGTTTTTCAATATCTACTATACTTTCAACATCTTCAGGTGTCAAAGGTTCAAAATATAGCTTATCTGCTATATCGAAATCTGTACTTACCGTCTCTGGGTTATTATTAACGATAATTGTTTCATAACCTTCTTTTTCAAATGCCCATGTACAATGAACAGAACAGTAGTCAAACTCGATACCTTGACCTATGCGAATTGGTCCTGATCCTAGTACTAGCACTTTCTTTTTATCATTTGTCTGAACTGCTTCGTTTTCACTTCCAAAGACCGAATAATAGTATGGAGTTTCAGCTGCGAACTCTGCTGCACACGTATCAACCATCTTATATGCTGCTAGAATCCCCCATTCTTTACGCAGAGCATGAATCTTCTCTACAGCTTTTCCTGTTAGCCTTGCGATTACCGTGTCTGGAAATTCCATTCTTTTTGCTTCTCTTAAAAGCTCTTGATTGAGTTCGTCTGACTTTAATTTTTCTTCCATCTCAACTAAGATAGCAATTTTATCAATAAACCACATATCAATTTTTGTGATATCGTGAATCTCTTCATATGAGATTCCTTTTCTATGCGCCTCTGAAATCAACCATATTCTTCTATCATCTACAACTTTTAACTGCTCAAGGATATCTTCCTTTGTCATAGCTGAGTAATCATAAGACATCAAACTATCCACATTTTGTTCAAGAGATCGTATCGCTTTCATCAGTCCACCTTCAAAGTTATCGCAAATACTCATAACTTCTCCAGTCGCCTTCATCTGAGTAGTTAGGGTTCTCTTTGCATTGATAAATTTATCAAATGGTAATCTTGGAAGCTTCACAACGCAGTAATCTAACATCGGCTCAAAACTCGCATACGTTTTTCCTGTAATCGCATTTTTTATCTCATCTAATGTATATCCTAATGCAATCTTTGCTGCCACCTTTGCAATTGGATACCCTGTTGCTTTAGAGGCGAGCGCTGAAGAACGGCTCACACGTGGGTTTACTTCTATTACACAGTACTCAAAACTTGTTGGATGTAGTGCATACTGTACATTGCAGCCCCCAGTGATTTTAAGTTCGCTAATAATATTAAGTGCCGACGTGCGAAGCATCTGATATTCTTTATCACCTAATGTTTGAGAAGGCGCTACAACAATACTATCCCCCGTATGAACGCCTACAGGATCAATGTTTTCCATATTACACACCGTAATGCAATTACCTTTTCCGTCACGCATCACTTCATACTCTACTTCTTTCCAACCTGCGATGCAACGTTCCACTAATACTTGACCTACACGAGAAAGACGTAATCCATTTTGTAATATTTCTTTTAATTGCGCTTCATCATCTGCGATTCCTCCACCGGAACCTCCAAGTGTATACGCTGGTCTTAGTACGATTGGATATCCTATTTCCCTTGCAAATCTAACCCCGTCTTCTACATTTTCTACTACTAAAGAGGCAGCTACTGGCTCATTGATCTTTTCCATTGTACTTTTAAACTCTAGTCTATCTTCTGCTTTTTTAATTGTCTCTGATGTGGTTCCAATTAATTTCACATTATGCTCTTTAAAAAATCCTTTTTCATCTAACTCCATTGCAAGATTCAATCCTGCCTGACCTCCAAGTGTCGGCAAAACGCTGTCTGGACGTTCTTCTAGAATTAGTTGCTCTACTACTTCTACCGTAAGCGGTTCAATATAAACTTTATCTGCAATATCTTTATCTGTCATGATAGTCGCTGGGTTCGAGTTAAGTAATACAACTTCAATTCCCTCTTCTTTTAGTGAACGACAAGCTTGTGTTCCTGCGTAATCAAACTCCGCAGCCTGTCCTATAATAATTGGTCCTGAACCAAGTACCAATACTTTTTTAATTTCTGGATTTCTCGGCATTATTTTTCTCCTCCCATCATCGCAATAAATTTATCAAACAAGTATGTAGAGTCTTGTGGTCCTGGGCAAGCCTCTGGGTGAAACTGCACAGTAAATATATTTTTCCCTATATAACTCAAACCTTCGTTCGTCTTATCATTTACATTAATAAAAGCTGGTACTGCTACATTGCTATCCAAATTATCAACATCTACCACATATCCATGGTTTTGTGAAGAAATGTAGACATTCCCTGTTTCTAAGTCTTTTACTGGATGGTTTCCGCCTCTATGTCCATACTTTAATTTATGTGTATCCGCTCCATTCGCTAGTGCCATTAATTGATGTCCTAGACAAATTGCGAAAATTGGAATTTCTGTTTCGTACAGTTTCTTAATCTCCTCAATTATTCCAACACATGTTTTTGGATCTCCAGGTCCATTTGATAACATGATTCCATCTGGGTTCGTCTTAATAATCTCCTCTGCACTTGTGTTTCCTGGAAATACTGTCACTTCACAGCCTCTGCTATTCAGTGATTTTGCGATATTATCCTTTGCTCCAAGATCTAAAAGAGCTACCTTTTTTCCAACACCTTCTAATATATATGGTTTTTCGCAAGTTGTCTTCGTTACTACATCCCCGATTGAATATGCCTTTAATCTAGTTTTCACTTCTTCTAAATCATACTTTTCATCAGTCGTAATCATACCATTCATGGTACCTTTTTCACGCAAAATCTTAGTAAGAGCTCTCGTATCAACTCCTGCAATACCTGGTATATCTTGAGCTAACAAAAATTCTTGAATCGTTGCCTCTGATCTGAAATTACTAGGCATTCTCGAAAGTTCTTTAACTATATATCCATCTGGCCAAGCTTTTCTAGACTCCATATCTTCATAACACACACCATAGTTCCCTATCAATGGATATGTCATTACAACCGCCTGTCCTGCATAAGAAGGATCAGTCAGGACCTCTAAATATCCTGTCATTGACGTATTAAATACAATTTCACTAATCATTTCTCTCTTAGAACCAATACTCACACCTGTAAACACTGTTCCATCTTCCAAAATCAGAAAAGCTTTCATTTTATCACCTAAATCCCTTCGTTTTTTCATTTTTGAACATCTCTTTGCTACTTTTGAACAAAAAAAAAGAGAGCATCGATTTGCACATGCACCTCGTTCTCTCTTTCAAGATTACAGTAATATAAATTGCCATCTTCGTTCTTGCTAGCTTAATTTCAAACCAACTCCAAACTGTGACATGTTCAAATTGATGTAATTTTAGCACATATCAAATATAATAGCAAGTGGTTTTTAAAATTTTAATGTATATTTATTCATATCATTGCATTTTTATTCATTTAGTGATCGTTTCTTACTTATAATCACTTTTTCTTCTAGGCATTCAAATGTAGATTCCACCTGTTCTTTTTGTATTTTAGGAGTAATAAAGCTAACAAGTGGAAGAACTATTAGGCTAACTACCATAGCAATTGCACCTGCATTAATTGGAGATTCAATATAGCTAAATATCATATTGGACACTGTAATTCCTACACCAGTCACAAAACTCGCCCATACAGATATCCTAGTTACACCCTTCCAATATAACCCATATAAAAGCGGTGCTAAGAATGCTCCTGCTAAGGCTCCCCATGATACTCCCATCAACTGAGCAATTAATGTACTTGGATCCAATGCAATCACTACTGAGATTGCGATAAATACAAAGATAAATATTTGCATTACTACAACTTGTTGACGCTCACTCATCTTCTTGATAATATTTCCTTTCAAAAGGTCTAATGTCAATGTAGAACTCGACGTTAGTACAAGGGAAGATAAAGTTGACATTGATGCTGATAGTACAAGCACTACAACTACTCCTATCAAGACATCTGATAGAGTCGACAACATATAGGGAATAATGCTATCATAAATCACAGTCTGCTTTTCAACATCGTAGATAGACTCACTGCCAAACAATCTCCCAAAACCACCTAAAAAATAGCACCCTCCTGCTACAATTAATGCAAATATTGTAGAGATTACTGTCCCTGTGTTAATAGCTTTTTCATTTTTTATTGCATAGAATTTCCCCACCATCTGTGGCAATCCCCAAGTTCCAAGAGAAGTCAACACTATAACCCCTAAAAGACTTAGAGGATCTGGTCCAAAAAACGATGTAAATGCGCCTTCCTGTCCTTGTGTTATTGTCACATCACTTGGTATTTTTGATAGTTCATTGATAGCATTGAAAAAACCGCCTTGCCCATTTAAAACCGCTACAATTACAGCAACAATACCTACCAACATAATAATGCCTTGGATGAAATCATTAATAGCTGTTGCCATGTACCCACCAAGTATTACATACACTGCTGTAAATAGTGCCATTCCGATTACACACACATAGTAAGGGACATCAAAAGCCATTCCAAATAAACGCGAAAGACCATTGTATATCGATGCTGTATACGGAATCAAAAAAACAAATACAATCAAAGATGCAACTATTTTAATCTTATTACTATCAAATCGACGTCCAAAAAAATCTGGCATTGTCTTAGCTTCGAGGTGTTGACTCATTATTCTAGTTCTTCTCCCTAGTATAACCCAAGCCATCAAGCTTCCTATTAGTGCATTCCCAATCCCAATCCATGTAGATGCTACGCCAAATCTCCATCCAAACTGTCCTGCATATCCTACAAAAACAACTGCTGAAAAATAAGATGTTCCATAGGCAAAAGCTGTAAGCCAAGGGCCTACCGAGCGCCCTCCTAGCACAAATCCTTCTACACTCTTTGTGTGCCTTCTAGCGTACACACCCACAATTATCATTGATAAAAAAAACAAAACTAGTAATATAATCTTTATAGACATCTCATTCTCCCTCTATTCTCCTTTGTTATCTCCACTTTTATTTCATCTTTTCAACACGCTCTTGCACCGTTTTATTAAAATTCTCTACCGTTCTAAAATACGATTCATTCATGTATTTCGAATTCAACAAGAAATCTGCAGTTGCAAAATTATTCGCGATTGGAATATCGTAGACCACAGCAATTCTAAGAAGTGCTTTCACATCTGGATCATGCGGCTGTGCTGCTAATGGATCCCACATAAAAACAAGAAAATCAATCTGTCCCTCTACTATCTTTGCCCCGATTTGCTGGTCTCCACCTAATGGACCGCTGTTATATGCCTTAACCGGTAATCCTGTCTTTTCAGCTATCAATCTTGCTGTAGTACCTGACCCGCATAAAAAATGTCCTTTTAATACTTCCTTATTCCTCTCACACCACTCTACTAGCTCTTTTTTCTTTCCATCATGAGCTACCAATGCGATATGCTTTGTCTTTTCCATCTCAAACGTTACAAAATTCTCCATAATTGCCTCCTACTAATATATTGATATCTTTTTATAACTTCTCTACAACTTCTCCTTGACACTTATATATTGAATTAGCTGATAGTACACCTCGAATCATTGATAATGGGTAGATATCACTATCTCTTCCAACTACGCTTCCTGGATTTAGTACTGTACCACAGCCTACCTCTACTCTATCGCCAAGAATTGCTCCAAACTTTTTAAGTCCCGTATCAACGATAGTGTTACCAACTTTAACACGAACTAACTTTTTATCAGATTTTACATTCGATGTGATAGATCCCGCTCCCAGATGAGACTTATAACCTAGAATTGAATCTCCAACGTAATTATAGTGAGGTACTTGAACATTGTTAAATAAAATTACATTTTTTATCTCTGTAGAATTTCCTACAACACAGTTATTTCCTATTAGAGCATTTCCTCTAATAAATGCGCAGTGTCTAACTTCTGTATTTTCACCTATAATAGCAGGCCCATCAATATGTGCACTCTTTGCCACCTTTGCAGATTTTGCTATCCATATACCTTCCTCTACTTCTTCATAAATTGACCGATCCAAGGTTTTACCTAATTCATTGATAAACCCGCCTATTTTAGGAAGTACTTCCCATGGATACTCAACTTGGGCAAATATCTCGCTCCCTATCGTCTCTTCTAAGTTTAATAAATCTTCTACTGTAACTTTGCTCATCCTTTTACTATCCTTTCTTTTTATAGAATTTCGATGAATTTGCAAAACACTGTTTTAAAGCGTATTGCTGATTCATACTCATTACACTATTAGTTTTTTGTAAAATAAAACCTTCTAACTTAACCATGTATTCTTCAGAAGTAATTTCGCCGTTTGCTACATAAGTAAGTCCTTTTTCCCAACTTGCCGTAAGCTCTGGGTTTAAAAGTGCTCGAATCGACTGATTCACTACATCAAAAATCATCTCTCCTAATAATTCCGGCGTTATAATCTGAGTTTTCTTATTAAGTTTCAAATATTTTATATGGACTAGTTTCTTTAAAATCTCGGCTCTAGTAGCACTCGTTCCAATCCCACTACCTTTTATCTGAGCACGAAGTTCTTCATCTTCTATTAACTGGCCTGCATTTTCCATTGCTAAGATTATAGATCCTGAATTATATCTCTTAGGCGGTGTCGTCTCACCTTCTTTGATTTCAAATTCAGTAATGGGTATTTTCATACCTTTTCGAATTTTACTCACTTCTTCAAATAAATGATTGCTCTCTTCACCTTCTTGTTGCTTCGCACCTTCCCCTATTACCTTAAGATAACCTTCCTCTTTCAAGACTTTGAAATTCGCAAAAAATCGTTCTGTATCAACAGCTGAGACAATTCCTATTTTTTGATAAATTGCCGGGGGATAGAAAATGCTCAAAAAGCGCAAGACAATGATATCATACACGCCCCTTGCAACATTAGCTAAATGATTGACATTTTGAATCCCTTGACCTGTTGGAATAATAGCATAATGATCCGTCACTTGCTTATCATCCACATATCTGGTTGACGTAATTTTTTTATGACTACCTATTTTTGCTATCTCACTTAGTAAATGACTTACTTTCTCATAATTCGCTAAGCCATTTAAATTTTTAAATATTTCTTTTGCGACTGCACTAGAGAGAACTCTCGCATCAGTCCTCGGATATGTCACCATCTTCTTTTCATATAGTTCTTGTACGATTTTTAGTGTTTCATCTGGACTAATTTTAAAACGTTTGGCACATTCATTCTGTAACTCTGCCAAGTTATACAGCAGAGGAGGATTCTTTTTTTCTGTCTTTTTTTCAACAGAAATCACTTCTCCAACAACTTCTTCTCTATCCTTGCACAGTGTTATCAACTCTTCTGCTCTCTCTTTTACCTTAAATCCATTCTCTTTGTAAAGATCTGGTATCCCATGAAAACTACTTCCATCTGATACACGCCACTCTCCTTCAAACTTTAAGGAGCCTTGTTCATGGGTTGCTAACACTCTGTAAAATGGCATCTTTACAAATTCCCGAATCTCTCTCTCTCTCTTCACTACCATACCAAGTACACAGGTCATCACTCGCCCTACAGCGATTGAAGTATATCTTTGATTCAAAAAATTTGCTACATTATTTCCATATTTCAACGAAAGGAGTCTTGAAAAGTTGATTCCCATTAGATAATCTTCTTTTGCCCGCAAGTATGCAGAGGCACTCAAGTTATCATATTCTTCTAGATTCTTTGCTTCTCGAATCCCTCGAAGGATCTCATCTTCTGTCTGCGAATCAATCCACACTCTTTTCCTAGTCTTTCCCTCGACTTTTGCAAGTTGCTCTACTAATCGATATATGTACTCCCCTTCCCTTCCCGAGTCGGTACACACATAGATGGTATCTACATCTTTTCTATTTAATATCTCTTTAACAACCTGAAACTGCTTTGCAACAGCCGGTATAACCTCATACTTAAACTCCTCTGGCAAGAAAGGTAATGTATCAAGACTCCACCTCTTTAATTTCTCATCGTACACCTCAGGATAACTCATCGTCACTAAGTGACCTACACACCAAGTTATAATAGCTTCTTCTGATTCCAAAAAGCCTTGACCGCGTTTAGTACGCAGGCCTAAGGCTTTCGCAAACTCTTGTGCTACACTTGGTTTTTCAGCAATATATACACTCTTATTCATTTTATACCAACAATTTACTACTGTTAACCTTTCTACTTTACTACTTCAAACTTATAGACTGTTTTTGTCATATAATTTTCATCTTTTTTTATAACTGGAGATTTGAACTTTTTTTGATTGATTGCATCTGGATAATATTGGGTTTCAAAACACACACCTGAACGATTATCATAAACAATATCGCACTTACCCTTTTGCTTTCCAAGAAAGTTTCCAGTATACACCTGTACTCCTGGCAAATCAGAGTATACCCACATCTTTATTCCGCTTTTTTCCGAATAAAGTGATGCGACTTTTTCAAATTTTTCCTTGTTATTCAAGCACCAATTGTGGTCGTAACCACCTGCAATTTTGATAAGGTCATGATCACTATCTATTCGATCTCCTATTTTTCTTTCTTCTCTAAAATCAAAAGGTGTTTTCCTAACCTCTAACAACTCTCCAGTCGGTATTAAATTCCTATCACAAACTGTAATATAATCCGCATCAATCCAAACTTTCTGATCTTTCACATCACCTGAGTCGTGCCCATTCATATTAAAGTAACTGTGGTTTGTCAAATTAAGAACTGTATCCTTATCTGTTTTTCCTTCATAGAGAATCTCTAATTCATCTTCATCTGTAAGCGCATAGGTCACTTTCAAATTCACAGTTCCTGCATAACCCTGATCACCTTCTGGACTTTCTAAAGAAAAGGTCACAATATTTTTATCTAATACATCAATCGCCCATATTCTTGTATGAAAATAGTCATTCCCACTGTGCAGGTTATTCCCATTGTCATTTGGAGTTAGTTGATAGTTTACCCCGTTTAGTTCGAATCCAGCTTTACCAATACGGTTAGCATTTCTTCCGACTACACATCCAAAGAAACAACTACCATTCTCATATTCCAATACGTTATTATATCCCAACACCACATCTTTCAGCACTTTATCTTTATTTGGGACAAATATACTAACGATTGTTGCCCCAAAGTCACTTACAACTACTTTAATTCCATTGTTATTCTCCAATGTGATAAGTGACGCTTCATTTCCTTTTGAATCTTTTCCAAATAACTTCCCCATGCTTATCTCCTCTTAAATAATCTTTTGAACCAAGGCTCTTTTTTAGGTGTCACTTGTGTTGCCTCCGGTTTTACATTGATTGCTTCTCTCATAAGCACTTCTTGCGCATTGATTATCTTATCCACTCCGCTACGCTTGATGTAAATTCCCTCATTAGTCAAAACACGCCCTTTTACATTGTCGTTCATCATAGTAACTAGCATCTGGTTCACTCGTCTTCTCACATCTGTATCTGTTATAGGACAAGCAACTTCAACTCTCTTTTCTGTATTTCTAGTCATCATATCTGCTGAACCTAAGTATAGTTTTTGTTCACTTCCTTTTCCAAAGCTAAAAATTCTAGGGTGTTCTAGAAACCTGCCTACAATACTAGTAATTCTGACATTTTCTGTATACCCCTCTATATTTGGTACTATACAGCATATACCTCTTACTAGAAGATCTACTTTTACACCTGCATTTGATGCTTCTGACACTTTTTGAATAAAATCAATATCTGTAACTGAGTTCATCTTCATTATGATTCGGCCATTTTCACCTTTTTCAATTTCTTGGTCCATCATATAGAGAATTTTTTGCTTCAAGCTACTCGGCGCAACTAAAAGCCTTCTATAACTTCCATTGAGGTTTGCGATGCTCATGTTTTTAAAGAATTCAGCAGCATCACATCCAATTTCATAATCTGCCGTCATAAGTGAAATATCTGTATACATTGTTGCAGTTTTTTCATTATAATTCCCAGTACCAATCTGCGTGATGTACTTAATCTCATTTTTACTTTTATAAGTAATTAAACAGATTTTCGAGTGCACTTTATATCCTTCAAATCCATAGATTATTCTACAGCCAGCCTCTTCTAGTCTCTCTGACCAGTCGATATTATTTTGCTCATCAAACCTTGCTCTTAACTCAATAAGAACCGTTACATCTTTTCCATTTTCTGCTGCCGCACATAAGTATTCCACTAATCTAGCTTTAGAAGCTAATCTATAAATTGTGATTTTTATTGTCATTACATCTGGATCTTTAGAAGCTTCTCTGATCAAATTTAAAAACGGTTCCATTTTTTCATATGGATAAGATAACAAGATATCTTTCTTTTCTACTTGTGCCATCATATTTCGCTCTTGACAATACGCTGATGGCTGTGGTGTAAATGGCGTATCTAATAATGATTTCTTTTGAGAATCTGGGATTCTCCCTATCACAGAAAATATATAGGACATCTTCATTGGTACTTTCGTGCAAAAAATCTGTTCATCAGTAATTTTAAATTTTTCACAGAAATATGCTTTTGTATCCTCTGTTAACTTTTTAGCCACTTCTAATCTCACTACTGCCATTTTATTTCTCTTATGAAGCATTTCCTTCATAGTTTTTCTAAAATCATCATTTACATCCATTGATTCATCATCTGGAGATATATCTGCATTTCTTGTAACACAGATATAGTTTTTATTATTCAATTCATACTGTTCAAAAATCTCTTCCATAAACTGAATAATCACTTTTTCTGTCCGTATATATCTCAAATCTTGTCCTGGTAAGTAGATGATATCTGAAATAAAGTGCGGTACCGGCACAATTCCAAGCATAGTTTTCTCTTGAAAAATTAAATCTGCAATAACATAGATTTCTTTATTCATCAAATGTGGAAAAGGATGGTTCGCATCTACAATTTGTGGTGACAAAACAGGTCGTATCTGTTCTCTAAAATACTTTTTTATGTATTTTTTCTCTTTTTGTTCCAGTTCACTATAATCTAGACCACAGACACCATAAGAAGCCAGCGATTTTTTGATTTCATTATAGGACTGGTCTCTTTTTTTATACAATGGTGCAACTTCCTTATATATAGCATCTAACTGCTCTTTTGCTGTTAATCCTGAACGATAATCAACACCTTTATCTCCTAGTGTATAGATATCGTATATACTTCCTACGCGAATCATAAAAAACTCATCTAAATTACTTGTAAAAATCGAGACAAATTTCATTCTCTCTAATAATGGAACGCTCTCATCTTCCGACTCCGATAAAACTCTTTCATTAAACTTTAGCCATGATAATTCTCTGTTCTGTGTATATGGTAAATATTGTCCGCTCATGCTTCCTCCTATTTTCAGTCCTGACTACTATTTTATCATAAAACACTTGCTTTATTCAAGTAAAGTAGCGTAAAAAAATGGTTAAAGGCTCTTTACAAAACCTTTAACCACCAATGAAATCCTTTATTTTGCCACAATGTATTTTTGTGCTGTTAATGTCTCTGCACATAACACAGCACCACCCGCTGCGCCTCTTACAGTATTATGTGATAATCCGATAAATTTGAAATCATAGATATTATCTTCTCTTAATCTACCAACAGATACACCCATTCCACTTTCATAGTCAACGTCAGCTTTAACTTGAGGCCTGTTGTCTTCCTCTAAGTATTGAATAAATTGCTTTGGTGCACTTGGAAGTTCTAACTCCTGTGGTACCCCTTTAAAAGCAACTAATTTTTCTATCAACTGCTCTTTCGTAGCTTTTTTATTAAACTTAATAAATACTGCAGCTGTATGACCATCAAGGACAGGTACTCTCACGCATTGACAAGTTATTTTGGGAAGTTGTGCTTTTACAATCTCTCCATTTTCAACGTGTCCTAATACTCGCAATGGCTCTTGCTCACTCTTTTCTTCTTCTCCACCTATAAACGGAATAATATTCTCAACCATCTCTGGCCACTCTGCAAATGTTTTTCCAGCCCCAGAGATTGCTTGATATGTAGTTGCTACCACTTCTACTGGTTCAAATTCTTCCCAAGCTTTCAAACAAGGTGCATAACTTTGAATTGAACAGTTTGGTTTAACTGCCACAAACCCTCTCTTTGTTCCTAATCTTTCTTTTTGAGCCTCAATTACTGCAAAATGCTCTGAATTGATTTCTGGAACTACCATTGGCACATCTTTTGTCCATCTGTGAGCACTGTTATTTGACACTACAGGAGTCTCTGTTTTTGCATAAGCATCTTCGATTTGTTTAATCTCATCTTTTGACATGTCTACTGCACTGAAAACAAAGTCTACGCTCGATGCAACTGCATCTATCTCATTAACATTCATTACTTGTAAGTTCTTTACAGATTCTGGCATTGGAGTAGGCATCTTCCAACGTCCTCCCACTGCTTCCTCATATGATTTATTTGCTGATCTCTCACTTGCTGCTACTGTTACCACTTCATACCAAGGATGATTTTCTAATAACGATATAAAACGTTGTCCTACCATTCCTGTAGCACCCAAAATTCCTACTCTTAATTTCTTATCCATTCTATAGTCCTCTTTTCTTATTGTTCGGCATAGTCTTTCATTGGCGAACATTTGTCTTTACTTGAAATATATTATAATATATCACACAAAAAATCAAGCTATTTCTACAAATTTTCCAAATATTTTTTGTGCATTTTTATCACTTGACACATCGCTTCCTTTCCAGGCGCTCCTATAGTCACTCTCTTATTTACACATGTTTCCATACTTATTGTGCTGAAAATATCTTCCTTAAACACATCTGATATTTTTTTGTATTCCTCTAAAGACATCTCATCGAGACTTATTTCTTTTTCAAGACAATATAGTACTAATTCTCCTACAATACCATGTGCATCTCTGAACGGCACTCCATTGTTAACTAAATAATCTGCTGCATCAGTAGCATTTGTAAATCCCTTTTTCGCACTCTCTTCCATATTTTCTTTCTTGAATTCCATCGTCTTCATCATCTCTGTAAAGAGAGCTATGCACCCTTTCACGGTATCGATTGCATCAAACACGAGTTCTTTGTCCTCTTGCATGTCTTTATTATAAGCAAGTGGAATCCCTTTCATTGTAGTCAAAAGTGCCATATTAGCTCCATACACTCTTCCTGTTTTTCCACGAACTAGTTCAGCTATGTCTGGGTTCTTCTTCTGTGGCATAATACTACTTCCTGTACTAAATGCATCGTCGATTTCCACAAACTGATATTCATTCGAATTCCAGATAATTACCTCTTCCGAAAATCTACTAAGGTGCATCATAATTGTCGACAACGCTGAAAGAAGCTCAATTAAGTAATCTCTATCCGACACTGAGTCCATGCTGTTTAAAGTCGGTCCCTTAAACCCTAAGAGTTCGGCTGTGTAGCTACGATCCAAATCATATGTGGTTCCTGCTAGTGCACCTGAACCAAGTGGACAATAATTCATTCTTTCTTTGATATCTATGAGACGTTCATAATCTCTTTTAAACATTTCAAAATAAGCTCCCATATGATGGGAAAGGGTAATTGGTTGCGCTTTTTGCAAATGCGTAAAGCCCGGCATAAAAGTCTCTAGGTTATCTTCCATAATAACACATAGCGAAAATAACATTTCTTTTGTAAGTCCTTTTAATTCATCAATTTCATCTCGTACAAATAGCTTCATATCTGTAGCAACCTGGTCATTTCTACTTCTACCTGTATGCAGTTTCTTTCCTGGTTCACCAATTCGGTTAATTAGAGTCGCCTCCACGAAACTATGAATATCTTCATATTCATGACTAATCGCAAGTTCACCCTTTTCTACATCACTTAATATTCCTTGGAGACCTTTTATAATTACGTCCTCTTCATCAATTGATAGAACTCCTTGCTTTGCTAGCATTCTTACATGTGCAATGCTACCTCTTATATCTTGCTTATAGAATTTCTTATCAAAAGAAATCGACGCATTAAAATTGTATACCAATTCATCTGTTTGTTTTGTAAACCTACCACCCCATAGCTGTGCCATACTTGTACCTCTTCTCTATTCTTTTTATCGTTTGCAACAGTCTACCATATTACTGATTAAATATCAAATTTTGATAATAATAAGTTCTTTCTCACTTCTTTTCCTAGAACCCTTTTTGAACTCTTCCATACTATATACTATAGCGGTAAATGATATGCTATTCATTTATCTTCTACCAAGGAGGTGCAAAATGTCACTCTTAGAATTTCAATCCATTTCATTTTCTTACCATACACTAGAAGGCGAGACCCACGCTATTAAAAATTTGTCTTTCAAGGTCGACGAGGGTGAATTCATTGCCATTGTTGGCCCATCTGGTTGTGGAAAATCCACGTTGCTCTCTTTGATTGCTGGCTTATCCGAGCCAACTAATGGGCGGATTTTTTTAAATGGGTGCGATATCAAGTCTAGTTCAACCAATATTGGATATATGTTGCAGCACGATCATCTCTTTGAATGGCGTACAATCTTTCGCAATGTCCTTTTAGGTCTAGAGATCAAACGAGATTTATCTCCACAATCAAAGAAAGAAGCTTTACTTTTATTGGATAAATATGGACTTAGTAACTTTTCCCGTTCCAAACCTTCTGAACTCTCTGGTGGAATGAGGCAAAGAGTCGCCTTAATCCGTACACTTGTATTAGAACCTGAACTACTCCTCTTAGATGAGCCTTTTTCTGCTTTAGACTTTCAAACTAGATTAAATGTTTCTCACGATATTGGGCAGATAATTCGTAAGGAAAATAAAACAGCCTTATTAGTCACTCATGATATCAGTGAAGCTATATCTTTAGCAGATAAGGTGATTATTTTAACTTCAAGACCTGCTGCGGTTAAGCAGACCATTAACTTAACCTTTTCTTCTCTATCAGAGGATACACCACTTAATCGGAGAAACTCTTCTGAATTCAAATCATACTTTAATTTAATATGGAAGGAATTAAACCATGAAATCTCCACCACGTAACCAAACTGAATATCTCCAAAGAGAAAAAATCAAAAGATATACCATCTTATCAATCCGATTTCTCTTACTAATAATGTTTCTTATCATCTGGGAGTTTGCTACTCGGTTTGATATAATTGATGGATTTATATTTAGTTCTCCCTCAAAGGTAGCGCTTGCTTTTGTCAATTTACTAAAAGATGGGACTTTAATCACACATATTACCACCACACTAACCGAGACAATTGTTAGTTTTTCATTAGTTATCTTATTCAGCATCTTAGTCAGTGTTTTTTTATGGTTCTTTTCATCTCTTTCCAAAGTATTAGATCCTTATCTTGTCATTATGAATAGCCTACCTAAATCGGCTCTAGCACCGTTATTAATTGTATGGCTTGGTGCAAACTCCCTAACCATCATTGTGGCTGGAATATCCGTTGCAATTTTCGGAAGTGTCTTAAGTCTCCACTCTGTATTTCAGCAAGTGGATCCAAACAAAATTAAATTAATCTATGCTTTGGGCGGAAAAAAATATCATGCACTTTTTAAGGTGGTTCTTCCTTCTTCCATCCCATCGCTTTTTAACATTATGAAAGTTAATATCGGCCTTTGCCTAGTAGGTGTAATCATTGGCGAATTCTTAGCGGCAAGGAATGGTCTCGGTTATTTAATCATTTACTCCAGCCAAGTATTTAAAATGGATTGGTTGTTACTATCCATCGTTTTACTCTGTATTATGGCAATGCTCTTATACGCAATTATCAATATTTTCGAACGTGTATATAACACAACAAAAGGGAATCTGTAGTTTTTTTACAGATCCCCTTCGCTTCTAATATTCACGTCTAACTGATTGTACGGTATTTCTATATTTGCTTCATCCATAGCAGATTTCACTTTTTCCAACAAGTCCCAACGTGTCGTCCAGTAATCATCCGTCGAAACCCACGCTTTTACCCCTATAGCTATTGAACTTTCGCCTAATTCTTCCACCACCACAAATCTTTCTTTATCTTTTAATATAGCTTTACAATTATCAAGCAAGGTATCAAGAACTTGCTTTGCCTTTTTTAAATCTGTATTATAAGCAACATGCACTTGAAAGTCTAATCTCCTCATATCTTGTCCTGTAATATTCGTAAGACTTGTATTTGCCAATGTACCATTTGGAACTACGATAATCTTATTATCAACCGTTTGTAACTTGGTATAAAAAATCTGTATTTCCTTTACAACTCCTTCATTTTTATGAGTATCTTCAATGATATAATCACCAACCGAAAAAGGCTTCAACACAAGGATTAAGACTCCTCCTGCTAAATTGGACAAACTCCCTTGTATCGCAAGACCGATAGCCACACTTGCCGATGTAAAAAGTGCTGCTACAGATGCTGGCTCTATTCCTACTTGTATTGCAATGGCTAAAACTAAAATGATGTGTAAAGACACTTTCACAATCGAATCTATGAACTTTATAACTGCTTGTTCAGCCTGAGTTTTCTCCAACGACTTTCGCATCAACTTTCGTATCCACCCTATCGCAATTCTTCCAATTACGAAACAAACAAGACACAGCACTACCAATAAAGCAAATGAAATGATATTAGGTAATTGTTCATCTAGCATATTTTTTATTTTTTCCATTTCCCCCTCCTATTTCAGTGCTAAAAACGCACCTAAATTTCCTCTTTTTCCTTTTGTTACCCTATGCGAAAAGAGCAAATCACTGTTGCAACTGGTACATATATTCGTAACCGCAATGTTTGCTTTCTTAACTCCCTTACGATGAAAGTTAATCTCATTTGCTTTCCATAAATTCAATTGATACTTACCATTTTCTTTTCTATAGAATAACTCGCTCCACAAACTCTCATTATAAGCCTTTTTAAACTTCTCGATTACGTCCACACTGACTTCATAACACTCTTGACAGATTGAAGGTCCTATAGCAACTATTAATTCTTCTGGTTTTGTTCCATAAATTTCTTCCATCTTTTTCACTGTTTCGCCGGCAATATCAGAAACTGTTCCTCTCCATCCTGAATGACTTAAGCCGATTGCTCGACGAACTGGATCTACTAAGAACAAGGGCACACAATCCGCATAAAAAGTAGCAAGACAAAGATTTGGCACATCAGTAATCAACCCATCTACATCTTTGTAAGGCAGTGGTTTCATTATCCCATTTCCTGCATCTTCTTCTGTCACTACTCTTACCTGGTTGGTATGGGTCTGATTCGAAAGAACCATCCTCTCTAGATCCACATGTATCGCTTCTGAAAACCTGCGAAAATTTTCTTTTACTGCCTCTTCTTGGTCCCCCATTGTAAAACTAAGGTTCATACTTTCGTATATCCCTGTGCTTACTCCTCCTAGTTTAGTGGAGAATCCATGGCGTACCGCTCCTGTTTTATCTATATTTGGAAATGTTAAATAAGTCACATCTCCCTCATTTTTGACATCTATTACTTTTTCATCGTTATGATAATGAAAGTTCATTTCTCACCTCTCTAACTTACATCACTTCAAAAGCATTTTCTATGTGGTAGTATTCATTACCTAAAATGCCTATTACATCAAATCTATAATCTAGTCCCTCATAGCCTTTTGATAGAATAAAATATTTTGCACACTGCACAATAGTCCTTTGCTTCGTTTTATTCACACTTTCTAGCGGATGCCCTAGTTTACTTGTTTTCCGATATTTCACTTCACAGAAAACGAGCGTATTTCCTTTTTTTGCTATAATATCAATTTCGCCTTTCCTACACCTATAATTATAGCAGATGACTTCATAAGAATGGTCTCTCAAAAAATCTCCTGCTATCTTTTCATACTCTTTTCCTATTGCCCTTTTATTATCTATTTTTTCTACCTCTCCAAATTAAGTCTACTGCAATATTTTCACGTTACACTAGAAAGTTCTTAATAAAGCTTCTTCTGTGTATAGGCGTTGCCCCTAGCTTTTTAATTGCTTCAATATGAATAGCTGCACCATATCCTTTGTTGCTTGCGAAACCATATTCTGGCATTATAGCATCATATTCGACCATAAGTTTATCTCTCGTTACTTTTGCAATAATACTCGCCGATGCAATAGATATACTCTTTGCATCCCCTTTTATGATTGGTACTTGTTGAATATCTACGTTTGGTATCGCCACTGCATCATTTAAGAGTAGCGTTGGCTTTACGTCAAGGTTTGAAATTGCTATTCTCATCGCTTCATAAGTAGCATTTAATATATTAATCTCATCAATGCGATTTGGCCCAACTATCCCTACTCCTACTGCAATCGCCTTCTCCATAATTTCCTCATACAATTGATTACGCATTTTTTCGCTTAGTTTCTTCGAATCGTTCACATATAGTATTTCACAGTCCTTTGGAAGAATCACAGCACTTGCAACAACTGGTCCTGCAAGTGGTCCTCGCCCGACTTCATCAATTCCACAGATGAACTCATATTCTTTATACTTCTCTTCATATTGCATCATTTCAATGATTCGATTTTTTTCATTTATCTGTTTTTGAATCTTAGCACGCATCGATTGAATGATTTTTTTTACACCACTTCTCTCATCATCTCCATATATCACAAATAGGTCGTTCAGTCTTTCGTCTGATGCCTGCTCAAATTCACTTTTTATATCTTTTATGCTCTTACTCATGATTCACCAATCCAAAATCTGCCAATGGCCAAACTCTTAAAAAAGCCTTTCCTACAATATCATCCTCTTTTATAAGACCTACACTTGGATCTCTGCTGTCTGCACTGTGGTTACGGTTGTCGCCAAGCACAAAGTATTCACCCTCTCCCAGAGTAATCGGTTCTGATGCCATCCCTGCGTTGTCCATCAGTTCTTTTCCGTAGTCCTCATCCAGTAACTCTCCATCTATATAAACCTCTCCATTCTTTACTTGAACTGTTTCGCCAGGTAATCCAATGATTCTTTTTATATAAAAAGTATTGCTTTCGTATTTATAAGGGAAAACAATAATGTCAAATCTAGAAGGATTTCCAATCCCATAAGTAACCTTCTCAACAATAAGATTATCTCCATCGTGAAGAGAGTCTTCCATTGATGCTCCCTCGACTTGTGTTCTTATCCCTACAAACGTTATTATTAAATAAGTAATTACAACCGTAGCCCCTAAAAAAACTACCCAGCTAAATAATTCATTCTTTATGGTACGTTTTTTAACGTTCTCTTCCATTTTTTTGCACACTCCTCATTCTAGTCCACCCTTAAATGTTCTATTCAAAATCATTTGGATATTCTAGTGTTAACCTTCCAATACGCCCATTCTTAAAATCATCTACAAACATCTGTGATGCCTTCGTTAAATCCAGTTCATTTCCTCTCACTAAGCAATTTCTTACTCTAGCAATTTCTTGAATGCACGTATATGGGTCATCATAATCTTCTATGTTGTACTTTTCATTTAGAATGCCTCTATAGTTCGTATTCATAAATGTAATAATTTCAGCTGCTAGTTCATCAATTTGTAGAATTTCTTCTTTAATCGAACCAATAAATGCTAATTTTTTTCCGACTTCTTGGTCTTCAAATTTAGGCCAAAGTATTCCCGGTGTATCTAATAACTCTACTTGTTTATTCAACCGAATCCATTGTTTTCCTTTAGTCACCCCTGGCTTATTACCCGTTTTAGCACACGCTTTACCTGCTAAAGCATTGATAAATGTAGATTTCCCTACATTTGGTATCCCAACAACCATAGCTCTAACTGGTCGATTTAAGATTCCTCGTTTTCTATCTCTCTCTGTTTTTTCTTTGCAGGCAACCTGAATTACATTGTGAATAGATTTAATCCCTCCGCCTTTTTTTGAATTTACTTTTAATACACTAAATCCTTTTTCTTTAAAATACTCAGACCATGCGTCATTCCAACGCTCTTCTGCTAAATCAGACTTGTTTAGTAAAATCAACCTAGCTTTATTTTTTCCCAATTCATCTATATCAGGGTTTCTACTGCTGATTGGAACTCTTGCGTCTACTAGTTCTATCACAAGGTCTATCAACTTTATATTTTCCTGCATCATACGTTTAGCTTTTGTCATATGACCAGGATACCATTGAAAATGCATATCTATCTCCTTAATAATTTAAATTAATATCTGTGAAATCTGTGAAAGTCACCCATACCTTACCTTTAATCTCTTTCGTATGTATCAAACCTACTTCGGCCATTCTACTGTCAACACTCACACTTGAATTATCTCCCAATACAAAATACTCATTCTCGTCCAATTTCATTTCACTTTGGGCTATTCCAGCACCTTCAATGTAAGTATCAATAAAAGAATCACCTATTGCTTTTCCATCTATCAATAATATATTGTTTTCTATTTGTACCGTCTCACCCGGTAGAGCAACTACTCTTGATATCGAGTAAAACTGCTGATTTTCTTCTGTTTCATAAGCAATAATATCGCCTCTTTTCGGCTCTCTTACATTGTAGATAATGTGATTGATAACCGCTATCTCTCCACTTTGGATTGTTGGCTCCATTCCATCGTCGATTACAGTCGTACATCTCCCCCAGTACCATATACAGCCAAACGCCAGTCCACATACTGCTAAACTTCCCAATATCCAACGTACAATACTCATTTTCACACTCCTAAACTAAATATCATCGCCATTATAACACAAAAGAGACAATTACGCTATGAATTGTCTCTTTTTAAAACCTATTTCACTAATTCTTTAACTTTCGCTCTCTTACCAACACGTCCACGTAAGTAGTTTAGTTTCGCTCTTCTTACTTTACCTCTACGAATCACTTCAACTTTTTCTACGTTTGGTGAGTGAAGTGGCCAAGTTTTCTCAACGCCTACTCCGTTTGAGTTCTTTCTTACTGTAAAAGTTGCTCTAGTGCTTCCACCTTGCATCTTTAAAACAGTCCCTTCAAATATCTGAACTCTTTCTCTGTTTCCCTCTTTAATCTTGTTGTATACCTTTACAGTATCTCCAACATTAAATACAGGTACATTCTCTTTTAATTGTGCTGATTCAATACTTCTAATAATTTCGTTCATTGTGTTACCTCCTTATTCTTTGGACGTTCTTAATACCTTTGTACCAGAGGACCATCTCTCTTCTTTCCACAACGTAATATATGATACCATATTTCATCTTTTTGCGCAAGGTTTTTTTACTTCTTTACTACAAACTATTTAACATGAGTTATATATGATATTTTCCCTTTAATTCCTCTAACTCACTCTTTATCATATTGTAATGAGTTCTCAAGTTCATATGATTGTACTTGCGATTCTCATAGTAGGCTTGCTTCACCTCATACATACTTTTATCCGCTTGAATCAGTTGCTTATCAATATTTATATTTTCATTTGCCCACTGACTACCTACCGAAATATTCACTTGTTTTAAATCTTTCAGCCCGTTGTTAATTTTATCTATGTATTCTTGAAATTTTTCTTTTGACTCATCTACAACTAACGCAACAAACTCATCGCCACCTATTCTATATATAGGTCCCTGAATCGCTTCTTCCAAAAAACGCGCTGACCACTTTATCAAGAAATCTCCATAATCATGACCTAGATTATCGTTCGTTTCTTTTAAACCATTCACATCACAAAAGATAACCCCCAATGTATCTGGTGTATGAGTTTTATAATGTTCAATCGCTTGTTCATAGCTATTTCTATTTTGCAGTCCTGTAAGCATGTCTGCAAAACTGAGACGCTCTAATTCTTCAATCAATCGCTGTTTTTCAATAAATGTTTCAACAAATGCAGATACTGTTTTTAACAACCTTACATCATCGCTGTTTATCGACGGCTCTCCTACGATAATTGACCCTGCTTTCATGCCATTTTTACGCAGTGGGGCTACAATAATGGCATTCAATTTACTTCGCTCTAGCATTTTATACTGTTTGCTATCCGAATCAAATCTACTCTTTTCCAAATATACCTTATCATCGTTATCTGAAAACTCATACCAATCTTCAACCATTTCTATAGGTATGTTCTCAAATTTTTCCTTCAGCCACCCCTGCCCCTCCGATAGGTGTTCATGCGTTACACTTGCTATCTCACCTTGGTTTTCCACTATACACGAATATCTTCCAGCAAAGTAGTTACAAAGTGTTTTAAGCAATTCTGATATTGATGCTTTTGCACTAACATCGTCTAGTAAAGTTTTTGCACAGGCACTTACTGCCTTGTCGAAAGACTTTGATGCTTGCAAATCTTGAATCGCCTTTACTTCATTTGTAATCTCATAGCAAATTTCCATTCTTACTGTTCCATGTTCTTCATCTTCTATGAGTGTATCCCGAACAGCTAAATGTGCATCTAATAATGGATTGTATGCATACCATTTATCATACTCTCCTAATTTTAGCCTTCCATTATTACAAAATTGACAAGGCGTATGTTTCCCGTGGATTACTTCATGGCATTTTTTGCCCTTATAATCCTCTTTAGACATCCCAAGACATTTCAACAGATAATCAGATACATGTAGCATATCATAATTATCAATTCTAGATACATATCCCATTAAATCTGTTGTCTCACATAAGTTACTGTAATATTTCTCCATACCACCCTCACCTTTCACACGGTTACTCGCATCAGTGATTTTATTTCGTTTTCATGTAACATCTTTATTACATATTATACGATATGTCTATATAAAGCAAGATATATTGAAATATTACTTTAACTATTTATTTTTCTCTAACTTTAAACCGTCTTCATAAAGTTCCCATAGGTCAGGTCTTCGCTCCTTGGTACGTTTCTTCGACTGCTCATGCCGCCACTCTTCTACTTTAGCATGGTGTCCTGATAACAGTATTGGCGGAACACTTTTCCCATGCCAAGTCTCCGGTCTTGTATAATGAGGGTATTCTAATAAACCATCTTGAAAGCTTTCAAATTCTGTTGATGCTTTGTTATTTAAAACCTCTGGCACAAAACGGGATATTGCATCTATCATTACCATCGCCGGTAATTCCCCTCCTGTAAGTACGTAGTCCCCTATTGATACATAATCTGTTACTATCTCTTCTAGAACTCTTTCATCAACACCTTCATAATGACCACATAATAATACAAGTTCTTCTTCTTGCGCCATTTCTTGTGCCATCTCTTGTGAAAATGTTTGACCTTGTGGAGAAAGGTAAACCACTCGCACTTGTTTGTCACCTATTTTATTCATCACATCTTCATAAGCTCCATATACAGGTCCTGCTTGCATCAACATCCCAGCTCCACCTCCATATGGATAATCATCTACCCTATTATGTTTATTTTCTGCAAAATCTCTAATATTAACTGCGTTCAAACTAATAATCCCGTTGCCGATCGCTCGGCCTGTGATGCTTGAATGAAGACCATTCACTACCATCTCTGGGAAAAGTGTAAGTACATGAAAATTCATACCATCACCTAGATTAATCCATCCATTAAATGGATTATCATTTTCCTCTCATTTATATCAATTTCCAGTACACATTGTTTGATCGCTGGAATTAAAACTTCTCCATGTTCATTTGAGTTTATTTCATACACATCATTAGCCCCTGTTTGAATCACACCTTTTAATACGCCAAATGGTTTCTGGTCCTCTGTGTAAACTTCAACTCCAATTAAATCAGCAATAAAATACTCATCTTTCTCTAATTTCACTGCATTTTCTCTTGTGACATAGAGACTTTTTCCTTTGTGCTTTTCTACATCATTGATATTATCAAACTCTTTGAATTTCACAATAGCAAACTGTTTGAAAAATTTCACACCCGCTATCTCTAATTCCATTCTCTCTTTACCTGTATCTAAAATTACTGTTTTCAACTTCTTATAACGATTTACATCATCTGTTGTAGGAAACACCTTAACCTCTCCACGAATGCCGTGTGTAGAACTTATGATTCCCACTTGTAATAATTCTTCCATAGCTCTCCTTATAACAAAAGATGCTCGCCGCTATTAAAGCGAAGAACACCTTTTATTTTCGTAAATATACACTTAAGTCTTGAAGTTCATCTCTTATACGATATCTACTTCTACTCGTTTGTCTTCTCTCACAGCTGTAGCTTTTACAACAGTACGTATTGCTTTTGCAATTCGCCCTTGCTTTCCTATCACTTTCCCCATATCTGCTTGTGCGACATGAAGCTTTATAATAGTAACTTTACCTTCTTGAACTTCGGTAACCTCTACACTGTCAGGGTTGTCAACTAATGCTTTCGCAATTACTTCTACTAAGTTTTTCATCACGCTTGCCTCCATCGACTACTATTTTTCAATACCTGCTGCCTTGAAAATCTTTCCAACAACTTCTGTCGGTTGTGCACCATTCTTCAACCATTTTTTCGCTGCGTCTTCATCTACCTTGAATACAGATGGATTTTGGTTTGGATCATAAGTACCGATTTCTTCGATAAATTTACCATCTCTAGGAGCTCTAGCATCAGCTACAACGATTCTATAGAAAGGAGCTTTCTTTTGTCCCATTCTCTTTAATCTGATTTTTACTGCCATTACATTCACCTCTTCTTTCATTAAAAATATTTATTAAAAAGGAAATTTAAATTTACCTTTTTTACCACCAATTCCTCCCATCATACCTGGGAGCTTCTTCATCATTTTTCTTGCTTCATTAAATTGTTTTACCATGCGATTCACATCACTTACTTCGACACCTGCGCCTTTTGCAATTCTAAACTTTCTCTGCGGCGTCAAAACATCTGGATTTCTACGTTCTTCTAGCGTCATAGAATAGATAATCGCTTCCATCTTGACCATCTTCTTTTGGGACTCTTCAGATTCTAAACCTTCCATCTGTTTTTTATCAATTCCCATTCCAGGCATCATGCTCATGATACTGGATAATCCACCCATTTTTTTCATCTGTTTCATGCTGTCTAGGTAATCCTCAAAGTCAAATTGACCTTTTTTAAGTTTTTGCTCCATCTTCTTTGAATCTTCTTCATCGATTTCTTGTGAAACCTTTTCGATGAGACTTAATACATCTCCCATTCCTAAGATTCTCGAAGACATTCTATCTGGGTAAAACTGCTCTAAATCAGAAAGTTTTTCGCCCATACCTACATATAAAATCGGTTTTTGCGTAACTGCTTTTATTGAAAGTGCAGCTCCACCTCGTGTATCACCATCGAGCTTTGTGATGATCACGCCATCAATTTCAATTTTTTCATTAAAATTGTTCGCAACATTCACCGCGTCTTGCCCTGTCATTGCATCTACCACTAGAATCGTCTGATGCACTTCTACATCCGCTTTAATCTCTTGCAGTTCTTCCATCATCTCTTCATCAATGTGAAGGCGACCTGCTGTATCAAGAATAATCACATTATGATTATTTTTAGTTGCATACTCTATTGCTGCCTTTGCAATATCTACAGGCTTATGATTATCTCCCATAGAAAATACATCTACACCTTGCTTTTCTCCATTGACCTGTAATTGTTTTATAGCAGCTGGTCTATAAATATCACAAGCGACTAATAAAGGGTTTTTCCCTTTCAATTTAAATTTACCTGCAAGCTTTGCAGTAGTAGTTGTCTTACCTGCTCCTTGCAAACCGGCCATCATAATTACTGTTTTGGCTTGTCCTGGTTGGAACTTTATCTCTGTCGTCTCAGAACCCATCAAGGCGGTCAATTCTTCATTAACAATCTTAATTACCATCTGTCCTGGATTCAAGCCATTTAGTACATCTTGACCTATCGCTCTTTCTTGTACACTTTTTACAAACTGCTTTACTACTTTAAAATTAACATCCGCTTCTAAAAGTGCCATCTTAACTTCTTTCATTGCAACTTTTACATCATCTTCTGTTAGTCGCCCTTTGCTTTTAAGGCTTTTAAACACGTTTTGCAGTTTTTCACTCAAACTATCAAATGCCATTTTATAGCTCCTCTATAATTTCGTTTGATAAATCTTTTATCAATTCTATCAACTTCGCCTTACTATACTCTTCTTCATAATTTTCTAGCAATGCACTCATATCTTTTAACTTACCTTTAATATTTACAAATTTTTCTACAAGGTGCAACTTACTTTCATAGCCAACAAGGGCTTTATTGCATCTCTTAATCAAATCATGAACTCCTTGTCTACTAATTCCTTCTTGTTCCGCAATCTCGCTCAACGACAAATCTTCTAAGATAAACTGTTCGTAGATTTTTTTTTGATGAACAGTAAGTAATTCCCCATAAAAATCGTATAACAATGCTTGTTCTAATATTTCATTCATTTTTATCACCTACGTAATCATACAAGATAACGCGAAAGGTGTCAAGTGTTTTTTCTTGACACCTCCTGTTTTTTTCAATCCATCATAAATCTTTTGAGGTCAAACACTCCCCATCCTTGTTGATTTTGGGGCAATCCTACATCAACTGCTCTCTCCTTTAATCTCAGTTTCACCTCTACATTATCCATATTTTTTTCTTTTGATAAAAGTAGAGCAACCCCTCCCGATACGACTGCTGTAGCCATAGAGGTCCCACTTTTTGACACATACATCTGGTTATTTCTATTCCCACTTTTATTGTAGAAAGCTCCACAGGACAATATGCCAGTCCCTGGCGCAACAATATCTGGTTTACATACACATTCATTTGTCGGACCTCTTCCAGAATAAAACTTCTTTGCTCCATCCAATCCTCCTGCCTCATCATCGTCCATCGCCCCTACTGTAATTACTTTTCGACTGCTACCTGGCACTGTAATACTTTTTTCCTTTGGTCCGTAATTACCTGCTGCCGTTACAACAATCATTCCCACATCCCACAATCGTTCAACAGCTAGAAGTAGCCGTTCTAATTGATAAGTATTTACCTTTGGCACTGTCCCAACCGAAATATTCACAATTTTTATATCATATATAATGTGGTTTTTTAATACCCAATTAATTCCTTGCACGATATGACCGATGTCTCCCCCTCCACGTTTATCTAGCACTTTAATAATATGAAAGTTCACCTTAGGCGCAATGCCTAGATTGCGACCTTTGGAAGCGATACCACTCCCTCCTATGATACCTGCAATATGTGTCCCATGTCCATTATCATCATAAGGGCTTTTCTTATAAGCCACACAATCTACAAAATTAATAATTCTATTGTCAAAATCAGGGTGCTTGCATATACCCGTGTCTAAAATAGCGACATTTATGTTTTCACCACTGCAATGAGATTTATACCACTCTATTCTATCCCATTCAATGAGCTTTCTTACCCTCTCCATTAATAGTTTCCTTTTCTTCTAATCTATTCAGCTTCTTGTTATTTGCGAAATTTTTTTCAATTTCATTAACACAGACAATCCCTCGCCCATAGTATATAGTGTAATCAAACTCAAAAATGGAGGATTTAAACATGAGCGATTTAACAGCTACTGGATGTGGATGCTGCGACGCAAACAACTACAACAACAATGGTTGTAACTCAATGATCTGGATTATTTTATTACTTTGCTGCTGTGGCGGCGGGAATACTTTCGGTGGAAACGGATCCGGAAATGACAGTTGTCTATGGATTATCTTATTACTTTGCTGCTGTGGTGGCGGAAATGGTTTTGGCGGTTGCTAATTTCATACTATATAAAAAATCCGAGTTTGCGCTCGGATTTTTTATATTTACTATTTTTTCTTAAACTGCTCTTTTTCTTCACTCTGTTTTTTCTTCTTTTCATCTATCTTTTTCTGTTTCAACATACAATTTTCATCTATCTCAAATACAGCATTTCCATCAATAATTAATTTACGCATTTCATCACCTCCACACTTTAATATATGCAAACTTCATATTTTGTGTAATTACTGCATATACAATATAATAACTATTTTATCTGGAGGTTATATGACCGATACAAAAGACTCAGCTATTCCAAAAACTCCTTTTGACACTCTCATATCCCATGCTCAACTTGATATCTTAAAATTACTACTTCCGTATACACCTCCTTCGCAACAACGATTTATGGCTACTTTTATCAAACTGCAGGAATTAGAACGTACTATGAAGTATTTCGATAAATTCCCTAGTTCTTCCTCTTACTCAGCTGACCCACCTTCTCCTCTTTCAACTGATTTCCTAATAGAAATCAGACCATACCTCGGTGGGGCTGATGGTGGTATTATTGATACACTCGTTACAACGATGAGTATGATGGAACTATTTCAAAACATGACACCAAATGACAGCGATAGTGAAACAAATGGATTTTCTCTTGATTTTTTAAAATCCATGTTATCACCTGAGCAACAAGCAATGATGGATGCTTTTAATGCTGCATCCTATGATGACGAATGTAAGAAAGGAGATTTTGAAGATGGACAACAAATGGATGAATCATCCACTAATGAATGGCATGGATCCGATCAAAATGGAACTGATTAAAAATGCTGCAACACAAACTGCAGGAAAAAGCGGTAATTCACTGGCACCTGTTCTCATGTCATTAATCAGTTCTGCACAGAAGAAGAACATACAATTTTCTAGTGAAGAATTCGACTTAATTATGGACGTAATAAAAGATGGGAAGACCAAAAAAGAGCAAACACAAATTGACTCTACAATCAATATGGTTCGCTCTATTATGAGTTCACAAAAGAAATGATTTTTTAGTGGTGAAATAGACGAATCTTAGTGAATGCCATCGCCATATTATATTGATTACAAGTAGCAATTACATTGTCGTCACGCACAGAACCACCTGGTTGTGCGATATACTTCACACCGCTTTTGTAAGCTCGTTCTATATTGTCACCAAACGGGAAGAAGGCATCAGATCCAAGGGCTACATCGCTCATCTGGTCTAACCATGCTCTCTTCTCGTCTTTTGTAAAGACTTCTGGCTTCGCTTTAAACACTCTTTCCCAATTGCCATCCGAGAGAAGATCCATGTATTCGTCCCCAATATAAATATCAATAGCATTATCTCTATCAGCTCTCTTAATTCCATCTACAAATGGTAAGTTTAACACCTTTTCATTCTGTCTCAAGAACCAGTTATCTGCCTTTTGCCCTGCTAGTCTAGTACAATGTACTCTCGACTGCTGTCCTGCACCTATACCGATTGCTTGTCCGCCCTTTACAAAACATACAGAATTTGATTGAGTATATTTTAGTGTAATTAGAGATATAATCAAATCGATTTTAGCTTCATCAGGAATATGCTTATTCTCTGTAACCACTTCGGATAATAATTCTTCATTGATAGGCAATTCATTTCTACCTTGCTCAAACGTAATCCCATAAACCTCTTTCTTCTCAATCGGTGCTGGTACATACTCTGAATCAATTTTAATAACGTTGTAGTTACCATTTTTCTTACTTCGTAAAATCTCTAAAGCTTCATCTGTATATCCCGGTGCTATAACTCCATCGGACACCTCTCTTTTAATCAATAATGCAGTATCTCTATCACACTCATCTGATAAAGCTATAAAATCCCCAAATGAAGACATTCTATCTGCCCCACGAGCTCTTGCATAAGCTGTAGCAAGAGGTGATAGCTCTCCTAAATCATCCACCCAATAAATCTTAGCCAACGTCTCATCTAATGGCAAACCTACTGCTGCACCTGCTGGCGATACATGTTTAAAAGAAGTTGCCGCTGGTAAATTTGTCGCTTCCTTTAGCTCTTTTACTAGTTGCCAACCATTGAAAGCATCTAAAAAGTTAATAAATCCAGGATTTCCACTCAATACTTCTATTGGTAATTCTCCATCTTCCATAAAAATTCTTGATGGCCTCTGATTCGGATTGCATCCATATTTTAATTGTAACTCTTTCATCTATCTAATATCCTACCTTTACACTATTTATTTTTATTGATTATCTTTGTTTCGTATTCTCCAGTTTTCACGTCAACGTAGCGAACAAATAGAGATATCTTGTTATCTTCGTTCAAGTTATTCCATAAAACTTCTGTAAAATCATCGATCGAATCAGGAATCTCCACCAATTTGGGCTCTCCATCAAAGCTTGGTAATGGATTGCCATCACATTGATATGTATGTATAAAATGCCCCTGCCCATTGATTGGCTTCTCATAGGCAAAAGTATAACGATTGCAAGCTTCTGGATTTCCGTCGCTTGATTTTAGAATAGACATCGCATAGTTATACTTCTCGCCTTCCAAGTGCATAATCCCTGAAATTCTAGGTGTATAATTTGGTGCATCTGGCTCAAATTCTCTACTTCTTAAGGACTGCTCAAATGTCAGCTGATTATCCATTCCTTCATAGATTGTATCAGTTTGATCACCATTGGTGACAATCATCTTATTACCCAACACTCTTACTGGCGCATATATGATAAGGCTTGGATCTGTCAACTTACTAGGATCAAAGGCTTCTGTACGAATCCCATTCCCCTCTTCAACAAATACTCTGTTACGACTGTTCTCACTTCTTCCCATAATAAAATAAGCTGCTACTGCTTTTTGCCCGTCTCCTGACTTACCTAATATGATTCCTCTACCCGGGTAAGCATTGTTTTTCAGTTCTGTTTCTAGTGATATCATTTTCATAGCTCTCTCTCCTTTTGAACATTTAATCTTACATCGCTTGGGCACTCTTTGGTACAAAAAAAGCAGACCCTAAGCGTAATTCGCCCAGACGGTCGGCTCTATCTTGTCATACTCCCTGTGGTCTATTCCACTTCCGTCAGTCGTATAACTATTTTAAAAATAACACCTTTCCTACTAACTGTCAATAGAGGTTTTGTTGGATTCTTACTTCTCTTCTTTTCACTCCTGCTTCCCACTCATTTTTCTCTTCGTCTGAAATCAATTCTAGTCCTGGAACTTGGATTTTATTGCCTTCTTCATCCATGGCAATCATAACAAGATAGGCAACATTAATCAGCTGGCGCTCTCCGTTCAATTTTTCCGTAACAGTATCTACCCTGATTTCCATTGAAGTTTTTCCAACCCAAGTCAATTTTCCCACTAAGATTACCGTATCATTTTGATATGCGCCATTAAGAAACTTCAAATTATCTATTGTTGCTGTAACCGAACTTGTTTTACAATGTCTCCTTGCAACAATTGCTGCCACTTCATCTATCCACTGAAGCAACATCCCACCATATAGCCTCCCTGATGCATTCAAATGCGTTGGTCTTATAATATGTGGCATCTCCACTATTGACTCTTCTATTCTTTTTCTTTTCATACTCTATTTTCTCCTGAATTTATATTAGACTTCCTATTTATAGTGTGTTACACTCTTTATAAGATTATAACACAATTGAAAGGATATCAAATGAAAAATTATAAATTAGTTTTAGAATACGACGGAAGTAGGTACCAAGGTTGGCAGAGACTTGGGAAGGGTGAATCTAGCAATACACTTGCAAATAAAATTTTAAGTGTGTTGCAAAAGATGGATACTTCAATCACCTCACTTAACTGTGGATGCCGAACAGAAGTTGGTGTTCATGCGTATGGACAAGTAATCAATTTTCAAACAAATACCAATATGAAGGAATATGAAGTTATGAACTACATTAATCAGTATCTCCCTCAAGACATCAGTATAGTTGATATTAGCGAGATGCCTGATAGATTTCACGCAGCTCTTAATGCTTCTTCAAAAGTTTACTCTTATAGAATTGCGATCAAAGACTATCCAAGTGTATTTGAGCGAAAATATGTCTACCACTCATTCAAAGATTTCGATGTAGATTCAATGAAAAAAGCTGCGCAACTTTTCTTAGGTGAACATGACTTCGCAAACTTTTCTTCTGGTAAGAGAAACAAATCTACAGTAAAAACAATTCATCACATCGAAATATATAATGATGAAAAGGAGATACAATTAACCATAGAAGCAAGTGACTTCCTCCATAATATGTGTCGTATTATCATCGGTACACTTATGGATATCGGATATGGAAAGCTTAGTCTTTCTCAGTTGGAAGAATGGCTATCTAACTCGTCATCCACTGTATCAAGCGCACCTTGCAATCCGTGTGGTTTATTTCTACAAGAAATACATTATTAAGCATTGTTGTCTTGCTATTTTTTTACATGCATGATAATATTACACCGTATATATCAGTGTTTCACGAGGTTGAAACGCTCCAAATTTTTGAAGAAGAAGAGGTATAATAAAGATTTATGATTAGCACAAGTAACATTACTTTAAGATTAGGAAAAAAAGCATTATTTGAAGAGGTAAGTATTAAGTTTGCTCCCGGGAACTGTTATGGATTAATTGGTGCAAACGGAGCTGGAAAATCTACATTTTTAAAAATTTTGTCAGGACAATTAGAGGCTACTAGCGGAGATGTCATCATCACTCCAGGAGAACGCCTTTCTTTCTTACAACAAGATCACTTTAAGTACGATGAATTCCCTGTCCTTGACACAGTAATCATGGGGAACGCACGTCTTTACGAGATTATGAAAGAAAAGGACGCCATCTATGCAAAAGAAGACTTTACTGATGAAGATGGGATGAAGGCAAGTGAGTTAGAGGGTGAATTTGCTACAATGAATGGTTGGGAAGCTGAGTCAGATGCTGCAACTTTATTAAACGGATTAGGGATTGATACTAGTTTACATTATAAAACATTAGGCGAATTAAGCGGTGCTGAAAAGGTCAAAGTACTCTTATCACAAGCATTATTTGGTAATCCTGATATTCTATTACTCGACGAGCCTACTAACCACTTGGATCTAGACGCAATTGCTTGGTTAGAAGAGTTTTTAATTAACTTTGACAATACCGTTATCGTAGTATCTCATGATAGATACTTCTTAAACAAAGTCTGCACACAAATCGCAGATATCGATTATGGTAAAATTCAGCTCTATGCTGGTAACTATGATTTTTGGTACGAGTCTAGTCAACTTTTGATGCGCCAAATGAAAGAAGCCAATAAAAAGAAAGAAGAAAAAATCAAAGAATTGCAAGACTTTATCTCTCGCTTTAGCGCAAACGCTTCTAAGTCAAAGCAAGCGACTTCAAGAAAGAAGGCCCTCGAAAAAATCGAGTTGGATGACATTCGACCTTCTAGTAGAAAGTACCCTTATATAGATTTTCGACCAAATAGAGAAATCGGAAATGAGGTACTTAGCGTTGTTGGTCTTTCAAAGACAATTGATGGCGAGAAAGTTCTTGACAACTTAGAGTTCACTATTAACAGAGAAGACAAAGTCGCTTTTGTTGGCGGTAACGAGCACGCGAAAACTATTTTATTTAAGATTCTAACAGGTGAAATAGAGCCTGACAGTGGCACCTACAAATGGGGCGTAACTACAACTCAGTCTTATTTTCCTAAAGATAGTACAAAAGAATTTAGCAACGAGTACACTATTGTTGATTGGCTTACTCAGTACTCTGAGGAAAAAGATGCAACTTACGTAAGAGGTTTCTTAGGACGTATGCTTTTTGCTGGTGAAGACGGTGTAAAAAAAGTAAAAGTTCTCTCAGGAGGAGAAAAAGTTCGTTGCCTTCTTTCTAAGATGATGATTTCTGGTTCTAATGTACTAGTTTTAGATGAACCGACCGATCACTTGGATATGGAATCAATCACCGCACTAAATAATGGTTTGATGAAGTTCCCTGGTGTGATACTCTTCTCTTCTAGAGATCATCAAATTGTTCAAACAACAGCTAACCGTATCATGGAAATTGTACCTGGCGGTAAATTAATCGATAAAATTTCTACTTATGATGAGTATTTAGAAAATGATGAAATGGCTAGAAAGCGCCAAGTGTACTCTACTACTCAAGACGATGATTAACAATATTACAATTGAAAGGCAGGATCACTGATGAAAATACGATTTAATTCTTCACGTTTTAATTTCATATTTGTAATTTTTCTCTCTATGATCTTTCTTTTCACTGGTTGCGATAGTGTATCCAATGTCACTGGCGGCTCCGGCGGTTCTAACAGTTCCAACGATTCAAAACCTACTGGAGACCCTAGAGATACTACCCCGCAGATTGTAGCAACAGAAGCGTCTGGCGCTGTAGTCTACGGGAACGATATCACTACCCTCGATGCATCTAATAGTGCGAAAGGCTATGTAATGATGAAATATGTTGGTAGTAATTCGAAAGTTAAATTTCAAATCACTACCCCTACTCAAGAGAAGTATACTTATTTAGTGCCTTCTACTCAAGAGTTTGTAGTATACCCATTAACTGCTGGTAATGGTTCTTATTCATTTACTCTTTACGAATCAACCTCTCCTGAGGAAGATTTATATGCGGTAGCGTTTTCACAATCTCTCGATGTTTCAATCGAAAATGAGTTTCTACCGTTCCTAACTCCGAACCACTATGTGGATTATAATGCTGATTCACTAGCAGTTGCTGAAGCTGTAAAGCTATCTGCTGATACATATTCAGATCTTGATGTAATAAATAATGTCTATTCATACATCATCAAAAACATCTCCTATGACACTGACAAAGCAAACAGTGTTGTATATGGATATGTACCAAACGTGGATGAGACATTACAGAGCAAAAAAGGAATCTGTTTCGACTACGCCGCTTTAATGGCAACTATGCTCCGCTCTCAAAACATACCCACAAGGATGGAGTTTGGCTATGCTGGAGAAGCTTACCACGCATGGATAAGTTGCTACGTAGAAGAAGTCGGTTGGATAGATGATATTATTGAGTTCAATGGAACAGAATGGGAATTACTAGATCCTACTTTTGCTTCTAGTAGCTCTTCAGACCAAATGGGTGAATACATCGGAGATGGTAGTAACTATCTTGTCAAGTTTACTTATTAATTAAATAGAATCAGATTGATGATTGTTATTTATGAATTTGTTACACTAAAACAATAAACAGTGAAAGGAAAAGAAAAATGGGAAATCAAAAACAACTTTCCAAATTAGAAGTTTCTTCTTTTTGCAGTCAAATGCATATGATGCTAAAAGGCGGTATATCAATCTTTGAAAGTATTAGTATACTACTAGAAGATTCATCAAATAATGCCGAAAAAGAAATATTAACAACTATTAATACTGAGATTAACGAAGGTAAAAATTTAAGTGACGCACTAGAAACTACGAAAGTTTACCCCAATTATGCATTGAAAATGATTGCTATCGGAGAAGAAACAGGTACTCTTGACGAGGTTATGCACTCTCTTGCTATCTACTATGATCGAGAGGATGCTATCAATAAAAACCTTCGTAATGCATTGACCTATCCATTAATAATGATTGGAATGATGGCTCTTGTAATTATCATCTTATTAACTCAAGTTATGCCAATCTTTGAACAAGTATTCATGCAGCTGGGATTAGAGATGAATGGTTTTGCAAGAAGTATTCTCACATTAGGAAATACTCTAGAACAGTACGCAGTTGTATTTATTACTCTTGTTCTTTTAATCGTTGCAATAATCTTCTTTTTAACTAAAACTACTGCTGGTAAAAAACAGTGGCTGTCATTTGCTTACCATATGGGATTCACTAAGGATATCTACGAAAAATTAGGTGCTTGTAAAGTAGCTAGTGCACTATCTATCGCATTAAAGAGTGGTATGACTTCTGAAAAAGGTTTGGAATTCTCAAATGAGTTAGCTATGAACCCTAATATCAGTAAAAAAATTGATAAATGTACTGATTCTGTTCAAGAAGGTCACGAACTTGCTGATTCTTTAAGAGATAGTAATATCTTTAGTGGGGTTGCTGCTAGAATGGTTTCTATCGCAGGCAAGACCGGTAACTTAGATCAAGCTATGGATGACATTGCTGCAAAATACGAAGAAGAAGTGGATACCAAAATTCGTCAACTCATCGGAATGATTGAGCCAACACTGGTTATTATCCTTTCTGTAATCGTAGGTGTCATATTATTATCAGTGATGCTACCACTATTAAGTGTAATGTCAAGTTTATAGGAGTGTGACTATATGAAAAGATTTTATCACGAAAAACGTTCAAGTGGTGTAAAAGGGTTTATCTTTACGCTCGTCATCTTCGTTGGAGCCATCGTCTTATTTGTTCAAGGTTCAAACATGATCAATTCTCGTAATTCTACGGAACAAGAGACAATGCTAAATAACGCTATTTCAAGTGCCATTGTTCAAAGTTACGCGTTAAATGGACGTTATCCTGAAACATTAGAAGATATCTTGGAAGATTATCAAATCACTTATAATGAAGAAGAATTTTTCATCGACTATCAAGTATTAGGAAGCAATATTGTTCCATTTGTAACAATCATATCAAAAAATTAGGAGGCACCTATGAAAAATAGAACAACACAAAATCATGTAATACACTTTCTCTTTCCTATAGCGTTGTTCTTTATGTTTGCAGCTTTATCATTTACATTGATTTTATTTTCTGCAGACAGCTACGCTAATATAACCAATAGTGTGACCTCTACCGAGGATGCACGAACTACTTTTGCTTATCTTTCGAATAAATTAAATCAAAGCGATAGTGATGGTGCAATTTCAATTGGTACATTTCAGGGTAGAGATTCTGTTGTAATTAAAGCCACCGAAAGCTCAGAGATCTATTACACGTACATTTATGAAGAAAACAATATCTTGTATGAACTCTTCATAAAAGATGGAACAACGATTGACCCTACCCTTGGAACTCCACTGATGGAAGTAGAAGGATTCTCAATCAAAGAACTTAATGAAACACTTTATTCCCTCTCCTATTCTTCAACAGAGGGTGAGATGTTTGAAAAGATTTTCTCACCAAAAACATATTAACAATGAAAGGTAGAATTCTATGAATGATAAATCGAATAAACATTCCTCTTTATTTTTGATGGAACTTATCATTGCTATTTTGATGTTCTCGCTTTGTGCTGCTGTTTGTATTAATATCTTCGTAAGAGCACACAATATCAAGAATGAATCATATAATTTAACTATGGCCGTTATGCATACGTCTAATATGGCAGAGATTTTCAGCAGTACTGAAGATTTCGATGCTCTGTTTGAAGATCATTACGAGTTCCTTTCCTCTGAGTCAGCAGATTCTTCTCAATATGAGGCTTCTGTTTACTTTGATTCACATTGGAAGGAATGTACTAAAGCTGATGCTACTTATACAGCTTTTGTTGAAATAGCAAATGAAAACAATAGCCAGATTGGAACCTTTTATATTGAGGATTCTAAGAAGAATATCATTTACGAACTCCAATCACGCCAATTCAGAGAGGAGATATTGTAATGAACAAACGTAGAAATACAAATTTAGCTCCCGCTCAAATAGGTTTGTCTTTAATTCTTGTTATTTTCATCGTTCTATGCCTTGTTATTTTTGCCACCCTCTCTCTTGTAACAGCTAACCAGGAGGAAAAGCACGCTAGCAAAGTAGCTGATAATGTTTCTGTTTATTATCAAGCTGATAGTCTTGCAAATGAAAAACTGGAAGAAATTTCAACAGCAATTACAGACTTGGATTCTAACACTTCATCCGCAGGGGTTGTCTCGACTTTAGAAAGCATTGATGAAATCACAATTGACTACCCGATAATTTCATACGCTATCCCTATATCAGATGATAAAGAGCTTTCAGTAGTTTGTGAAGTGCAATCGAATGAGAGTAACAAGCTAGTGTGTAAGATCACTACATGGGAAGAACGCTTGATTAACAACTTCTCGGGAAATGACACTCTTCCTCTACTAAACTTAGGATCACTAAATGAATAAAGGAGAAATAACATGGATTTAATACAACTACTAACAAACGCCGTTAACGATCAGGCATCCGATATTTTTATCATAGCAGGACTTAAGGCTTCTTATAGAACACAAAAAGTCATGAGGAGTGTAGGAGAAAACATGCTTCTTCCAAATGACACAAAGAATCTTGTAGAAGAAATTTATAAGCTTGCAAATAATCGTAATATGGCTAATTTACTCGAAAATGGGGATGACGACTTCTCTTTTGCTGTTCCCCATCTATCTCGTTTTCGTGTTAACGCTTACAAACAACGTGGTGCTGTATCCGCCGTGGTAAGAATTATAACTTTTAAACTGCCCGATTACTCAACAATTGGTATTCCTCAAGAAATTATTAATTTCAGTGAATTTTCAAAGGGGTTGGTACTAGTTACTGGACCTGCTGGGAGTGGAAAATCTACTTCTTTAGCTTGTATCGTGAACCAGATTAACTTAACTCAAGAAAAGCATATCATCACTTTAGAAGATCCTATCGAATTTCTTCACTCGCATAAAAAATGTATTGTAAGTCAAAGAGAGATTAGTGTCGATACTGATAGCTATGTAAAAGCTTTGCGTGCATCACTTCGTCAAAGTCCCGATGTTATCTTGCTCGGTGAGATGCGTGACTACGAGACTATCGATGTTGCAATGACTGCAGCTGAGACCGGACACTTGGTTATTTCCACTTTACATACAATGGGTGCAGCTAATACTATTGATCGTATTATAGACGTATTCCCTGCAAACCAACAGAGGCAAATTGCAGTCCAACTCTCTATGGTGCTACAAGCAATTGTATCACAACAATTGGTTCCTTGTGTTGACGGAACTATTGTTCCAGTATTTGAGATTATGACTATGACACCAGCGATTCGTAACATGATTCGTGATAATAAGATCCCTCAGATAGATGCCACTGTATATTCTGCTAATAGACCTGACATGGTATCTATGGATAGTAATCTACTAAAGCTACAGCAAGCTGGAAAAATCACAAAAGAAACTGCTCTACTTTATGCTTCAAACCCTGATATGTTGAAAAACAAATTACGATAACAAATACAAAAAGAAGCGATTTCTCCAATCGCTTCTTTTGTATTTATATGCTATTCTATCTTTTTATTCTGTGATTAATTCTTTTACATCCTCTTGAAATTCTAACCAACTATCTTCATTTTCTACATAGTACTTCGGACAAATTTTCCCCGTGATATCGTAATGCCTAATCACATCTTTTTCTGTTAATCGAAACTTCATGCAAAGCCATGCTGTCAACTCTACTACTGAATCGTATGTAACATCGGAGAACTCTCCCGTTTCATCTTCATGGCATACTTCTATTGAAACTGAATCTGCATTACGACTATTAGATGCATAAGCTATCTCCCAGGTAGGCACACACTGTATAATCTCACCTTCTAATCCAACGATAAAATTACTGCTGGCCTCTGTTTCTTTAGAATCCTTTAATCCTTCAAAATACTCCCTGTTCTCAGACGCTGTAGAGCCCGGATTCCCAACATAATGTATCACGATGCTATTTACTTCCTCTATCTCCGTTCCTGGTCTAGAATAGGGGTTAATTGTGAGCAAGTCAACATCCATATCAGGTTTTTCTTCTTCAAGTACCTCTTCTGTTACAACCACATACTCCACTTCTTGGTTCGAAAATATCTTATATAAAAACAAACCTATAAATATTAATAATAACATACATATCCCTATAGATACGTATGTTACTACTTTACTTTTATGTTTTAACTGTTTTTTATTCATTTACACTATAGTTTGGTGCTTCTTTTGTAATATGAATATCATGAGGATGACTCTCTTTTAGAGATGCTGCTGAAATCTTCACAAACTCTCCATTTTGAATCAATGATTCAATCGTCTCAGCTCCACAGTATCCCATTCCTGAACGAAGTCCACCAATTAATTGATACACAGTATCTTCTACTGTTCCTTTATATGCTACACGACCTTCTACACCCTCTGGAACTAGTTTCTTAGCATTCTCTTGGAAGTACCTATCTTTACTTCCGTTTTCCATAGCAGCGATAGATCCCATACCACGATATACTTTGTACTTTCTTCCTTGGAATAGTTCAAATGTACCTGGTGACTCATCACACCCTGCAAAAATACTTCCCATCATACAGATATTTGCTCCAGCTGCAATAGCCTTTGTCATATCTCCTGAATACTTGATACCTCCATCTGCAATTACAGGGACACCATATTCTCTTGCTACATCATAGCAATTCATAACTGCCGTAATCTGTGGAACACCAATTCCTGCAACTACACGAGTTGTACAGATTGAACCTGGACCGATTCCAACCTTAATCGCATCCGCACCAGCTTCAATTAACGCTTTTGCTGCTGCTCCTGTTGCAATATTACCTGCAATAACTTGCAATTCTGGATATGCATCTTTTACCATCTTCACAGTTCTGATTACATTCTCAGAATGACCATGAGCAGAATCCATTACTACACAATCTACTTTTGCATTTACAAGTGCTTCTACTCTATCCAGACAGTTTGCAGTAATTCCAACGCCTGCACCGCATAGAAGGCGTCCTTGATCATCTTTAGCAGAATCAGGATACTTAATCTGCTTCTCGATATCTTTTATTGTAATTAATCCCTTTAAATGATAGTTATCATCAACTATAGGTAGCTTTTCTTTTCTAGCTTTTGCAAGAATACTCTTTGCTTCTTCAAGTGTAATACCTTCTTTTGCAGTAATAAGACCTTCAGAAGTCATACACTCTTTGATTTTCTTCGAAAAATCTTGCTCAAACTTTAAGTCACGGTTGGTAATAATACCCACTAGTTTTTTTCCTTCTGTTATTGGAACTCCAGATATTCTAAACTTTGACATCAATTCATTTGCATCACCTAATGTATGATCTTGTGATAGATAAAATGGATCTGTAATAACGCCATTTTCTGAACGCTTTACTTTATCAACCTCATCAGCTTGTGCTTCAATTGACATATTCTTGTGAATGACACCAAGACCACCTTGCCTCGCCATTGCAATCGCCATTCTATGCTCAGTAACTGTATCCATCCCCGCACTAATCATCGGTATATTCAAACGTATTTTTTTAGTTAAATAGGTTGATAAATCAATCTGGTTTGGAATAACCTTTGAATAACTTGGTACTAATAATACATCATCAAACGTAATTCCTTCTCCAATAATTCTTCCCATCTGTTGTTCCTCTCTTTCTTACTACCTTTTGTAAATAATTTAATCCTAATATTACAAAATATTTCTGCTACTGTCAAGCTATTTTATAGCACTTTTCTAGGTGCAATCAACTTCATTGCATTTAGTATTTTTTCGTTTGGTTCTAATAGAACTCCTACTTTTTCACCATTTTTCACAACCACAGCTTTATAAACTGTATTTTTTCCATTTTTTGACGAGAAATCTATCAATTTAATATCTTGATACCCCATTAATTGGTCTGAACCTAAAGGTGCAATCACTACTAAGTCGTTCATATCCATCGAATAAGCATGCTTTCTTTTCTTCATAGAAATTATCTTATCTATGTCAAGTTGTCCATTAATATATAAATATTCAAATTCTAAGGAGTTACCTTGCGCTATAAAATAATATAAAACTAGCGATATTACCGCCCCGGATAATAGCACCATATTAACTAAAACTCCTCCGGCTAAACATATTATCCCTAATGCCATCAAGAAAGCACTAAGCACCATTTTTCCCTTTGATGAGTTTCTTTTTACTAATTGCTCAATGTAAAATTCGTTCATTATCTGCCTCCACCTATGTTTCTTCTATTTATCTACTTTCCATTGTAACAAGAAATCCTTTAGACCGTCAAGAAATAATCCTAAGTAATATATAAAAAGTCTATATCCAAAGTAAGCACTTTAGATATAGACTTTTACTTATCGGTTTTATTTATAATTACATCATTCCCATTCCTGGGTTACCAGCTGGCATTGCTGGCATATCTTCTTTGATATTGGCAACTACAGACTCAGTAGTTAATAATGTCGATGCTACGCTTGTAGCATTTTGAAGAGCGCTTCTTGTCACTTTAGACGGGTCAAGAATTCCAGCTTCAACCATATCTACATATTTTTCTTTATATGCATCAAATCCTGTACCAACTGCTGATTCTCTAACTTTATTGATGATAACAGACCCTTCAAGTCCTGCATTGGCTACAATATGGAACAACGGTGCCTCTAGTGCTTTTAAAATAATCTTAGCCCCAGTCTTCTCATCTCCTTCTAATTCATCAACTAACTTTTCTACTTCCTTAGAAGCATGAATATATGAAGAACCACCCCCTGCTATAATACCTTCTTCTACAGCCGCTCTAGTAGCATTTAAAGCATCTTCCATACGTAGCTTAGCTTCCTTCATCTCTGTCTCTGTAGCTGCTCCTACGCGGATTACAGCAACTCCTCCAGCTAGTTTAGCTAGGCGCTCTTGTAATTTTTCTCTATCGAATTCTGATGTAGTCTCTTCGATTTGCTTCTTAATCTGATTTACTCTACCATCAATTCCTGATTTATCTCCAGCACCATCGACAATTACTGTGTTTTCTTTTTGAACTTTTACTGACTTTGCACGTCCTAATTGATCCATAGTCACTTCTTTTAAGTCTAGACCTAGTTCTTCTGAAATCACCTGGCCTCCAGTAAGGATTGCAATATCTTCAAGCATCGCTTTTCTTCTGTCTCCATATCCTGGTGCTTTTACAGCAACAACATTGAATGTTCCTCTTAATTTGTTCACGATTAAGGTAGTAAGCGCTTCTCCTTCGATATCTTCAGCGATAATCAATAGTCTAGCTCCCGATTGAACGATTTGCTCTAAAACAGGTAGTAAATCTTGAATATTGCTAATCTTCTTATCTGTTACCAAGATATATGGTTCATCTAAATTTGCTTCCATCTTATCCATATCTGTCGCCATATATGCAGAAATATACCCTCTATCAAATTGCATACCTTCTACTAAGTCTAATTCTGTCATCATTGTTTTAGACTCTTCGATTGTGATAACACCATCATTTGATACTTTTTCCATTGCATCTGCAATCATAGTTCCTACCTCTTCATCACCCGAGGAAACAGTAGCTACTTTTGCAATTTGCTCTTTATCTTTTACTTTTCCGCTCATAGATGCGATTGATTCCACTGCACATGCAGTCGCTTTTTTCATTCCTTTACGAAGAACTATAGGATTTGCTCCCGCAGCAAGATTTTTCATTCCCGCATTCACCATCGCTTGAGCTAAAACTGTAGCCGTAGTTGTTCCATCTCCTGCTACATCATTGGTCTTCGCTGCAACTTCTTTTATCAGTTGTGCACCCATATTTTCAAAAACATCTTCCAGTTCAATCTCTTTTGCGATTGTAACACCATCATTAGTGATAAGAGGTGAGCCAAACGATTTGTCAAGGACTACATTTCTCCCTTTAGGGCCTAATGTCACACGCACTGTATCTGCTAATTTATTAACCCCTGTCTCTAATGATGCTCTAGCTTCTGCTCCAAATTTAATTTCCTTTGCCATTATCTCACCCCTCCTATTTCACTACTGCTAATATATCATTTTGCTTAACAATAATATATTCTTCATCGTCTAATTCAATTTCAGTCCCTGCATACTTCGAGTATACAACTTTATCCCCTACTTCTACTAGCATATCTACTTGCTTTCCATCTACCATTCCCCCTGGTCCAACTGCAATCACTTCTGCTTGTTGGGGTTTTTCATTTGATTGTCCAGGTATAACGATTCCAGACTTTGTAGTTTCTTCAGCTATTAGTTGCTTCAATACAACCCTATCTCCTAGTGGTAATAAATTCATTGTAATTCCTCCTTAACTATATGTTAGCACTCAATTCCGCTGAGTGCTAATTCATAGATTTAAAATATCATCTACCTATTCTTTTGTCAATAATCAATCTATTAATATTTTATAAAATCCATTCTCAATTCGAAAAATTCCCATTCCGCCTTCCTCACTATAGTACCTCTGTTTTACGGTTCCATAGCAAACAATTATGCTTTCATTTTCTGTCTCTATTTTACACGAGTACTTAACATCAAGGGAAATCCTCTCCAACAACTGCTCTGCTATCTCTATATAGAACATCTCTTCATTTTTCATATAGCGAAGCACTTTCCCCTCTACGATACCATCATCAACGATTATATCACGCTTTAAAGCTTTTTCTACTTCTAACTGGACTCTACAACCTTCGTACATATATCCACCTCATTCACAACCTATTCTTTTTCAATGACCTATCTTGTAAGTATATCGAAAAAAATGCCACTTTGCAATCGCAAGTGACATTTTTTATTCATTCTTAATTTACCGCAGATTGCTTTTTCTTATATCTACGATCCTTCTTTATTTCTTCAATCTCTCTAAAAACAAAATCATTAACAACTTTGATGTAAGTACCCTTCATGCCTGATGAACGCGATTCAATTACCCCTGCACTTTCAAACTTACGAAGAGCATTCACAATAACCGAACGAGTGATATCTACTCTATCTGCAATCTTACTTGCAACCAATATCCCTTCAGTTCCTTCTAATTCATCAAAAATATGAATTATTGCTTCTAATTCTGAAAAAGATAATGTTCCTAATGCTGATTGAACTATCTGTTCTTTTCTCATCTCTTCTGCATTTTCCTCATTAACTGATCGAAGCATCTCTAGCCCAACTACTGTTGTACCGTATTCACTCAAGATAATATCATCAATTTCATATACATTTGAATTTTTATATATAAATAGTGTTCCAAGCCTTTCCCCTCCAATATCAATCGGAGTAATGATCGCTTGATAATCTTTCACTGTCTCTGCTGCAAACCCTAATGTCTGTAAATTTACATTTTCTTTTGTCGATAAAATACTCAGCAACCTCTCGTTAAGCATCTCGTCTATATAGCTTCCTACTTCGTTCATAATCAACTCATTAATCGCCGGAACGCTAACAAACTGACTAATTCCAAGTACTTTCCCTTTTTTACTAACCACAAGAGCATTAGACTCTAAAATCTCTGTCAATACAGAGCAAATATCGCTAAATACTACTTTACTAGAATTATTGTTGTGTAATAATTTGTTAATTTTTCTTGTTTTATCAAGCAAATGTACGCTCATAAATGTCCTCCAAAATTTCATTTCATAATATTTCTAATTGTTCCTCGAATTTGTCTTTTTATACTAACACACAATTTTCTATATTTCACTAAATTCGTCAAATCTTAATATAATATTATGAATTGCTCTTCAAATTGTCTACATACCCGCAAGTCTCATTAGCGCAGACAATCTTATTTCCTTTTTCTAACATGTAACTGGAACATTTTGGACATTTTTTCTCACTTGGTTTTTGCCATGATATGAATTCACAATTACTTCCTTCTTCACAGCCGTAATATTTTCTACCTTTTTTTGTTTTCCGCAGTACGACTTCTTTTCCACAAAGAGGACAAGCAACTCCAACCTTTTCTAGATGTGGCTTCGTATTTCTGCATTCTGGAAATCCTGGACACGCCAAGAATTTCCCATGTGGTCCATATTTAACTACCATATTTCTACCACATTCTTCACAGATTACATCTGTCACCTCATCTTCTATTGTTATGCTTTCTAGCTCTTCTTCCGCAACCTTTACCGCTTCATCCAAGTCTGGATAGAAGTTTCGAATCACATCTTTCCACTCAACACTTCCTTCTTCAACCTTATCTAACAGCCCTTCCATAGTAGCTGTAAAATTCACATCTACGATAGATGGGAAAGATTGAATCATGATTCCATTAACAACTTCACCAATTTCAGTCAAATATAAATTTTTATTCTCTTTTGCAATATAACGTCTAGCTATAATTGTTGAAATTGTTGGTGCATAAGTACTTGGTCTACCAATCCCTAACTCCTCTAATGCTTTTACAAGTGATGCTTCTGTAAAATGAGCTGGTGGTTGAGTAAAGTGCTGTTCTGATTGCAATTCCTCTTTTGTAAGCACTGAATTTTCATCTAAATTTTTCAACATTAGATTAGTCTCTTGCTTTTCTTCACCTGATTCAATATACGCCATACGAAATCCTTCAAATACTACCTTAGAAGTCGATACATTGAAAATATATGAGTTCGCCGCAATTTTTACTGTTGTAGACTCGTACATCGCAGCTTTCATCTGGCTCGCTACAAATCTTTTCCAAATTAATTGATATAATCTAAACTGTTCTCTGCTTAAAGATTCTTTTAAAGAAGCTGGAGTCTTAGTAACATCCGTTGGTCTAATCGCCTCATGAGCATCTTGAATTTTTTTCGAATCAGCTTTTTTCTCTGCTTTTTCTTGTGTGAACTCTTGTCCATACACTTTCGTTATATACTCTAGCGCACTTTGTTCTGCGCCTTCTGATATTCTGGTAGAATCTGTACGCAGATACGTGATTAAACCTACCGTTCCACTTCCCTTTATCTCAATTCCTTCATAGAGTTGCTGTGCAATTCTCATTGTCTTAGATGTCGCAAAATTTAAAGCATTTGCCGCTTCTTGTTGCAATGTACTAGTTGTAAACGGCAATGGTGATTTCTTGCTTCTGTTACTCTTTTTTACATCAGCCACTATGAACTTCGCATCTTTTATTTCATCCACAATACCATCTAATTGCTCTTTAGAAGAAATCTTCATTTTTTTGTCACTTCCATAAAACTTAGCAACTATAGGTTTCTTCTCACCTTTTACAGCTAACTTCGCATCCAGTGTCCAATATTCTTCTGGAATAAATTCACTGATCAACTGCTCTCTATCTGCTATAATGCGAAGTGCTACAGATTGAACTCTTCCTGCACTTAATCCTCTTTTAACTTTTTTCCAAAGTAGGGGACTTATTCTATATCCCATTATTCTGTCCAATGCACGGCGTGCTTGCTGTGCATCTACCAAATCCATGTTAATTTCTCTCGCATTTTTTATTGACTCTTTTACAGCTTCTTTTGTAATCTCATTGAATGTAATCCGATATACTTTTTTCCCTTCTAATTTTAGCGCTTTCAACAAATGCCAAGAGATCGCTTCTCCTTCTCTATCGGGGTCAGTCGCTAAATAGACTTTATCTGCTTTTTTTACTTCCTTTCGCAAATTAGCGAGTATATCACCTTTTCCTCTAATTGTGATGTATTTTGGTTCAAAATCATTTTCTACATCAATGCCTAATTGACTTTTAGGCAAGTCCCTTACATGTCCATTAGATGCTGCAATCACATAACTGCTCCCTAAAAACTTTTTAATCGTTTTCACCTTAGCAGGGGACTCTACTATTACTAGATACCTAGCCATATAATCTACTCCTTTTTAGTCTTCACTACTTCTGTCATCATTGTTTTTTTGTATTTATTTTTTGATACTTCCTTTACATATCCTTTCAACTCAAGAGACAACAAAATGCCTAATACTTCGTGAATAGGCATCTCAAATTGTTGTAAAATCCACTCAATATTGCGAACTTGGAAATCGAGAACACTATACACCATATTTTCTTTAGTTTCAAGTATTATTTCAATTTCTTTTGATTTTTTTTGTAAAATTTGATAATTTACACCGATTTCTTTCAAAAAATCCTCAAAATCAACCAAAATACCTGCACCTTGTTTGATTAATTTATTGCACCCTGTACTCAGTGAACTTGTTATTGGTCCCGGAAGTGCATATATCTCTTTTCCTTGTGCCAACGCATAATCGGCTGTAATTAATGAACCGCTTTTTTCTTTTGCTTCTATTATAATTACTACATCAGCCAAGCCACTTATAATTCGGTTCCGTAGTGGAAAGTTATAGCGTTTTGGACTTGTCCCTAATGGAAACTCCGATATAACGCCACCACTCTTGATTAAATCTCTATACAATCCTCGATTTTCACTCGGATAACAAATATCAACACCGCACCCTAATACCGCAAAACTTTTTCCACCCCCTTCCATTGCCGCTCTTTGAGCTATGGAATCAATGCCAAGTGCCATACCGCTGGTAACTTGTACACTTAATTCCCCCAGTCTATAAGCGAATTCTTTTGCAATCTGATACCCGTAACTACTACACCTTCTCGTACCTACAATTGCTATGTTTAAATGGTCTTCTTTGGGTAGCTCTCCTAAGTAAAAAAGTGTATGTGGCGGATTGTCAATATTCCTTAAATCTTTGGGGAAATTTACATCTTCAATTGTGACAAATCGCCCTCCCATATCCAAAAGTCGTTTGTATTCGTCTTCTAGATTAACATTTATACGATGCTTATCTTTCATAGACTCTCCTTCCCATGCAATTGATTACACATTCTATAGCCTATAGATTCCAGCAGATGCTCTTCTTTAATCTCCTTCTCTCCTTCTAAATCAGCTATCGTACGAGCAACTTTTATAACTTTATGATAAGACCTAGCTGTCATTTCTAGCTTTTGATAAGTCTTCTTCATCAACTCTTCACATTTTTCATCTAACGCACAGTATAGATGCATCTCACTTTCTTTAATGGTTGCATTTGTCTTCCTTTGATTTTTATAATATCTCGAACTTTGAATATTTCTAGCATTCTCTACTTGCCTCTTTATGCTCTTAGACTCTGATTCCCTCTGAGTGTTTTTTAATTCCTCGTATTTGACCCTTGGAACATCTATACTCATATCCATTCTATCTAGTAGCGGTTGCGAAATTTTGTTTAGATATCTTTTGATTTCATAGTTTGAACAAATACATTTTTCTAAATCAGGATAGTTCCCACAAGGACATGGATTCATTGCTGCAATCAACATAAAATCTGCTTCGAATTCATAGCTTCCTTTGTTTCTTGTGATTATAATTTTTTTCTCTTCCAATGGTTGCCTGAGCGCTTCTAAAACTGAACGTGGAAATTCTGCTATCTCGTCCAAAAATAATACGCCTTTGTGGGACAAACTTATCTCTCCAGGTTTTACCATACTCCCACCACCAATTAATGCACTTCTAGTAACCGTATGATGTACATTTCGAAATGGACGTTCATCAATAAAAGGGGACTCTTCTTTTAGTAGTCCTGCCACACTATAAATCTGCGATACCTCTATGCTCTCTTCAAGGCTCAAGTCCGGAAAAATACTAGGGATTCTTTTAGAAAGCATACTCTTTCCTGCTCCCGGTGGTCCTATCATAAGTACGTTATGACACCCTGCTACAGCTATAGTCAATGCTCTTTTTACAAACACCTGACCTTTCACATCCGAAAAATCAATTACACTCCTTTTATCGTCATGTAACTTTTTTTTAAAAACTGATTTTTCAAGTACTTTCTTTTTATTCAAGTGTTCTACCACACTTTCTATTGAATCTGCTCCATATACTTGCACACCATCTATTATAGACACTTCTTTTAAATTCCCTACAGGAACTATTATATTATGAATCCCTCTTTTTTTCGCCATGAGTACTATAGGTAACACCCCATTAATTCGTTGTAACCTCCCTGTCAAACTTAATTCTCCCACAAAGAGATGATTTTTCACTGTCTCCTCTTTTATTATTCCATATGCCGATAATACGCCTACTGCTATTGGAAGATCATAGGATACGCCCGTTTTTCGTAAATTTGCTGGAGATAAATTTCCTACAATTTTTCTAGGCTGTAATTGAAATCCCGAATTTTTTATAGCTGTTCTCACCCTATCTACGGATTCTTTTATTTCTGTTGACACACTTCCTACCATTTGAAATGATGGTAGCCCAGAACTTACATCAACCTCGACTTGAACAAGAGTCGCGCTCATCCCTCTAAGTGCTGCTGATAAAACGATGCTATACAATTGCATCACTCCTTTCACTCTTTTATTTTAGCTGTTTTTTGAAATTCGGGTCAGAATTAACCCATTAGATTACTAAGAATTATTTTGCTTTGTCATTATATTGTAGTAATGATTTAATTATCTGTCAATATATTCTATCTAAAAATCCTAGTTCGGACATACACAATTCGCCACATTGTTCATATATTAATAATAAATATTCATCGAGGTAGCTATTTTGAAGTCATTTCCTAAGCCCTTATCCGCAGAGAAAGAACGCTACTATCTGCTACAATATACAGAAGGAAATTTAGAGGCAAAACACATCTTGATTGAACATAACCTTCGACTGGTAGCTCATGTCTTAAAAAAATATCAATATTTGGATGAGGACTCTGATGATATGATTTCAATTGGTACCATAGGTCTTATTAAGGCTGTAACCACCTTTGATCCAAATAAAGGTAATCGATTAGCAACCTATGCTGCTAAGTGTATCGAAAACGAAATCCTTATGATGCTTCGATCTAAAAAAAAGTTTGCAAAAGAAGTCTCCATATATGAACCGATAGGAACTGATCATGATGGAAATGAGATACAAATTTTTGATGTAGTTGAATCAAAAGAAGATACAGCATATGAACAAATCTTACTGCGCGAAAATATCAAAAGCCTTTATAAACATATCGAACATCAGTTATCTCCTCGGGAGCAGACTGTACTTAAAATGCGGTATGGACTGTATCACGGACACGAATATACACAACGGGAAATAGCTGCGAGATTACATATATCTCGTTCCTACGTTTCGCGTATAGAAAAAAGCGCAATCGATAAATTGCGCTTTAATTTCAATTCTTCAACGTAATACTCCATAAGAATGCGCCACAAACTAATTTGTTTCTGCTCTTCTTAATATATCATACTCATCCAATTCAATCCCTAAATCAATATATAGCAATTGTTTTGGATGTGGCGCACTTTCTTGGCTCTTGCCTTCTTCATCTAGGATTCGCCTCACTGTTATTTCTATATTATCTCCATTAGGCTTCATAACTTCAATCTTTTCTCCTATTGAGAATTTGTTACGTTGCTCAATTTTGTATAATCCATCTCCCTTTGCTTCACCCACAACTCCTAAATACGTATATTCTTTCACATAGGTATTGCTATTGTAAATCTGAGTTGTTTCATCTGGTTTCCCGAAAAAGAAACCAGTTGTAAATTGTCTATATGTGCAGTTCGATATCTGTTCTTGATACCACGGCATATTTTTTTTGTAAAGTTCCGGATCCTTTTGATAGTCATCAATCGCTTTTCTATATGTTCGCGCAACTGTTGCAACATACAATGCTGTTTTCATCCTGCCCTCAATCTTCAAGCTATCTATACCTGCATCTAGTATCTCTGGAATATATTCGATCATACAAAGATCTTTTGAGTTAAAGATATATGTACCTCTTTCATTTTCATAAATAGGCATATATTCCCCTGGTCTTGTCTCTTCTACAACTGCATATTTCCATCTACAAGGATGAGTGCAAGCTCCTCTATTCGCATCTCTACCCGTAAAATAGTTACTCAACAAACATCGCCCTGAGTAAGACATGCACATCGCTCCATGGATAAATGTCTCTATTTCCAAGTCATCTGGGATATTATTTCTAATCTCTTTTATCTCTTCTAGTGAAAGTTCTCTTGCTGTCACCACTCTAGATGCACCTAGCTGTTTCCAGAACAAATAAGTTCCGTAATTGCTGTTATTTGCTTGTGTACTGATGTGGAGCTCTATCTCTGGACATACTTCCTGTGCAATCGCAAAAATCCCTGGATCTGCTATAATTAGTGCATCTGGGCGAAGTTCTTTCATCTCTTTAAAATACTCTCTCACACCTACTAAATCTTCATTGTGGGCTAGTATATTAGCAGTTACATATACTTTCACGCTATGTTCATGCGCAAACTTAATTCCCTCTCTCATATCCTCTAGAGAAAAATTCTTCGCTTTTGCTCGAAGCCCGAAGGCCTCCCCTCCGATATATACTGCATCTGCACCAAATACTACTGCAACTTTTAATACTTCAAGACTACTTGCAGGTACTAATAATTCTGGATGTCTCATTGCTGTTTCCTCTCTTTTTTCACACTAATGGCAACTCCATCTCCTATTGGAACTATTGATGTAGTCAATTCTTCTATGTGTTTTATTTCATATAAATATTCTCGCATACGGCCGTGTATCGTTCGATTTCTACGCTCTATAGCAAATTTGGATTCTATAATGTCTCCATCTTGTAATACATTATCTGAGACTAATACTCCATTCTCTTTTAGTAGGCGAAGTGCCTCCGGAAGATAATAAATATATTGAGCTTTCGCCGCATCCATAAATATAAAGTCGTAAGGTTCTGAAAGAGCTTTCATAACCTCAAGTGCATCACCTTCTAAAAGTTCTATCTCGTTATTTTTATTTGCTCTGGTAAAATTATTTTTCGCAATGCAAATTCGTTTTTCAAATTTTTCTACTGTAGTAATTCTACAATTCGAAGGAGTACATTCACTCATAAATAACGCAGAGAAACCTACGGCAGTCCCTATTTCTAGGATGCGCATAGGTTTTTTTATCGCCAGTAAAACTCGCAAAAAGCTTTGGACTTCTTTTCGAATAATCGGAACTTTATCCTCTAAAGCTTCTATTTCAATCTGTTCTAGCAGTTCACTATTCTCTGTCTCCATCGAATTGATAAAAGCTACCATTCTTTCATCAACTATCATACATAACCTCTTCTACATGTCTACATCCATAATAATCGGTAATATCATAGGACGTCTTTTTGTCTTTTTCCATATAAAATCATTCATTGTATCACGTATTGTCATCTTTATCTTATTCCAATCAGAGCTTTTCTTTTCTAAGCAATCCTCTGTTGCTTTGTAAAGCACATTACGCGCCTCTTCCATAAAACCTTCTGACTCTCTCACATAAACAAATCCTCTCGAAACGATATCAGGTCCAGCAAGAAGTCGATTTGTTCCTTTTTCCAAAGTAAGCACTACAATCACAATACCATCTTCAGCAAGATGTTGGCGGTCACGAAGTACAATATTCCCTACGTCACCAACTCCGATTCCATCAACTAAAATCCCACCTGTTTGAACGTGATCTACTACTTTTGCCTCTTCGCTATCTAACTCAAGCACATCCCCAGATTTAAGGATAAATACATTTTCTTTCGCTATTCCTAGTGATTGTGCAATCTCTGAATTTGCTTTTAAGTGTCTAAATTCTCCGTGCACCGGAACTGCATATTTAGGTTTTACCAGTGAATACATCAATTTTAACTCTTCCTGACAAGCATGTCCTGAAACGTGAGCATCTTGGAAGATTACTTCTGCACCCTTTTTCGATAATTCATTGATAACCTTTGATACTGATTTTTCATTTCCTGGTATTGGACTTGAACTAAATATAATCGTATCCCCTGGCTTTATCGTAACTTTCTTGTGTATATCCGCTGCCATTCTCGATAGTGCCGCCATTGATTCCCCTTGGCTACCTGTAGTAATAATTACAGTCTTTTCATCCGGATAATTCCTCAATTGATCTATCTCGATTAATGTTTTATCTGGTATGTTTAAATATCCAAGCTCTGAAGCAGTATCGATGATATTCACCATACTTCTTCCTTCTACTACTACTTTTCTACCGCTTTTATATGCTGAATTTATAATCTGTTGTACACGATCCACGTTCGACGCAAAAGTTGCAACAATAATTCTCGATGTCTTATGTTCCGAAAAGATATGATCAATTGTCTTTCCTACCGTCTTCTCTGATTGTGTAAATCCTGGTCTTGCCGCATTTGTACTATCTGACAATAAAGCTAGAACACCTTTTTTCCCAATTTCCGAAAATCTCTGCAAATCGATAGCATCTCCAAACACTGGTGTGTAATCCACTTTAAAATCACCTGTGTGTACAATAATTCCAGCTGGCGAGTAAATCGCTAATGCAGCTGCATCTGCAATACTGTGATTTGTCTTAATAAATTCGATTCTAAACTTCCCTAGATTTATCGATTGTCCGTGCTTAACAACTTTACGTCTTGTACATCTCAAAAGATTATGTTCTTTTAATTTTTTATCGATGATTCCCATCGTAAGCTTTGTTGCATAAACTGGAAGATTCATTTCTTTAAGCACGTACGACAACGCCCCTATATGATCTTCATGTCCATGAGTAATCACAAAACCTTTCACCTTATCTATATTATCCTTTAGATAGGTAATGTCTGGAATTACTAAGTCAACCCCTAACATATCATCCTCCGGAAATGCAAGACCGCAATCCACAACAATAATACTGTCTTCAAATTCGAAGGCAGTAATATTCATTCCGATTGCTTCTAATCCACCCAAGGGAATGATTTTCACTTTTCCATTATTCAATTTTTTCACACTATACCTCCATATTTTTTTATATTTCAATTCCTATATCTTCTAATAAATCTTCAAATATCTTAGACACCGCTTCTAATTCAATATCGTCCTCAACGATTTCATACACGCTTTCCTCTGCGTCCTCATCTGCTGTATCTTTTAAAATCAAGCATTCCGCCTCATCTTCATTCGAATCTGCTACTAGTAAGTAAGAACTTCCATTCACTTTTGTTTGTTCTACAACAAAAAATTCTACTGTTTCATCTGTTTCATCAAATGTAAATTCAATTTTTTCCATCTTCTACTTGTCTCCTATTATTTTTGCATACTGACAGAGTCCAAGTATCCTTGCAATATAAAAATAGCCGCAAGCTTATCTACATACTTCTTACGTTCTTCTCTTCTTATATTTCCCTCGATTAATGTGCGATTAGCTTCAACCGTAGTTAAACGCTCGTCCCAAAGAATCACTTCAAGGTTTACTCTTCTTTCTAGCTGCTCTTTAAATAAAAGTGTTTTTTCGCCTCGTTCTCCTACTGAATTATTCATATTCTTAGGAAATCCAAGCACGATTTTCTCCACTTCATATTCACTGATAAGCGATTCAATCCTAGCAAAAGATTGTCTTAACTTATCTTCATTCTTTCGTTCTATCGTCTCTATACCTTGTGCTGTAAGGCCTAAAGGATCACTGATTGACACTCCAATTGTCTTTGACCCGTAGTCTAGTCCCATTATTCTCATAGTACACTTATTCCCAATTGTGATGCTTTATATACGTTCGAAGCATCTCTTCTACTAATTCATCTCGTTCTACCTTCATGATTAAACTTCTCGCTCCATCATGACTCGTCACATAAGTTGGATCCCCTGACATCACATACCCTACAATTTGATTTACAGGATTATATCCTTTTACTTTTAAAGCTTCATAGACATACTGCAGTACTTCATTAGCATCTACTGTAGGTGCATTTTCCACTTTAAAAAACTGTGTGTTTGTTAATTCTTTCATTTATTCACGCCCTTATCTCTTCTTCGCTTAGAAATCCATAGTATTTCTCGCATCTTCTCTTTCATCTTAATACACTTTTGATAAAATATCAATCTATAACTTCATTTAGTGCAATTAATATTTTACTTCTATATGTTTTTACCGATTCTTCAATCTGATTTTCCATCATCGCTGCTTTTGTTCCATCTCGCTTTGAATACTTGAACACATGCGTCTCATAGAAGTCAATAGCCTCCACAAAATCTCTTGTTTTTTCAAATTCTTCTTCAGTCTCACCTGGGAAACCTACTATAATATCTGTTGTTATCCTTGGATTTTCATAAACACTTCGCAAAAGGTCACAAGATTTTTTATAATCAGCCGTTGTATATTTTCGATTCATACGCTTTAACGTCTCGTCACATCCACTTTGTAGCGATAGATGAAAGTGAGGCGAAACCTTTGGAAGTTTTTTTAACACACTAGCAAACTCTTCACTTATAACTCTTGGCTCCAATGAACCAAAACTGATGCTTTCAATCTCTTTGATCTCATGAACCGCTTTCAATAGCGAGATTAAGTTTTCTTCACCAGTTAGGTCTGTTCCGTACGAAGATAAGTGTATTCCTGTAAGAACCATCTCTTTATATCCACTGGTAACTAAAGATTTCACTTCATTTATTACATCTTCTTGACTTCTACTTCTCGCTCTTCCTCTTACATAAGGAATAATACAGTAGGAACAAAATTGATTGCATCCATCTTGTATTTTTATATAAGCTTTTGTACGATTCATTGTCTTACTTACATTTAACTTTTCGTACTCATCTGTCTTATTAATATCGATTTTGCTTTCGATGTCTTTATTTCCATTGTATGATTCTAAGATTTCAATTAAATTTTGTTTTTTATTATTTCCTATCACAATATCAATTGCATCATCTACTACAGTTTCTTTTTGAACATAGCACCCTGCTGCGATTACGATTGCATCTGGATTCATTTTTTTTGCTCGGTGTAACATCTGTCTAGACTTGCGATCAGCTATATTGGTCACCGTACAGGTGTTTATAAGATAGATATCCGCCCCTTCTTTAAATGGAACGATTTGATATCCTGCATTTTCTAATAACTCTTGCATAGCTTCTGTTTCATATGCATTTACTCTGCATCCCAGATTATGGAGTGCTACTTTCTTCATTTTTAATTCCTCGTCTTTCTATATATTGTCAATTTACACAAAGATATTTTTTATTCTTAAGCATATTGTTTCTTGACTTTTTCTTCCTAAAACATTAAGATAAACTTAGTTAATAAATTTAAGGAGGATTATTTCATGAAAACAGTAACTATATCTTTAAACTCAATTGACAAGGTAAAATCTTTCGTTAATGAAATTACAAAGTTTGATTTCGACTTTGACCTAGTATCTGGAAGATACGTAATCGATGCTAAATCTATCATGGGTATTTTCAGTTTAGATCTATCTAAACCAATCAATTTGAATATCCACGCTGACAACGCTATGGATGAAATTTTGGTAGCTCTTTCACCATACATTATCGATTAATTGAATGTTGGACTTTTTAACACCCCACAATTTTGTGGGGTGTTTTTTCTATACTCTTTTTCTACTATCTACGTTAATTATTTCTACACTTTCAATTGCTTTTTCCATTAATCCATCAATCTTTTCTTCTAAATTTTGTTCTGATCTTTTAATAATGTTAAGATTTGGCTTTGTCACAGGATGCTTTGCGACAAAAATAGTACAGCAATCTTCAAAAGGTAATATTGATGTCTCGAAAGTATCTATCTTCATAGATACATCTACTATCTCCTGCTTATCAAATCCAATCAGTGGACGGTATACTGGAATTGTACAGACTTCATTAGTAGCTGCAAGACTTTGCATAGTCTGACTTGCCACTTGGCCAATACTTTCTCCTGTTATTAATCCTAAGCAATTACTTTCTTTTGCAAAATGCTCGGCAATCTTCATCATGTATCTTCTCATGATAATGGTAAGTTCATCATGAGGGCATTTATCATAGATATATAACTGAATATCTGTAAAATTCACTACATTTAATCTGATAGGACCTGTGTATCTTGAAACGATTTTTGCCAAGTCAACTACTTTTTGTTTTGCTCTCTCACTTGTATATGGAGGTGCATGAAAATAAGTAGCCTCTAACCCTACGCCTCGTTTAGCAACCATATAACCTGCTACTGGACTATCAATTCCACCTGATAATAAAAGCATCGCCTTTCCATTTGTTCCTATAGGCATGCCTCCTGCACCTTTAATTATCTTAGAGTAAACATAAATTTTTTCTCTCACCTCTACATGAAGCATTAGCTCTGGCTTATGAACATCAACTTTCGACTCAGGAAACGCCTCTAAAATAGCACCACCTAAATCACAGTTAATCTCCATAGAATTCATCGGGTAACTTTTCTTACCACGTCTTGCATCTACTTTAAATGTGTAGTTTCCTTCTGGATGAGCCTCCTTCATATAAGCCACTACTTCCTTTGATAGTTCTTCAAATCCCCTATCTTCTAGAACTACCACAGGGCATATCCCGACGATACCAAAAACTCGTTTCAAGGCCTCCACTGCATCTTCATAATCGTATGTACCTTCACAGTCAACATAGATTCTCCCTTGCGACTTATGAACTTTAAATTCCCCGTCAACATCTCGCAATACATATCTCATCTGCCTAACTAAAGCATCTTCGAATAAATATCTATTCTTTCCTTTTATTCCTATTTCTCCGTATTTTATCAAAAAAGATTGAAATTCCATCTTCTGTCCTCTTCTTTCCATTCTATCTCTTCATATATCTTTTCAATATTGGTATTAAATTATATAACGTTTCTAGTGTATAGTCAATTTCTTCTTTTGTGGTAAATTCTGATAAACTGAAGCGTATTGTGGAATCTAAATATTTCCCCTCAACCCCCATAGATTTTAATACCCCACTAATTCCTGGGTGATTTGATGAACATGCTGATCCTGATGATACATATATTTCGTTTTCTTCAAGTGCATGTAACAAAACCTCACTTTTGATTCCTACAAACCCAACACTTATGATGTGAGGTGCACCACATTTTTGACAAGGTCCATGAATCATAGACTCTTCTATCTTACTCACACCTTCAATAAAGTAGCGACGCAATTCATACATACTATTTATTTTTTCTTCAAACCCTTGATAGCCGCTTTTTGCCGCAATGCCAAGACCTGCAATACCTGGTACGTTCTCAGTGCCAGATCTCATATTCTGTTGCTGGCCACCACCTATGATAAGTGGGGTACACTTTGTTTTCTGATTGATATAAAGAGCACCACTTCCTTTTGGTCCGTGTATCTTGTGGGCACTGATAGTCAACATATCTATTCCAATCCTTTTCGGGTGAATACGAAACTTCCCAAACCCTTGTACTGCATCTACGTGAAAAACGATTTCTTTATTAAACCGATACAAAATTTGCGCTATTTCTTCTACGGGTTGCACCGTTCCCACCTCATTGTTAACATACATTACAGAAACTAAAATTGTATCTTTTCGAAGCGCGTACTTTAACTCATCTAAATTCACTTTTCCACTTTCATCGACTGAAAGGTACGTCACTTCAAACCCTTCTTCTTCCAAGTACTGCATTACATTTAACACTGACGGGTGCTCAACAACTGTCGTAATGCAGTGCTTTCCTCTTCTTTTATTAGCACGCGCCGCACCTATTAATGCCAGATTGTTTCCTTCCGTACCTCCTGAAGTAAAATAGATCTCTTTTTCTTGCACTTTAAGTATATTTGATAATATTTCTTTTGCTCCTCTGATATACTTTTCTGCTTCTAGCCCTTTATTGTGCACAGAGGAAGGGTTTCCATAATTCACTCCCATAGTTGTTCCGACAAGATCAATTACGCTATCGTAACATTTTGTGGTAGCTGAATTGTCTAAATAAACTTCCATCTAACTCTCCTATTAATTTCTTTCTCTATAAAATATGTTATAACCATTCTAAATGTACTTTATTTGCTCTTAATTTCTATCTTCAAGGATATACATTAAGATGGATAAAACTGCAAGTCCTGCTGTCTCTGTTCTTAGGATTCGTTTACCTAAGGTAATAGGCTTTGCCCCTTCTGTTTTTGCTTTTTCAATCTCTCTGGTATCAAATCCGCCCTCTGGACCTATGAATATTCCTATGCTCTTATGATTTATTACAGTATCTAGTACCTTTCTGGTCTCTAGCATTCCTTCTGCCAGTTCATAAGGAATTATATTCATGCCATTATGCTTTGAATCCTCTAAAGCCTCATCAAAAGTACAAATATCTTTCACTACTGGTATAACCCCTCTATTAGCTTGCTTTGCTGCACTTATTGCAATGCTGTTATAACGCTCAACCCGCTTTGCCGCCTTTTTTTCATCCAACTTCACAATGGTTCGCTTTGTCATAACTGGAATAATCTCATGCACACCTAATTCTACAGCCTTTTGAACAATCAAATCCATCTTATCCCCCTTAGGAAATCCTTGGTATAAACAAACTTTCACAGGAAGCTCCGAATCTGACTCTATTTCCTCTATAATCTCAACTATAATTTGCTCTTCGGCCAAATCAATTATTTCGCACAAATACTTTTTATTATTCCCATCACTAATTTCTATTTTTTCTCCTACCTTCATGCGTAAAACATCTTTGATATGTTTTACATCACTCCCGTATATATATATACTGTTCAACTTTACTTGTTCTGGTTCTACAAAAAAATGTTGCATCTCTTTATCCCATATCCTTACTCTTTCTTTGCTGTAATCGACACCCACTCACCTTGATAAGTTGTCTCTATTATAGAAAATCCCTCAGCTTTTAAAGCTTTTTTCATAGTTTCTTCTTTTCCATTGCAATTAATAATTCCACTTGTAATAAATAAACCCTCTGACTTCAAACACTTTTTAACAACTGGAGTTAATGGTATCAATACTTCTGTCAAAATATTGGCCAGTACAATATCATATTTCTCGTATCCGACATTATTTTGAACCTCACTATCATTTATAATATTTCCAATCAAAACTTTATAATTTTCTGGTTCTATTTGATTTACAGTCATATTTTCATAGGTAGCCTCAATTGCACAAACATCTAAATCTGTGCCAAAAGAAAATGCCGCACCAAACTTCAGTGCCAGCATTCCCAAAATTCCACTACCACATCCTATATCTAAAACTTGTTCACCTTCACCGATATATTTTTTTAATTGCTTGATGCACAACTGAGTAGTATCATGCATCCCTGTTCCAAATGCTGTTCCTGGATCAATACGAATAATCATCTGATCATTATCTGCATCTGTGACTTCTTCCCAGCTAGGAATCACTGTAATCTCGTCTATCGTGAAGCGTTTGAAATACTGCTTCCAATTGTTTACCCAATCCACATCTTCTGTTAGGGATTCTTCTATTGTACCATCTCCTACCTCGATATAAGACCTCATCACTTCTAGCTCATGCTTAATCTTTTGAAGAAGTTCCTCTTTATCATCTTCTTCCTCTAAGTAAAAACTGATATACGCCACTCCATCATCAGGTAAGATTGTTGGTGCAATATCTGCATACATAGCATCTAACTCTTTTTTTGTTAATGGAACTCGATCTTCAATTTCTATACTCTCCACGCCTAAATCCACCAACATGCTTGCAACAATCTCCTCTGCTTCCGTTGTGGTTTTCAAGCAAAATTTCATCCACTTCATCTTAATTCCTCTATCTCTTCTCTATTCTACTTCCATCTCGCTAAGATATGTCGTGATAGAATCCATATACCCTTGCACTCTTCCATTCTCAGGAGTACCTTCCATCGGCAAATCTAGTAATTCACCTTTAGCGTTCACAAAAATTGCTGTCGGAAATGTTTGGATATAGTTACTGATTTGATTCTCTATTTCATCATCTAAAATAATCGTATCAAACTCACAACCTTTACTCTTCAAAATATCTGTTGCTAACTCTAATTCTGTCTTCGCATCATTACAAACTGTGACGATGTTTGCATTATCTGGAAGTGTTACATACAGCTGTTGTAACTCCTCTAAAGCTTCCACTGACTGACTATCACTAGCTTCCCATATATATATCATCGTAACATCATGCTTTTCTAAAATACTTTCATCTATTTTCTTTCCTTCCACCGATGTAGACTCAAATGAAGTAATACTTCCGTTTCCTCTTAGCTCTGATATTTTAACTTCATCATCTAACAGCAATTGTGTCTCCCCGCACCCTGCTGTCATAACAACACCTAACAATAATACAATTAGCGCAACCACCTTATTTTTCATTTTATTATTCCCCTAATCTACCATTTTTTCTCTTTGCTCTAGTAATATTTCCAAGAAATCAGGTATAGGCATCGGCTTTGCAAATAAGAATCCTTGCCCATAATTGCATTCCAAGCCTTTTAACACTTCTACTTGTTCTTGGTTTTCTATTCCCTCTGCAACAGTCACGGCACCATTTGTCTCGGATAACATCTGTACCATGTGCTCCACTACAACTTTATTTCTCGAATCTTTGCCTAAGTTCTCAATCAAGCTTCGATCAAGTTTAATCTGTGAAAAGTCTGTTGTCATTAGCATCAATAAATTTGAATAATGTGTTCCGAAATCATCCAAAGAGACTGTAAATCCATTGTTTTTCAATTGTGTTACTCTCTTGCTCAAAACATCTTCATCCAGATTCTTAGTGCTCTCTGTCACTTCTATCTCTATCCAATTTGTCGGCACATCATAATACTCACAAATCTCTAGAATATCATTCACCACATTGAATTCCATGAAAGTGACTTTTGAAAAATTCACTGAAATCTTTAGCTGTTGTCCTAATTTGCTCCACTCCTTCAAAGTTTTGCAAATGCACTCTAGGACATAGAGATCAATATTTCTTATAATCTTCTCATGTTCGTACATTGGTAAAAACTTACTTGGTAATATCAATGTTCCATCTTTCGCGCGCTTTCTCACCAGAGCTTCTGCTCCTACAATCTCCCCATTATCCAAGTCGATTTTTGGTTGCAAATAAACCTCAAATGCGCCTTGTTCAATCTCTTGATTTAACTCTCCTGCTAACTTTGTTCTATGACTTGCATTGCTTGCTAGTAGAGTCTTATAATAGCTCTGTTTCTCGATGTACATCAAATCATCTGTAAGAGAAACTTCTTGAAATACGTCAATCTCTCCTTCTTTCCATTTACTCACAATTGAGATAGTATAATCTTTATCCTTTTTTATCTTGCTCTTTAATTTATCTACAACTTCATCAAACTCATCTTTTTTTACATTTTCAAAAAGAGCAATAAACTCATCTCCACCACTTCTATACAAATGATTACCTAATACACTTTGTAGTACCTTGCTAATTTTTCCAATCAAATAGTCTCCATACGCATGACCATATACATTGTTTGTCTGCTTCAACCCATCAACATCAATGAAGACTACACCCAAAGATTCCAAAGGTCTATGCTCTATCCTTTTTAAATCTACTGTATACTTATTCCTGTTATAAAGCCCTGTCAGAGGATCAATATAGCACATGTACTCTAATTCTTCTTGTGTCTTCTTTTTATTTATGTCCTCAAAAATAAAGGATGCCATCGCTTTTAAAAGAGAGAAGTTCCCGACACTCTCTTTGGTATTCAAAAGGATAAGATTTCCCACAATTACATTCTTCCCTTTAATCTGTATCACCATAAGAGATTTAGTCCCAACACTTCCTATTAACCCTTCTATAACATCCTCGTCTTCAATACAAATATATTCTTCCTGTTCTAACAATCTATGTAACATTTCAATCTGTTTATACCCTAGTCCGTCAAGAGAGGAGGCATTGTCCACGCGAGAACTATACAACTCTTTTACACTCAATCTATTGTAGTCAATCTCTATCATTGCTGTTTCATCGCACCTGTAATACTCATCCAGAACTCTAAGAAATCTAATGATAGTGTCACTTTTTCCAATGCATTGAGCGATTTTATTCATATAAGAAAACTCAACATTTATCTCTGTTTTGTCAAATACTTCTTTTGTTTTCATTTCTTATAATCCTTCCTCCACTTTTTCTTATTTACAAGTGTAACATCTTATATCTTTTAATTCAATCTATTACCACTTCTTTTTTGCATAATATTATAAATTTCCACCATAATATCCCTTAAAACTACTTTTAGGAGGATTGTTGTTGATTTTTCAAAATTTCTTCTCTTCAAAATTGTTATGGATTACAATTCTTCTCACATTATTGTTCACAAGTTCTAGCACTAATCATGGCCTCTACAATAAAGGCTTAGTCTTTGAAAATTTTTTATCAATGAACACACTCTATCAAGCATCCATCGGAGAAAACTCTGCTTTTTCTCTCGATAAAATTCCTCAAGCACTTGCTTTTACCGAGCAGTATTTGATTTTCACTTTATACAGTGAAGCAAAAAATTGTTCTTTAATCGTAATTGATAAAAATTCCTTGGAGGTCCTTATTGTATTGCGCTTAAAAGATAAAGATAATCATGATTTAGATGCACACTTAGGAGGTATTGCCTATGACTTTAACGGCAATATCTTTATCTCTGGCACAAATGATACTATTTTTCATCTCTCTTTATCTGTAATTGAAGATAAAATTAAAAACACCTCATCAACTCGTAACACCTTTAATCTGTATCACGATGAATATAATGTGATTACCCCACTTGGTGGTTCATTTTGTTCGCCATCTTTTCTTACTGTGTTTGATGATAAGCTTTACGTTGGAGAGTTTAATCTCAATAATTCTACCTACCTCTACGAATATAAGATTCACTATAACGGAAAATCTATACATCTTTCTGGTTGCGGTACTGATCCAATTAAAATCCCTAAGCAAATCCAAGGGATTAGTTTTATTGCCGAAAACAAACTCATTCTATCACAATCATACGGTCGCCGTTCACCATCTTCCTTATATTTTTGTAAAATCATTGATAATAAGCTCCATCTTCTCTCTCCTGTTTTCGACCTCCCCCCTTTGTCTGAAGGAGTAGTCTTCCACGATGATTCTTTATATATTTTATACGAAAGCAGTGCTTATAAATACCGATTCACCGCTAAAGATGTGCAGTATTTTATCCAAATAGTACCACTTGAACAACTGCTCAAAACGCAATATGCAGCCTAGATATTTCTAGGCTGCAATCTTCATTTCGCAATCGCATCATACTCCGCTGATTCTCCACTGATTACTTCTACCACAACTTCATTTGGAAGACATACAATTGTCTCCTTCATTTTTGAAATCGAATTTTGATTCATACATAGACCATCTGGACAATCTGCTTCAATCATCTTAGCTTGACCTTTAGAAATTTCCAAATAATTGCTTCCGTCTATATCTATTACTTTTTCTTCATTCAAGCTGTACCGCCCGAACTCTTCGCTATCTTGATAAACTACAACCACTTCTCCCATCGGCATAAAATAACGGTATCCTAGATAGAATATAGTTGCAACCACCACAACTCCAATAATTAATATTAAATCATATTTCTTCATTTTCAACCTCTAAAATAAACTACTTGACTTTACATATTCTAACCCAAAGGTTAAAGCCACATTTTCACAAGTCAGCTTTCCTTTATAAGCATCATATTATCCTATACCCAGATTATATCCTAGAGGAGATAAAAAAGCTAGCTAGTTTCCTTTTATTTATTCATCTTTTAATTCCCACACTCAATACTTATCTCATTAAATTTCACAAGAATATCCTCTATGTTAACCGCTTTCTTCTCTTCACTTTTTTTATCCATAATACACTCTCCTTGATGAAGCATCAATAAACGATTTCCATAATCCACTGCGTAGCGAAGATTGTGTGTTACCATAATCGTTGTAAGTTCTTTTTTCTTCACTATTTCATCTGTCAACTCCATGATTATTTCTGCTGTTTTGGGATCTAGGGCTGCTGTATGCTCGTCTAATATCAAAAATTCTATAGGTGTAAGTGTAGACATTAATAGTGCCATTGCTTGGCGCTGACCACCTGAAAGCGATCCAACCATCACATCTAATTTGTCTTCTAAACCTAAGTTTAATTGACTTAAACTATCTCTGTAATAGTCTTTTCTTCCTTTGTTAATTCCTCTCGATAACCCATATAGCTTCCCTTTATTATCTGCAAGCGACATATTCTCAAGAATAGTCATACTTTCGCAAGTTCCCATAGCAGGATTTTGGTACACACGACCTATTTTACGATTCCGAAGGTATTCTTTCTCTCTTGAAATATCATGATTATTTATTAGAATCTGGCCGGAATCCACAGGAATACTTCCACATATAATATTTAACATTGATGTCTTCCCAGAACCATTACTACCAACAACTGAAACAAATTCTCCTCGTTCTACCGCCAAATCGAAATCTTCAAACAGGCACATCTCGTTAATCGTGCCCGGATTATAGTATTTATTTATTTTTTTTAATTCAAGCATTTTTCTTCACCTTTTTCTTTCGTTCCATACTCACAATTAGAATTATCAGAAACAATACAGCTGTTATCAACTTCATGCTTTGTGGCTCGAATTGTTTGATTGCAATAGCTACACATCCTTTATAAATGATTGAACCTATTAAAACTGCAAGAGTTGCTGTTATAACACCTAAATTTTTAAATAGACTAGTTCCAATTATTACACTTGCAAGTCCTATCACTATCGCACCAGTCCCCATAGATATCTCAAAAACTCTTTGTTCTTGGGCAAAAATACAACCTGCTAAACTCACTAGTCCATTCGAAATTGCAAGACCTAATATTTTCACATTCCCTTGATCTTTTCCTAAAGATGTCACAAGTGATGGATTATCGCCAACTGCTCGTAACAAAAAACCTGATTTTGTTCCTAAAAACAAATCCACTAACACTTTACAGAGCAATGTAATAATTACAATAATGCCAAGCGTAGTATACGTATTTCCTTGAAACGCAGTTTCGATAAATTCATTTTTAAAAATAGTTTCTTGAGAAAATAATGGTACATTGGATGTCCCTGCAATATATAAGTTAACTGACCACAAAGCTGTCATCATAATAATTCCTGATAACAAGTCCCTTACCTTACATTTCACATGAATCAAACCTGTGCATATTCCGGCTACTGCCCCGACTACAAATGACGCAGCAAGAGCAAGATAGGGATTCACTCCTTGTGTAATTAATGCAGCTGTTACGGCTGCTCCTAATGGGAAACTCCCATCCACGGTTAAGTCTGGAAAATCCAAAATTTTATATGTGATATATACTCCCAGCCCTAATATCCCATATATAAGCCCTTGTTCAATAACTGTTATTAACATATTCATGCAATTTGCCTCTTTCTAAATTCTTATTTTTCTTCGATTGTATCAAATATCTCTGATGCTTGACTCGTAATATCTTCGGAAATACTGAGCCCTAACTTTTCTGCAACAGCACTATTGAAATACAATTCTGCTTCTTCTATTGTCTCAAATTTAATCTCTGATGCTTTTGCTTCTCCCTTGAGTACTTTTGCTGCCATCTCACCTGTCTGCTTCCCTAGTTCTACATAGTCAAGTCCTTGTGCTGCAAGACACCCTATCTTAACTTGCTCTACTTCACTTCCAAAAACAGGTATATTTGCTTCAAAAGCCTTCTCTAAAATTGTTGGCAATGAATTTACAACGGTATTATCTGTAAGGTTTGTCATACAATCTACTTCGCTCAATAAATCATCTGTCGCGAGAGATACGTCTGCTGTAGATGATATTCCTTTTGTTATAAGTTCGAACCCATACTCTTCCACCACTGCTTCATATTCGTCTATTGCTGATACCGAATTTACTTCACTTGTCGTATACATAATTCCAAGCTTTTTAGCTTCTGGCATCATCTCACGTATCATCTCGAGCTGTTTCTCTACTGCTAATTTATCACTAGTCCCTGTTACTTCTCCCACTGCTTCTCCATCTAGCGTTGCAAGTTCTGCTGCTATAGGATCTGTAACAGCTGTATATATTACTGGAATTTCATTATCCATTGCTGCATTATACGCTGTCTGTGCACTTGGAGTTGCGATTCCCACAACCAGATCAACCCCGTCCGAGACAAATGCGCCTGCAATTTGTCCAGCTGTTCCCATGTCTGCAGCAGCATTTTTATAATCCACCGTCAAGTTCTCACCTTCTACAATTCCCGATTCTTCCAACCCCTCTAAAAACCCTTCTCTACAGTTATCTAGCGATCCATGCTCTGCAAATTGTGTGATACCTATTGTATAATTTTTGCTGTCTTCATTTTCGTTCGTATCACTACCACAACCTATAACTATACTTCCTACCATTACCACAACCATCAACATCATAACCATTTTCTTTTTCATAATCTTTTCCTCGCTTTTCTTATT
>CAYJHQ010000002.1:0-92470 GCA_964369775.1 uncultured Lachnospiraceae bacterium
TTGAGAAAGATAGCGTAGCGCAGCACCGGCTTCACCATCTGGACCTCCGTACTGCGTCATGATAGCTAATGCTAACTTGGGATTAGGCTGACTTATATTTACTGGATATTCTAATTTTTTTTCATAAATCCACATACTAACAATACCCCCTTTCCCAAGGCCAAGGTTGATTAATCCAGTTCCAATAATCCTCATCGGATGCATTAACAGAGTCTATAGTTAAAGGACCAAAACGTTTTGAATATTCAGCAACAGCTTCATTTCTGCAAGAGGATTGCTGTTTGTAGTATTCTAAAGCTCTTTTATCATCAGGATGTGTGTCTAGATATAGACCGCAGTCAATAGTAGCGAAAGTAGTACAGTCAATGTAATTCATAAGTTCTTTTTTATTCATTTTCCGATTATGATTTAAATGTGAATCATACTTCATTAGCGACAACCTCCTTTCCCAGTGAAGGGTTTATTTAGTTCAGAGAAAATTGTTCCAATTTGTAGTGCTTTTTCTATTTCATAAGGTTTTTCCCATTGCTGGATTGGCACATAAGCCATAGCAAGAGAGTAATCCTTTAGAAAATCATCAGGGGTTGAATCACAAGAACAGCGATTTTTATTGTAATTATACTTAGGATTTTGTACTGTAGCAGATCTACAATAATTAGGATTGTTTCGGTAGTTGTGCATGAATTTCTCCAATAATTTATTTTGGTATTAGTGTATGTGTCAGAGGGAATAATCGTTCAGAAATTTCTATGAAAAATAGATGTGAAAAGAATTTAAGAGCCTTGTAAGTAAGAGAGTACAGAATTTTTTATTTCTTCATAACTACAACTATGAAATTTTTCTTTTACCGCTTTGGCTATTGCTAAAAGTCTAAAAATGCTCACACCCTCGAAAGGTGTGAGCATTGAATTGAACTCCTATTAGATAATGGCTGATTATAACGCATAGCTTGCTATACAATTGCCGATATCAATAATCTGATTTGAACCACTAAATTCAAATCGTACACGTCCGATTCCACCACTAAACCATAGCTCTAATTCACTATCTATATCTATAACTCCAGCAGTTTCGATAGAAAATACCTGGACTTTGGAGTATGGAAGTGTAGTAAAGTCTTTTTTCTTACCGGTTAAACCTTGAACATTTACGGAGATGATCCGTTTATTTGTAAACACGACATAATCTCTAATGCCTTTATAGCACCCTATGATTTCTTCACCAGAAACCATTAAAGGTTGTACGTCTTCTATTGTTTTTGTTTTTCTTAATTTGATAAAGCTTGCGTTTTCGAAATCTATCATTATTAATTCTCCTTAAAAAATAAAATTTATAGTTTGCTTATGATGACGGGTATAGGGGGATTGTTTGGTCGGTTATAATATTCACTTACAATAACTAAGTATTTGCGTCCGTCTAAATTCTTGAGATAATCTAAAATTATGTCCTTTTCTTCAAAGCCAGTATCACCTCCACTATAGATACAAAGGCTCATCAGCCCCCCCTTCCTTAAGAGGATAAGACCAGTTTCAATGGCTTGTACACTCGTGTGCCCCTTTGTGGAAACTAGATGGTCGCCAGTAGGAAGGTAGCCAAAGTTAAATACGATGCATGAAAGAGAGTCTGGTTTTGTAATATATGTTTGCATATTTTCGTGTCCATCTAAGATGAGGTTGGCTGATAGACCTTTTTGGGCAAGTCGTTCTCTGACGGTGGAAAGTGCAATTTCTTGAACGTCAAAAGCATATACTTTACCTGTAGGTCCTGTTAATTCGCAGAGAAGTTCTGTGTCATTGCCATTACCGGCAGTTGCATCGACACAGATATCACCTTCTCCTACGTGTTGTTTGATAAAGGAATGACACCAGTTGGTGACAAGGTATTTCTTACTCATTTAATATATATACTCCATTATTTTAATTTTTTGCTACAAATGCGACAACTGTTCGTGGCGGGATTTTGACACGGCTATTTTTAACTTCATATTTTGTAGCGTCTCCAGACCAGGTTGTTACTTCGATTTGCCAATTCATAGTACTTGGAAGTACGGGGAGCTCAATATTGAGTTCTTCCCAATATGAGTTAACTGCAAGGTATACAACATCTGCTTTTTCGCCTTTTTCTTTTCCCGCAAACATTACTCCTACATAGCGATCATAACCTTGAAATCTTCCGCAGAAAGGAGTAGTTCTATGAAAGCTCATGTCAGGAAAGCCGACTGCGCCATTACTTATATTAGTTCTTAGGCATCTGTGTTTCTTGCGAAAAGCTATCATGTTTTTAAAAAAATCAAAGAGCTGCTGATTTTCTTCAAGATAGCTCCAGTCAAGCCATGAAATTTCCGAATCTTGGCAGTAAGCGTTGTTATTACCAAATTGGGTGTTGGCGAATTCATCGCCAGATAAAAACATTGGATTACCTCGACTACACATCAAAACAGCACAAGCATTTTTCATCATACGTAGCCGTAATTCATTGATTTTGATATCATCGGTTTCACCCTCTACTCCACAGTTCCAGCTATTGTTGTCATTTGAACCATCGGTGGAATCCCAACCATTTTCCTCGTTGTGTTTGTTATTATAAGAATATAAATCTCGAAGAGTAAATCCATCGTGACAAGTAATGAAATTGACAGAAGCATTTTTTCTGGAATTCACATCATAAATATCATAAGAACCAGAGATTCGATGAGCAGCGATTTCTGCGAATCCTTCATCGCCTTTTAAAAATCTTCTCATATCATCTCGATACTTTCCGTTCCATTCAGCCCAACGTTTCCAAGAAGGGAAGTTACCAACTTGGTATAGACCACCAGCATCCCAAGCTTCGGCGATCAGTTTGACATCTCCTAGAATTGGATCAAAGGCAAGGGCTTGTAGCAAAGGAGGTTTACTCATAGGTGAGCCATCCTCATTTCTTCCAAGTATGGATGCTAAGTCAAAGCGAAAGCCATCGATACGATATTCGATAACCCAGTATTGCAAGCAATTGACAATCATATTTTGAACAATAGGATGGTTACAGTTCAGTGTATTACCACAACCGCTAAAGTTATAATAATAACCATCAGGAGTAAGGAGATAATATATGTTATTGTCAAACCCTTTGAAAGAAAAGAAAGGACCATCTTCATTTCCTTCAGCAGTATGATTAAATACAACATCTAGGTATACTTCAATTCCATTTTCATGGAGAGCCTTAATCAATCGTTTTAATTCGGCACCTTCTCGGTTATATTCTACACTAGCAGCATAACTAGTATTAGGAGCAAAGAAGCAGATGGTGTTATATCCCCAATAATTATATAGGTTTTTTTCATTAACAACTCTGTGGTCTAACATTTCATCAAATTCAAAGATTGGCATGAGTTCCACAACATTTACACCGAGTTCTAAAAGATAAGGTATTTTTTCAATTATCGCATCAAATGTTCCTGGATGTTCTACATTTGAAGAGGCGTGTTTCGTGAAACCTCTTACATGCATCTCATAGATGATTAACTCGTCATTCGCTAAATTTGGTTTTTGAGAGCGTCCCCAATCAAAGTCATTTTTTACAACACGAGCTTTGTAAAAATCATTGTTTGACATTTGCTCGCCCCATTTACTCTGTCCTGTAACAGCCTTTGCATAAGGATCCAATAGAAACTTGTTTTTGTCGAAAATCAATCCATTATCAGGATCATAAGGGCCATCAATACGATAAGCATATTCAAATTCTTCTATGGCTATGTTGAAGACAATCATGGAGTAAACATTTCCGACTTTATAGTGCTTAGGGAACGGTAAAACTACAAAAGGTGTTGTTTCCTCACGTCGAAATAGGACCAATTCAATTGCAGTTGCACTATGAGAGTAAACGGTAAAGTTCACACCACAAGGTATAGCAGTTGCACCATTGACTTCGTAAAAGCCAGGGCGAACATCGTAACCATTGATATTATCAAGAGGGATTAGGTTGATACTTCGAGAGCCTTGCATCAAGACAGGCTCACAAGTCTGTCGAGTACTCTGATCTTGTTTCTCTCTTTTGGTAATTGCCATATAATCTCCTTCCACTACATTCCTTTATGTTTTTCTAATACCATTGTAACAAATTAAAGAGAGAATGGCTAGAATATACGAAGAAAAAGAAGAGTCGTTAAGCGGGGATATTAAGAAATGATTAAGAATGAAGTAGAATATATGGAGATTTAGAATCAGCGAAAGTGGGGTATTCTTTAGTATATTACAGAGAAATAGAAGGAATAGCTGTACTTTGGTACAATGGAAAAAATCACGATTTACCTGAAGAATCATACAAACCACCGTTTGGTCAGGAGCACATAGGATTTGTAATTACAGAAAATGGAGGTCAAGAAATGGAGAGGAACAACATGTTGGAGGAAGATACTGTTATCGCAGAGAATACCAAGTTGCTACCATTTGAGGAAATTCAAAAACGATTGATTAAAACATTGGAATATATGGTTGAAGGAGAGTATGTTGAAGGTACTGAGGAATGCATCAATGCAATAGATGGAAGTTATATAAATCCAAATAGTGAAGTGTTGGAAGCTACATATTAGAGATTTCTTCATTTTTTATGAAGAATAAAAAAGAAAAAGCGAGGTAGACTAAATCTGAAGTAATAGTTAAGGAGGAAATAAAATGGGAACCATATCAGAAAAAGAACTATCAACTCTAAGTGAATTACTGTCTAGTGAAGAATTACTAGTGAAAAAATTCAAAGTAATGGCGAGCCAGGCAGAAGATATGAAGATGAAGTCTATGTTTGAATCAATCTCGGACAAGCATCAAGACCATATGAATCGCTTGTATAAATATTTATAAGGAGGGAAAAAGATGGAATACACAGAAAAAGAATTATTTGCAGATGCGTTGACAGCAGAAAAAACAGCAACTGGGTTATATAATATATTCGCCAATGAATGTACGCATAAAAATATACGAAGTGAAGTAATGAACTTGTTAAATGAAGAGCATGGAATACAAGAAGAAGTGTTTAATATGATGCATGAAAAGGGGTATTATCCAACACCAGAAGCAAAGATGGAAAAAGTAGAAGAAACAAAGATGAAATATTCTCAATCAATTAAGTAAGCATAAAGTAAGGGCGTGTTATAACCACGTCCTTTATTGCAGAAAAATAACATTGCCTTTCCTTGTAAGTAATAGTACAATGAACTTTGCGAAAGAAGAGAACAAGGAGAAGTATATGAAGAAGAAATCAAAAATTGCAGATATTGCATTGATTATGACAGGAGTAATTTGGGGAACTGGGTTTATAGGGACAGAGTATGCTATAGAAACAGGGGCAACACCATCTCTGATTGTAGCGATGCGATTTAGTATAGCTACCATATTGTTACTATTATTATATAGAAAGAAATTATTGGGAATGGATAGAAGCACGCTAGTTGTAGGAAGTGTGGCAGGTATTGCGCTTTTTGGGGGATTTTACCTACAGACTTTGGGACAGACTATGACGAGTGTATCTAACAGTTCGTTTCTGACTGCAACCAATGTGGTAATGGTTCCATTTATCGCTTGGTTTTTTACGAAAAAGGTACCAAAGATTAAGTATATTATACTAGCGTTCACGACCTTTTTAGGAGCCAGTGTACTTGCAATTAATTTGAATGAAGGATTTTCTTTTCAGAGAGGAGATCTTCTAGTACTGGCATCAGCACTTTGCTTTGCATTGCATATAGCATTTCTAGGGGTGTATGGAAAAAATAAGGATGCAAAACAGATGACTTTTTTACAAATGGGAGTATTATCAATTTGCGCAATATTCTTTATTTTGATTTTTGAACCTGAAGTTGTAAATGTAGAAATTGTAAAAGAAGCATTTCCGTCTACAATGTATCTGGCAGTATTTTCTAGTTGTCTATGTTATTACATACAGACTAAAGCGCAACAATTTACGTCACCATCAAAGGCAGCAATCTTTTTGTCTACAGAAGGATTTTTTGGGAGTGTATTTGCAGTGCTATTAGGTATGGATATGTTATCGGTTAACCTTTTCATAGGTGGAAGTTTAATAATTGGATCTGTGATTCTCTCTGAGATAGATTTTTCCCAATTTAAGAAAAAAGTATAAAATATTACTAAAAAATCTTAATGAATAATAAATATTATATTGACTTTATCCAGTTTGATTGTTATAATTATAACGATATATGGACGCTTAATATTGCAAATCGGGGTGTGATATGAGGTGTACTTTTTTAAGTTAATGGAGGAAAGAATTAAATGAAAATTGGCGGAATTGAATTAAGTGTTGCAAACATTATGTTAATCATTTTAGGAGCTTTTGCATTATGGTTTGCATTTCTTTTTGTGAAGGATTTTGTGATTCATAGAAAAGAACTAGAGAAGAGAAGTTGGATTGTTACTTTGATAATTGGTTTTGTAGTTAACTTTTTTGATACATTAGGAATTGGTTCATTTGCACCAACTACAGCATCACTAAGAGCAACAAAGCAATGTGATGATAGACTAATTCCAGGAGTACTTAACATTGGGTGTTGTATACCAGTTATTGCAGAAGCAATGATTTTTATTGATAAAGTAGAAGTTGAGGCGGTAACTTTAGTAGCGTTAATCGGTGCTGCTACAGTAGGAGCTTACGTTGGATCGAAAGTAGTATCACACTTACCAACGAAGAAGATTCAACTTGTAATGGGGGTTGCATTACTTATTACAGCTACTATCTTCTTATTACAACAGCTTGGACTTTGGACTACAGGAGCTGGAAATGAAGCAATCGGACTTACTGGTGCAAAACTAGTAGTTGGTATTGTAATCTACTTCATACTTGGAGCGATGATGCCAGCAGGAGTTGGACTTTACGGACCAGGTATGGCGGCAGTTTACTTATTAGGACTTTCACCACTTGTAGCGTTCCCATTAGTTATGGGATCTTGTGCATTCCTAATGCCAGTTGCATCTGCAAAGTTTATCAAGGAGAAAGCATATGAAAGACTTCCATCTATGGCAATTACTTTAGGGGGAGTTGTAGGGGTTATCGTTGCGGTAAATCTAGTGTTAGAGATTCCAATCAACTATATTATTTGGTTAGTAATCGTAGTTGTAACATACACATCAATTACATTACTTAGAGCAGCAACAAAGAAAGAAAAAGCAAACTAATTGCTGATTACAATAAGAAAAAGGAGTGTAGACACTGTAGTGGTTACACTCCTTTTTTGAAGGTATTTTTCATAATCTCAAAACATAAAAAAGTTACTGCTTAGTAATTTAAAAAGGATATAATGTTGTGGAGGAATGTGTATGACTTTTGAAGAATATGTAGAAATGGGTTTATCTAATGAGTATCCGATTAAGGTTATTTTAAAAGGCTATGTATTAGACAACGGAACAGAAAAAATCGGTGTTACCGAAGTAGTGTTTATTACAATGGACACAAATAAAGCAAAAGAAAAGTTTGATGAATTAACAAAAAAAGATAGTAGTGCGTATTTTTTGGTTTATTCCGTTCCTCTTGACGTAGACTTAAGAAGGAGTGTGAGAGATTGTTGGGAAATATAAAGCACCTAAAAATATCATTGCTCATTGTAATGTAGTTGCAAAGTTAGCTCTGCGCATGACGGAGCGATTAGCTAAAAGAGGATTCTTGTGGATAAAAAAATTATATCAGCCGCAGCTTTGCTTCATGACATGTTATGAACTAAGCCTAATCACGCAATTACCACGGCGAAATCTTTAATACAAGAAGGATATCCAGAAGTCAAAGGAGCAAAGCGCATTTCACTAGAGGAGCGTTTTGGGGCAAGTAGAGAGAGCTGTAAGACGACGCAGGCATTTTTGAAGTGGGAAAAACAGTATGAACAAGCAAAAAGAGCGTACGCTATAATGGTAGGTACTCTGGTATTACTTTACCGCAATAATGAACAAATAGAATTTTAGAAAGGAAGTATATTAAATGTCAAAATGTTATAGTAAAATTGTCGCAGCAATAGAAGCAGGAGAGTCTGTAATATTTACAAGTGTTGTGCGAAATAGCGGATCCACTCCTGGTGCAATGGGAACCCATATGATAGTGTATCCTGACGGTGAGACGTTTGGAACAGTGGGAGGAGGTGCAATTGAATACGAGGTGCAACAGCAAGCTATAAAGTTATTTAAAACAAAGTCATCATACCTAGAAACGTATCAATTAACACCTAATGAAATTCAGGATTTAGGCATGGTGTGTGGAGGAAGAGTAACTATTTATTACCACTATATTGATCCTTGTTTGGAAAGAAATCTAGCAGTGTTTTCCTATTTGTCCAATCACATAGAAAGTGGAAGAGATATTTGGCTTCTTCGCCATATTAAAAACTTTAAAGTAGTAGGTATGGGAGTATGGGATAAAGAATTACATTTGGGAGAAAGTGATTTTGGCGAAATAGATATTCACTCAATGTTAGGTAATCAAGTTATATATAAAGAAGGTATAGATAGCTATCTAGTTGATCCAGTTTCAAGGGCTGGAAAGGTGTATATCTTTGGTGGTGGTCATGTTTCACAGGCATTAGCACCTATTGTATCTTCAGTCGATTTTCCGATTGTTATCTACGAAGACAGAGAGGCTTTTGCAAAGACAGAATTATTTCCGGAAAAAAGTGAGATTGTCTTAGGGTCATTCTTGGAAATTGATTCGAACATAAGCATATCGGAAAAGGATTACATTGTAATTATGACAAGAGGTCATCAGGCTGACTTTGAAGTTTTATCACAAGTGTTAAACAGTGAAGCAACCTATATAGGGTGCATAGGAAGTAAGACAAAAGTAAAGGCTACCATGGGGCGACTCGAGGAGTTAGGGTTTTCACAAAAGGAACTTTCACGTATTCATAGCCCAATAGGAATTGCCATAGGTGGAAGAACGCCAGCTGAGATTGCTATAAGCATTACAGCACAATTAATTGCACATCGCGCTAGAATTAAAGTGACGCACTAAGAAATGGTGTTGCATATTATGAAAAAATATGTGAGTAAATGAAAAACGAATTTAAATAAGGGAACAAGAGATATAGAGTATTGACTAAGTGATAAAGATGTATTAAGATTTATTACATAGTATGAACGAGAAACTTAAAAGGAGACAGTGGATTATGTTAAAGCACGTTGTGTTGTTTAGAATGAAAGCAGAGAGTAAAGACAAGAGTGTAGAGTTGAGAGATTTGTTTTTAACAATGAAAAATGAAATTCCTCAAATTATCAAGGTAACTAGCGATCTTAATGTTAGACCAGGAGCGAGAGCATATGATGTCCAATTAGAAGTATTCACAAAGGACTTAGAAGAACTAGAAAAATATGTTGCACATCCATACCATGCAGAAACGGTAGGAAGTTTCCTAGCGGAGCACGTTGCTGATATTGCAGTTGCGGACTTTATGGTAGAGGCGTAACAAATCTGTGAATTAAAGCTTGTTTTGTAAACTATATATATGAAATTGCTAGAAAAGCTACTTTTCAATCCTCTAGAAAAGTAGCTTTTTGCTGTCCGTATATTTAATCTGCAATCGCGCTTACTAATGTGTCTAAATCTACATTGTAGATTGCTTTTTCTAAATCATTCGCCACTAAAACCTCTCGGATTGAAGATTTTTCGTACTTGCATCCAATTAAAACTTCAGTGATATATGTACTGTCATAAGCACTGAAAAAGTCCCCAAACATGGATGCTTGTTCAATCTTTCCGTCTTGTATATTCAGTTTAAACTGAACTTTTCCACCATCGGTGCGAGTTGTTCGTTCAATATCAAATTTTGGATTTTTTCCATATACAATCTCCCAAGAGTCAAATTTATCTTTGGCGATTTCTTCTACTCTTGCAATTTCCACAGATGTCAATTCATAGACAGTTCCATCTTCCCCTTTGAGAAAATCAACAATGGTATCTTTGAAAGCATCGCGGTCAATAGGTGTAGTGAGATGTTCTTTTACATTCGTTACCCTGCTTCGAATTGATTTGATTCCTTTTGAAGTGATTTTATATTCATCTACTGTAGTTGCCTTCATCATCTCTTCAATATCACTGTCAAAGAGTATTGTTCCATGGTGAACAACAGTGTCCTTAAGAATATACTGGGAATTACCAGAGAATTTTCTGCCATCAATCACAAGGTCATTTCTTCCTGAAAATTCAGCTTTAACACCGAAAGTAGCAATTGCATCTATTACTGGTTCTAGATAATGTTTGAAGTCAATTTCATCAGATGTTTTGGGTTCGATAAAAGCAAATTGCCATCCGTTTAGATCTTGATAAACAGTTCCTCCCCCACTTAGTCTTCTGGCCACGTTAATATTTTTAGAGTCAACATAAGACTTGTTGATTTCTTCTAGTGTATTTTGATTTCTTCCAACTACTAAAGTAGGAGTGACATGCCAAACGATAAATACTTTATCATCAAATTTTTTTTCGGTTGCTAGATAGTACTCAAGTGCAAGGTTAAAATAGATGCTCGTTGAGTTTGATGGTACATAAATCATAATATTGTTTACTTCCTTTCATGTTTTAAAAGATATTGAGGTAATTATAACATGCAGCGATATTGAATTCAATATAAGTGATTAGTAACAGTTTGAAGAAGATTATAATTATCAATAGAAAAAGACTGTCAACCATTAATTGAAAAAGTTCTTGACAAAATTAGAACTAGGATATAAACTACCCCTATATTAATTTAGCAAATAAAAAGAGCGAACAATGGCGTTTGTACGAATGCCATTGTTCGCTCTTTTTTTGTTGAATAATAGTAGGCAAGAAGAGGAGGAGCATATGAGATTAAAAGAGACAGGATTGACGAAAGATGACATCAAAGTAAAAGTGAACACATACATGATTGAGACATATGAACGATTTGATTTTGTGGCTGATTATGGAAGAGGAAAATTTATCTATTCATCTGATGGAGAGGAATATTTGGATTTTTATGCGGGAGTAGCGGTTAATTCATTAGGGAATTGCCCGAAGTCGGTTGTAGATGCGGTGAAAGATCAATGCGCTGACTTGATGCAAGTGTTTAATTACCCATATACAGTTCCTCAGGCGTTATTAGCTGAAAAAATTTGTACCTCAATTGGAATGGATAAAATATTCTTTCAAAATTCAGGAGCAGAATCGAATGAAGCAATGATTAAAATGGCAAGAAAATATGGAGTTGAAAAATACGGGGAGCATAAGTATAACATCATCACGGCAAAAAAGTCGTTTCATGGGCGAACAATGGGAGCTATGACTGCCACAGGACAAAAAAAGAATGCGATACAAAGAGGGTTTGGAGAATTAGTTCCTGGATTTACATATGCAAAATTTAATGATTTAGAAGATTTTAAAAACGCGGTAACGGAGAACACAATAGCAATTATGATAGAGCCTGTGCAAGGGGAAGGTGGTGTTCATCCAGCGACAAAAGAGTTCATGGTAGGACTGAGAAAGCTTTGCGATGAAAAAGGAATTTTACTGCTACTAGATGAAATTCAAACAGGATGGTGTCGAACTGGAGAAATCATGGGATTTATGAATTATGGAATTCAACCGGATATTGTATCAATGGCAAAAGCCATGGGAGGTGGGATGCCGATAGGTGCAATTTGCGCAAAAGAGGAAGTGGCAAAAGCATTCACTCAAGGTTCTCATGGATCAACATATGGTGGGCATCCTGTTTGCTGTGCGGCATCTCTAGCTTGTATTGAAGAGTTACTTGAAAAAGAGTGTGCAGAGATAGCAAAGAAGAGGGGGAGCTACTTCGCAAATAGGTTAATGAAGTTACCATATGTGAAAGAAGTAAGGTATCAAGGATTGCTGATTGGAGTAGAATTTGAAGATAGGGTGAATGCTATAGAAATTAAGCATAAGTGCATAGAAAATAAATTATTACTAACGGCAATAGGGACAAATATTATTCGGATGGTTCCACCACTCCTTATAACTGAAGCAGATTGTGATAAAGCATATGGAATTTTAAAGAAAGTGATAGAAGAGCTAGGGGAGGAAGCGAATGAATTTTAACTTGCAGTTAATGGCGAACTTGAAATTTGGCAGAGGTGAAATACAGAACATAGGAAAATATGCAAAGAATTATGGGAGTAAAGTTTTAATAGTAACAGGGAGAAACAGTACTAAAAAAACAGGTCTATTAGACTTGTCGATAACTAAGTTGATAGAAGAAGGCCTAAGCGTTGAAGTGTTTGATAAAGTGGAACAAAATCCGTTGACAACTATTGCGCAAGAAGGGGCGAAAGTAGCAGTAGAAAAAAAGTGTGATTTGGTTATTGGAATTGGAGGAGGCAGCATTATGGATTGTGCCAAAGCGATTGCGCTTTTAGCACTAAATAAAGGAGATGTCAACGACTATTTATTTGGGAGGAATCAGGCTACTACAGCACTTCCGATCTTATTGGTTCCAACCACTTGTGGGACGGGTAGCGAAGCGAATGGATTTTCGGTGTTAACCAATCCGACGAATGGAGATAAAAAATCACTAAGAGGAACAATGTTAATTCCACAAATATCTATTATTGATTCGACGTTAATGGAGACAATGCCAAAAACTATATTGGCAAGTGTGTGTTTCGATGCATTATGTCACTGTATAGAGGCGTATACATCCAAAATGAATCAACCAATTATTGATTCGATGGTATTGTATGCATTAAAACTAATAGGTAGCAATATTCAAAAAGTATATGATGAAAACCTATTAGAGAAATTTTGGGATGAGATGACGCTAGCAAGTACGATAGGTGGAATTGCAATATATGCTGCAGGAGTAACGTTACCTCATGCGATGGAACATCCTGTAAGTGGATTGAAGGATGTAGCTCATGGGAAAGGGTTAGCAGCAATAACACCTAAAATAATAGAAAAAAGTATAAAAGGATGTCCAGATAGGTACGCAACAATATCAAAGATGTTAGGGGGGAATAGTGAAGAGGATTGCGCAGAAATAGTAAAAAAAATACTGGAAAAGATTCAACTGACATGTACATTAAGAGATTTTGGAATTGACGAGTCTGATTTGGAGTGGTTGAGCGAAAATTGCATGAAAGTATCAAGTGTTAGCATCATGAATCACCCTGTAAAATTCAAAAGAGAGGATATATGCAAAATATATGAAGCGTGTTTATAGGCAGCATGAATGGGCTGAAAATTAGAAGGGAATATCAAAAAAAGACAGAAATTAATAAAAATTATATTTAATTTTAGTGAATATTGATATTGACGATTAGAGAAAACACGTTTAGAATAAGCCATAAGTTGATAGATAAATGCGAAGGGGCATTACATAATTGTTTATGTAGTGCCTCTTTTTTTATATCTATTAAGCTTAATAAAATGAGATGGGAGAGTTAAGTATGAAGAAAAAATTTTTAGCAACAATGATGTGTGTGATGATGGTAGGTGGTATGTTAGCAGGGTGTGGGACAAAAGAAGAAGTAGCAGAAGCAAACACAGAAGAGAGCACAGAGCCTGAAGAAAATGTTTCTCTAGAAGGCTCTCTTGAAGGAGTTACTTTAAAGGTTGGAACATCTGGATTGTTTGGACCATTTTCGTATTATGATACAGATGGAAAAACACTCATAGGATATGATGTGGATTTGTTGAATGAGCTTCAGGAAATTCTAGGGTTTGAAATTGAGAACGAACTGCAAGTAATGGATTATTCAGCTTTAGGAGCATCACTAGCAGAAGGGAAGTTAGATGTTGGCGCAGCAGCCTTGTGTGCAACAGATGAGCGAAAAGAAGTGATGAATTTCACAGAAACATATTGTGATTCAGGGCAAGCAGTGATGGTTAACGCGGAGGACGACAAGGGAATAACAGGTGTAGAAGATTTGAGTGGAAAGGTAGTAGCTGTTGAAAAAGGAACTGCTTCACATATGTACGCAACAAACAACTTGCCAGATTCTACATTAGAGGTACATGATACTATCCCATCAGCATATGAGTCATTGGAACAAGGAAAGGTAGATGCGGTAATACAAGATGGACCAGGAGCGGCATTTTATATAAAAACAACTGAAAATACAAAACTTGAAATTGTAGGAGAGGAGTTTAATCAAGGACAATCACCATATGCGATAGCTGTTTCGAAGGATTGTGAATATTTAGAAGAAATTGATGGCGCATTAGCAATGCTAGCAGAGGAAGGAACGCTAGATGAACTCTATAAAAAGTGGTGTGAATAATATAAAGCTTACTAAAAAAAGAGATTGGAAGATAAGATATGGACTTAACATTTTTACAAGTATTGATACCTATGCTTTTGGAAGGGCTCAAGACGACAGTATTTATATCGGTAATAGGGATTGCGTTTGGAACAATTATAGGTAGTTTTTGTGGGTATGGTTTACAGATGGAGAACCGAATTATAAAAATAGTTGCAGAAACATATATTTGGCTTATACGAGCTACACCACTTATGGTTCAGGCTATTTATGCATATTATGTAATTCCGAAGCTATTAGGGCAAGATTGGTCCTCTATAACAGTTGGGGTACTGGTAATTGCTTTAAACTCTGGAGCATTTATTTCAGAAATTGTAAGAGGTGCACTAGAGGGGATTGATAACGGACAAAGAGAAGCAGCTGAAGCACTTGGGATGTCAAATATACAAATTATGGTAAATGTCATAATTCCACCAGCATTTAAAGCAGCAATGCCAGCTTTATTCAATCAGTTTATTATTTCAGTAAAAGATACGGCACTGTTATCAGTAATTGTTGTGAACGAAATGACACATGCGGCAATGAATTATGTATCAATTACATTTAGTTATGTTCCAACATATACAGTATTGGCATTGTTTTATTTGGTTTTCTTATCGATACTCATTATTATTCAGAAACAGTTAGAAAAGAAAATGAGTAATTAGAATGAAAGTTAATCAAGAGGGAGGGAATATGCTAAGAGTAAAACATTTATCGAAGAAATTTGGAGATTTAGAAGTGCTTAAGGATATTAGCTTGAGGGTTAAAAAAGGAGAAGTAGTATGTATCATCGGACCGTCTGGGTCAGGGAAGAGCACATTTTTACGTTGTATCAATCAGTTGGAGACACCGACGAGTGGCTGTATTCAATATGAGGGGAAAGACACTCTAGATAGAAGTTATGATATTCGACAATTTCGTGAAGAAGTAGGAATGGTGTTTCAAAGATTTAATTTATTTCCATTGAAAACAGTATCAGAAAATGTAATGTTAGCTCCTGTTTTAAGTAAAAAGATGAGCAAACAAGAAGCTAAAGAATATTCATTAGAACTATTAAAAAAAGTAGGACTATACGAGAAAGCAGATGCGTATTCAAAGACACTATCAGGAGGTCAGCAGCAAAGGGTTGCAATAGCAAGAGCATTGGCGATGAAACCGAAAGCCTTATTATTTGATGAACCAACATCTGCGCTAGATCCTGAATTGGTTGGTGACGTATTAGATGTAATGAAGTCTTTAGCTAAAGAAGGAATGACGATGATTGTGGTTACTCACGAGATGGGATTTGCAAGAGATGTTTCGGACCGAGTAGTGTTTATGTCTGATGGATATATTGTAGAGGAAGGCAAGCCACATGAGATGTTCTCTAATCCAAAAGAGGAGAGAACTAGAGCGTTTTTATCACGAGTACTGCAGAATAATTGAGGTGCTCTAGTGAACTAGTCAAAAAGAAGTAGGTAGGAGAAATGCTCATATGATGCAATGCTGATACGCTATGCAGGAGTACGGTGTAGAAAATGCAAGGCTTGTAAAGAGACAGGATAAAGACTTGTATTTTAATGGATACAAGTCTATAATCGATAATATATTACGAGTGTCAAGGAGGATAATCATGGATATAACAAAAAGAAAATTACATCACTTAAATGTATCAGTATTAGATTTAGAAAAAGAGTTGGAATTCTATACTACAGTATTGAATTTTGAGATTTTAGAGCGCTATGAAAAAGATGGTAGAGAGTTTGTCTTTATTACAGATGGAAGTATTGTATATGAACTGTTTGAAAAAGAGGGAATTGAAGCAGCATTGTTTGAGCATGTAGCTTATGAATCAGAAGATATAGAAGCGGATTATAATCACTTCAAAAGCATGGAGCCATGTCCACTAACAACAGAGATTGGATATGCAGATTTCTTGTTCGAAAATGGTCTGTACTACTTTTTTATCAAAGGTCCAGGAAATGAAAGAATTGAATTTTGCCAAAAGAAAAAATAGTATTTTAAAAGATAGTTGAGTGGAAATGGGCTCAACTATCTTTTTAGTTATATAAAAGTAGTATAAGGATAGTTTGCTGGGTCGAGGTGTTCTAAGGTCTTTTGAAAGGTCGTTTTATCATTGATGTTCTCGAAGGAGTGATTGCCACTTGCTATGATATCCACATGGTTAGCAGTAAGAGAATTTAATAAGTTCATTATTTTATAATCTTTATTTTCAATTTGTCTTGAAATTGTAGGCAAAATTCTTTTTTTATAAATTCCAATCAAAGGATGAATCCTTCCGTCGATTCTAGCAATCACACAATCATCTGAATCTGTCATATTCATATATAAAGAATCCATGATGGTTTGGCCGATGCTAGGCATGTCACAAGGCACAATAAATATAGATTCTTTAGCTGTGTAACTTAAGAGGGAATAAATACCGCCTAGTGGTCCAATATCTGCAATGATATCTGGAATATGGCATTTGATATCAGTAGGTGTGTTAAAACTAGAGCCGATAGAGAGACCGATGGAGTCAAATCGGCGTAAGGTATGCTGTAGGTGCTCTAAGAATGTATAGCGACCTATATATAATTTTTGTTTAGGAGTTCCCATTCGACTAGATTTGCCACCTGTTATAATAAAAGCATCACTTTTTTCCATACGTTTTTTGATTTTTCTTCGCATCTGGATTTGCACAACTTCATTTTCAATCATTTGAAGAAGTGTAGATGGAGTTACGTTCAAAAGAAGCGAAATATTCTTAGCGCAAGTTTGAAAAATCAAATTTTTGTGGTCGCTATCTAAGGTATATATTTTTAACCAAGCCAACATAGAAACATCGTTGGCAGTATCTGTTCCTTTTTCCCATTCTTCAAAATCAAAACCATAAATTTGTTTATTGCAATAGATGAAGTTTTTAAAATAAAAATTTGTGAGTTTTACAGGGAAGCCAAATGCAACAGAGGTTATTTCTTGGAAAGTGTTGAGCCAATCGATTAGTAAAGTGAATATCTCGATTCTCACATCTAGTGTGCATTGTGCATTGTTAGTAAGGAGTTCGTACAATGTTGATCCTTGAAGAAGTTGAAGATGCGAAATTTTCTCACTACACCCTAATAAAGAAGGAACTAAGTTCTGTGATTTCAAAACTCGGAGTAAGCACTCATCCATGTCTTTTGCAATTTTGCTATCGTATTGTTTTATAAAATATTCTTGACTCATGTTCATACCTTCTTTCAATTATAAGTGGAGTATAGCAAATGTCGGTAAAAAAGTCTCAATATTTCTTTCTAAATTATAAGCAGCAATAGTCTACCGAGGTTAATCAAATAGTTGAAGAATAGAGAAGTACTTGCTTCTAGAATTATGGATTTTTTGCAGGTGGAGTGAGTTCCCGTTTGGGGGAGGTATCAAGAGAGGTGGGCATTAGATTTTCTTGTATAAATAAGGAACCCATGATAGATAACTATTTGTCGTTCCTTATTCATTGAATTGTGACAGCAGTACTAGCTTTAATAAAAACTGTTGCTACAGAAGGAAATGATGGAAACACATATCAACACATACTGCAAACTTAAAAAAGGCGTGAATAAACAAAAAAGATAGTTGAGAAAATGGGACATGCAGGAGTAACTGTTTGCCCAACACTTGGATCAATCGTTGATTTTATGAAAGAAAACGATGTAAAAGCAGGTGGAAGATTAAAGTCATTAGAGATTCAAGAAGGTTAGAATGAACAATAGAGATCCTTTATAAAAATTGGATTTTATGATAAAATGATTTGTATAAAAATGGTTGATAATAAAATAATGAAAATTCCGAGCAAATACTCCTAAGGGAAACTAAGGAGACTTGCCGATGGGCGTTTTGGAAACGAGATAGCCTTCCGTTTTGAAAAGGAATAAAAAGTCGGAATACTATGAAATGGTTTTACGCTTTTTCTGCATACGAGACATCTCGCCTTTTCAAGGTAGAGGTGTTTAATTAATATAAAGGAATTTGCGTAGCTTAATATAGAGTAGATAGAAAGATGAGATAATAAATTATGAAACAAATAAAAACAGTGGATGCAGTGGGACATATTCTCTGTCATGATTTGACTAGAATTGTGAAAGATGGGATGAAAGGTGTTGCATTTAAAAAAGGTCATATTATAAAAGAGGAAGATATCGATACATTGCTAAAAATGGGAAAAGAAAATTTATATGTGTGGGAATCTACACCAGATATGGTTCATGAAAATGATGCTGCAAAAGTATTAGCTGAAATCTGTATGGGAATTGGAACATTAGGTTCAGAAGTGAAAGAAGGTAAAATAGATGTATTTGCAGGTGTAGATGGTTTATTTACTGCTAATACAGAAAAGTTGTTGGAGATTAACATGCAAGATGAGTTGATGATTGCAACGAGACATAATTATTATCCAGTGAAAAGAGGAGATTTATTAGCAGGTACCAGAGTGATACCTCTAATTGTACATAGAGAGAAGCTTGAAAAAGCAAAAGCGATAGCTGGGGATGAAAAATTAATTCATATTCGTACATACAAACCGTATAAGGTAGGAATCGTTACGACAGGAAGTGAGGTATACAATAGACGGATAAAAGATACATTCACACCGGTAATTGTAGATAAAATAGCGGAGTATGGATTGGGTGTTGTTGGTCATGAAATTGTGAGTGATGATAAGGAAATGATAGTAAATGCTATTGCGAAACTGAAAGAATCTGGAGCAACTATGATTATTTGTACAGGAGGAATGAGTGTGGATCCAGATGATGTAACACCATCGGCAATTAAAGATAGTGGTGCTGAGATTATCAGTTATGGGGCACCAGTACTTCCAGGTGCAATGTTTTTACTTGGCTATTATGAAGACGGTACTCCTGTAATGGGACTTCCAGGCTGCGTGATGTATGCAAAGAGCACAGTTTTTGATCTTGTATTGCCACGTATTGTAGCAGGGATAAAATTAGATAAAAAAGATTTGGCAAAACTTGGTCATGGAGGACTTTGTTTAAAGTGTCCACAGTGTAGCTATCCTCACTGTGAGTTTGGTAAAGGAGTATAAAGTAGATGGATATGCATTGAATAGTAAAGATATAGTAGGGGCATCAGCCGATAAACCTATAGTATTAAGAGTGATTGATACTGTCTATGCAGGTGGATGTTCGCCAGCTAAATGGAGTACAAATACTGCTGTCCGCATTATGACAGGGGCACCGATTCCGGAAGGATTTGATTGTGTAATTCGTCAAGAGGATACGGATTATGGAGAAGAGATGGTAGAAATCTATAAAGAACACAAAGTTGAATTATATACATAGTGGAATTATTGCTTCTCAAGGGATTCTAAAAGTTTGTGTGTATCAAAATCCAAAAGTGTTATTGATTACAACTGGAAGTGAATTGGTTGATATTAGAGGAGAGATTAGCGGAGTATATTAGTCGTAACTATAAAAAATTTCACTGTATTATAACCACAGGGGGTGTCTCGGTAGGGGCAAAAGACATCATACATGACTTCCAGAGAGAATTAGGTGAAAAACCAATTTTTCACGGAGTAGAGTTAAAGCCGGGTACACCATTGATGTATTGGGAATATAAAAACACACCAATTTTGAGCTTATCAGGAAATCCTTTTGCAGCATTTGCGACTTTTGAATTATTTGCAAGGCCAATGCTATCAGTGATAGGAAAAGATGCTGAAATTATGGTTTGTTGGACTACAGGGGTTATGGAAGAGTGCTTTAAAAAGCATAGTCCAAAGAGACGATTCATTCGTGCTTATTATCGAGACGGAGTAGTAAACTTACAAGGAAAGAACCACTCTTCTGGGTCATTTGCAGATACCGCATATTGCAACTGCCTGATTGATATTGAGGAAGGGAATGAAGGAATAGAACGAGGAGAAGCAGTAAAAGTAGTATTGTTTTGATGGTGATAAATTAAAAGAATAGAAAGTGAGGAATTACTGTGAAGAATGAGTTTACCCATTTTGATGAGAATGGTGCAGCGGTAATGGTGGATGTATCTGGAAAAGAGGTTACAGCAAGAATTGCAGTTGCGCGAGGAAGTATTCAAGTAAATCAGATAGTAATAGATAGTATTAAGAATAAAACGGCTAAAAAGGGTGATGTACTTGGAGTTGCTAGAGTGGCAGGTATTATGGGAGTGAAACAGACAGCTTCAGTGATTCCGATGTGTCACCCATTATTGATTAGCAAATGCAGCGTTGATTTTGACCTCGATGAAGAAAAAGGTTGCATTCATGTAATCTGTATGGTGAAGATTGAAGGCAAAACAGGAGTGGAGATGGAAGCCTTAAATGGTGTATCTACAGCATTGTTAACAATATATGATATGTGTAAAGCAGTGGATAAGAATATGGTGATACAAGGAATTTGCTTGGAAGAAAAGCAAGGTGGACGAAGTGGATATTATAAGAGAAACAAAGAATAAGCCTTACGTTGTTGCGATTAGTGGTGTAAAGAATTCAGGGAAGATGACATTTATAGAAAAATTGATTCCTATTTTGAAAAAAGCAGAGTATAAGGTGGGGACTATAAAACACGATGGACATGACTTTGATTGTGATGTGGAGTCAGTGGCAGATATAATAAAAGAGCAGATAAAGAGGTTGAAAAGTGCGAGATAAATATAATAGAACAATTGATTATGCAAGGATTTCAGTAATTGACAAATGTAATTTTAAATGCACTTACTGTATACCAGAAGGAATGACAGAAACTGTAAATCGAAGTATGGATTATAATGAGATTATAGCACTTGCAAGAGCTTTGGCAGAGGTAGGCGTGAAAAAGATAAAGATAACAGGTGGAGAACCCCTTCTTCGAAAAGATATTATAAAGATTATCAAAGAAATCAAACGAACCCAAGGGATAGAGCAAGTGACGCTTACAACAAATGGATACTTCTTAGAAAAATATTTAGATGAGTTGTACGAAGCAAAAATCGATGGTATTAATATTAGCATGGATGCGGTAGATAAAAAGTTGTTCTATGAAATAACAGGTGTTGATAGAGCAGATGAGATCATTCGAGGGATTCAAAAAACACAGAGATTAGGGATGCAAAATATCAAAATCAACTGTGTATTGATTAAAGGTTGTAATGAATCACAATATTTGAAATTGGTACAATTTGCAATGGATTATGATATTTGTGTCAAGTTTATTGAGATGATGCCGATAGGTGAAGGAAAACACTTTGAAGGCTATAGTTTGATGGAACTAAAAGAGTGTATAGAATCTCATTATGGAAACTTGGTGGAGTTAGAAGAAAGATATGGGAATGGACCGGCTATTTATTATCGATTGAATAATAGAAAAGAAAAGATTGGTTTCATCGGTGCAATGACTCATAAATTTTGTGACAGGTGTAACCGAATTAGGATTACTTCAGAAGGGTTTTTAAAAACTTGTCTTCAATACAGTGGCGGGATAGATTTGAGACCTCATTTGTTTGAAGGTGACTTGGCTAAAATTATAAAAGATAGTGTACAGACAAAGCAGGAGAGTCATAAGTTTAAAGCGTTGTACATCTGTGATGGTGAGCATAAATCTATGGCGCAAATAGGTGGGTGAGAACAAAGATTGAGAATTTGGAAGGAAAATATATAATGGGAAAAGTAATGGCAGTATGTACAAGTGAAAAAAAAGGTACGCAAAAAATAAATGTAAATGAGGCGAATTTCATCGTAGACCATGGGATTGAAAATGATGCTCACGCAGGAAATTGGCATAGGCAGGTGAGTTTGTTATCTGCAGATAAAATTGCTGCATTTAATGCGAAAGGAGCAGATGTGTTCGATGGTGCGTTTGGTGAAAATCTAGTAGTATCAGGAATTGACTTTAAAGAGTTGCCTATAGGTACAAAATTTACTTGTGGAGATGTGGTGTTAGAGTTGACACAGATAGGAAAAGAGTGTCATACGAGATGTCAGATTTATCATAAAATGGGCGAATGTATAATGCCCACAGAAGGAGTATTTGCAAAAGTTCTACAAGGTGGAAAAATTGCAGTAGGAAATGAACTGGTAGTGATTGCGTAAGAAAATAGAGAGGATGAGTAAGAAAGATGAAAGTTGTAGTAATGACTTTAAGTGATAAAGGGTATGTGGGCGAACGAGAAGATGCATCGGGACCAGTAATTGAGGATATGGTGAAAGCGAAAGGCTATACAGTGGTAGACCGAATATTGTTACCAGATGATCGAACTATGATTGCAATGAAAATGATGGAATTATGCGAGAATAAGGTCTGTGATATGATTCTTACAACTGGAGGAACAGGGTTTTCAAAGAGAGATATCACGCCAGAGGCCACAAGAGATGTGATAGAAAGAGAAGCTCCTGGAATCTGTGAAGCGATGCGATATCATAGTTTGCAAATTACTAAGAGAGCGATGCTATCAAGAGCGGTAGCAGGGATACGAAGAGAAACACTAATTATAAATCTCCCAGGTAGCCCTAAAGCAGTGAAAGAGAGTTTGGAGTTTATTATAAGTGAATTGTCACATGGATTAGAGATTTTGAAAGGTAGCGCGACAGAATGTGCAAGAAAATAATCATTTTATTATTAAGTGGATTATTGTTATCTGGTTGTGGGAAAGAACAGAATGAGACGGTCCTAGTAGGTGCAGCTGCCAGTCTTACAAATCCCTTGAATGAAATAGGTACACTATATATGGAGCATTATTCAGATGCGGAAATTGTTTTTACTTATGGAGGGAGTGGGACGCTTGCAAAGCAAATAGAAGAGGGAGCTACTATTGATTTGTTTTTGCCAGCGGATTCTTTATATTTAGAGCAATTAGAAGTGGAAGGAATTGTTGAAAATGGAAGTGAAACCATTCTTACCAATGAGTTAGTATTAGTTACTAACAAAGAAAGCGGGTTGGATAACATTACATTTCAACAACTCATCACTAAGAACGAGTGGTCACTGGCAATAGGAGACCCAGCTACAGTTCCAGTAGGTCGCTATGCAATGGAAGTATTAGGAGAGCAATTTCTTGAAAATGAGATGACGTTAAATTTAGGGACTGATGTACGTCAAGTGTTGACTTGGGTAGAAGAAGGAGTGGTGGAATTGGGTATCGTTTACTTAAGTGATGCGCTTTCCTCGAATGAAGTTGAAATCCTAGATTGTGCTAGCGAGAAATCGCATAATCCGATTTCGTATCCTTTGGTAATTGTAGATGACAAAGAAGAGGTAATTAATTTCGCGGAGTTTCTTGCAAGCGAAGAAGCATTAACAGTATTTGAACAGCATGGGTTTAAAAGGAGTGAATAATTATGTGGACAGCACTTGGTCTATCATTTCAGATAGCATTTATTTCGACAGGGTTAACGGTGGTGTTTGGCGTTTTACTAGCCTATGTGGTTCTGAAAAAAGATAAAGTCAATGGGTTGATAGATGGTATTGTAACATTACCAATGGTATTGCCGCCAACCGTTATTGGCTTTTTCTTATTGGAACTATTAGGAAGAAATGGTGTAATTGGTAAATTTTTATTGCAGTTTGATATATCTTTAGTGTTTACTATGGCAGCAGCTGTCATGGCTTCTTTTATTGTGTCGCTGCCAATTATGTATCGAACTACCCTTTCTGCGTTTGCACAAGTGGATAGAGAAGTAATACTTTCGGCGAGAACCTTAGGATTGACAGAGAGAGTAATTTTGCTAAAGTTATTAATTCCATTAGCAAAAAAAGGAATTATATCTGGAGCGATTCTCTCATTTGCGAGAGCGTTAGGTGAGTTTGGGGCAACTATTATGGTTGCAGGGAATATACCAGGAAAGACACAGACCATTTCGATTAGAATCTATTCTTTGATTCAAGCAGGAAACGAAGAGGAGGCTTATGTACTAGTAAGCCTTATGATGGGAGTGTCAATCATATTTATGATATTAGTAAATCTTGTGACGAGAGATAGAAAGAAGGGGAAATATGAGGTTAAAAGTAAATATAAGAAAAGCCACTAGACAATTTCAAATCGATATCTCATTAGAAACCCATAGAGGAGTTACAGGATTATTAGGCGCTTCAGGAAGCGGGAAAAGTCTGTTTTTGAAGTGCTTAGCAGGATTAGAAAAACCAGATGAAGGAGAAATTGTATTTGGTGATAAAATTCTTTTTAGTAGCAAGGACAAAATAAACCTTCCAAGTAGAGAAAGAGGAATCGCATACTTATTTCAGAGTTATGGACTATTTCCTAATATGACAGCTCTTGAAAATATTAGAATCTGCGCAAAGGATGAGGAAATCGAGGAGATTATTTCTTTGTGCAGAATTGAGTCCTTGTTAGATAGTTATCCAGAGCACCTCTCTGGTGGAGAGCGCCAAAGAGTGGCGATTGCAAGAATATTAGCCAGTAAACCACAAATGATACTTTTAGATGAACCATTTTCTGCTATGGATACAGCGTTAAAAATGCAGATGGAAAGAGAGATGAAGAATGCTCTGGCAAATTTTGAAGGGCAGGTATATATGGTTTCTCATAATGCGGTAGAACTGTATCGATTCTCAGAAAAGATAGCAGTGGTTGATAAGGGAAAGTTGATAGAGTTTGATGATAAGTCTAAAATTTATAATAACCCCAATTCGATTATTACAGCAGGTCTTATTGGATATGATAATATCTTTCAAATGAGCGACGAACTTAGAGCTGTATTTAAAGTGGATGAAAATATAACTTTTTGTTGTTTCAAAAGTAACCAAGTACATTTTACTGAGAAAGGAACATACAAAGGAAGAGTTGTAGATTGGATGGAGGACTTAGGAGGCTACATTATTTATGTTCAAGTATCAGAAGGTTGTGTGGTAAAGGCGAAGGCTGACAGTTTGATTGAAAGAGGTATCTCAGTAAGCTTTACAGTTACAGCGGTAAAGGTTATAAAGAGTTGAGTAAGGGTGACGGTCTAAATAGTGAATAGCAAAAAGAGAAAACAGTAAGGTCCAATGGAGGGATAGATATATCTTGCCATTGGGCCTTACTATTTTTTGTTGTAGATTATTCTACAGATGGTGAACCTTGCTCGTATGTAGCGAGGGGTAGATTATATTGGTGGTACAAATGCTTTAACGATTCTACATACTTCCAACTTAAATAAATTTGATCCCAAGTAGAAAACCAAGTGGAATCTGAATTGAGAACAGCGCCTAGTAGGCGTTCGTAAGCTTCTGGGGTATTCATGCGATATACAATGTTACAACTTTGGCAAAAATCCATGTTAGCAGGAATGACAGAAGTACTATCACCAGGTTCCTTGATGTTAAAACTAAAATTCACTCCTTCAGTTGGCTGAATCTTAAATGTTAAAATATTAGCGGTAACATCAGGGTTGGGTTGTTTGAATGTGATAATTACATTCATCTCGCGTTTTTGAAGTTTTTTTCCAGTTGATATTATAAATGGAGTATTCTTCCAACGAGGAGTGTCAACGAAGAGTTTGCAACGAGCAAATGTTTCTGTCTTGGAAGATTTTAACACACCAGACTCATCTGTGTATCCTTGGTACTGGCCAAGAGATAAAGCATTTTTTATATCTAACTTGTTCAACGGACGAAGGTTGCGAAATACATCTACTTGTTTCTCTTTAATATTTGCTTGGTTGATAGGCGGTTCCATGGCGATTAAACTTAAAATCTGCATCAAATGATTTTGTACCATATCTTTTAGTGCGCCGGCTTTATCATAATAGCTAGCTCTAGTCTCTACACCTACTTCTTCATTTGCAAAGATTTGAATGTGATCGATAAAGTTATGATTCCAACAATGTTCGAACAAGGGGTTGGTGAAGCGGATTGTTTGGATGCTTTGAACCATTTCCTTTCCGAGATAATGGTCGATTCGGTAGATATTTTCTCTTCCGAAGCAATTTTCAAGTTTTTTATTTAATTCATTTGCCTCTGCTAGTGTTTCGCCGAAAGGTTTTTCGATTACTATTTTTGAAACACCTCTACAGCCAATGGAAAGAATGCCATCGCTGATAAGTGGGAAGAACCTAGGTGCAACGGCATAATAAAATATATGCTCGCGAAAGGAACAACTGCAGAAATAAGTGGTGAGCTTAGTGTACTCTTCAGGGTTAGTAAAATCCATTTTAAAATACACGACTCTTTTAATGAAATTTTGGAAAGCATTTTCGTCGAATGCAAGGCGTGAGAATGACTGAATCCATTTTTTAATGATATCAATATACTGTTCTTGGGTGTAATCTCTTCGTCCGATAGCGAGTATCTGATCATTATCGGTAAGCTTTTGGTTGATATAAAGATTATAAAAAGCAGGCATTAATTTGCGATAGGATAAATCCCCAGTTCCTCCAAAAATAGTCAATGTTTTACTCGTTTGCCCAGTCATGGTGTATCGCTCCTTCCTGATCGGTGCGCTCAAATGTATGCGAGCCGAAATAATCTCTTTGTGCCTGTATCAAATTAGCACCAACACTTGTGGCCGTTAATTGATCTAAATAGGTAAGTGCAGCTGAAAAAACGGGAATTGGAACACCGTTCACTAAAGAATGAAGATTGAAGCTTCTCAGAGGAGAAAACCCCTCTTCAATTAAGGTGATAATATCAGGGTGGAGCAATAGATTACCAATATTAGGGCTATCCCGATAAATTACCATAAGCGTCTCCAAAAGTTCTGTTTGAATGATACAACCAGCTCTAAAAATGGAGGCTATATTTTCGAAATTTAGTTTCCAGTGATAAAAAATGGAGGCCTGATGCATCATGGAAAACCCTTGTGCATATGCTACTAATTTAGCGATAAGATAAGCACATCTTACTTCTTCGACTGTCAAAAGCTTAGAGGGGGTGGATGCTTCCACATTTTTTAAAGGCGATTTTAGTGAATTTCGTTCAAGCACTAGGTTGGATACGATTCGTGAATCTACAGCTGCTTGAATCAATGAGACACATTGCCCCTGTTCAGTAGCCTCCATTACAGTCCATTTCCCAGTTCCTTTTTGTGCTGACTGATCAACAATCATATCTAATAAATCATTATCAGAGAGTGGATCTTTTTCTTTTAAGATAGAAATAGTAATTTCGATTAAATAACTTTTTAAAATACTAGTATTCCATTGTGTAAGTATGTCTGCTATTTCAAAATTACTCATATTTACAACGTATTTGAAGTAGAGATAGACTTCTGATATCAATTGCATATCGGCATATTCGATCCCATTGTGAACCATTTTTACATAATGACCAGCCCCTGTTGGGCCAATATAGGTACAACAAGGAACTTTGTTCTTTCTAGCTGCGATTTTATCTAAAAAAGGTTGAATTAGATGATAATGTTCTTTTTCGCCGCCAGGCATAATGCTAGGTCCAAGCAAAGCGCCTTTTTCACCTCCGGAGACACCGACACCAAAATAGATCAAGTGCTTTTTTGAAAGGATTTCAGATCTTTTGATAGTGTCCTTGTAATAAGAGTTTCCACAATCCATTATAATGTCATTCTTGGATAGGTGTTCAAGCAAAATTTCGATAAAAGCATCCACTATAGGACCAGCTGGTACCATTAAAATAATCTTACGAGGCAACTCAAGTGAGTTGATGAAATCAGATATGGTTTCATAGCCAGAAAAGTTATCGTGCTCTTGCATAATTCGTTTAGTAGTAGAATAGCTACGGTTATATCCAGCAACTTTGAAATTGTGGTTGCAGAGGTTGAGTGATAGAGCTCGTCCCATTGTACCGAGCCCGATAATACCGATTTGGTTTTTCATAAATTAATATCCCCTTTCATGCAGATTGAGACACCTTCAGGAATCTCGAGAGTACAGATTTTTGTTAATGAAAAATCTTTATTAATACTATAAGAAATTATAGAGTTGCTTTCTCTGTTTGCGACTAATAGATATCTATCATTTAGTATATTTAAGAGATCTCGCGGATGATGCCCATTAGAGTCGAAAAAATGAATGGTATTAGGCATGTCAGTTGAGATGTCTACAATGGTGATAGTATTAGAAATTCGAGTAGATATTATTAGTGTGGTCTCATCTTTGCTCATTCGAATCGCAGCACTACCAGTTTGATGTATCTTTTGTTCGGGAAGAATAGAAGTGATAGACTGTACTACATACTTTCCCTTATGGAAAAGATATACACATAACTGGTTACTAAGTTCTCCTAGTAGGTAAAATTTTTTATTATCTGAACTAACTATCCCATGTCTTGGTCCAAATCCTTTTGGAAGTTCTAAAACATCAAGGATCTCTAAGTCCATAGTTAATACATATACTTTGTCTATTAATAAAGCAGGAAGCAATAGATGATTACCGTGCACAATTACTTGGTGACAGCCAGCTTTATCTTTTATAAGTGTTTTCTTTTGAAATGTAAACTTCTTGTTTTGATAACTGAGTTTGCTGATAGTTCCTTCGTGGTAATTGGCTGTATAAATGCAATGTTTATGGAACATTAAAAAGCACGAAGTAGATTTTTCGAAAGTAATACAATCGATTATATCTCCCTGTTCATTAATAGCAACGACACCAGAACCTTCTTTGTTTGAGAAAATTGAAAAGAGAGTATTATAATCATAAGTAATATATTTTGGATCTTTGATATTGCAAAAAAGTCTGCATTCCGTGAAATGACCAGTAGGTGGATCAAAGTTAAAATAGTAAATTCCATTACTTTTTCCAGTGGTATAAGTTCCGACATATCCGATTGCCATAAGTTATCCTCCTTTTGTCAAGTATAAGATAAAAGTCAGAAAATTTCAATAATATTCAGAAAAAAAGATATGTGTTGAAATTGAGAAAAGGATTTGTAATAATGGTAGGTGATAACAACAATAATAGTGATAATAGAAGGAGTAACAAAACGAGATGAAAGATAGATATGAGTTAATGATTAAGCAATTGCATTCCTTGTTGGAAGGAGAGACAGATAGAATAGCTAATTTGAGCAATATATCTGCACTTCTCTTTCATTCTATAGATAATGTGAATTGGGCGGGCTTTTATTTATATAAAAATGAAGAGCTAATCCTAGGGCCATTTCAAGGTAAGGTGGCTTGCATGCACATAAAGTTAGAAAATGGAGTATGCGGTAAAGCAGCTAGGACAAGAGAAATACAATGCATTCAAAATGTGCATGAATTTGAAGGTCATATTGCTTGTGATAGCGCGAGCAATTCAGAGATTGTTGTACCAATAGTGATAGATGGTGAGTTGTTCGGAGTACTAGATATCGATTCCTCGGAGTTTTCTAATTTTGATGAAATAGATGTAAAGTATCTTGGAAAGTTTGTGGAGGAAATGGCATCTTATATCAGATAGTGAGGATAGTTGATTCTTGCTTTTATAATAGTATAAAGGTATAATGCTTGATATGATTTATAAGAAGGGTAGGAGGAAAAAGTTATGTATCAATTTCAAGTAGAGAAAGTGACAGAAAGTTTGGTGGAATGGATTCAAGAATATTTTGCACTAGCAGGGGAGCAGACTAAGGCGGTAGTGGGAATATCTGGAGGAAAAGATAGCTCTGTAGTTGCTACTCTTTGCGTGAAGGCGCTAGGAAAAGAGAGAGTGATTGGAGTGATGATGCCGCAAGGGGATCAATTTGATATAGGATGCAGTCAAAAATTATGTGCGCATTTGGGGATTCAAAATGTAACGATTAACATAAGAGAAATGGCGGATGCAGCAAAAGAAGCGATGTCAGAAGGGTGTAGGGAACTAGGATTTGATAAACTGAGTACAGTTACAACTTTTAACACACCAGCTAGAATGAGAATGAGTGTATTATATGGAGTTGCAGGAACTGTAGGTGGCAGAGTTGCAAATACTTGCAACTTATCTGAAGATTGGGTAGGGTATGCGACAAAGTATGGTGATGGCGCTGGAGATTTTTCTTGCTTGATGAATCTGACAGTTCAAGAAGTAAAAGCGATAGGTCGCCACTTAGGTGTTCCAGAAGATTTGGTAGAAAAAACACCAATTGATGGACTGTGTGGAAAAAGTGATGAAGAAAACTTGGGATTTTCTTATGAGTCGTTAGATTTATACATCCGTCAAGGGATTTGCGATGAAGAAGAGTTGAAAATAAAAATAGACAGTATGAGAAAGAATAACTTACATAAGTTAAATCCAATGGCTAATTTCAACCCAATGATTCAAACAATTGAGGAGTTATAATGTGAGTAGAAAGAATAGAAGGAACAGAAGAAGTAATGCAAAGAAATCAAAGTATTTTGACTTTGAGATGATTGCTGTTATTGTAATGTTAGGGGCATTTGGTTTAGTGATGTTGTATAGTGCTACGGCGTATATGTCAAGTATAGAGACTGGTGGAAATGACACGGCATATTTTGTAGGACAACTAATCAATTATGTCATAGGATTTGGTGCTTTTGCAGCAATGGCTCACTTTCCGTACCGATATTACAATGGGAAAATCATGATGTTGATTGTGGTTGGGGCGATAGGGTTGCTTCTTATGACACAAATACCAGGACTAGGAGTAACAATAAATGGAGCCACTAGATGGATAGATGTAGGAGGATTAATTACGATTCAGCCTAGTGAATTTGCCAAAATTGCTACGATTCTTTATGTGCCTTGGGTGATAAACAGATATGGACTCACAAGTTCAGCCTACAAGAGAATAGGTCTTGTAGGTGGAAGTATTTTGCTGATTGTTTTCTTTCTGACGAATCACTTGAGTACAACAATTATCATCGGAGGAATCATTGCGTCAATACTTGTAGTTGCTCACAAACAAGGTGCAAAGGTCTTAGTGATTTCACTGGTTCTGATGGTTGTGGTCTATGTAGGCTTGCAAGTTTTTGGGGAAGATATTTTTCGCGAAGATTTGGCTAGGGTAGAAGCGAATCAAGAGATGGGAATAGAAGATGATGAAAGCTTTCGCTACATTAGAGTGTTGGCTTGGTTATATCCAGAGCGGTTTGCATCAGAAGAATCCTATCAGACAATCCAAGGACTTTATGCGCTGGGGTCAGGTGGATTATGGGGAAAAGGTCTTGGAAATGGAACGCAAAAGTTAGAGGCCATACCAGAGGTACAAAATGATATGATACTAGCTTCAATAGGAGAGGAATTAGGAATCATAGGAGTGGCGATGGTATTGTTGCTTTTTTCAATGCTTTTGTATAGATTGTTATTTATTGCGAGAAATGCACCAGATTTATACAGTGGTCTGATAGTGACAGGAATATTTACGCATATAGCCTTACAAGTAATCTTAAATGTAGGAGTTGTAACGTCTGCGATTCCAAATACAGGTGTTACATTACCATTTATTAGTGATGGAGGAACAGCCCTCATATTTTTGATGGCAGAGATGGGAATTGCATTAAATATTTCAAAGAATATAAAACTACCAGAAGAGTCAGAAGAGTTTATAGAAGATTTATAGAATAATAGGATTGAAAGGTTCACGACTTGGAGAAAATATGATATAATGATATGTAGTAATAAAAACTATATGTGCTAGTAATTACTAGCGGAGATGGAGAAAATATGGCGTATACAATCATTATAGACAGTTGTGGAGAACTTACAGAGGATATGAAAGATAGCGGTTGCTACGTTTCGATTCCGTTATTTATTGATGTAGAAGGTAAAGAGATAATCGATGATGACACATTTGATCAAAAAGCATTTTTGAAAATGATGGCAGAGAGTAATGAGTGCCCTAAGTCTTCTTGTCCTACACCTGAATCTTATATGGAAGCGATAAAAGAAGGTGGGGAAGAGGTATATATTATTACACTTAGTTCGCAGTTAAGTGGATCTTACAATAGTGCTGTGCTTGGGAAAAATTTATTTGAAGAAGAAGTGGGAGGCAAGAAGGTGCATGTTTTTGATTCTAGAGGAGCTTCCATTGGTCAAACATTAATAGGTAAATTTGTGAAAGCGTGTGCAGATGAGAAAGCAAGTTTTGAAGAAGTGGTGGAGCGAGTAGAAGAATATATAGAGCAGCAAAAGATATTTTTTGTACTAGAGAGTTTGGATGTTCTGAAAAAGAATGGAAGACTTACAGGTATTAAAAGTGTAATCGCCACAGCATTGAACATAAAACCAGTGATGTCAGCCAATAAAGAAGGTGAGATTATTCAACTTGGTAAAGCGAGAGGTGTGAATAAAGCGCTTTCAAAGATGGTGGAAGAGGTTAAGAATGCAACCAGTGATACGAAAGGTAAGGTTCTTGGAATTGCACATTGTAATTGTTATGAAAGAGCTTTGCAGGTGAAAGCGCTGATAGAAAATATGGTAGAAGTAAAAGAAATCATAATTACGGATACGGCAGGGATTAGTTCTTTGTATGCGAGTGATGGAGGAATAATCGTATCGATATAGCAAAAAACACTACAAATCTCAATGGATATATGATATAATAGCAAAAGATTGAGTCAGAGAGGAACAGGTAAGCGTTCATCTTGATGTAGGAGGAGAGTATTTACTATGAGTCAGGCAAAAGTTGATAGATACAAAGATCAAAAGAAAAATAGAAAGCAGATTATGCAAAAAGAGAAGAGAGCGAAAAGAATTCGCTTATTTATTGGAACTTTGATTAGCGTTGCAGTGATTGGCTGGATAGGAGTTTCAGGGTATAGCACATACATGGACAGCAGACCTAGAGAGATGGCGACCATCGATTACGCCGCAGTAGATGAGTACTTACAGGGGCTTCAATAGAAAAAACAAATAAATATGGGTGTGGTATTTCAGAGATACTACATCTTGTGTAAAAAAAGGCGAGCATGGCTCGTCTTTTTTTTATGCAAAAAAAAATCAAAAAAAACTTGAAAAAATAAGAAATGTGGTATAAAATGATGACATGGTGGTGACGAAGTGGAGACTTTGTGGAAGAAAGTGGAGGGCAAGTGGTGATACACTTGCAAAGGTGCTAAGATGTTTAGGGGAGAATACAATCATAGCGTCGATCCGAAAGGAAGGCTGATTATACCGGCTAAATTTCGAGACGCTCTTGAAGGAGAATTTGTAATAACAAAAGAAGTTAATAATTGTTTATCGATTTATCCTATGCAAGAGTGGGAGAAGTTTGAGGAAAAGTTAATGAACTTACCTCAAAAAAAGCTTAAAATCAGACGATTTTTCACAAGTGGAGCCAATGAAACAGTCCTTGATAAACAAGGAAGAGTACTAATACCATCAAACTTAAGAGCATATGCGGAGATTGACAAAGACGTTGTCTTGATTGGTGTTTTGAACCATATTGAGATTTGGGATACAAAACGCTGGCAAGCTAGTATGGAGGAATTACAAGATACTATAGAAGATGAGATGGAAGATTTGGATTTTTAATTATGCTTACGGGGTGATAAGATGAGTTTTAAACATGTGTCAGTATTACTAGAAGAGACAATAAAAGGCTTAAACATCAAAAGCGACGGAATTTATGTAGACGGAACTTTAGGTGGGGCAGGACATGCTTTCGAAGTTTGTAAAGCATTAGAAGATGACGGAAGATTCATAGGAATTGATCAAGATGGGGCGGCTATAGCGGCTGCGTCTGAGCGATTGAAAGACTTTGGGGAGAAAGTTACAATTGTAAGAAGCAATTACTGTGATATAAAGTCTGTACTTAACGAACTAGGAGTAGAGAAAGTAGATGGGATCGTCCTTGATTTAGGCGTATCTTCGCATCAATTAGACACAGTAGAGAGAGGCTTTACCTATATGGTGGATACTCCGCTTGATATGCGGATGGACACAAGGCAGAGCATGACAGCAAAAGACATAGTGAACGATTATAGTGAGATGGAATTATTTCGCATTATTCGAGACTATGGAGAGGACAAGTTTGCAAAAAATATTGCAAAACATATTGTTCTCGCTAGAACAGAAAAGCCGATCACGACGACAGGGGAGCTGACAGACGTGATTCGAAGGGCAATACCGATGAAGTTTCAGAAAAATGGAGGTCATCCGGCAAAAAGAACGTTTCAAGCGATTCGAATCGAATTGAACCGGGAGCTGGATGTATTAAAAGATACTTTGCATACAATGATTGGTTTATTAAACAAAAAAGGTAGGATTTGTGTAATTACATTTCACTCGTTAGAGGATAAAATTGTAAAAAGTATTTTTAAAAAAAATGAAAATCCTTGCACCTGTCCACCAAATTTTCCGATGTGCGTATGTGGGAATGAATCTATGGGGAGCGTAGTTTCAAGAAAACCGATACTGCCATCAATGGAAGAACTAGAGGGAAATAGTCGTTCGAAAAGCGCGAAGCTTAGAGTTTTTGAACGCAACTAGGGAGTAGTGTATATATAAAGAGGAGAATGAGATGGCAAGAACAAGAGGCGTGCGAGATAATAGGCAAGCTTATGTATATGGAAATACTGTAAGAGAAATTCAAGTAGAGCCACGAAGAGAAGATAAGCGAAGTCCAAAGAGAAAAATTAATAAAAGACGTCGCAGTATACAGCGCACTGATCACAGACAAGTGTTGTTTCTTGTGTTTGCAGTTACAGTGTTAGTCGCTAGTAGCATATTGTTCTTGCAATTTCAAACCTCAAATGCAGTACAAGCTCAAGCAATTACTGACTTAGAAAATCAGATAAATGATTTAAAAATAGAAAATGATGTAATCAACAATAAAATTACTAACTCTAAGAACATGGAAGAAATACGTGAAGATGCAATTGAATTAGGAATGCAGTATTACAACAAAGATGAAGTAATAGAGTATAACGATCCTTCTGAAGGATACGTGAAGCAATATGATGAAGTGCCTAGTAACGGCATAGTAGTTAATTAAAGGTGAATACAAATGGGAAAACGTAGAAAATCTAGACGATCTAGAAGAATTCAAAAATTTCCGTTGCAGATGAAAACAAAGCTAGCATACCTATATATATTAGTATTGCTAGCTTTTGGTTACTTTTGCATTGAAGTTATTTATTTAAATGCTTCAAAAGGTGATGAGTATACAAAACAGATATTAGAGCAAGAAAGTTATGTGAGTAACGAAATTCCTTATAAAAGAGGAGATATAGTAGATACAAACGGAACAGCACTAGCAACTAGTCAAAGGGTATATAAAGTCTTTCTAGATGTAAAAGGACTATTGGAGGTTTATGACGACGATAGAGAAGATATATTGATTGAAAAGGCGAAGGAAAGCCTAGAAACATATTTTGAAATAGATCCAGATGAAGTGGATGAAGCGATTGCTAATAGTAGTGAGAGTAGATATGTAGTGCTTTTGGAAAATGTGGAATATGATAAGGCTCAAGACTACTTTGAAGCAATGGAAGAAAAAGAGGCAGATGAACAAGATACTGCAGATGTATTAGTTGAGAGTTTAATAGGTTTGGAAGAACAATATTTAAGAGTGTACCCCTATAGTACATTGGCTAGTGGTGTGATCGGCTTTGCAAATAGTGGAAATGTCGGAGTGACAGGATTAGAAAACTATTATAACGATGAATTAAATGGTGTAGAAGGAATCAGAAAAGGGTATTTAACTGAAGATGAAATTGATCATCAAGTAAGAGAACCAGAAAATGGAAATACAATTGTGACAACCATAGACTACACAGTGCAAAGTATTGTAGAAGAGCACATCTTGGCATTTAATGAAGAGCACGAAGATGAGGCGCGAGAAGGAAATGGTAGTAAAACAACAGCGGTAATTGTAGCAGATCCTAATACTGGTGCAATTTTAGCACAGGCTTCTTATCCGAATTATGACTTGAATGACCCTTATGATTTATCTGAATTTTACACAGAGGAAGAAGCAGAGGCATTAGATTCAGAAGAAGCTATAGCAGAAGCACTGAATGAAATTTGGGAAGATTTCACAGTGTCTCAAACTTATGAGCCAGGTTCTCCGGCGAAACCATTTACAGTTGCAGCAGCTCTAGAAGCAGGAGCTATTACAGGGGACGAGAGTTATTATTGTGATGGGTATAAAGAGGTAGGTGGATATAGAATCCACTGTGTAAAAAGAGATGGCCATGGGATGCAGACAGTGGAAGATGCGATTGCCAATTCCTGCAACGTGGCGTTGATGGATATCGGTGAAACCATGGGGATTGAAGAATTTACTAAATACCAGGATGTGTTTGGTTTCGGACCTACGACGGATATTGATTTGCCTAATGAAGCATCGACAGAAGGACTAACATATGATGCAGAGACTATGTCACAGACGGACTTGGCAACAAACTCATTTGGACAAGGGTACAATGCGACAATGATTCAGATGGTTGCTGCTTTTTCTTCACTTGTAAATGGTGGCGATTATTATGAGCCGTATTTAGTAAAAGAAATCCAAGATGACAACGGTGGAGTGATTGAAAAAATTGAACCGACATTGGTGAGAAAAACAGTGTCTCAAAATACTACAGAGTTGTCTAATCAATATTTAGAGGCTGTTACAGTGGATGGGACAGGAAAAGTAGCAGCAGTCGAAGGGTATCAAGTAGGTGGAAAGACAGGTACAGCCGAAAAACTGCCAAGAGGAACAGGGGATTATTTGGTATCGTTTATAGCTGCGGTGCCTATAGATGACCCACAGGTGGTAGTTTATGTGGTTATTGATGAGCCGAATGTAGAAAATCAAGCAAATAGTGGGTTGGCAACGTCGCTTTCAGCGGACATTATGACAGAGATTCTCCCTTACTTAGGAATTACAAAAGTGACAGAATAACAATCAATTAGAATAACCTCGTAAAAGTGTTAATAAATTATATTAATATCTTTTAGGAGGTTTTTTGTGAGAAACAAGACCTATAATAAAATCAAAGTGCTCTTTCTATTCGCGCTTGCTGTTTTATTAATTCTAGGGTTACTATTTCGACTAGGTTGGCTCATGATTGTAGAAGCGCCTTATTATCAAGAACAAGCAGAAGAATTACATGAGCGAGAAAGAGAGATAAAAGCGGCAAGAGGAGAAATAATTGATAGGAATGGAGTAGTATTAGCAACTAATGAAACTGTTTGTACAGTATCCGTGATTTATAGTCAGATAGAAGACCCAGAACTTGTTATAAAGACTTTGAGTGAGTTATTAGAGTTAGAAATAGGAGATGTGAGAAAGAAAGTTGAAACTATATCTTCTATGGAAAAGATAAAGACGAATGTTTCAAAAGAAGTAGGAGATTTGATTCGAGAAAAAAACTTAGCAGGAGTAAAAGTAGATGAAGATTTTATAAGATACTATCCCTTTGATGAGTTGGCCTCGAAAGTATTAGGTTTTACAGGTGGTGACAACCAAGGAATCATAGGATTAGAAGTAGAATATGAAGACTATCTAAAAGGCGTAAATGGTAATATTTTAACGACTACGGATGCAAAAGGCATTGAATTGGATGGTATAGCACAAGAGAGGCAGGAGCCGATAGATGGAAAGACAGTTCAAATCACTTTGGACTATAATATTCAGATGTATATGCAGCAAACAGCTGAAAAGTTAATGGAAGAAAAAGAAGCAGAAGGTGTGCAGGCAATTGCGATGAATCCTCAAAATGGAGAAGTGCTCGCAATGGTAAATGTACCAGAATTTAATCTGAATGATCCGTTTATACTTCCGGATGAGTATGGTGAAGTAACAGATGAAAAGAGACAAGAATTACTCAATCAGATATGGCGAAATGGATGTATCAATGATACCTACGAACCAGGATCTACATTTAAAATGATAACAGCTGCAGCAGCTTTAGAGGAAGGGGTAGTGGAAGCGAGTGAGTCTTTTTATTGTCCAGGATATCGAATAGTAGAAGATCGAAGGATAAGTTGTCATGAAACGGATGGGCACGGACAACAGACGTTTGTCGAAGGGGTCCAAAACTCTTGTAATCCTGTATTTATAGACATTGGAATGAGACTTGGAAGCAGTGGAATGTACGAATACTTTCAACAGTTTGAGTTATTGACGCCTACGAATATTGATCTTCCTGGAGAGGCGGGAACGATAATGCATGAAGAAGAGAATATTAAAGCAGTAGAATTAGCTACCATTTCTTTTGGTCAATCATTTCAAGTGACGCCGATTCAGATGGCTACAACTGTTAGTTCTATAATCAATGGAGGAGTGAGGGTGACGCCTCATCTAGGGGAAAAAGTGGTTACTAGCGAAGGTGAGGTTTTGAAGGAGTTTCAATATGAACAAGAAGAAAATATTGTATCCAAAGAAGTGTCAGAATCCATGCAAGATATACTTGAAAGTGTGGTGTCAGAAGGTTCAGGAATCAATGCATTTATAGAAGGTTATGAAATAGGAGGGAAGACAGCTACTTCACAGACACTTCCTAGGAGTGCAAACAAATACATTTCATCTTTTATAGGATTTGCACCAGCGGATGATCCGGAGATTTTGATTATTATGTTAGTTTATGATCCTCAAGGGATATACTATGGGGGAACTATTGTTGCGCCGGTTGTCCGGGAGGTATTTGATAATGTTTTACCATATCTAGGGATAGAAAAAGAAGAATTAATCAGCAATACGGAGTAAACACAAGTTGAAAATGAGTCGAAAATAGAGTATACTTGTAAAGTTAATAAAAGAAAACAGATGAAGAGGTGTAGAATGGATTATACAATATTATTACCAATATTTATTTCATTTTTAATAAGCTTAGTATGTGGTCCGATTGTGATTCCGATGTTGAGAAGAATGAAGATGAAACAAACAGAAAGACTAGATGGAGTGAAGTCACATTTAAAGAAAGCAGGTACCCCTACAATGGGAGGTGTAATCATATTAGTCAGTATCGTGATAACCTCAGTGATATACATACCAGGGCATCCTAAAGTTATTCCGATTTTGTTTATGACGATAGGGTTTGGTTTGATAGGGTTTTTAGATGATTACTTAAAAGTAGTGATGAAGCGTTCTGATGGATTATATCCGAAACAAAAAATGGCATTACAATTAGTGGTTACAGGTATATTCGCCTATTATATAGTGAATGTTGCAAAAGTCTCTCTAGAAATGTTGATTCCTTTTTCGAATGGATATTATCTGGATATAGGGTGGCTAGCTATTCCGCTTTTATTTATTGCTGTAGTTGGTACGGTAAATGGAACAAACTTTACAGATGGTTTGGACGGATTAGCGTCAAGTGTAACAGTACTTGTTGCTACATTTTTTACAGTTGTTGCAATTGGTACAAATAGTGGGGTGGAGCCGATTACTTGTGCAGTAGTAGGAGCGTTACTCGGGTTTCTTCTATTTAATGTATATCCAGCTAGTGTTTTTATGGGAGATACAGGTTCGTTAGCCCTTGGTGGTTTTGTTGTGTCAACAGCTTATATGATGCAGATGCCAATATTTATTATTATTGTAGGTGGCGTTTACTTTGTAGAGGTTTTGTCAGTAATCATTCAGGTGACATATTTCAAAAAAACAGGTGGAAAAAGAATTTTTAAAATGGCACCAATTCATCATCATTTTGAATTATGCGGCTGGTCAGAGACGAAAGTCGTAGCAGTATTTTCGATTGTGACAGCCCTGTTGTGTTTAGTGGCATTGATGGCAATTTAAAAGTGTGAAAGGAATTAATAATGAATGTTTCAAATAATAATGTTTTAGTCATAGGGCTAGGAATTAGTGGTGTGTCTGCGATAGAGATGTTGAAAACTCTAGGAGCAAATGTATATGTGTTTGATGGAAATGAATCTTTAAGCAAGGAAGAAGTGAGTCTTAAAGTAGGTGTAGATGCGAAAAATATATGTCTAGGCAGTATGGAAGAAGAAATTATAAGGAAAATTCAATTAGCAGTTGTAAGTCCAGGAGTTCCATTAGATATAGAAGTGGTTAAAAAGGTGATGAAGAAAGAAATTCCTATCTGGGGAGAGATTGAGTTAGCTTATCATTTTACAAAAGGTCATATATTGGCGATTACAGGAACGAATGGAAAAACGACAACAACAGCCTTGTTGGGTGAGATTTGTAAAGAGAATAATAAGAATACGTTTGTGGTAGGAAATATAGGAAATCCATACACAGAGATTGCTTTAGAGACAGATGAGGATACTACAATAGTAGCAGAGGTTAGTAGCTTTCAGTTAGAGACTACAGTAGAGTTTCGCCCAAAGGTGAGTGCAATTTTAAATCTTACACCAGATCATTTAGATAGACATCACACTATGGAAGCGTATAGAGATGCTAAATTTAGGATTGCAGGAAAGCAGCGAAAAGAAGACGTATGTGTATTAAATTATGAAGATGAAGTGACAAGAGCCTTTGGTGAAATCACATCAGCAAAAGTGATTTACTTTAGTAGTAAACAGAAGTTAGAAAAAGGGGTCTACTTAGAGAATAACCAGATTATTTTCAAAGGAGAGAAAGAGCATATTCTATGCCATATAGCGGAATTAAAATTATTAGGATTACATAATTACGAAAATATTATGGCAGCATCAGCAATGGCTATTGCTTATGGGATTGAGATAGAATTAATAAAGAGAGTAATTCGAAATTTTGGAGGAGTAGCTCATAGAATTGAATTCATCTGCGAGAAAGAAGGGGTTCAATATTATAATGACTCAAAAGGTACTAATCCAGATGCTGCGATTAAAGGTATTGAAGCGATGGTTAGACCGACAGTGTTAATCGGTGGAGGTTACGATAAAGATGCATCTTTTGAGGAGTGGATTCAAGCATTCGATGGAAAGGTGAAACACCTAGTACTGACTGGGCAGACAAAAGAAAAAATAAAAGAAGCAGCTAATCGATGCGGATTTGAAGATGTGGTTCTTGCGAAGAATTTTGAAGATGCTGTAAATACTGCAGTAGGGCTTGCTGAAGAAGGAGATGCAATCTTACTATCACCAGCTTGTGCTAGTTGGGGTGAATTTGATAATTATGAAAAACGTGGAGATAAATTTAGAGATATTGTAAAAGGCCTATAAGGAGCGTGTCTAAATTTGCCTAAAAATAAAAATAGCGTAGATTATACCCTTTTGATTTTGGTGATGATTCTTGTAGTAGTAGGATTGGTTATTTTATATAGTGCTAGTAGCTACAATGGAATTAATCGATTTGGGGATGAGTTTTACTATTTGAAGAGGCAGCTGTTTGCAACAAGTATAGGGATGGCTGGGATGTACGCTATGGCAATGATTGATTATCATGTATGGACGAAGTTTGCAGTTTTGGGATATGTAATTGCCATTGTCTTGTCGCTATTAGTTCTATTTGTGGGGCAAGAATATAATGGGTCAAAAAGGTGGTTAGCGCTAGGACCTTTGTCCTTTCAACCTTCTGAATTTGCAAAACTAGCAGTTGTTATTTTTCTAGCCCATATTGTTGTGTGCTGGTCGGATAGGATGAAGAAGCTTAAGTGGATATTTCTAGTCATGCTAATTGTGCTACCGATTGTAGGATTAGTTGGTAGCAATAATTTAAGCACGGCTGTTATTATTTTGGGGATTTCAATTGTAGTTATATTCTTAGCATCACCTAGGTATGCACAGTTTCTTTGGATGGGTGGAATAGGGATTGCTTTTCTAACGGTTTTTTTGGCTTTGGAGAGCTATCGATTGGAAAGGTTAGCTATTTGGAGAAATCCAGAGTTATATGAAAAAGGGTATCAGACATTGCAAGGGTTGTATGCGATTGGGTCAGGGGGAGTGTTTGGAAAAGGTCTAGGAAATAGTATTCAAAAACTAGGGTTTGTTCCAGAAGCGCAAAATGATATGATATTTTCGATTATCTGTGAAGAAATTGGAATTGTAGGCGCAAGTGCAGTGATTATACTGTTTTGTTTGTTAATGTGGAGGTTTTACGTTATTGCATCATATGCAAAAGATTTAAGGGGAACACTGATAGCAGGCGGAGCATTGGCACATATAATGATTCAGGTTGTATTAAATATAGCGGTGGTGACAAATACGATTCCAAATACAGGGATTACATTGCCGTTTATCAGTTATGGAGGCACTTCAGTACTATTTTTGTTGATGGAGATCGGATTAGTGCTAAACGTATCACGGCAATGTGTATACGGATAGAAGGGCTTTCTAAGGAGGAGTAAATGAGAGAAAGGGATTACAAAAAACGTATAGCGGCAAGAGATAGAATTGACTCTATCGAGGTGCGGACGAAAAAAGAGAAAAGAGGCCGATTAGGTTTTCTAGGTGTACTATCAATTGTTCTAGCAGTTATGATTGGGATTATGTCTATATATTTGTTGTTTCATGTTCAAAAATTTGAAGTGAGAGGGAATGAATATAGTGCTTCAACAGAGACGGTTAACTGGATCAAAGAAGACGAATGGGCAACAAATTCCATTTATCTGTGCTTAAAGTTTTTATTCGTAGAGCAAGAACTTCCACCCTATGCAACGGATATTGAGGTAAGTATGAGAGCGCCTTGGACGGTAAGGGTGGATGTAAAAGAACGGCAACCAATTGCGGGGGTTGAACTGCCAGATAAATATGTATACTTTGATGCAGAGGGAATAGTGATGAGTAATGTGGCGATTGAATATGAAGGAATTCCAATGGTGCAAGGGATGGAAGTGACAGAATCAGTGCTGTACGAACCGCTACCCGTTGAGGATGAAGATATCTTTCAAAATATATTAGAAGTGACCAAATTTTTACAGCTAAATGAACTAGAACCAGAGTCTATAATTAATAGCTCTTCTGATGATATCGAGTTGGTGTTTGGTACGATAACAGTTCAAGTTGGAGATGGGAACTATGAAGAAAAGATGCTTCAGATTAAGCCGATGTTGGAAAAATTAGAAGGTCAAGAAGGAACTTTGGATTTAAGAAGTTATAGTTCAACGGATACAGTAACAAATTTTAAGAAAAAAACCACAGAAAATCAATAAAAGTATTGATTATTTGAGGAAAAGAATATATTATAGTACTATATGGAATGGTCTATGTATACGGGAGTATAAGAATAATAGGACGACAAAGGAGGAAAAACTCTTGTTAGAAATTAAAACAAACGAATCAGATGCAGCAGCAAGAATTATAGTTGTAGGTGTAGGTGGCGGCGGGAACAATGCTGTTAACCGAATGATAGATGAACAAATAGCAGGTGTCGAGTTTATAGCGATTAACACGGATAAACAAGCACTGCAATTATGCAAGGCTCCAACATTGATGCAGATTGGTGAGAAGATTACAAAAGGTCTTGGAGCAGGTGCAAAGCCAGAAGTAGGGGAGAAAGCAGCAGAAGAGAGCGAAGAAGAGATTTTAGCAGCACTAAAAGGTGCAGATATGGTATTTGTAACTTGCGGAATGGGTGGTGGAACTGGTACAGGTGCAGCCCCAGTTGTAGCGAGAATTGCAAAGCAAGTCGGAGCATTGACAGTAGGTATTGTTACAAAGCCTTTTAGATTTGAATCAAAAGCTCGTATGAATAATGCACAACAAGGAATTGAGAAGTTAAAAGAGAATGTAGATACACTAATCGTGATTCCGAATGATAAATTATTAGAAATCGTTGATAGAAGAACAACTATGCCAGATGCTTTGAGAAAAGCAGATGAAGTGCTACAACAGGGTATTCAAGGTATTACAGACTTGATTAATGTACCAGCACTTATTAACTTGGATTTTGCAGATGTTCAGACAGTTATGTACGATAAAGGTATTGCACATATCGGTATCGGTCAAGGTAAAGGTGATGACAAAGCGCTTGAGGCAGTTAAGCAAGCAGTTGCAAGTCCATTATTGGAGACTACAATTGCAGGGGCAAGTCATGTAATCATCAATATTTCTGGAGATATCACATTGATGGATGCAAGTGATGCAGCAGAATACGTTCAAGATTTAGCAGGAGAAGATGCAAATATTATCTTTGGAGCGAAATTCGATGATAGTAAGACAGATGAAGCAACAATCACAGTAATTGCTACAGGTCTTCATAATGCTACAGGAGCGGCATCAAAATTAAAAGAGAGATTAGAGCGTCAAAAGGCGACAATGGCAACATTAGATTCTGATTTAGATTTAGATCTTGAGGATACAGTGCCAAATAGAAATTATGGAATGCAGATGGGTGGACAACAACAGATGCCACGTCAAGGATTTGGTATGCAAGGGGGAGCGAATTCGTTTCCAAGATTTGATCCAAATGGTGGAGTGCAACAACAGCCAAAGACTCCACAGAGCAAAATAAAAGAGCAAAGCATCAAGATTCCAGATTTTTTCAAAAGATAATATGAATAGTAAAAGATGAATTGTTTCACACAATTCATCTTTTTTAATGTTGAAAATCACTCAATTAAGGTGTATCATTAAGAAAGAGTGTTAAGCTAAAGGTGGTGATGACAATTGGAAACACTAATAAATATCAGAGAGATGTATAAGATTTATAACCCCGGTGTGAATGAGGTACGTGCATTGGATGATGTATCATTGAATATATACCGAGGTGAGTTTGTTGCTATTATTGGTCAGTCAGGATCGGGAAAATCTACTTTAATGAATATGATAGGGTGTCTCGATGTGCCAACAATGGGAAGCTATGTGCTAGAGGGGAAAGAAGTAGAACGATTATCAGATAATGCGTTATCAGTGATAAGGAATGAAAAAATTGGATTTATTTTTCAAGGATTTAACTTAATAATGAACCTAGATGCGGTAGGGAATGTGGAACTTCCTTTGATTTATAGAGGGATTGGAAAAAAAGAGCGGAGAGAACTTGCGTTAGAGGCTCTTGAAAAAGTTGGTCTAGGAGCGAGAGTGAAGCATAAGCCGGCAGAGTTGTCGGGAGGACAGCAACAAAGGGTGGCTGTAGCAAGGGCGATTGCAGCAAGGCCTTCTCTGATACTGGCAGACGAACCTACTGGTAATTTGGATTCAACATCTACAGAGGAGATAATAGGGATTTTAAGACAATTACATAAAGATGGAAGTACAATAGTTATGATTACTCATGATAAAGAGATTGCGGAGATTGCAGATAGGGTGATTTCGTTGAAAGACGGGAAGATTGTAAGTGATGAGCAAAAGGGATCAGCAATATAGGGGGGACGAAATGGACGAGAAAAATCAAGATCTAAAATTAGGAGTAAATGAAAAGAGCGAGGAGAATGCTAAGAAGGTAAAGAAGAACAGAAAGAAACTACCAGCCTGGGTGATTATTCCTGTTATAATTGGAATAGTTGCTATTATTGGAGTCGTGACTTTGTTTCTACCTAAAGATGCACAAGCTTCTCTAGAGTCAGTAGAGTATATCACAGTGGATAAAGGTGAGATATCTCAGGAATATATGGTATCTGGAACGGTAGAAAGTAAAGGAGAAGTTACTTATTATGCACCTGCAAATGCAGCTGTAGAGTCTTTGACGGTAGAGGTTGGCCAGGTTGTGCAAGCAGGGGATCTGCTAGTTGCTTTTGATACATCAGAATTAGAGACACAGTATACGCAGGCACAGTTAAATGAGCAAAGTGTTGCAAATACTAACGATGATGCATATGCACAGGCTGATAAAGTTGCTGAATCAAGTGCAAATACGATTGCGAATCTAGAAAGTCAATTGAGTGACAAACGAACAGAACTTGCCAATCTTAAAAATACCAGTGATGATGCTGAAAAAGAAATGGCTGTGCTTGCAGAAGAAATAAAAATTCTTGAAAAAGCAAAAGAAGATAATTTGAATGAGCAGAGTAATCAAAAGGCTATAAAAGAAAATGCGGAGTTAGAGTTGGCGAAATTATTGGATACAGATTCTAAGTATGCGCAACTTTTAAATACGGCAACAAAGGCAACAACAAGAATTAGCCAATTAGAAATAGAGCTTAGAACAATTGAAAATGAATTGGAAGGTTTAGGTAGTGGGCAGCTTTCAGACACTTCTTCATTAGTATATCAATTAGAGCAAGAGATAAGTGCACTGGAAAACAGTATAAACGAGGCTCGATTAGCAGGCGCTTCCACCACTGGGATAACGCAAGCGCAAGCAAATAATATGGCTATTTCAGAGGAGTTGGCTCATATTGAAGGATTGAGTGTAAAAGAGCGATTGGATTTGGCTGAAAAAGGGATTGTAGCAGAGTATGACGGAGTAGTTAAAGAGGTTATTGTACCAAGTGGTTCGATAGCCACTCAAGGAGCACCGATTCTTACAATTGTGAGCAATAATAATGTAGAAGTTAATTTGTCGATTCCAACTAGCGATTTTGATAAAGTGATAGAGGGCAATGTAGCAGAGATAGAGTTAGGAAGCAGAAAATATCAAGGGGTTGTAGATTCTATTGATAAAATTGCTTTGGTAAACGAAAAAGGAACACCTTCAATAGGGGCAAAAGTTGCAATTACAAATCCCGATGAACATATATTTATAGGTGTTGAAGCGAAAGTGAATCTAGAAGTGGCTAAAGAAACAGACGCATTAAAGATTCCGACTTCTGTAATCAATGTATCGTCAGAAGGAGATTTCGTATATGTCATCGAAGACGGAAAAGCAGTAAAGCGTCTAGTGGAGTTAGGCATTTATGATTATGAATATAGTGAAGTGAAGAAAGGGCTAAAAGAAGGGGATAAAGTTATCTATGATGCCGTCGAGGAGATGGAGGGGAAAACTGTTGTAGGAGTGGAAAGAGAAGGAGATAGCCTATGACACAATTGATGGAATACATAAAGATGGCCTTTTATAATATCAGGCAAAACAAAGGGAGATCATTTCTTACGATGCTTGGTATTATTATTGGAATTTCATCGGTTATAGCGATTGTTTCTATCGGAAATGGATTAAGAGATGATGTACTAGAAAGCGCTAGTCTATCTAGTGTAAGTGTATCGGTAGATCAAGAGATATCTAGTGATCCATACATTATCAGTCAAGAAGATATGGAGGCTCTTCGCCTACAGCTCGGTGAGAGTATCGATGGTGTAGTAGGAACCTTTAATGACTATGGTAAAGTTGAGACAAGAAAAGGTAGTTTTGACGCATTTCTTACAATGACCACACCAGATGCAGAATTCGACGAGATGAAGGATAAGATTATCAAAGGTAATTATTTTACACAAGCAGATATCGATAACGCTTCTTTGGTGGCGGTTATTGATAGGGAAGCTGCTGGTTATCTTTTTGGGAACACAGATGTGATTGGGACAACGCTAGATATGGAAATTCAAGGTGCTATAACTACGGTTCGAATTATAGGAGTTCGAGATATTAGCCAAGAGATGATCGAGGCAAATAGGCAAAGTTACGAGATGTTTGGTATATCTCCATACATTCTGATGGAAGTGCCTTATACAGCCGCTCAACAGTGGGGGACAGAGGTTGTAGACTTTTCGTCGGTGTCTCTGTATCTGCCAAATGGAGCAGATGAGAATGCAGTTGCCAAAGAGGCTATTGACATTTTGAATTATAGGCATGATAACCGAGATGGAGAGAGCATGTTCATAAGAGATGAACTCTTTGATTTATCATCGATTTCTGCCATACTAGATGGTGTGACAGCGTTTGTCGCATTGGTTGCAAGTATTTCTTTGTTAGTAGGCGGCATTGGAGTAATGAATATTATGTTGGTATCTGTTACAGAGAGAAGAAGAGAGATAGGTATTAGAAAAGCATTAGGAGCAAAGACCTCGTCGGTAGTGATACAGTTTCTGTGTGAATCTGCTATAATATCAGGACTAGGTGGTATTATCGGAATAATACTAGGCGGTGGGATTGCTCAATTGATAAGTTTGACAGAAGTAGCGGGGTTATCGGCAAACTTATCCTTAGAAGCAGTAATCCTAGCAACTTGCTTTTCATGTGGAATTGGAATTGTATTTGGGATATATCCAGCGAGAAAGGCTGCAAAGATGAATCCAATTGAAGCGCTAAGACAATTATAGAGAGAATGAGGAAGAGAAAATGTTTGAAACAGGAAAATTATTAAAAGTAGTATCAATTATATTTATTGTATTTATGGGAATTGGAATAGTAGGAACAGGAATTACCATTGTATCATTACCTATGATATTATCCTCTGTTGAAGGTTTAGGAATAGAGGGTGTGGAGAATGCGTATTCAATGCCGAATTTAATTATGGGGCTGGTGGCAACAGTTTTTGGATTGGCGACTGGAATCATGGGATTGCTAGGGAAGTCGAAGAAACTTTGCTATGGTATGATGGGGATTTACATAGTCTATATGATTTATGGGATAATAACAGCGATGATGACTACATCTTTTGGGATCTTTGCAGTGCTTGATCTGATCCTTCCAATACTATACTTATGGGGAGTGTATCAGTCGGAAGAGAGAGAAATATAAGAAAATTGCATACGAGAAAATGACGAGAAAATTAGCATACTGTGACGGTATGCTAATTTTTTTGTCTATTTTTTTGGAATTTGCCTTTTTAATTCCGACAAAATTTACGCTGTGTAATTACTATAATAAATCTTGCTTAAGTACAAAATCGATTGAGTATCTAAAGAAAAGAGGTGGAGAGTGTATATAGAGTTATATTTGGATGTGTTATTTCTGGTCAATTTCATGATGGATTTTATCATCCTTTTAATTGCGAAAGAGATTTTAAAATGCGATGTGAAACTCTCAAATATTTTAGTGGGAGCTTTTTTAGGAGGAGGATTGACTTGTGTAGTCTATGTAGTACCGATGCATTCAGTAGTGAGAATATTACTCTTTCACGGTGTAATCAATGTGGTGATGATTACAGTAGGATTAAAAATACGTAGTCTAGGAATGCTTGTAAAAGGCATCTTGGTGCTATATATAGGAAGTTTTTTGTTAGGTGGAGTTATTCAGTATTTCAATCAATATGTAAGGCTTGGAAGTTTATATTTTGCAATGGTAGTTTTTAGTTATTTCTTAGTGAAAGGAATCTGGCGATTTATATGTGCGCTTCGCTCATATCAAGAAAAATGGTGTGAAGTTGAAATATATTTTAAAGATAGCCATATAAAGGTAAAAGCAATAATTGATACAGGAAATACATTAGTGGATCCATATACCAATAAGCCAGTTAGTATATTAGACAAGGAATACAAAGCTAAATTAGAGTTAGAGACTTTAAAAGACACAGTTAGATACATTCCTTATCACTCTATAGGAGGAGAGGGAGTATTGTTGGCATTTAAAGCAAAAAAAGTACATATAATTGGAAATAAGAATCTCTGGATTCAACAACCAATTATTGCGTTAAGTAACGAAAAGATATCAAAGAGCAACTCGTATCAGATGATAGTGAACCCAGACATATTTTAGGAGGAAAAGTGATGATAATTAAAGTAGCAGTACCAAACCGATTTAAATTTAAGATGATGCCAAGTTTTAAAAATGTTATATTTCCAGGGAGAGGGGACATACATTACATTGGAGGAACGGAAGTGCTTCCAGCCCCGCTTGGTGGAAAAGAAGAAGCGGCTGTAATAGATGATTTAGGGACAAAGTATGATGAACACGCAAAGAAAATACTTATAGAACATAACTTAAGGCTAGTGGTATATATAGCGAAAAAATTCGACAACACAGGGGTTGGTGTAGAGGATTTGATATCGATAGGAACAATAGGCCTTATTAAATCTATTAATACATATAACCCAACAAAAAATATTAAGTTAGCAACATATGCATCACGTTGTATAGAAAATGAGATTCTGATGTATTTGCGAAGAAATAATAAAACAAAATTGGAAGTCTCTATCGATGAGCCTCTTAATGTGGATTGGGATGGAAATGAACTCTTGTTATCAGATATCCTTGGTACAGATGAAGATACAATCTATAAAGATCTTGAAATGCAGGTAGAGAGAAAGCTATTAAATAAGGCAATAGGAAAGTTGACAGAGAGAGAAAAGATGATTATAGAGATGAGATATGGTCTTAATCGATATGATGGAAAAGAAAAAACACAAAAAGAAGTTGCAGATCATCTAGGGATATCACAATCCTATATTTCAAGATTAGAGAAAAAAATTATGCAAAGATTAAAAAGAGAGATGATAAAAGAAGGCGATTTTTAAAGGGAATATAGTTGACGTTATTAGTAAAATAAATGTATAATCAAGAAAGGTAAAAAAGAATGAAAGATTATGGAGAAAAATACGGATAATGGAAGAAGATAAAAGTGGATATTACACCAAAACACCCAAACTGACAGGCAGAAAATCATCAATACAATGGAAGTTGCACTTTACTAAAGGGATTGGCATTTTCTTAATTATCGCAGCGAGTATATTGTTTTATTTCTTGTTTTTGCGAATCGATGTAATTGGCGATGGCATTTCTGAGATTTTTGATATATTAAAACCATTCGCTTATGGGGCTATTATAGCATATTTTCTGAACCCATATGCAAAGTGGATTGAAAGAGTGATTTATCCTTTCTTTGAGAAAAGAATAAAAAAAGGAAAAGTTGCAAGAAAACTGTCGTTAAATGTATCGATAGCTACAAGTCTAATTACGCTCATGTTAATTGTTGTTTTGCTCGTAAGCCTAATTTTACCAGAACTAATTAACAGCATTAGCGGGATTATAGAGACCCTGCCACAACAAGTGAATGAATTAATAGGTGATATTGAATCGTATACATTTGAAAATGAGGAATTGAACAGCTTTGTTGAGAGTACCTTGAGTGGGTTAACTGATTTTTTTAACAATTGGTTATACAATGATTTGCTTTCGGATATTAATGCTATGATGGCGGATATTACATCGGGTGTGTTTAGCTTTGTAGGAGAATTGTTTAATGTTGTAATTGGATTAATCGTATCAATATATGTTCTCGCTAATAGAAAATTGTTTTCGTCACAAGCAAAAAAGACAGTGTACGCAACTTTAAATACTAATAGAGCAAACTTATTATTGCATATAACACAGAAAACGAATCAAATCATGAGTGGGTTTATCGTAGGAAAAATAATAGATTCCTTAATTATTGGAACATTATGCTTTATTGTGTTAAGTATCATGGGGATGCCTTATACATTGCTAGTCAGTGTGGTAATTGGAGTGACAAATATCATACCATTTTTTGGTCCCTTTATTGGAGCGATTCCATGTAGTTTTTTGATTTTATTAAATGACCCCATTCAGTGCGTGTACTTTATAATATTTATATTGATTTTACAGCAAGTAGATGGAAATATCATAGGGCCTAAAATATTAGGGGATTCTACAGGGTTATCTGCGTTTTGGGTGTTGTTTTCTATACTGCTAGGTGGTGGGTTGTTTGGGTTTGCAGGAATGATATTTGGTGTCCCTACTTTCGGGGTGATATACTATATCATATCTTTGTTCATTGAACAAAAATTAGATACGAAAAGTTTGCCGATCGATACTTATAAGTATACAGAAAACAGTTATGTGGATTCAGTGACAGGAAAATTTGTTCAATCATATAAAGATGAAACTAAAGAAAAAAAGGAGAGTATTCATGCCGATTCGAGTACAGAATGATTTACCAGCAAAAGAGCTATTAGAGAGAGAGAATATATTTGTAATGAATGAGAGGCGGGCAGTTCAGCAAGACATCCGTCCGATTAGGATAGGTATTTTGAATTTAATGCCACTTAAGGAAGAGACAGAACTTCAGATTTTGCGAGCGATGTCCAATACGCCACTTCAGGTAGATGTATCGTTTGTAAATGTTTCGAGCCATGTTTCGAAAAATACATCAAGCAATCACTTGAATAGATTTTATGTTCCGTTTGATTCCATTAAAGATAAAAATTTCGATGGATTTATCATTACAGGTGCCCCGGTTGAGCAAATGGAATTTGAAGAAGTTAACTATTGGGAAGAACTAAAAAGCATTATGGATTGGACAAAGACCCATGTTACCTCAACGCTTCACATATGTTGGGGAGCACAAGCAGGATTGTATCATCACCATGGAATTAATAAAATTGCTGTTCCTCATAAGATTTCAGGTATTTATAAACATAAGGTAAAGAATAGAAAAATTCAGCTTGTGAGAGGGTTTGACGATGTATTCTTTGCACCTCATTCTCGTCATACAACGGTTTCAAAAGAAGATATAGAAAAGAATGAAGAGCTATATATATTGGCTGAATCAGATGAAGCAGGAGTGTTTTTGGTAATTGGAAATGAGGGGAAACAGATCTTTGTGACTGGGCATCCAGAGTATGATCGGATAACGCTTGATCAAGAATATAAAAGAGATTTAGCAAAGGGGATGGATAATATTAAGATGCCAGTGAACTACTACCCAGAGAACAACAGTGAAAAGAAACCAGAGCTAACTTGGCGCTCTCATGCTAATAACTTATATACCAACTGGCTTAACTATTATGTGTATCAAGTAACACCATACGAATTTTAATACAGATATATTACGTAAAAAAGAACTAGAATTGATAGTTCTTTTTTATTTTATATAAAACAGGTAAAAACATGAAATGCCAATATTAAATATGTGGAATTTATTGACTTTTAGTCAGAAAAACAATATAATACTCTTAAAACAAATAAAAACAAGTATAAGGAGAAAGGAGAATTATGAAAGCATTCAACAGTACAGAAGTAGTGAAGAGTGAAAGAATTACAAGATTAGTGGATAACTTATTCGAAAAGTTACCAGAGATAGAGTCTGCAAGAGCAATTCTTCTCACGGAGTCCTACAAACAGACAGAAGGTGAACCAATAGTGATGCGTAGGGCGAAAGCTTTTTCACATATTTTAGAGAATATTCCAATCATAATCAGAGCGGAAGAATTAATCGTAGGAAGTACGACACTTGCCCCTAGAGGATGCCAGACATATCCAGAATTTTCTTTTGAGTGGTTAGAGGCAGAATTTGATACAGTGGAGACGAGAAGCGCAGATCCATTTTTTATAGCTGAGAAAACGAAAAGAGAATTGGTGGAAGTACATAAATATTGGAAAGGCAAGACCACCAGTGAATTAGCTACTTCCTATATGGCACCAGAAGCATTACTTTCTATAGAACACAATATCTTTACTCCGGGAAATTATTTCTACAATGGAGTTGGACATGTAACTGTCCAATATGGCACAGTCCTTGCAATTGGATATGAGGGAATCATCGCAAAAGCAAAAGCAGAGCTAGAAAGTTGCCAAGTTGGTGATGCAGACTACGGAACGAAGTCAAGGTTCTTACAAGCGGTAATTCTTAGCTGCGAGGCAGTAATTGGTTATGCAGAGCGATATGCGAAGTTGGCCTTGGAAGAAGCAGGAAAGTGCAGCGATGGACAGCGAAAGTTAGAATTGCTTCAGATTGCGCAAAATTGTGCAAATGTTCCAAGAAAAGGAGCTACAAATTTCCATGAGGCATGTCAGAGTTTTTGGTTTGTACAACAGCTACTTCAGGTGGAGTCTAGTGGGCATTCCATTTCACCAGGTAGATTTGATCGATATATGTATCCTTATTACAAGAAAGACATGGAGTCTGGAAAGTTAACAAGAGAAAAAGCTCAAGAGTTAATCGACTGCATCTGGGTAAAGTTGAATGATTTGAATAAGTGTAGAGATGCAGGCAGTGCAGAAGGATTTGCGGGATATAGCTTATTCCAAAATTTGATTGTAGGAGGGCAAGATGAAGAGGGTATGGATATTACAAATGATTTATCATTTATGTGTATCCAAGCATCGCATCATGTGTTTTTACCTCAACCATCTCTTTCAGTGAGAGTGTGGAATAACTCTCCTTATGAACTATTAGAAAAAGCAGCTAAATTAACGAAGACTGGAATTGGATTGCCTGCTTATTATAATGATGAAGTGATTATTCCGTCTCTAATGAGCAGAGGGGTAACACTTGAAGATGCAAGAGACTATAATATCATCGGATGCGTAGAACCGCAAAAACCTGGTAAGACAGAAGGATGGCATGATGCAGCGTTCTTTAATATGTGTAGACCACTGGAATTGGTGTTTTCAAATGGAATAGATAAAGGCGTGAAAATAGGTGTAGATACGGGTGAAGTAGAGCAAATGTCAACTTTTGACGCGGTGTACGATGCTTACAAAGCTCAAACAGAATACCAGATTTCACTACTAGTAAATGCCAATAATGCAATTGACTTGGCTCATGCAGAACGTTGCCCGAACCCATTCCAATCTTGTATGATAGATGACTGTATCAAGAGAGGAAAGTCAGTGCAAGAAGGTGGGGCGGTATATAACTTTACGGGACCACAAGGTTTTGGAGTTGCAAATATGGCAGATTCTTTGTATGCCATTAAACAGTTAGTGTTCGATGAGCAGAAAATCTCAATGGGTAAATTAAAAAAAGCACTTGCAATGAATTATGGAAAAGGCTTTGATTCGATTACGGCATCGGAAGTGGCAGTGGGAATTATTAAGGAATTAGCAGATAGTGGAAAAGCTGTCACAGAAGAAATGGTGGAAGGAATTATTCAAACGGTGATGAGCACGGAAGTATCGCCACAAGAGAAGGTAGAATACCAACAATTACTAGAATGGATTGAAGAAATTCCTAAGTTTGGAAATGATGTTGAAGAAGTGGATTTGTTCGCACGTGATGTGGCTTATACATATACAAAACCATTAGAGAAATACAAGAATCCAAGAGGGGGAATCTTTCAAGCAGGATTATATCCAGTATCAGCAAATGTACCGCTAGGAGCCCAAACAGGAGCAACACCGGATGGAAGACTTGCCCATACTCCAGTAGCAGACGGAGTATCACCTTCATCGGGGAAAGATATCAATGGACCGACAGCAGCTGCAAACTCTGTTTCGAAGCTAGATCACGGAATTGCATCTAATGGAACGTTGTTCAACCAGAAGTTTCACCCAACAGCTTTAGAAGGAGAAAGTGGAATCAACAACTTTGTAAATATGATTCGCGCATTTTTTGACCAGAAAGGAAGTCACATGCAGTTTAATGTAGTAGATCGAAAGACTTTGCTGGAAGCACAGGAAAATCCAGAAAAATATAAGCAGTTGGTAGTGCGTGTAGCAGGATATAGTGCATTGTTTACAACCTTATCAAAATCCTTACAAGACGATATTATTGGAAGAACAGAACAGGGGTCGTAGCATATGGAATATTTAAAAACGAAAGGTAGGATATTTGATATCCAAAGATATTCTATTCACGATGGATACGGAATTCGCACTATAGTATTTTTAAAAGGCTGCGTGCTCAGATGTCGCTGGTGTTGCAACCCGGAATCCCAATCCTACGAAATTGAAACACTGATGGTACAAGGAAAACCAAAAGTCATGGGAAAAGATGTGACAGTACAAGAAGTGATTGGAATTGTGGAGAAAGATCGGGCTTATTATAGAAGAACAGGTGGAGGTCTTACACTTTCGGGCGGGGAAAGTCTTTGTCAGCCCGAGTTTGCAAGGGATCTATTCAGAGCAGCAAAAGAAAGAGGGATTTCGACAGCGATTGAAAGTACAGGATATGCAAAGTATGAAGTGATTGAAAGTATCTTGCCTTATTTAGATCAATATCTGATGGATATTAAGCATATGGACTGTGTAAAACATCAAGAATACACAGGAAAATCTAATCTGAGAATCCTAGAAAATGCCAAGAAGATTGCAGATTCTAAGCAGACGGAATTAAGTATTCGAGTGCCTGTAGTTCCAACATTTAATGATTCGCCAGAAGAAATTGCTCAGATTGCAAAGTTTGCAGATAGTCTTGGAAATGTAAGAAGAATTCATCTTTTGCCTTATCATCGACTAGGGCAAGACAAATATGATGGGTTGAAGCGTGATTACAAAATGGGAGACATACTACCACCAACGAAAGAGCATATGGGGAAATTAAAGCAAGTTGTTCAGTCCGTTACAAATATAGAATGTCAGATAGGAGGGTAAGATGGGATATACAGATGGAATGTCTTTTGAAACAAAGCAAAGAATTGTGCAAGAGTTGGTTCCGGGTAAACAGATTACCTTGGCTCATATTATTGCAAATCCAGATAGTTCTCTTTACGAAAAGCTTGGGCTGCAAGGTGACACGGTTCAAAAAGGTGCGATTGGAGTTGTGACAGTGACACCGCCAGAAACAGCGATTATTATTAGCGACATTGCTCTAAAAGCAGCTGGAGTGGAAATTGGATTTTTAGACAGATTCAGTGGTTCACTAATTGTGACCGGAACAGTATCAGAGGTGGAATCGGCAGTAGATTCTATTGTAGAATATGTTGGAAGTAAGCTAAAATTCGAAGTGTGTGAGATTACAAGAACTTAAAACAACATAAAACCAATAAAAAGCAACATATACAAACAGAAACAAAGGAATAAATATTGACTTTTTGTGAAGTGTGTAATATAATTTAATAAATTCAACAAAAAACAAAGTTTCTTAGGAGGAAAGAAAAAATGGTAAATGAATTCGAAATGAAAAAATTGATGTGTGAAATTGGTAAAAGAGTATATGACAGAGGAATGGTTGCAGCAAACGATGGTAACTTCTCAGTTAAATTAAATGATAATGAGTTCCTATGTACACCAACTGGGGTGTCAAAAGGATTTATGACTCCTGAATATATCTGTAAAGTAGATGCGAAAGGAAATGTAATTCAAGCAAACAAAGGATTCCGTCCATCATCAGAGATTAAGATGCACATGCGTGTATATCAAGAGAGACCAGACGTGACAGCAGTAGTACATGCTCATCCATCTTTTGCAACAAGTTTTGCGATTGCAGGAATTCCATTGACACAACCAATCATGCCAGAGGCTGTTATCGCACTTGGATGTGTGCCAATTGCTGAATATGGAACACCATCTACAAATGAGATTCCAGATAACTTAGAGAAATACTTACCATATTATGATGCAGTACTTCTTGAGAGCCATGGAGCACTTACTTGGAGCTGTGATTTGTTGTCAGCTTACCACAAGATGGAATCGTTAGAATTCTATGCGGAGTTGTTGTACAAGTCTAAGATGCTTGGTGGACCAAAAGAGTTCGATAAAGAGCAAATTGAAAAACTGTATGAAATCAGAAGACAAATGGGAATCCCAGGAAAGCATCCAGCGAACCTTTGCCAGAATAAAGATGGACAAAATTGCCATAACTGTGGTGGTAGCTGCGGAACAAGTAACTCGACTACTGGAGCAAGCCAAGCAGATGTAGTTGCAGCAGTTACAAAGAAAGTAATGGAGCAACTAGGACTATAGAGAATTAGAGGTGTTTTCATGAAAGAAAATATCAAGACAGAAATAATAGAGCAGATTGTGAAAGTAGCACTGAAAGAACAAGGGAAACCACAGAAAAAAATGACCCTAAAGCTAGCGAAAATTCTGATGCAAAAAGTAGAAGAAAAAGCAATAGAATGGGGAATGAAGATTGTTGTGGCAGTATCGGATTCATCAGGAAGGCCGATTGCGGTACATGTTATGGATGGAGCTTATATGGGAAGCTATGATGTGGCAGTCAATAAGACTTATACAGCAATTGCTTTTCAGATGTCGACAGAAGCCCTTGGGAAACTAGCAGCACCAGGTGAATCTCTTTACGGAATACAATTTACCAATGAAGGTAAGATTGTAATTTTTGGAGGCGGTGAACCACTGAAAAGTGAGGAAGAGATTATTGGTGCAGTAGGAGTGAGCGGTGGAAGTGCAGTGCAAGACACACAATTAGCAGAGTTTGCGAGAAAAGTATTCGAGGAGGAAATCTTGTGTCTGTAAATGAAAATATGATTCAAGAGATTGTGCAGCAGGTAGTTGCTAAGATGCAGATTGTAGAGCCAGCAGCTGATATGCATGGAATCTTTACAACAATGGACGAAGCCATTGCAGCGGCAAAAAAATCTCAAGAAATTATGCGCAACTTATCCATGGATCACAGGGAGCGCATTATTCGAAAAATCAGAACTAAAACAAAAGAAAATGCTGAAATATTAGCACGCATGGCTGTTGATGAGACAAAGATGGGGAATGTAGGGGATAAGATATTAAAACACCATCTTGTGGCAGAAAAAACGCCAGGTACAGAAGATATTAAGACAGAAGCACTATCAGGAGATAGAGGTCTTACGTTGATAGAAATGGGACCATTTGGTGTGATTGGCGCGATTACGCCAACAACAAATCCTAGTGAGACAGTAATCTGTAATACAATAGGAATGATTGCAGGTGGAAACACCGTTGTATTTGCACCACACCCAGCAGCAGTAAAGACGTCTCTTTATGCAATCAATATGATCAACGAAGCTTCTCTTGAAGTAGGAGGGCCTGATAATATAGCAGTTGCTCTAGAAAAGCCAACATTGGAAGCGAGTAATCAGATGATGAAGCATCCAGATATTCCGTTGATTGCAGCAACTGGAGGACCAGGAGTTGTAACAGCAGTGCTTTCTTCTGGAAAGCGTGGAATTGGAGCAGGAGCGGGAAATCCACCAGTTCTAGTAGACGAAACAGCTGATATTAGAAAAGCCGCAGAGGATATTATTAACGGATGTACATTTGACAATAACTTACCTTGTATTGCAGAGAAAGAAGTAGTAGCAATCACAGAGATTGTAGATGAATTAATGCATTACATGGTAAATGAACAAGGGTGCTATGTAATCAACGAAGAACAACAGACAAAATTGACAGAAGTTGTTCTAAAAGGCGGAAGATTAAACAGAGACTGTGTAGGGCGAGATGCTAAAACATTATTGGGAATGATTGGAGTGTCAGTAGCAGAAAATATTCGTTGCATCATCTTTGAAGGGGCAAAAGAACATCCACTAATCGCAGAGGAGTTGATGATGCCAATTCTAGGAATAGTAAGAGTGAAGAATTTTGAAGCGGGCTTAGAAGCAGCATATGAACTAGAGCAAGGAAATCGACATTCAGCACATATCCATTCAAAAAATGTAGATCGTATCACAGCATATGCGAAGAAGTTAGATACAGCAATCCTAGTAAAGAATGGTCCGTCTTATGCCGCGCTTGGATTTGGTGGAGAAGGAATTTGTACCTTTACGATTGCTAGTAGAACAGGAGAGGGGCTCACAAGTGCAGCGACCTTTACAAAAAGAAGAAAGTGCGTAATGACTGAAAGTCTTTGCATACGCTAAGAGAGGAGAAGCAGTGGATAATAAAAACATCAACATAGAAGAAATTGTAAAACAAGTGCTTGCAAATATGACAACAGGACAGCCATCTGTAGGAACGTCAACAGATATTCCAAAATCAGCAAGAGTAGCGATGCTAACAGAACTTGAAAAATATGAGATTCAAGAATACCCTCTTCCACAAGTTGGGGATGGTGATATCCTTGTAAAAGTAGAGGGATGTGGAATCTGTGGAACAGATGCACATGAGTTTAAGAGAGATCCATTTGGTATCATTCCATTAGTTCTAGGACATGAAGGAACTGGTGAAATTGTAAAGATGGGTAAAAATGTTAAAAAAGATAGTGCTGGGAAAGACTTGAAGATAGGAGATAAAGTTGTTTCTTGTATGATCTTTAAAGATAACCCAGATATTACAATGTTTGACATGAACAAACAAAACGTAGGTGGGGCAGATGTATATGGACTTTTACCTGACGATGATGTACACTTTAATGGATGGTTTGCAGATTATATTTTAATTCGTGAAGGTTCTACAATCTTTAACGTAAGTGAATTAGATTTATATTCAAGAATCTTAATTGAGCCAGCAGCAGTATTGATTCACGCAGTAGAAAGAGCAAAAACAACAGGGATCTTAAAGTTTAATTCAAGAGTAGCAGTACAAGGGTGTGGACCAATCGGACTACTTTGTATCGCAATTCTCAGAACAATGGGAATTGAAAATATTGTAGCAGTAGATGGAAATGAAAGTCGTCTCGCATTTGCAAAAGAGATGGGGGCTATGAAATCAGTTGACTTTAGAGCGCATAAAGGTGCGGAAGCACTTGCAAATGCTGTGTCAGAGCAATTTGATGGTCACTTAGCAGATTTTGCGTTCCAGTGTACGGGAAATCCAGTGGCACATTCAAATATCTATAAATTCATCAGAAATGGTGGAGGGTTATGCGAACTTGGATTCTTTATCAACGGAGGAGATGCAACAATTAATCCACACTTTGATATTTGTGCAAAAGAATTGACAGTGGTAGGATCTTGGGTATATACATTGAGAGATTACGCTACAACATTTGACTTCTTAAAGAGAGCAAAAGGAATCGGGCTTCCACTAGAGAAGTTGATTACAGATACATATTCATTAGAAGAGATTAACGAAGGTCATAGAAAAAATCTAGAGATGACAGGCCTAAAAATCGCTATCATCAATAAGTAGATAAAATAGGAGTGATGAGCTATGAATGAGGCAGTAGGAATCTTAGAAGTATTTGGTCTAGCATGTGCTTTTATGGCAGCAGATGCAGGCTGTAAAGCTTCCAATGTAAGATTGGAAAATTTCGATAAGAACAAACCAGCAAATGCAGATGAACTACCTGTTCCATTACTTGTAACAATAAAGTTTAGAGGAAGTGTAACAGACGTAGAGGCGGCGATGGAAGCTGGAATAAAAAAAGCAAACGAAGTAACGGGAGTAGTGCAAAGTCATATCATTGCAAGACCCACAGAGGATACAGCAAAGATGCTGAAATTAAACGCATTTGATAAAAACTAATAAATAAAATTGATTGAAAAAATGGAGGATAAGAACATGGCACAAGAAGCATTAGGAATGATCGAAACAAGAGGATTAACAGCAGCGATAGAGGCAGCTGACGCAATGACAAAATCAGCAGAGGTAACATTAGTAGGAACTGAGAAAATTGGATCTGGACTTGTAACAGTAATGGTAAGAGGAGATGTTGGTGCAGTAAAGGCAGCAGTAGAAAGCGGATCAGCAGCAGCTTCAAGACTTGGAGAACTAGTAGCTACTCATGTAATTCCAAGACCACACACAGATGTAGAGAAAATTTTACCAACTGTATAGAGGTAGATGACAGGAGAATGATTCTATGGGTAAATCATTAGGGTTTATAGAGATAGAAGGTGTAGTTGCAGGAGTGGATGCACTAGATATCATGTGTAAGACATCGGGAGTTGAAGTAGAGACTTGGGAGAGAAAACTTGGTGGTAGGCTCGTAACGATGATTATCAGTGGAGACGTTTCAGCAGTAACAGAAGCTGTTGATGTTGTGAAAACAAGAGCAATAAAAGAGCCTGTAGTTGCAGGGGTAATTGCAAATCCACATGAAGAGATTTGGCGTTTAGTGAACTTAAGTGCAAGTAGGTTTAAGAAAACTGAGACTAAAGAAAAAACAAAATAAAAACGATGAGAACAAACGATTTTAAGGAGGAAGAAAACATGGCACAAGAAGCATTGGGAATGGTAGAAACAAGAGGTTTAGTAGCAGCAGTTGAAGCAGCAGATGCAATGTGTAAAGCTGCAAATGTAACATTAGTAGGAACAGAGAAAATTGGATCAGGACTAGTAACAATTATGGTAAGAGGAGACGTTGGTGCTGTGAAATCTGCAGTAGAAGCAGGAGCAAACAGCGCTTCAGGACTTGGAGAATTAGTAGCTACACATGTAATCCCAAGACCACATACAGATGTAGAAGTGATTTTACCAAAAGTGAAATAGTTGTGTGGTGACCTATGGAGACTAAAAACATAGAATTAATCACAAAATTAGTATTGGAAAGCTTAGAACAAGCAAAAGAAAAAGGAAATGGATTTGTTGTGCCGGTTGGAATATCGGCACGTCATATCCATTTAACACAAGAGCATGTAGATGCACTCTTTGGAGATGGATATCAATTGACAAAGAAAAAAGAGTTAATGGGTGGCCAATTTGCATCGAATGAACTAGTAACAATTGTAGGAGTAAAGCTTCGTGCAATTGAAAATGTTAGGATTTTGGGGCCAGTACGAAAAGCATCACAAGTAGAGATTTCGAAAACAGATGCGATTAAACTTGGAATCAAAGCACCGATTCGAGAATCGGGAGATACCAAAGGCTCTTCTCCAATTGCAATTGTTGGGCCAAAAGGAGCTATATATCTACAAGAGGGATGCATTGTGGCAATGAGGCACATCCACATGTCCCCAAAAGATGCAAGGGCTGCAGGTGTAACGGATGGAGAAATCGTATCCGTAAAAGCAGACAATGAAAGAGGCACGATTTTAAATCACGTTAAAATCCGTGTTGATGAAAGTTTTACAATGGAAATGCATATTGATACGGATGAAGCAAATGGAAGCAACATCATGCAAGGCAGTACGGTATCAATCATTAAGAGTTAAAAGTTCGAATGGAGGATGGCTATGATAATTGGAAAGGTAGTTGGAAGTATAATTTCCACAAGAAAACATGAAAAACTAGTTGGAAATAAGTTAATGGTTGTAGAACCGTTAGAATCTATGCAAGGTGGAAAAAACCAATTAGTTGCCATCGATCACATTGGAGCAGGAATAGGTGAAATCGTTCTAGTAGCACAAGGTAGTGCTGCTAGAGTCGGTTGCCAAGTAGAGAATGCCCCAATAGATGCAGCGATTGTAGGAATAGTTGATGAAGCGTAAAAGGAGTGAACTAGCACATGGAAGCGATGAATATAGACATAAATAAACTTAGCACTGTGCTACAAAATTCTGGAGTAGTAGGTGCTGGAGGAGCAGGGTTTCCTACCTATGTAAAATTAGATAAACGAGCAGAGACGATTATTATGAACTGCGCAGAATGCGAGCCTTTATTAAAGTTACACAGACAGCTTTTAGAGATTCGTGCATATGAGATATTACAGACCTTTAGTTGTATTGCAGATTTAGTAGAAGCAAAAGAAGCAATTATAGGAATTAAAAAAGAATACAAGGCTACAATTGTAGCGTTAAACCAATATATAGAAGAGTTTCCTAAAGTGAAGATTCATCTTTTAGATGGCGTATATCCAATGGGAGACGAAGTAGTACTTATTTACGAGGCTACAAAAAAGGTGGTAAAGCCAGGAGGCTTGCCGATTGAAGAAGGAATTGCAGTATTTAATGTAGAGACAATCTATAATGTGTATAAAGCAGTAGTAGAAGATAAGCCGGTAACGGATAAATATGTATCCGTAGTTGCAGAGGTGAATCACCCAGTTACACTTAAGGTGCCACTTGGAACAACCATAGAAGAAGTGGTAGAGTTAGCAGGTGGAGCCACCATAGAAGATCCTGCATACCTTGTAGGAGGTCCTATGATGGGACGCCTACAGAAGAAAGAAGACGTAATCACCAAGACCACAAATGCGATTTTAGTATTAGATAAAAATCATTTATTGATACAAAGACAGGGGAATAATGCATCTATTAGCATGAAAAGAGCAGCATCGATCTGTTGCCAGTGCTCCATGTGTTCAGACTTATGTCCAAGAACAGCACTTGGCCATCCAGTGAATCCCCATCTATTTATGAGAGCAGCAGCAAACGAAGACTTTCAAGATCTAAGTCCATTTTTAAATACGCTATATTGTTCAGCTTGTGGAGTATGTGAACTATATGCCTGTCCACAGAGTTTGGCACCGCGTACTTTAATGGCACAATACAAAGGTGGATTACAAAAGAATGGAATCAGACCAGAGAAGTTAAATAAGATTCCAGACATAGATATTTCTCGTGAATATAGGAAAGTTCCAGAAGAGCGATTAGAAGCAAGGCTAGGGCTGTCGAAATACAATGAAGAAGCGCCATTAAAAGACGAAAGAGTAGTTGTTAAAAAAGTGCGTGTAAAATTGAGTCAGCACATAGGTGCACCTGCAATATCAATTGTGGAAAGTGGAGATTTGGTGGAAGAAGGTCAAATGATTGCAAAGCCTAACAAGGGGTTAAGTGTGGCAATCCATGCACCTATAAGTGGTAAAGTAATAGCGGTTGATAAAGAAAGTATTACTATTACTCGAATAAGTTAGAAAGGTCGTAATTACTATGAAAAGTGCGATAGGAATGATAGAATTTAAGACAGTATCAAAAGGGATTACGGCTGCAGACCTAATGGTAAAGACAGCAGGTGTTGAGATTATAGAAGCACAAGCCGTATGTCCAGGGAAATACATTGCAATTGTTAAAGGGGATTTAAGTGCGGTAGATGCAGCGGTAGAAGTGGCAAAAAATAGGTTTCCAGAGCAATTAATTGGAAGTTTTGTGCTAGGGAATCCTCATGATGACATCTTCCCAGCAATCTATGGATCTTCTCATGTGGAAAAAGTAAGTGCTCTTGGAATTTTAGAGACTTATGATGTAGCATCGATTATTGTAGCGGCAGATATCGCAGCAAAAACGGCAATTATAGAACTGATAGAACTACGAATTGCCAAAGGTATGTGCGGCAAATCTTATGTACTTTTAACAGGAGAAGTTTCAGCAGTGGAAGCAGCAATAGACAGTGCAATTGCAAAAGTCTCAAGAGAAGGGATGTATCTTGACTCATCAGTGATTGCAAATCCAGATATTCAGATGATAAGAAAAATTTTATAATAGTTTCAGCAAGGAGGTACCGCAATGTTAGCATTAGAACGAAGAAATCAGATATTAGAAAAACTACAAGAAGAGAAAAAAGTAGTTGTTAGCGAGTTAAGCCAACATTACGGTGTTTCAGAAGAAACCATACGTCGAGACCTTGAAAAGATGCACAAAGAAGGTCTTTGTATCAAGAGTTATGGCGGAGCAATAATCAATGAAAATAATAATACAGATATGCCTTTTAATATCCGCAGCAAGAGTAATGTAATAGGAAAACAAAGGATTGCAGAATTGATAGCAAGTCTAGTCAATGACGGGGAACATATCATGCTAGATGCAAGCTCTACAGCAGTGTTTGTATCAAAAGCACTAAAAAGCAAAGAACGCTTAACAGTAGTTACAAATTCCATAGAAATTTTAATCCAACTATCAGATGTATCTGATTGGAATATCATCTCAAGTGGTGGACAGATTAAGGAAGGATACCTTGCGCTTGTAGGACCTAGAAGTATTGAGACTATACAATCATATAATGTAGAAAAAGCGATTATCTCTTGTAAAGCATTTGATTTGGAAAAAGGGTTTTCGGATTCAAATGAAGATTTTGCGAGAGCGAAACAAGCAATGTTACGAGGAGCGAAGGAGTGTATTTTAGCAGTAGACTCTACAAAATTAAAGCGCTTCGCATTTGCAAAAGTAGGGGATTTAAGAGACATTGATGTAATCGTAACAGATAAAAAGCCAGAATCAGAGACTTTAGAAAGATTCCAAGCTGAAAATATCAAATGCTTGTATCCATAAGATAAGGAGTTTGATAATGAAAAAAACGACAAAAACGATATGTTTTACAAATAATAAAGGAGGTAGTGGGAAATCTACCACCTGCTCAAATATTGGTTATGCCCTTTCAACACTAGGTTACTCTGTCCTGTTGATTGATGCAGACATGCAATTAAACCTCTCCTTATCTCTCTTTGATGAAGAAGAGGTACTTTCATTTGCAGAGAGTAAACATAATTTATACCATGTGATGACAGGAAACCATAAGATAGAAGGTTGTATTATTAAGAGTAAGTATAGTGGGCTAGATTTAGTACCGTCCTCCACACTTATGAGTGGAATCGAGTTCGAATTATACGAAAAGAAACAAAGAGAATTCATCTTAAGTTATGCTTTGGAAAAAATAAAAGAAAGTGGTCATTATGATTATATATTGATAGATGCTCCGCCGACACTTGGTTGTATGGTAACAAACATACTGCTAGCATCAGACTATATGATTATTCCTGTAGAAGCAAGCCCATGGGGATTATTTGGCCTTGCTAATATGTTTGAATTCTTTTCTAAAGTAAAGCAAAAGAAAGAAGGACTATCCCTGCTTGGAATTGCTATAACAAAAGTGGATACTAGAAAAAATTATTTCAAGCAAACAATGGAAACCTTAGAGGAACTAGAAGGCGTTAAGGTGTTTGAATCATTTATAAGAGTAGATAGTACCATCGAGTGGGCACAAGATAATAGCACACCGGTGTTAGCCTATAAGAAAAGTAGTAGAAGTGCAAAAGAATATATGAATTTAGCAAAGGAGGTCCATAAATATGGCAGTGGGAAAAGGTAGTATTAATCGAGTATCAAAGGCAGTAGAAGAGAAGGTAGTGGAAGAAGTAGTAGTGGTTGAAGAAGCACCAGTGAAAAAGGCAACTAGAAAGAGAACTACAACAGCAGCGAAAAAGCCTGTAAAAAAAGCAGCAACTGCAAAGGTGAATCAAGCGAAGAAAAAAACATGTGGACTTGGCGAGGAGATGCCGATACATTTACTATAAGGTAAGATGAAAATTAAAAAGTATAGGTAGGCCACTAAGAAGTTGATTATTGCTTCTTAGTGGCTTATTTGCAATAATATCCTGTCAAGCCAGAACTATTGCGTTCCTTTCAAATATTTAGCATTACGTTTAAACAAATAAATACCTACGAATCCAGCACTGAACTCAGCGAATGGAATCGATAACCAAACCCCTTCCATTCCAAAGATGAGTGGTAGGGTAAAGACTCCTATAATAATGAATAGAAAACCGCGAATGCTCGCAATTATTGCTGATTCGAGACCTTTACCAACGAAAGTAAATATTCCACTTCGAACAATGTTAAATCCATTTACTAAAAAAGCAAAAGCGTAAATTCTACTTCCTGTTTCTGCGAGTTGGAGAATGCTTTCATTATTTCCTACAAAAATCTCAGCAGCTGATCGACCACCAAAGAAAAGAATGGAAAATAGAAGTATCCCAATCACTATACAGCACTTATAAGAAAGTTGAATAATTTTACCAACTCGGTCGTGAAGCTTAGCTCCGAAGTTAAAACTTACTATTGGACCGATTCCGTCAGATATTCCAAACATCAGAATAATTCCGAACTGACAGATATAATTAATTGCAGTAAATGCAGTTACTCCTGCTTCACCAGCATATTTTAGAAAAGTAATGTTAAATAAAAAGCTTGTAATTGCCATGGAGAAGGAGTTCACCCCTTCAGAAGAACCATTGTAAAGCACAGGTGCTATAGTAGATTTATCAAAATGTCCTCTCCATATGTTTATGGTAGAGGATTTTTTTAACATAGGACCGGTTACAAAGAGTAACGCGAGTGAATAGGAAAGGCCCGTTGCATTCGCAGCACCTGCAATTCCAAAATCTAATACATCTATGAATAGATAATTCAATGTGATATTTCCACATAAGTTGGTAATAGCACCGTAAAAGTACAATTGAGGTTTTTCGATGATACGGTTCAAAAAACCAAAGTAAAACATGACACAGATAGGTACAGAATATAACGATAAATACTTTATGTAAGTACCGGAATAAGGTAATAAAATATCACTCGCACCAAGAAAGGTTGCGATTTCATCTGAAAATATAAAGCCGCTAACAGAAATTAAAAAAGAAAGGGCTAGAATAAGGCATAGTATTGTTCGGAAAGTGTTTTGGGCAGCTTCCACTTTTTTCTCCCCTAATTTTAAACCAACATGGCTTTGGCACCCTATGCTAGTAACCATGCTAACTCCTATTACTAATTGAAGAAACGGATTCGCAATACTGACACCAGCCATAGCATTTGGACCTAATAAATTACCGACAAATATACCATCAACTACCCCTTGTAGCCCAGAGATGACCATGGATAAAATAGCCGGAATTGAGAATTTAATAAACAAGCGTCCAATACTTGCAGTTCCTAATATGTTTTGTTGCATAATTGCTCCTTTTGTAAAAAAATTCATAACAGTTACATCATTATACTTGATTTCCAAAGGAATCACAAGCTGACTTTTTCAGATGTTACTTGAAACTATAGCTTTTTTGTAGAAATGCAAAAATGGAGAAAATCTATCAAATTTATATCATTTTCGACTTAGATATGTTAAAATGTTTTTAAAATTAATAAAATAATAAAAAAAAACAAAAAACAAATACTAAAAAACTATTTTGTGAGTTTATACAAAGGAGTAAAGATGAAAAGAGAGTATGATTTGATTATTTTAGGGGCAGGTAGTGCAGGGTTAGTAGCAGCAGCTACAGCAGTGGGAATGGGCGCATCAGTACTTCTTGTTGAAAACAGAAAAATGGGTGGAGATTGCTTGAATTATGGTTGTGTTCCGAGTAAGACTTTTTTGAGTTCATCACATTTAGTAAAAGAGTTAAAAGAGGGGGAAAGTAAAGGAGTCAAGTTTAGTTCAGTTGAGGTGTCTCTAAAAGCTGTGATGGAGCGAGTAGCATCTGTTATTGCAGAAATCGCACCGCATGATTCAAAAGAGAGATTCGAAAAGTTAGGAGTAGATGTAGAGTTTGGGAAAGGCGTTATTATAAGTAGTACGAGTGTGAAAGTGCATGATGAAATCTTTCAATCAAAGAAAATTTTGATAGCCACAGGATCTAGTGCATTTGTACCATCAATTCAAGGGTTGGAAGGTATAGCGTATTATACTAATGAAACCATCTTTTCGTTATCAGAACTCCCTAAAAAAATGATTGTTTTAGGAGCGGGACCGATAGGGTTAGAGTTAGGGCAAGGGTTCGCACATCTAGGAAGTGAGGTACATGTAATCGATCGATCTAAGAAGCTATTTAAAAAGGATGCAGAAGAAGTTAGTGAAATTATGACGAAAGTATTATCCGAAGAATTGAATTTGCATATGAATAGTGAGATTTTAGGCGTGGCAAAAGGTGAAGATGAAATAGTTGTGACTATAAAAGAAGAGGGGAAAATAACGGCAGTATCAGGAGACGTGTTATTGATAGCTTTAGGAAGGGTGCCAAATACTAACGGTATCGGTCTTGAAGAAGTAGGAGTAAAGCAAGATAAACGAGGATTTATTGTCACAGATGAGAAGTTACGCAGTAGCGTTAAGACGATTTATGCCTGCGGTGATGTGATAGGGGGATACTTATTTACCCATGCAGCCTCATATGAAGCATCAGTAGCAGTGAAAAATGCACTGATTGCTCCAATCTTCAATCGTAGTTATAGAAATATGGCATGGACAACCTATACCTTACCAGAGGTAGCACATGTGGGGATGATGGAGAGAGAGGCGAAGGAAAAAGGGATATTTGGAGTAGCTTATCAACTTAAAATAGATGAGAATGACAGAGCGAAAGCAGAAGAGGATAGAGTAGGATATATTAAAGTGGTACTAGATAAAAAGAAGAGAGTGATAGGGGGAACTATAGTAGGGAAAAAAGCGGGAGAGATGTTACCAGTGTTATCATTAATGATTGTGAAGAAGATGGCTCTTACAGAAGCGCTTGGCATTATCTATCAGTATCCGATACAAGGAGAGATAATAAAATCATTAGCGATACAAGATTTTAAAAAGAGTGTAAAGCCTTGGCAGTTATCATTGATGAAAAAGATTGTGAGACGGTAGGGAGAAGGGGAAAAAGATGATAGACTCAACAAGTAGAAAATATGTGCAAAGTGGGTTTGATCGATTTGCAAAGGTAACCCGGATTCATAAGATACATCCAAACAAAATCACCGTATTAGGATTTGTAATAGGCGTCTTAGCTAGCATTGCAGTTGGATATGGTGCATTAGTGGTGGGTTTAGTTTTGCTGTGGATCTCAGGAGGGTTAGATGTGTTAGATGGAACTGTGGCACGGCTAACAAGTAAATCCTCCACACTAGGAGCTTATCTAGATTTGGTGTTTGACCGAGTTGTAGAAGGTGTTTTGATTTTTGGGTTTTATATATTTATGCCAGAAAACGCAATTGCTTACTTCATATTTTTTATTGGAGCGATGTTTAACTTCTCGACTTTTATGTTAGCAGGGAATCTATTTAAGAATAAAGGGAAGAAAAGCATGCATTATGATTCAGGACTTGTGGAAAGAACAGAGACATTTATTGTTTTTAGTTTGATGATGATATTTCCACAGTGGAGCTTTGGGGCATTGATGGTCTTTAATGTATTGATGATACTTACAGGAATTAGAAGAATGGGAAGGATTATTATACATGAGATGAGAAAGGAAAATAAATGAAAATAAAATTAGCCATTTTAGGGGTGGTAATTGTTTTAGTATTTGTTTTTAGGGATTACTTAAATATTGATTCTTTGCTTAATGTAATTGAAGCTGTACAAGAAAATAGATATGCGCCGATTTTATTTGTTGTGATTTATGCAGTGGCAGTAACATTTATGATACCTGCATCAGCTTTAACGCTGATTTCGGGTCCTATCTTTGGGTTTTGGGGAGGTTTAGTACTTACAATTATAGGTTCAAATATAGGATGTCATTTATCTTATAATGCGGCAAAGGTAATTGGAAAGGATGCAGTAGGAAAATTGGTGAAGTCGGGTTCATTTATAGAGAATGCGCAAGAACGTGCGAAAAAAAACGGATTTATATTTATGATGTATGCTAGATTGATACCGATTTTTCCATTTGCAGTAGTTAATTATTTATCTGGAATTATTGGGATTAAATACAAAGACTACACAATTGCTACATTTCTAGGTATGATTCCAGGAAGTGCAGTGTATGTATATCTTGGATATAGTGCAGCCAATATAAAGGAGAATCCTTTAGGGATTATCGTATCAATTACAGTGTTAATTTTATTTACAGTTGTAGTAACAATTATAAAAAAGAGGGGGAGTCAAAAATCAGAAGAAAAATAACACCCTAATCTCTTTGAGGGAAATTAAGGTGTTATTGATGTTGATACAGGATTAGAAAAATTAAATTTGATTCTCTAGTTTGAGAAGGTGGAAGCTAAACTTGTATTTTGCATTATTGATGTCTGAATAAAATAATTTTTGAATCCGGTGAAGTACAACTTTAGCAGCTTCATAATTTGGTATATTGGGTAGAAATAGGGCATACTGATTGATGCTATATCGTGTGATGGTATCACAGTTACGTAGATTGGATTGAATTAGGTACTGTAAAGTACGCATAGTTCGATCCATTTCTAAAGCATCAATCTTTTCATTACCAATCTGTTGTATAGAAATAACACTCAAAAAGATAGGGATATCTTGACGTTTTAAACTTCTAGTATAGAGTTGGTAAATGTCCTTGAAAATAGAATAGTCACACACGTAAGCACCATGATTATCTGGTAGATGTATTAACTCATCATAAATTTTTTCTACAGTAGACTCACTATCTTTAAACGTAAAGATTAATTGTTTGTATAAATCTAGAATTTCGTCAGAAGGTTTCACGCCAAGGTGAATAAAATATAAATCAGTGATGTGTTGATAGTGACTTAACGCATCTTTGTTTTTTCCTACCTTCATAAGGGCTTTCATTAATTCGTAATTCAACCTAGAATCTAGAAAGTCAATCTCTAACGAAGTCTTACAAATTCTAATTATTTGTGTGTAATCATTAGTCTCTAAAAGGAGATTAATGTAGTTATACACAGTTTTAAAATATAGATTTCTATAATATAAGACACTAGAAGAGATAGCAGGTGATGAAACAACATCTCCTGAAAGATCAGCATCGTATATAAAGAGAACTTCATCAAAATTTTTTCTAGTGATAGAATCCAACTCCTTAGCCGTGCTAAGTGAAAGGCATAACTCTTCAAGCCTAAATACATCGACGTGACAAACTACACTTGGATTCCACAGGTACGAACTAGGTCTAGTAGAAATTACATTATCAAGACCTAAGTCGGATAAGTCTTTTCGTAATCGACTCACAAGAGTTTTTAAAGAACTGGATAAATTGAGAGAATCATCGTTCTCCCATAATAAGTCTAATAAGGTTGAACTGCTTACAGGCTTTTCTTTATTTAATATAAGATATTGTAATAGTAATGTTTTTTTTGGGGAATTTTCTAGTTTACTAGTTCTGTCTTTGCCATCAACAAGAAGACGAAAATTACCGAGTAATTTTATATCAATGCTTTTCATGTTACCTCCTAAAGCTAGAGTGGTTAATCTGCTAGTAATATGATGTTAATATTACTTGAGTGAAATGTCAATATAAATAGGAAAAAAGAGCAGTGAAATGCTCTTTTTTCCTATTTGTCCACAATCTTTTCCCTTTGTTTTAGCCCTGTTGGCACCAAACTAAAGCTTTTTTTTCAATTGGCTTTAGAAATACATTCTTCTCAGAGCGATATGTGCTCATATCATCTGGAAATTTTGTTGCTAGCTGTAACTTAAATTCACTGTATGTGTCAGCAACATCAGGATGACAACGTAAGTAGTTTCTAAGAGCGAGCCTAGCATTAATTTCATCATTATTACTTGCATCTACGATACGAAGCTGGTGCGTATATTCACTGTCATCTCCTTTTGTATAAAACCATACAGTTGGAGAACTGCATTCTTCTAATTTGGTGTAACCAAGTCCTTTGAAAATCTTTTCATATTTTTTTATATCTGAAATGTTCTTTATTACAGGCATAATATCAATAACTGGCTTTGCTCTCATCCCTGGTACGGAAGTACTTCCTATATGGTAAAGTGCAACTAAGTCATTGCCTAAAATATCTCGAATCTCTTCCGCCTCGTAACGATACATATTATCCCATATGTGTGAATAGTCCATAATTTTAATTCCCATAAAAAAATCCCCCTTCATTTTTGTGAAAAAATTGTAGAATAATGAATAAATTTTCAAACAATTTAAATATATTACTCATTCTATACAAAGTGTGGTAAAAAATCAAGTGCTAAATAAAAAAAATTGGTTATTTTTTTGATGTAGGCATTATCTAAAGGAATAAACTTTCACTTCAATTGCATAATATATGAACAAAAATAAGAAATACTGTCAAAACGAACATAAAATAATAAAAAGTTCATAAAATTTGATTGAATAGGGCTTGAAATAGTGATAATATGCATTTAAGTAATGAAAAACGAAAATAAGCACAAAAACTCACAAGAAAAATGTGCACTATATGTTGAATTGTTACTAATAAAAATAGGAGGTGAAGGATTTGTTTTTAAAAGAACTAGTAGAATTGAACAGAATGTGTTTCCATGAAAAAATTGAGAACTGGAAAGATGCAATTCAGGCATCCTGTCAACCATTAGTAGAGGAAGGTGCAATTGAACAAACGTACATAGATGCGATGATTGCTTCAATCGAAAAATATGGACCATATATCATTCTAGCACCAGACATTGCTATGCCACACTCACAGGAAGGAGCTGAAGGTGTTAATAAGACTGCAATTAGTTTTATGAAAGTTGAAGAACCAGTTTCTTTCGAGGAAGGAAATCCTGAAAAAGATGCAAGATTATTTTTCGTATTGGCATCGCAGAACAACGAACAACATATGGATAATATGCAAAAGCTTGCTGAAATGCTATTGATTCCAGATGTGACAGAGAAATTGTTACAGATTAAATCAAAGGAGGATATGCTGAAACTAGATGAAGAGCTTACCAAAGCACTTGCATAGAGTTAAGCATACAGACTGGGATGTCAGATAAAATAATGAAACAAGAAATTCAATTCATTGTATGTGATTTGGATGGAACATTGTTAAATGACGAAAAGAAAATCACTACATATTCGCAAGATGTATTAACTAGTTGTCAAGCACAAGGGAAAAAAATCTGTTTTGCATCAGGAAGATATGCAGCTATGATGTCTGTATACGATGAGCAAATAGGTGGATGCGATTATCTTATATCTAGTAATGGAGCACAGGTAAACAAAGGGAGTGAAGTGATTTACGCAGAATGTATAGAGAATCCTCAGGTGAATCAACTTAGAAAATTCGCTAGTGAGCATGGATATGATTTGGCAATCTATTGCACAAAGAGTATTTACTTTACAAAAGGAGCAACTCAAATTGAAAAGAGATACTTGAATTATCAAAAGTTGTGTGAAAAATCAGGTTATCCGACAAAGCTAAACTATTTTGAACTAGAAGATAATACAGAGATTGAAGATTCGGTGATTAAAATAGTTGTATATGAAGATGACAAAGAGAAGTACGAAAAGTTTTTTGCCTATGCAAAAAAACTAAACGGAATTTCTACAGAAAGTACAGGCTATGGGTTGATTGGGCTTTTTAGTTTGGATGTTTCGAAAAAAACAGCGATTGAAGTAATACTAAAAGAACTAGAGTTAAGCAGTGATAATGTTTGCGTGTTCGGTGATTACGACAATGATCTAAGCATGTTTGAATGTGCGAAATATAAAGTAGCTGTAGAGAATGCAATAGAGGTAGTGAAGGAAAAGGCCAGTTTTATTGCAGAAAGCAACAATGAAGATGGAGTTGCAAAGTTTTTACAAAAGATCATAGAAGGCTAAAGGAGAAAAGAAAATATGTTAGATCAATTATTAGATTTGTTTTTAGTTCAGATATTTGGACAATCATTTGTATTAATGGGTATCATTGTATTTATTGGTTATATGGCGATGAAGCAAAAATTTGCAAAGTCGTTATCGGGAGCAATTAAAGCTTCTATACAAACAAAGGGAAGCGAAAGTTATTCTTTAATAAGTATATTTTATCTGATGTGCTCTATTGTTTAGAAGAAAAAGAAGTAGCATATACAATGCAAGAATCCCTGAAATCAGTTCTTGATTTAAAGAAAACTTTCGATAATGCTCGGAAGAAAGAGTGGGATAAGAATAAAACGAACATAAAATAATGAACAAATGTTCAAAAAATACTTACAAAGGTTCTTTAAAGTATTGAAATGAACTTAAAAGAGTGCTATAATAAAGAAAGAACAAAAACAAAGGATGGTAATGTTTATGATGAATGTGAAGAAGACTGTAACACATGAATTGGAGAAGTGTTACTCAATAGCACCGATAGTCTACAAAGGGAAAAATCGCATGTTAGTAGCAGCCGAGAAAGTGAACAAATGTATGATGTTCGAGGCAGATGGAACGTATGTGGAAACTATTTGGGAGCAGCCAGGTGGGACGATGACTATGGTTCAAGTTCCAGGAAAAGACGGACAGTTTTTAGCTACACATAAGTTTTATTCTCCAAACGATTCGAAAGAAGCTAAAATCGTAGTTGTGACACCACAAGAAAATGGTGAATGGAAAGTGGAGACGTTATTAGACCTTCCACACGTTCATAGATTTGACATTATCACAAGAAATGGTATCCATTACTTGATTGCATGTGCACTATGTTCCGGAAGAGACTTTAAAGATGATTGGTCTCATAAAGGAAAAGTGTATGCGTGCGAATTGCCAAGTGACTTATCTGTATATAACGAAAACAATCAATTAGAGATGGAAGTGGTTAAAGATGAATTGTTAAAGAACCATGGATATTTTAGAGGGCAAAAAGATGGTTATGATTACGGTGTAGTGGGAGCAGAAGAAGGTGTATTTGAATTTGTGCCACCAGCACAAAAAGGTGGAAAATTTGAAGTGAAACAATTACTAGATACACCAGCAAGTGATATGGCACTTTGTGATTTTGATGGAGATGGCGAATTAGAGATGGTTGTATTTGCACCATTCCACGGAGCACAGTTAGATGTGTATAAATTAGAAAGCGGCGCATACAAAAAGGTATATAGTTATGATCAAACATTTGATTTTTCGCATGCGATTTGGGCAGGAGAAGTTAACGGGAAGAATGTTGCACTACTTGGTCACAGAGAAGGTAAAAAGAGATTTGTGTGCTTGAGTTATGAAGCGGGAACGTACAATGTGCAAGTGTTAGATGAAAATGTAGGACCAGCCAATACATATTGTTATAAAGAAAATGAAAAAACATATATAATTACAACAAATCGTGAATTTAACGAAATAGCTTGGTATGAGGTAGAATAAAATGAGTGGATATGTTTTAGGATTATATGAAAAGTCAATGCCAAATACGTTGACCTTTAAAGAAAAGTTAGAATATGCAAAGAAATATAACTATGATTTTGTAGAGATAAGCATCGATGAAACAGATGAAAAATTGGCTCGATTAGAAATGACAAAAGAAGAGAGACTAGCACTAGTAAAAGATATGTATGAAGTAGGAGTGCCTCTTCGCACTATGTGCCTAAGTGGTCATAGGAAATATCCTCTCGGAAGTAGCGATAAAGCGACAGAGCTTCGAGGGATGGAAATCATGGAAAAAGCAGTTGAATTAGCAGATGACTTAGGAATTCGTATTATTCAACTAGCAGGATACGATGTGTACTATGAACCATCAAGTGATGAGACAAAAGAAAGATTTATAAAAAACCTAAAAAATGCAACAGAGATGGCAGCTAAAAGGGGAATAGTTCTTGGATTTGAGACAATGGAAAATGATTTTATGAATACAGTTGCTAAGTCAATGGAATATGTAAATATTGTAAATTCTCCATACTTACATGTATATCCAGATTGTGGAAATATTAAAAATGCAGCGCTGACATATGGAACTGATGTATATGAAGATTTGAGATCAGGAAAAGGACATTTAGTAGCTTTGCATTTAAAAGAAACTGTGCCAGGAAAGTTTAGAGAGATTCCGTTTGGAACAGGACATGTAGATTTTAAAACGATGATTCAAGAAGCATATGCGCTTGGTGTGAGACGTTATGTAACAGAGTTTTGGTATACAGGGAATGTAGAGTGGGAAAAAGATTTAGCCTTTGCAAATAAAATGATGAGAGAGCTACTTGATGAGGAGGATGTAAAATGTTAGAGCAATTAAAACAAGAAGTATATAAAGCGAATATGGATTTAGTAAAGCATAACTTAGTTACTTTTACATGGGGAAATGTATCTGGAAGAGATGAAGAGACTGGATATTTTGTAATTAAGCCAAGTGGGGTTGAGTACGATGTGCTCACACCAGAAGATATGGTAGTAATGGATTTGGACGGAAATAAAATTGAAGGAAAGTACAAGCCATCATCAGACACTGAGACTCATATCGAATTATATAAGAAGTACCCAGAGATTGGGGGCGTAGTTCATACCCACTCTAAGATGGCAGTTGCTTGGGCGGCAGCAAATAGAAATATCCCAAACTATAACACAACTCATAGCGATTACTTCTATGGAGATATTGTCTGTGCAAGAAGCTTAACAGAAGAAGAAGTAGAGAGTGCATATGAAAAAAATACAGGATTGGTTATTATTGAAACTTTAGAAAAATTAGAAATTAATCCAAAACATAATCCAGGAATGCTTTGTGCAAATCACGGACCATTTACATGGGGAAAAGATGCTCACGAAGCAGTTCATAATGCAGTGGTAATGGAAGAAGTAGCTCAGATGGCATTCCAAGCTGAGATATTAAACCCAAGTATTAAACCAGCACCAGATTATGTAATCAAAAAGCACTTTTTAAGAAAGCACGGAGAAAATGCGTATTACGGACAGAATTAAAAGAAACGTAGTATAAGAGGTGGAGAGATGAAAAGTTCAGCAGAAGTTGTAAATAAAAGGCGAGATGAAATAATCCAACACTTAGAAGCCGATAGCTCGATTAAAAATGACACATTAGCAAAACTGTTAAACACATCTACATTAACGATTCGAAGAGATTTACAATACCTAGAGGATAAGGGGATTGTGTTGCGTCATTATGGTGGGGCAACTGTTATAAAGAAGAGTGAAGATATTAAAAAAGAAGTATTTGTCAATCGCAAGATGGAAAGAAGACATAAGATTGCGAAGTTTGCGGCAAGCCTGATTGAAGATGGAGACATTATTTTTATTAATTCAAGTTCCACTGCTTTATCGATTCTAAATTATGTAAAGACACAACACGTTATAGTAATTACAAATAATGGAAAAATTCTTGGAATGCAATTGCCACCAAATATAGAGGTGGTGTTGACTGGTGGAGAAGTGTATGGAAGAAAACAATCGATGATAGGAGAATATGCGTTGAATGTACTAGCACACGTCTCAGCGTCTAAGTCGTTTTTAGGAGTAAGTGGAATAGACGGTGAAAAAGGCTTAAGCACATTTGTTATGCAAGAGACTGTTATCAATAAAGAGATGATTCGGCGTACGATTGGTTCAACCTACATAGTAGCAGACAGCACTAAAATAGGTGTGAATAATAATTTTTCAAGTGGTGGAATTGAACAAGTATCATGTTTGATTACAGATAATGGAGTGAAAGAAGAAGATATTAAAGGGTTTCAATATGCCGGAATTAATGTTAAGATAGTAGAGTGATAATAAAATAACACAGAAAGAAAGAGGAAAAAATTATGAAAACATTTGAATTTACAGTAAAAGACGAGTTAGGAATCCATGCAAGACCTGCAGGACTTTTAGTGAAAGAAGCTAAGAATTATGAGAGTACAATTACAATTGAAAAAGCAGGAAAAAAAGTAGATGCATCTAAATTAATGATGGTTATGGCTATGGCTGTAAAGTGTGGAGAAACAGTTACAGTTGAAATCGACGGAGCAGATGAAGATGCCGCACTTGCTGGTATCCAAAAGTTTTTTGAAGAGAATTTATAAAAAATACTTTTAGATAAGGAGTCAGATTATGATTTGTTTGCAAGGAAAAGCAGCATTCCAAGGTGTTGCGATGGGAAAAGTTGTAGAACTTTCAAAAGAAGATAAAGCAGTTAGGCGAGAGCATATAGAAGATAAAGAGAATGAGAAAAAACGGTTTGATGAAGCCAAAATCAAAGCGGCAGAGCAATTAGGTGAGCTATATGAGAAAGCGGTCGCACAAGTAGGTGCAGATAATGCTGCTATTTTTGAAGTGCATCAGATGATGTTAGAAGATGATGATTATATCGATTCAGTATATAACATAATAGATACACAGAGTGTGAATGCAGAATATGCGGTAGCTACTACTGGAGATAATTTTGCCCTAATCTTCTCATCTATGGATGATGCATATATGAAAGAGCGTGCAGCAGATGTAAAAGATATTTCGGAAAGACTGATTGCAGTGCTGTCAGGAAAATCCCAAGGACAAGCAGTCCTAGATGAACCTAGCATTATAGTAGCAGATGATTTGGCGCCGAGTGAGACAATTCAGCTAGATAAAGAGAAGGTGCTTGCATTTGTAACAAGACAAGGATCTACGAATTCGCATACGGCGATTTTGGCTAGAACGATGAATATACCAGCTTTAGTAACAACAGCGGTTCCAAAAGATGCAGATGGAAAGTTTGCAATCGTAGATGGGGAATCTGGACAATTTTTCATCGAGCCAGATGAAGATACAATTCAGAAGTATGTCGGAAAGAAAGAAGAAGAGTTGCAAAAGAGAGAGTTGCTTTTGAAATACAAAGGCGTTCCAGCAGTTACGAAATCTGGAAAGAAGATTAAGCTATATGCAAACATCGGTGGTGTAGGTGACGTAGGTGCAGCACTTCAAAACGATGCAGCAGGAATTGGTCTATTTAGAAGTGAATTCTTATATTTACAGACAGACCGATATCCAACAGAAGAAGAACAATTTCAAGCATATAAGACTGTTGCAGAGATGATGGGTGGAAAGAATGTTATTATTCGTACACTTGACATCGGTGCTGATAAGCAGATTGATTATTTTGATTTAGATAAAGAGGAAAATCCAGCGCTTGGATATAGAGCAGTTCGTATCTGTTTAACAAGAGAAGACATATTCAAGACTCAACTTCGTGCCTTATATAGAGCTAGTTCATTCGGTAAGATTTCAATTATGATCCCAATGATTATTTCAGAGTGGGAGATATTGAAAGTTAAAGAGATAATTGAAGAAGTGAAATCGGAGTTAACAACAGAAGGAGTTCGTTTTGGCGATGTGGAGTTTGGTATCATGATTGAGACACCAGCTGCAGTTGTGTTAGCAGATGAATTTGCTAAACACGTTGACTTCTTTAGTATCGGAACTAATGATTTAAATCAATATACTTTGGCGATAGATAGACAAAATCCAAAATTGGATATGTTCTATGATGGACATCACCCAGCAGTATTAAAGATGATTCAAATGGTCATTGATGCAGCGCACAGAAATGGAATTTGGGCTGGTATCTGTGGAGAACTAGGTGCAGACTTAGAATTAACAAAGAAATTTGTAGAGATGGGAATAGATGAGCTTTCGGTTTCACCTGCTATGGTATTGCCAGTTAAGAAAAATATCATAGAGTGTGAGTAAACTAAAAGTTATTTATTAATAAACAAGAAGTAAAAGGAGAATTTAGGATGAGCAAGGTTCAAGAGATTACGAGAGAATCATGGATTATGAGCACATTCCCTGAGTGGGGAACTTGGCTTAATGAAGAAATTGAAGCAGAAGAAGTAAAGCCAGGAACAGTTGCAATGTGGTGGTTAGGTTGTACTGGGATTTGGTTTAAGACTCCAGGCGGATGTAACTTAACAGTTGATTTATGGGCTGGAAACGGAAAGAGAACACATGGAAATGGAATGATGGCTGAAGGTCATCAAATGGCTAATATGTGTGGTGGCCGTGCAATGCAGCCAAACTTACGTGCAGTGCCATTTGTAATTGATCCATTTGCAATTAAGCAAGTTGATGCAGTGCTAGCAACACACTACCATCAAGACCATATGAGTGCGGAATATGCAGCTCATGTAATTCAAAGTAATATGACGACAACAGACGAGAGTGGAAAAGAAATTCCAGTACCATTTATCGGGCCTTTAAAGTCAGTAGAACTTTGGCAAAAATGGGGTGTTCCAGCTGACCGTTGTATAACAGTACGTCCTGGAGATACTATCAAAATCAAAGATGTGGAAATTGTAGCATTAGATTCTTTTGACAGAACTTGTCTTGTAACAACAGATTCAACTGGACCAGATCGTGAAGAATTGACAGGAATTTGCCCAACAGATATGGATGATAAATCAGTAAACTACTTGATTAAGACTCCAGGTGGAAACGTATACCATAGTGGGGACTCTCATTATTCAATCTACTACGCAAAGCACGGAAAAGATTATGACATTGATGTGGCGTTTGGTTCATATGGAGAAAATCCAGTAGGTATGGCAGACAAGATGACATCGATTGATATCTTACGTATGGGAGAAGCTCTTAGATGTGAAGTTGTAATTCCGATTCATTATGATGTATGGACAAACTTTATGGCTGACATTAATGAAATTAGAGTATTATATGATATGAAGAAAGATAGATTAGACTATCAGTTCCATCCATTCTTTTGGGAAGTTGGTGGAAAGTATGTATATCCTACTCAAAAAGATAAAAAAGCATATCACCACCGTCGTGGTTTTGAAGATTGCTTTGAAGCACCACAAAATATACCATTTAGATCTTGTTTATAATAAGGTGAATATAAAATGCTGCAACACCTATGGTAGGTGCGCAGCATTTTTGTGTTTTTTACAAAATATATTAGATTTCTTATTGAATAACTAAGTAATATGGAATAAAATAGAGAGAGAAGTATTATAGAGCAGAGGTGAGCAGATGAAATCTAATATATTTGATCAAAAGCGTTTGAAAATTATACTTACAATTACTACAACTATAATAGTAACAATTAGTATTTTTGCCTTCTTGCGCTTTGCAAAGGGTGAGTTAGAAGAAACTGCAATCAATCTGCTCGAAGATAAAATACAACAACAGCAATATGAGATTAATGCAGATTTCTCAAATGTAGAAAACGAAGTTCGAAGTATGGCGAGTTCAGTTCAAAATTGCAAATATTTAGGCGCTGAGAGACTGATGTTTTTGCAAGAACAAAGTGCTATCCTTGGATTTGAGGATGCTTATTATGTGGATATTGACGGATATGGAACTTCTAATAGTGGTGTGGAAAAAGATTTTTCAGAATACTTGGAGGAGAGGAAAGCAGAGGAAGTCATATATACCCATACATACGAATCCGAATCGACAAAAAGTACAGTGGTTAGTGTAATAGCACCTATACAAGAGAACGAAGTTACAGTGGCCTATGTCGCAGGTGAGTATTCACTTGAGATGATGAAAGATAGGGTGGAAATAGATGTATATGAAGGCGGTTACGCAGTCCTTGTTGACGAAGATGAACATGCATTCTTTAGCACGAATAATGTAGAAGGGTATGGTTTTTTAGCAGAGTATAGTGATTTGTTGGTTCAAAACGGAGTGAATATCGAAAAAATCAGCGATGAATTTATTAACCGAAGAGAGGGTTGGTTTACTTTTGATTCTGAAGGGGAACCCTATATAGGGATTTATGTGCCGCTAGAGATAAGCGATTGGATGTTGGTATATGTGGTGAATAGTAATGCGATTACGGAGATAAATGACGTAGAAATATTAGCTTCGATTATTATTGTAACTACTACAGTTATAGTTCTAATACTTGTAATTATAGCATCTAATAATTTGATTAGGAGAAAATCAGCAGAGCAATTTGTAGATTATGATGAGCTGACGGGTCTCCCTAATTATGGGAAATTTAAAAAAGATGTTGTATCAGTGTTGAAAAAGAATCCAGATAAAAGATATGCTATCGTGAAATTCGATATTGATAACTTCAAAGCCATTAATGAAGAGTTTGATTTTGAAACAGGTAATCAAGCAATTTGTGCTTTTGCTGAAGTAGGAAAGACGATAAGCTTGGAATCTTTTCACTTAGGTCGAGTAGGTTCAGATGAATTTATCATGTTTGCAGGAGATGATTTTTTTGACAAGCTTGAGGATATGACATATAATCAGGAAATATTATTTAAATCTTTTGTTCCAGCACTGCAAAATTATCCACTTGTATTCAATTATGGTAGATACTTTATAGAACCAAAAGATAGGGAATTTAATGCTATTTTTGAGAAAGTTAACTTGGCGCATAAGGTAGCTAAAAAAAATAAAGATGGCATCGTTTGTGACTATAATAAAGAGTACACAAACAAGATTAAGAGAATTGCAGAAATAACTAGAAAAATGGAATTAGCGCTAGAGAATGGAGAGTTTATTCCTTATTTACAACCGAAGATTTGTTTGGAGTGTGAAGAAATTAAGGGAGCAGAAGCTTTAGTTCGCTGGATAGAAGCAGATGGAAAGATGATTTATCCAGACGAATTTATTCCTGTATTTGAGTCTAATGGGTTTTTGATAGAAGTTGATAAGCACATGTTGAGATGTGTTTGCAATCTGATAAAGACATGGATAGAACGGGGGTATAAGTGCATACCGATATCGGTTAACTTTTCTAGAATACATCTAACGAATCCAGAGTTTATTAATAATTTAGTCCAGATAGTGGATGAGTATAAAGTGCCTCATGAGTATATTGAGGTTGAACTTACAGAGACAACAATTTTAGATAATGAGTCGACATTAGAAAAACTATTTGAAGATTTGCATAAAGCGAATTTCCCTGTTGCTATCGATGATTTTGGTGCTGGTTACTCATCCTTGGGTATGCTTAAGAATTTTAATGTGGATACATTAAAACTGGATCGAAGTTTTCTAATGGATAATGGCGAGGATAGGCGAGGAGAGCGAGTAATCGAAGGTGTTATCAAACTAGCGCATAGTATAGGCATGAATCTTGTTGCAGAAGGTGTAGAAGACGAAAAACAGGTAGAATTTCTAAGAGGATTAAAATGTGAAACAGCACAAGGTTATTACTATTCAAGACCGATTCCAGCTCAGGAATTTGAAGAGAAATATTTAAAATAATAGAGGTTGAGATTAAAATCCCCTACCATTTTGAAAATAAAGCAAAATGCTAGGGGATTATATTATCTAGAATTCCATACAATCCATGTAATGTTCTACAAACATTGGGTTTAAAGATAAATCCTTTCCTACTGCTGGTATGGAATCTCTAATCAAGAAGTTTTTTACTTGATTATTGCAGAGGATTAAAGAAGCACCATCGAGTGCGGCGTTACCAATGATAGTGGCTTTTGGCTCTAATTCTTTTGGAATCAACCCGATATTTGCAGCAGAGGCCAAGTTCATATATTTTCCAAATCCACCAGCTAAATAAAATGTGTCAATAGAGTCGTAGGATAAATTGTTTTCGCCAAGTACGGTTAATACACCAGCTGCGATTGCACCTTTTGCAAGTTGAACTTTTCGTACATCACCTTGTGTAAAATAGACAGAGTCAGTTAACTTGATAGCTATATCATTATCGACAGTAATAGCGATATTTAAATCTTCAAGAACTTCTTCGTCTAATGCACCGGTCTCATCCATAGCACCAATATCTTTCAGAACAGATAGCAAATCAATGACCCCAGTTCCGCAAATTCCGATAGGGATCTTATCTGAAATTGTTTCTAATTCAAACTTTCCATCCTTCCAAGATATGCTGTGAATTGCACCATTGATTCCCTGAGTTCCACAACTCAATTCACCACCTTCAAAAGCAGGACCTGCAGCAGTGGCACTACAGTGTAGCTTGGCACCGTCAAAAAATGCGATTTCTCCATTTGTTCCGATGTCTAAAAGAAGAGATTTATGCAAGCTATCTGTCATATGAGATGCTAAAACTGCGGTTGTGATGTCAGCGCCTACAAAGGAGGAGATACATTTGGGTAAAAACACTTTTGCATCACTTGATAATTGAAGCCCTATATCTGAAGAGAAAAGTTCTATACCATAGAGCTCATCAGCAATAAAAGGAGCACGAGAAAGAGGAAATACATCTTTATTGTTTAACAAATAGAGCATTGTAGTGTTACCTGTAATAACACAGTAATCAATATCCATTAGAGTTATATGGGCATATTTTACCATTTTACCAATTAGTTTATTGATTTTTCGAGAGACTAAAGACTGAAGTTCGACTCCCTTTCCAGAAAGCGAAGCTTCAATTCGAGAAATAACATCTGCCCCTAATTTTGATTGAGGATTTTTTCCACTAGCAGAGGCTAGTAATTGGTCGTTATCATAAAGATTAGCAGCCATAGTAGTGGTGCCGATGTCGATGGCAACACCATACTTTTTGAATAGTGGAGCAGTAATTGGAACAGTGATATTACCCAGTGCTACTTTTAAAGAATTAATGTCTTCTTGAAAGATATTCGTAATTCTCATTCCATCTACAGTTGCGGTGAGACAAGCCAATCGTATATTCTTGGATAACTCATCATCTGTAAGTAAATATTGTTCTTGCACAGTAGGTTCTGTAACGCCGTTTAATAGTGTGATTTTACACTTTCCACACCGTCCTTTTCCATTGCATGGCACAGCGAGGTTAATATCTTGCCGGAGGATTACTTTGCTGAGTTTTTCACCTTCAAAACAAGAAACTGCTAAATCATCTAAGTAAATTGTGATATCTTTCATACTTTTATAATCCTTTACTGTATAAATTTTAATCTTTTAATAATAGCATACCGAAATAAGTTACTGTATTTTGACCATTGATGTAGTTTAGATTTGCAGCTTCTGCTAATTGTGTTACGTAGATACAGTAAGTATCAATAGAGGGGAGCACAGATTCAGGAAATCTACAAGGTATTCCATCAACAGCACCACAAGTTGCGCAAGTGCGACATCCACCATTTGCTAAATTCTCATAGTTGAGATTATTTACCGTCTCACATAGTTTGGATACAGATAGGCATAACTTGTAGTGGTTTTTTCCATGCTCCATCATGCTTTCGTAATCATAAGAATCTTCTAGATTTCCAACAGTTTGATATACGATAGCACGACTATATTTTTTTGCGTTTGCAATGAGGTCGTCGGGCTCTCCTACAAAAGGTGGACATCCGTAGTTTCTGCCATAGCATCCACAAGAATTTTGCTCACATAAAGTGCGAAAAGAGGGCTCGAACACAATATCAGAGACAGATATTTCACTGACAGCATGTGCACCTAAATTTTTGATTTCATTAATAAAATCTATCTGATTAGTTTGATCCATAAGCCACCTCCACAATTTGAGTTTTATAAATGTTTTGAGTTTCTTTGAATGTTTTTCTAAGAGACATTCCTGTTCCAGCTAAAGCGACTAAATGGTTGAGATTTGAGTGAGCACCTTCGTATGGAAGAACTTCAACGTAGCCGCCTACACAATTCGCTAGATAAATTTCATTCTCTATTTTGACAAATCCTTTTACCCGATAAGTCCCTTCGCCGAGTATATTAAGAATACCTTTTAGGTTCTCTAGATCGATATCATCAGAAAGTGTGAGAGAGCCTTTTTGTAAGGTGATATCTCTCGTAGTCATTACTTCATCAATTTCAATATCTGTTTTTAATGAAGATAACCAAGAAGAGTCAAAAGCGCCGTAAGTTGTTGGTTGAATGGTGGCGATAGGGTTTAGTGCTAGAATTTCCTCTTGCACTTTTTCCTGTGTCTCTTCATCGATTAGGTCAACTTTGTTGAGGAGTACAAGGGTCGATATTTTTATCTGTCTAGGAACAACTCTAGCAGTACTGATTACTTTTTGCAACCTTGCACCATCTACGATACAAATACTTCCTTTATAGTTGATTCCACTATATTCAGGCTTACTAAGTATTTTTTTGATATTAGTTGGATCGCTTAATCCAGAAGCTTCTACGATAATTACTTCGGGTTTATATTCAGGGAGTTTATTTAACTCATCCTCAAATTTGTCAATCTTACAGGCGCAGAAGATAGAACCGTTATTAATCTCGGCAAGAGTAGCATTTAAGTTGCGAACTAAGTCTCCATCCACTCCTTCTTTTCCGAATTCATTGACCAATAAATAAATCTTCTTATCTGAAAAAGCGTGGATCATATTTTTTAAAAATGTAGTTTTTCCGGCACCTAAAAATCCGGTAATGAGGTATAAATCCATAAGTTTCTCCTTAAAAAAGACCATGCAAGGAAATGATTTCCAAGCACGGTCTTTGAAATATTAATTAAGATTACTACATTGTAGCGTCAATTGCTTGCTCTAATTCTTCCTTGCTTGGAATGATAGAAGAGAACTTTAATTGTCCATTGATATAGATTGCAGGAAGATTTTTAACTCCAACTTTCATACATCTTGCAATGTTTTCTTTTTCTGTAAATTTGTACTCTACAACATCAATCTTATCGCCGTATGTGTCTTTTGCAACATTTGCAGCACCCATCATGTAAGTACAAGCAGCACATGTAAGTGAATCTAATGTGAATACCTCTACCAACGGTTTTTCAAGTGAATCGTAGTCAGGAAGTACTACAGAATCCACATCAAAAGTAGCACTTTCGTAGTTCTCTACGATTTTTCGTACTTCAGCTGTTTCTATAACTGCTTGAGCAACACCAATTGTATTTTCAACAGGGACAGCATATGGCATATCACATCCTGGTGCAACGATAAAGTTTTTCTTGCTGTTTACACGATCGATCATGTCTACAACACATTTCATATTGTCTTGTTGTGTTCCGTGTAACATTACAGATGTAAGTGGAATGTTTCCACCTATAACTACATCATATTTATCACAGATTTCCTTTGCTACAACGATATCTACGTTTTCGTCTACAGAAATCGAATGAGGTTTTGTTTGACACATTACATCGATGTTTCTTGTAGCATCGCCACAAACAAAGAAAGAAGAAAATGCTTTTGCATTAATGTGTTCAAATATTTCTGTATATGGTTTAGTTAAGAATTCTTCGAAGTGATCAGAAGAAATCTGAGATACAAGAGGATCAACTACTGCGATTATGTCCATACCAGCTTCAATCATCATATCGCTCATTTTATTAGCAACTTTAACACAAAATGCTAATAATTCATTTACATAATCTTCGTCATCATACATATCCATAAAGATGTCATTTCCACGAAGGTGAGAAGCTAAAGTAAATGGTCCGGTAATAAGACCGTATAAAGCTGTTGTTTCACCAACTGCTTCTTTCATCCTTCTCATTGCAGAAAGAACAAGTGGCATACGTCCATCTGTCTCACTTGGGATAGAACACTCACAAGGAACAGTCATAGAATCTGCAAGAGGATGGCTTGCTACAGATGGAGGACCATCATTTGCCCATACTAGATCACAGCCTAAGATTTCTGCTTCTAATTGTAAGTCAAATACAACTGGCTGTCCATCTGGTTTATATAATTTATTTACTTCTAAAAGAGCTTTCATCAATGATTCTTCATCAGTTAAAATCTCAGTTGCGTTTGCACCGATAAGTGCTCCTGCATGTACCCCTGCAAATGGAACCCAAGGTGCACGTTCTGTTTCTTCGTTTCTTAGTGTTTTAAATAGTAATTCTTTAGACATGATAGTCTCCCTTCAATACAAATGGCATAATTATAAATAGATTAAGCAAGTGCTTTACAAATTTCAACAGCTTTTTCAGCAGCTGAAGCAGCATCAGGAGTATAGCTATCTGCACCGATTTGATCACAGAAAGCTTGAGTGATTGGAGCTCCACCGATCATGATTTTTACTTTATCTCTGATTCCAGCTTTATCAGCTTCAGCAACAACATCTTCCATAACACCCATAGTTGTAGTAAGAAGTGCAGAGCAAGCAATGATTTGACAGTTTTCGTTCAAAGCAGTTTCGATGTATTTCTCTGGTGGAACATCAGTTCCGATATCGATAACTTCAAGTCCTTTTCCTTCCATCATCATCTTAACAAGGTTTTTACCGATATCGTGTAAGTCTCCTTTTACAGTACCTAGACAAACGCGACCTCTTGATTCAGCTCCGGCCTCAGATAACAGTGGTTTAAGAAGTGCAGCACCCATGTTCATAGCACGTGCAGCAACTAATACTTCAGGAACGAATACTTGATTGTTTTTGAACTTTTCACCAATAATACCCATACCAGTTAATAATCCATCATCAAGAATCTCTTGTGGGGACATCCCATCATCAATTGCTTGTTGAACTAATTCCTTTACAATTTTTGCTTTCCCTTTTTGCAGTTGTTCTGAAATTTCATTTAAAATACTCATGTGTGACCTCCAAAGTTTTATTATTTGCCTATATCTTATTAGATTAGGATAAAAAACTATTGTACTTTATAGTTAATTTTGGTAAATTCTTGTTGCGTTTATGAGTATTTACAAAAAGATAGTAATATTTTCGTGGAATTTTAAAAAATTAGTAACTTACTTTTCTATTATTTGAACATATCATAGTCAATTTAGAAAAAAAACTATTGTAAAACATAGTTATTTTTGGTAAAATCTTATTGTGATTAGAACGGAAGATAAAAAAGTACCAAAAATAATAAGAAAATACAAAGGTGATTTCATGGCGACTAATTTAAAAAACAATCTAGATGATTATTCACTTCTTAAAGATTGTGTGAATGCATTTCATAATACAACTAACTTACCTTGTACTATATCCACAGATAAAGGAGAAATTATAGAAGAGTACGGTTACGGATGTCAGAGCTGTTGCATTTGTGCACTGGCAAATGTTTCTAAAAACGAGTGTATCCGTTCCCATATTTTTGCGATGGCAGAGGCTTCTTTTCGTTTTGGAGGAAAGTATATCTATATTGGGCCTATGGGACTTACATACTTTGTATCTCCGATTATTGATGACGTAGTTAGCAAGGCAAAAGTTACAGTTGGGCCATTTCTAATGGTAGATCGAGACGATTATGTGGAGATAGACTTAAGAGAGCGGTTGCAATTAGAGGAAAGCCAGATAAAAAATATTGGTCAAATCTTGAGACATATTCCTGTTGTAGAGCCGGAAAAAGTGCAACACTACTCAACACTGCTTTTTATGGCAGTAGGATTTTTAAATAATGTTACAGATTTTTATGAATTAATAGAAGACCAGAAAAAAGTATCAATGCAAGAGAAGATATCAGCTCATATAGAGAACTTAAAAAGCATGGAAGAGATTCCAGAGTATCCTTTTGAACTAGAGAATAAACTGCTCGACTGCGTATCCTCAGCTGATAAAGAAGGAGCACAAAAGTATCTTAATGAAATATTTGGATATATATTTTTTTCTACAGGTGGAGCTCTTTTAGAGGCTAAGACTAGAGTATATGAGCTTTTGATTTTGATATCACGCACAGCCATTAAAGGTGGAGCGGATAGCAAGAAGTGTCTGATGTTAACCCATGATTATTTACAGATAATCCCTCAGATTAATTCTATGGACGAGCTCTGCGTGTGGTTATCAAAGATAGCAAATAAATTTATCGATAGTGTGTTTTTTTATTTGGATGCTAAGCATTTAAATGTAATTCAAAAGGCCATCAAGTATATCTACAACCACTATGAAGAGAAAATAACATTAGAGAGTATTTCAGCAATGGTATATCTGTCGCCTACATACTTTAGTAAGATATTCAAAGAAGAGATGAATACTACATTCATTACATTCTTAAATGAAGTTCGGATTGAACAGAGCAAGAGGCTTCTTCGAGATGAGAGAGTAAAGCTTATAGATATTGCTAATATGGTAGGGTTTGAAGATCAGAGTTATTTCACAAAGGTATTTAAAAAGGTAATGAATATGACTCCTCTTCAGTATCGAAAAAAACATAGACAAAATTAGTAGAAAGAGGATGAATGGATGCTAAATTATGAAGGTGTAATTGATGAAATTGAAAGAGTAGATCAAACAGACATACAAAGAGCAAAGTCCTATTTAGATTCGTTGGCAAAACCTCCTGGAAGTCTTGGAAGATTAGAGGAAATTGCTGCAAAGATTTACGCTATATCAAAAGAAAAAAAACTAAGCATAGCTAAAAGATGTATGATTGTTTGTGCTGCAGATAATGGTGTGGTGGAAGAAGGAGTTTCTTGTACTCCGCAAAGTGTGACTTTGATGCAGACCATTAATATTGCAAGAGGAATTACTGGTGTAGGTGTGCTTGCGAGAGCTTATAAAAGTGATATATTAGTAGTAGATTTAGGTGTGAATGCTAAATTTAAGGAACCAGGTGTATTAGATAAAAAGATTCGAATGTCAACAGAGAATTTTTATAAGAAACCAGCTATGAAAAGAGAAGAAGCAATAAAAGCAGTTAACATTGGAATTAAATTAGCTGTAGAAGCAAAAGAGAAAGGGTACCAGATCTTAGGAGTGGGGGAGATGGGAATTGGAAACACCACCACAAGCAGTGCAGTGCTTGCTGCGCTCTTAGGATTTAAAAGTGAGCAAGTGGAACAAGTAGTAGGAAGAGGTGGCGGATTAGAAGATAGCGATTATCTTCACAAAATCAAAGTGATTCAGACAGCGATAGAGAAGCATCAGCCACTAAAAGAAGATCCTATTGATGTATTGTCAAAAGTAGGAGGACTTGATTTGGCAGGTATGACAGGTGTATTTTTAGGAGCAGCTTATGCAAAGATTCCAGTAGTGGTAGATGGATTTATTTCAGCGGTTGCAGCTCTTTGTGCAAAGAGGCTATGTAAGCAGTCATATGATTATATGATAGGTTCTCATGAATCTTATGAAAAAGGGTATTGTTTAGCAATGGAAGAATTAGGTCTTTCTAGTTCTTTGAGCTTAGGGATGAGATTAGGCGAGGGGAGTGGTTGTCCTATTATGTTTTCGGTAATAGATGGAGCATTGATGGTTTATAATGAAATGGCGACGTTTGAAGAAGCAAGTATTAATGATAGCTATTTAGATAAGATAAAAGAATTAGGTGAAAAGGCATTTTAGATAGGAGGTAGGTTAAAGAGATGGAAGGTTACGTTCAAGTGTATACAGGAAATGGAAAAGGAAAGACTACCTGTATGTTAGGATTAGCTCTTCGGGCATCGGGAGCAGGTAAAAAAGTTTATATTGGACAGTTTTTAAAAGATGATGAGTACAGTGAAATCATAGCATTACGAACGTATTTGCCGCAGATTACAGTAGAGCAGTTTGGTGCGGGAAAAGGATTTATTAAAAAGGGAAATGCTAGTGACGAAGATATTAAGTGTGCAAAAACAGGATATGAAAAAGGATATGAAGCAGCTACAAGTGGGGAATACGACCTAGTGATTCTAGACGAGTTTAATGTTGCAATGTACTATGAACTAGTAACTAGTGATGAGGCATTTGCACTGATGGAAGAAAAAGCTTCCCACACAGAATTGATACTTACTGGAAGATATGCACAGGAAGAAGTGATGGAGAGAGCAGATCTTGTTACAGAGATGAAAGAAGTGAAGCATTATTACAAAGCAGGTGTGAATGCAAGGGTTGGTATTGAAAAATGAGAATATTCATCCAAGGCGGCTCTAAAAATGGAAAATCATCTTATGCAGAGAAATTAGCGAAAGCTCAAAGCGAAGGGAAATTATATTACATCGCAACAATGAACCCTGTAGACGAGGAAGACGAGGAAAGAATCAAAAACCATCAGAAGAGCAGAAGTGGAATGGGATTCGATACGATAGAGTGCGGAAAAGATGTGATAAATGTGCTACGAGATTATGATGTGAAAGGAAGCTTTTTACTTGATAGTACTACTGCACTTCTAGCAAACGAGATGTTTCAGGGAAGTGCATTTGTTGAAGATGCAGGAGAGACTGTAGCAAGGCAGATGAAGGAGTTGATTCAGACTTTGGAAAATATAGTGATTGTATCAGATGCTATTTATTCAGATGCAGCAGATTTTGATG
>CAYJHQ010000002.1:92570-185939 GCA_964369775.1 uncultured Lachnospiraceae bacterium
GAAAATATAGTGATTGTATCAGATGCTATTTATTCAGATGCAGCAGATTTTGATGAGTATACGAAAGCTTATCAAAAGGGGTTGGCCTATGTGGATCGCTGTTGTGCTACAGCTTGTGACGTTGTGATAGAGTCTTGTTATCATCAGATGATTTTTCACAAAGGAAAGATTCCGCAATCCCTAAAAGAAAGAATACGAGGAGACGATAGATGAAATTAATCATAGGTGGAGCATTTCAAGGGAAAACAAAATATGCTAGGGAAGCGTTTCCGGATATGGCGAAAATAGAAGCGTTTCATGAGTTGATAAAAGAACAGTTAGAAGAAGGGGTAGATGCGATACACCTACTTAAAAAAAATTTAGAAGATTATAAAAATAAAGTAGTAATCTGTGACGATATTTCCTGTGGAGTGGTTCCCATGGATCCAAAGCTTCGAAAATGGAGAGAAACAGTAGGACAAGCTTTAGTTATACTTGCAGGAGAAAGTGATGAAGTGATTCGTGTGTTTTGTGGAATTGGAACGAGGTTAAAATGAAAGTGAATTTAATCCGCCATGGAAAAACAATGGCAAATGTAAAGCGGTTGTATTGTGGGCAAACAGATGTACCTCTTTGCGAGGAAGGGATAGCAGAATTGCTAGAACTAAAAAAAGAGATTCTCTATCCCAGCGGAGAACAGCATTTTTTTAGCGGAATGAAGCGAACAGCAGAAACACTGAGAATTTTATACGGAGTAGAGGGGAATGTTTTAGAATATTTAAAAGAGATTCATTTTGGTTCATTTGAAATGAAGAGTTATGAAGAACTAAAGTCTACATCCGCATTTCAAGAGTGGATTACAAACTTTGAAACACAGTCACCACCAGAGGGAGAGTCGAAGAAAATCTTTGAAGATAGAGTAATAAGAGGATACCAAGAATTGTTAGATGTTGTGAAAGAGTGTGGACAAAAAAACGTGGTCATAGTTTCACACGGAGGAGTGATTGCTACAATTATGGAACAAGAGTTTCCAAATCAGAAAAATTTTTATGAATGGCAACCCAGTCATGGACGAGGATATCAAATTACATACGAAGGTGAGAAGAGAGATGAAGGGAATATTAGTCATAAGTTTTGGAACATCATTTGATGAGACTAGAGGAAAGAATATAGATGCACTGGTAAAACACATTGTTGAACAAGAGCCGGAATATAGAGTGTATCAAGCATTTACCAGTAATAAGATAAGAAAAAAGCTAGCAAGTAGAGGGATTGAAATTCCAGATACTACAAAAGCATTAGAAAAAATGAAGGCAGATGGAATCAAAGAGGTGTACATATTGCCGACTTTATTATTGTACGGAGAAGAGTACGAAAAGGTGTGCAAGATGATAGAAGCAAAAAAGGAAGAATTTGACAGGGTTCAAGTTGCGGCGCCTCTGTTGAGGAATGAAAAAGATTATGAAATTATATTAAATGCTATTTATAACGACATTAATGTAGATTCGGAAACTGCACTTGTACTAATGGGACATGGGACAGAACACTTTTTCAATGCAGTATATGCTGCTCTTAATTTTATAGCGAGAGAAAAAGAGTATCACAACTTATACATATGTACGGTAGAAGCTTATCCCACTTTTGAAGATGCTGTGAGTTGGGCAAAAAAAGCAGGATATAAAAAAGCAGTGCTTGCTCCACTTATGTTAGTTGCAGGAGATCACTCAGTTAATGATATGGCATCAGATGAAGAAGATAGCCTTTCTACAATGATGAAAGAGCAGGGATTAGAAGTTGCGTCCATTATCAAAGGGTTAGCAGAATATCCAAAGATTAAAGAATTATATGTATCTCATCTTGAGGAAATTTTATGACTTTACCAGTGATACAAAGTCAGGGTAAGCTACTTCGCTGTGGATTTACAACTGGAAGTGCGGCAGCTATGGCGACAAAGGCAGCGGCGTTGATCTTACTTACAGGAAAAGAGATTAAACAAAGTCAGATAATGACGCCTAAAAGGATTCTAGTAACAGCAGATGTGATTGAAGTCAAAAAAGGAGATCAGTGGGCGAGTTGTGTCGTAGTAAAAGATGGCGGTGACGATATTGATGCTACAGATGGGGCATTTATTCAAGCAAAAGTGGAACTCTTAGAAAGTGGAATAGAAATAGATGGAGGCGAAGGTGTTGGTAGAGTTACGAAACGAGGGTTAAATCAACCAGTAGGAGCTGCAGCCATCAATTCCACACCGAGAAGAATGATAAGAGAAGCACTTGAAGAAATAAGTGAACAAGAAGGATATAAAGGCGGTTTTTTCGTAGAAATTTCAGTAAGAGATGGAAAAGAGCTAGCAAAGAAGACATTTAATGAGAATTTGGGGATTCTAGGAGGGATATCAATTCTAGGGACTACTGGAATTGTAGAGCCCAGAAGTGTAAGGGCGTTAGTGGATTCTATAGATGTAGAGCTTAAGATGTTGCAAGAAAATCAAGTGAAAGAAATTATCATATCACCTGGTAACTACTCAGATAGTTTTCTAGAGAGTAACTTGAGATTTAAGGCGATACCAAATGTAAAATCTTCAAATTATATAGGGGAAGTGTTAGATTTGAGTATAAAATATGATTTTGAAAGAATCTTATTAGTCGGTCATATCGGGAAATTTGTTAAATTATCAGCAGGAATTATGAATACACATTCCAGAGAAGCCGATGGTAGGACGCATATATTTGCAGCTTACACAGCTCTTTTAGGTGGAACGAGAGAAACTGTTCGAGAAATTATGGAGAGCAAGACGACAGATGCGTGTATCGAAATTTTAACCCAGGTAAATTTAAAAGAAGAAGTATTAGATCTTGTGATTAGTGATGCACAGGCAAAAGTGGAAAAGAGAGTGAAGTGCGAGATAGGAGTTGTGATGTTTAGTAATGAATATGGCTATCTAGGTGCATCAAAAGAAGCAAAAGAGATTATGAAGAGATGGAGACAGTAAAATGGCAGGAGTATTATATGGAGTGGGAGTAGGTCCTGGAGAGCCAGAACTTATGACATTAAAAGCAGTAAAAACGATAGAGAGATGTGAAGTAATTGCAACACCAAAGACGAGAGATCAAAATAGCCTTGCTTTGGAAATTGCAAAAGGTGCATGTGACTTAGATGGTAAAATCATAGAAGAATTATCCTTTTTAATGACTAGAGACAAGGAATTATTAGAGAAGCGACACAATGAGGTTGCAGAACAGATTCAACTTCATTTAGACAATGGAAAGGATGTTGCAATGCTAAACTTAGGAGATATTTCGGTATTTTCAACGTTTTCTTACATAATGGACATTTTAGAAGCAAAAGGGTATGAAGTAGAGATGATACCTGGAATCACCAGTTTTTGTGCGATTGCTTCTACATTAAAGATGAGTCTGACTACAATGCATAAGCCCCTTCATATCTTGCCAGCTGGAAATATTGAAGAATGTCTTGAATTAGAAGGTACAAAAGTAGTGATGAAAAGCGGAAAAGCGATTGGGAACTTGAAAGAGGTATTAAAAGAAAAAGCGAAAAATTGTGAAGTGAAAGCGGTTTCGAATTGCGGATTAGCAAACCAAGTTATCTGTAATAATGTCGATGAGATTTCAGAGGATGCTAGCTATTTTACTACAGTTATAATTAAGGAGGAAGCATAAATGGTCTATTTTGTAGGAGCGGGAAGTGGTGCAGTAGATTTGATTACTGTACGAGGAGCTAAATTATTAGAAAAAGCAGATGTCATCATCTATGCAGGAAGCTTAGTAAATCCAGAATTATTAGACTATGCAAATAAGGCGTGTCAGATATACGATAGTGCGACAATGACCCTTGAAGAAGTATTAGAAGTAATAGAAACGAACAAGTTAAAAGAAGTGGTGAGATTGCATACAGGGGACCCTTGCCTCTACGGCGCAATTAGAGAGCAGATGGACGTGTTAATAGAAAAAGGAATTGAGTATGAGTATGTACCAGGAGTATCTAGTTTTTGTGGGGCAGCATCTGCATTAAAGACAGAGTATACGCTACCAGGCGTCACTCAGACTGTTATTATTTCACGAATGGAAGGAAGAACGCCAGTCCCAGATCGAGAGAAACTGCGAGAACTTGCAAGTCATGGATCTACAATGGTGTTGTTTTTAAGTACAGGGCTGATTAAAGCGTTAGTAGAAGAACTATTACTTGGAGGTCAGTATACAAAAGATACACCAGTAGCATTGATTTATAAAGCCACTTGGCCAGATGAAAAAGTATTTTATTGTACAGTTGGAACATTAGAAGAAACAGCAAAGAAAAACAAAATTACCAAAACAGCATTAATAACAGTTGGAGATTTCTTACAAGCCGAATATGAAAGATCAAAGCTATACGATCCTACATTTACTACGGAGTTTAGAGAGGCAAAATAATATGAAGATAGGTATTATTTCTTTTACAGAAAAAGGGAATAAACTAGCACATAAGATTCAAGGGGAATTAAGTGAGCATGCGATAAGTTGTGTTTGCGGATTTGGAAGTGAAAAAATCGACTTTAAACAATGGACGAAAGAACAGTTTGAGTCTAGTGATGGTATTGTTTTTATATCAGCTATGGGAATCTGTGTGCGAGCGATTGCACCCTATATACAAAGCAAGACGAAAGACCCTTTTGTAATTCTTTTGGATGAATTAGGAAGGAACTGTGTTTCAGTGCTCTCAGGTCATATAGGGAGAGGGAATAAAGTGACGGAAATGATCGCAAATAAAATAGAAAGTAATCCTGTGATTACAACTGCTACAGATATTAATCACATATTTGCAATTGATAATTTTGCTATAGAAAGAGGCTATGCTATTTGTAATCCTCATTGTATCAAAGAAGTGTCATCAAAGTTACTTCGATGTGAAAAAGTGATTGTGAAAAGTGAGTTTAAGCTAAGCAATCTACCGCCAAATGTAGTAGAAGCAAAAGGAATAGAAAAAGCAGATGTGATTATCACTTATAAAGAAGATCTAGCTGAAAATTCATTGATTTTAATACCACCAGTTTTGCACCTAGGAATGGGGTGTAGGAAAGACAAAGATTCGGCGCAAGTGCTACACTTTGTGGAAGAAATCCTAAAGGAGTATCAATTAAGTAAAAAAGCTATCAAAGACTTAGGAAGTGTAGAACTTAAAAAAGAGGAAAAAGCTCTAATAGAATTGGCTGATTCATTTGAGATTGGAACACATTTTTTTACAGTAGAGACATTGAATGAGGTAGAGGGAGAATTTGAAAGTTCAGACTTTGTAAAGAAGACTGTAGGAACGGATAACGTGTGTGAGAGAAGTGCACTCAAACTAGGTCAGAAGCTGATAGTAAAAAAACAGAAGAAAAATGGAATGACAATTGCTGTTTCGCTAGATGAAATAGAGATAGACTTTAGAGAAAAAGAGGACAAATGATGAAAAAACTTTATGTAGTAGGAATTGGACCAGGAGATGAAAGCTTTTTAACAATAGAGGCGAAAGCAGCGCTAGAATCTTGCGATTTGATTTGTGGATATACTGTTTATGTTGATTTGGTGAAAGCATTTTTGCCAGAGAAAGAGACTCTTTCAACACCTATGAAGCGAGAAATTGAAAGGTGTAAATTAGCATTTGAACATGCAGAAGAGGGAAAAACTGTAGCGATGGTGTGCAGTGGAGATGCAGGTGTATATGCTTTAGCAGGTCCGATACTTGAGTTGAGCCAACAATATGAAGATGTAGAGATTGAAATTGTACCTGGTATTACAGCGGCACTCAGTGGTGGTGCTGTGCTTGGAGCACCTTTAACCCATGACTTTGCAACCATATCATTGAGTGACTTATTAACGCCGATGCCTTTAATTGAAAAGAGATTAGAGTGTGCAGCTATGGCAGATTTTTCTATCGTATTATACAATCCATCTAGTAAAAAACGTGCAGACTATCTTAGAAGAGCTTGCCAGATACTATTAAAATATAAATCACCACAGACGATTTGTGGAATTGTAAAAAACATCGGAAGAGAAGGAGAAGAAAAAAGCATCCTTACTTTAGATGAATTAAAGAGTGAACAAGTTGATATGTTCTCTACTGTATTTATTGGGAATTCTCAGACAAAAACAATAGGAAGCTATATGGTTACTCCAAGAGGTTATGATATAGAAGCATGAAAAAGATCTTAATATTTGGAGGAACAAAGGATGGTAGAGTATTAGCCGAGTCCTTAGCGAAAAAAGGGTATGAAGTAGTGGTGTCAGTGGCGACGGAATGTGGAAGAGAACAGATAGAGGATGTATCTTTGAAGGTACTAGTGGGAAGATTGACGACACAAGAGATAGAAAAGATACTGAAAGAGCAAGGATTTGAAGCTGTTATAGATGCAACACATCCTTATGCTACAGAGGTGACAAAAAACATTCAGTCAGCTTCAAAGAATTATGCTTATTACAGGGTGATTAGAAAAGATAGCGATATAGATTACGGTCAAATGGTAAATAGTATCGAAGAAGCTTGTGCCTTGATAGGAGATGAAAATGTGCTTGCCACAACGGGGAGCAAACAAGTAAAAGAGTATGTAAAAGTTTTTGATAGATATAAGGAACAACTTTATGTCCGTGTGCTACCTACCAAAGAGTCCGTGGAAGCTTGTAGGGATGCAGGTCTAGAGCCAGATCATATTCTTACAAAGCTTGGGGTGTCAACCATAGAAGAGAATATCCAGATTATTAAGAAGTATCGAATCGAAACCCTGATTACAAAAGACGGAGGCGATACAGGTGGATTTCATGAAAAATGTCAAGCTTGTAAAGTGACTGGGATTCGTTTACTGGTGATTAAGAGACCGACAAAAGAATTTGGTTATAGTGTAGAGGAGCTAGAAAAAATATTAGATGGAGAGTGACTATAGATGAAAGTGAGCATTGTAGCCTGTGGAACAGGTAATGAGAATATGATGACAATTGCAGCTCGTGAATGCTTTTGTCAAGCAGATGTCATCATAGGAGCAACAAGATTACTGGAAGATTTGAGTGCTTATGAAGCAGTGAAAATTAAAGCGATTAACCCAGATGAGATTGTCTTATTAATTGATGAAAAAAAAGATAAGAATATTGCTGTAGCACTGAGTGGAGATACTGGATTTTATAGTGGAGCGAAAAAATTAATTGAAAAGCTAGGTGACAAGGTGGAAGTGATTCCTGGGATTTCATCAGTTCAGTATATGGCATCAGCACTTAAAAAGACTTGGCAAGATGTAACATTAGTTTCAGCCCATGGGACAGCATGCAATGTAATCGGTCACGTATTAAATAGTAAAAAGACTTTCCTACTGACAGGCGGTGAGTTAACGGTTGCTGTTATCATAGAGAAACTAGTAAATAGTGGATTGGGTGGTTTGAAAGTATACATAGGAGAGCGACTTTCATATGCGGATGAGCTCATTACGAAGGGGCTAGCGAAGGACTTTGTAGGAAAAGACTTTGATTCATTGTCAGTGATGTGGATAGAACGAGAAGATATCTTTCGAGATAGACGAATTAAACTTTTTGACGAAGACTTTATTCGAGGAAAAGTGCCGATGACAAAAGAAGATGTTCGTACTATCGCCTGCGATTTTTTTCAAGTGAGAGATAATGACGTAATCTTTGATATCGGTGCTGGAACAGGATCAGTAGCAATTCAATACGCTTTAAAATATCCAAAGTCTAGAGTGGTAGCAGTAGAGATTAACGAAACAGCAGTGGAATTGATTTATCATAACAAAGAAAAGTTTCATGCGTTCAATATAGAGGTGTGCAAGGGAGAGGCGACAGAAGTCATCGAAGGTGCCGGGACACCAAATCATGTATTTATAGGTGGAAGTAAAGGGAATTTGAAACAAATTTTATCTATTGTTCACGGAAAGAATCCGGATGTTAATCTTTTGATTACAGCAGTTACAATGGAAACAATTATAGAAGCAACTTCTGCTATGAAAGAATTATTTGATGATGGGTTCACCGTAACTCAAATAGCAGTGAGTAAAGGAAGAAAGCTTGGAAACTATAATATGTTAATGGCTGAAAATCCAATCTTTTTGATAGGGAGAAGGGGGAAGTGCAGTGAGTAATCCAAGAGTTATGCTATCGGCGATTAAAAGTGGTGCAGGAAAGACGACGATAACTTGTGGTCTATTGGTAGCATTAAAGAAAAAAGGTCTACGCCCATCAGCATTTAAATGCGGCCCTGATTATATCGATCCCTTATTCCATAGAGAAATTATTGGTGCAGCTGGAGGGAATCTAGACCTATTCTTTGCAGATACAGATATAGCCAAACAATTATTTTGTGAATATAGTAAAGACACAGAGATTTCGGTAGTAGAAGGTGTGATGGGGTTTTATGATGGTATTGCAGGGGTAACAGAGGAAGCTTCGGCCCATCATGTGTCGAAAGAACTTGATATTCCGGTGATTTTAGTAATAGATGTAAAAGGAGTATCTCTTACCATTTGCAGTATTATAAATGGACTCAAAAATTTTAAAGATAATAACATTAAAGGAGTAATCTTAAATAATTGCTCAAAGATGATGTATGAGATGTACAGAGGAATGATAGAAGACCATTGTAATCTTGTAGTGTTTGGATACGTGCCATATCAAAAGGCGTATAGTATTGAGAGTCGCTATCTAGGGCTTGTGACATCCAAAGAGATTGATAACCTAAAAGGAAAACTGGATATACTAGCTGAAACTATGTTAGAGACTGTGGATATGGATGGAATCATAGCACTTGCAAACGATACGAGTCCTATCGAATACAAAGAGACTGAAATAAAGCCAATAACAGATGAAAGAGTAAATATTGCAATTGCAAAAGATAAAGCATTTTGTTTTTATTATAGAGAAAATATAGATTTACTAAAAAAGCTAGGGGCTAATATTTATTATTTTTCACCACTTGAAGATTCTGCATTACCAGAAGATATACAAGGGCTTTATATAGGCGGTGGGTATCCAGAGCTTTATTTAAAAAAACTTTCAGAAAACAAAACTATGAAAGAAGATATAAAAAAAGCCATAGAAAACGGTTTGCCAACATTTGCAGAATGCGGTGGATTTATGTATCTTCAACAAGAGATAGATGGCCATGATATGGTAGGGGCTATAAACGGCATCTCACATAAGAGAGAAAAACTTTCTAGATTTGGTTATATCACGGTTACAGCTACCGAAGATGTGCTATTAGGAGAGAAGGGAACTAGTGTAAAAGGTCATGAGTTCCATTATTACGACAGCGATAACAATGGAAATGTATGGGAAGCGAGAAAGCCAAAGACTGGTAAGAATTGGGAAGCGGGAGTAGCACATAAGAATCTATTATGTGGATATCCTCACCTATACTTTTATTCGAATATAGAAGCCACAAAACAGTTTATTATAAAATGCATGGAGTACGATAAAAAATAGAGAAAGAGGAATGGTATGGCAAAAGTAATTATGGTTCAAGGTACCATGTCAAATGCAGGTAAGAGTGTGATTGTTGCAGGACTTTGCCGAGTGTTTGCACAAGATGGATATAAAGTGGCACCTTTTAAAAGTCAAAATATGGCACTAAACAGTTTCATAACAAAAGAAGGGCTTGAGATGGGGCGAGCGCAGGTAATGCAGGCAGAAGCTTGTAATATTGAGCCTAATGTGCTGATGAATCCTATTCTATTGAAACCGACTACGGATGTAGGTAGTCAGGTGATTGTAAATGGAGAGGTACTACAGAATATGAAAGCCGTGGATTATTTCAAATTCAAACATACATTAATTCCAGACATTATGAAGTCCTTTGAGGCACTTTGCAAAGATTATGATATTGTGGTGATTGAAGGTGCAGGTAGCCCTGCTGAAATTAACTTGAAAGACAATGACATTGTAAATATGGGAATGGCAAAGTTAGCAAAATCTCCAGTATTGTTAGTTGGAGACATCGATAGAGGTGGTGTATTTGCCAGCTTATATGGAACAGTTAAGCTTCTAGAGCAAGAGGAGCAAGATTTAATCAAAGGGTTGATTATTAATAAATTTAGAGGGGATGTAGAGATTTTAAGACCTGGTCTTAAAATGTTAGAAGACATCACAGAAAAAGAAGTATTAGGAGTAGTGCCTACCATACAGATGGATATTGATGATGAAGACAGTTTATCAGATCGCTTTACGAGAGGTGGAGAAATCAAGGCTATCGATATAGCCGTAATACATCTTCCACATATCTCTAATTTTACAGATTTTAATGCTTTAGAGCGATTTACACAAGTTTCGGTTCGTTATGTAAAGCAAGTTTCAGATTTAAAAACCCCAGATTTAATCATACTTCCAGGTACAAAAAATACGATTGCAGATTTAAAGTGGCTTAGAGAAAGCGGAATGGAAATCGTGATTAGGAAGCAATCGGAGACGCCGATTATAGGAATTTGTGGAGGGTATCAATTGCTTGGGAAGACAATAGAAGATCCCTATAACATAGAATATGGTGGTGTTCACAGAGGGCTTGAACTTATAGAAGTAAATACAATATTTGAAAAAGAAAAGACTCGTACTAGAGTGAGTGGAACAATAGACCAAGTAGAGGGGTTTTACAACGAGTTATCAGGAGCAACATTAGAAGGCTATGAGATTCATATGGGGAAAACTACTGGAAAATGTGGTCATATCCAATTAGATAATGGTATTAAAGATGGTGTAATTGATGGTCGAATACTGGGAAGTTACGTGCATGGCATTTTTGATGAGGGAGATTTTAGTCAGCGTTTGATTCAGCTTTTGTTAGAAAAAAAGGGGATGACGTTTGAAGGAAATCACAATATTAGTGTAAAAGAGTATAAGGATAGCCAGTACGATATTTTGGCAGATGAGATTCGAAAAAGTTTAGATATGAATCAGATTTACAAAATTCTAGAAGAAGGAGTAGCATTATGATTGAACAATTATTGCCAAGTGAGATAGAAGCAAAATCATTTGAAATTATTTCCAAAGAATTGAAAGAGCTTGGAATTACAGTAGAAGAGGAGCATGAACTGATTGTAAAGAGAGCCATCCATACATCTGCTGACTTTGGGTATGCGAATGATTTGAAATTCTCTAAAGACGTGGTAAAAAAGGTAAAAGAAGTATTGATAGAAGGGTGTACAATTATTACTGATACCAATATGGCAAAAGCAGGAATTAATAAGAATGCTTGTAAAAAACTCAATATAAAGGTAGAATGTTTTATTGCAGATGAAAGTGTAGCTATAAAGGCAAAAGAAAATAAGACTACTCGTGCTGCAGTAAGTATGGAAAAAGCTGCGAGCTTAGAAGGAAAGTTGATATTTGCTATAGGAAATGCACCGACGGCTCTGATTAAGTTAGAAGAATTGATTAGAGATGGAAAGTTAACACCAGAGTTGATTGTTGGTGTTCCTGTAGGATTTGTAAACGTAGTAGAGAGTAAAGAATTGATTCTGGAACTAGAAGAGACTCCATATATCGTTGCTAAAGGTAGAAAAGGCGGTAGCAATATCGCTGCAGCTATTATAAACGCATTGCTGTATACAGTAAGCGGAGGTAGAGAATGAGACATACCCATTTTCCCTTATTTATTGATATGAGAAAGAAAAAAATATTAGTAATAGGTGCAGGGTCCATTGCTACGAGGCGGATACAGACTCTTCTAGAGTTTGAAGGTCAAATCAAAGTGATTTCCCGTGATGCAACAGCGGAAATTATAAAATTAGATAAAGATGGTATATTAGAGTTAGAGTTAAGAGATGTAGAAAAGCAGGATTTAGAAGGAATAGATTTGTTGTTGATGTGTACAGATGATACATGCATTCAGCAAACATATGTGGAATATGCAAAGGAATTAAATATATTAGTAAATGCTTGTGATAATCGAGAGAGTTGTGATTTTTACTTTCCAGCTATAGGTACTGCAGATGAGCTTGTCCTCGGTCTTATAGGGGACGGACGAGATCACAAAAAAGTATCAAGAAAAATCAAAGAGTTAAGAGTGTCATTGACAAGCGAAATGGAGGAAGACGGTGAAAATTAGAGTAGGTAGCCGTGAGAGCAAACTAGCAGTTGTTCAAGCAAATATGGTGATTGAGAGTATAAAGAAATATCACCCAGAGATCGAAGTAGAACTGGTAACGATGAAGACTACAGGTGATATTATTTTAGATAGAACACTGGATAAAATAGGTGGAAAAGGGCTATTTGTAAAAGAATTAGATCGCGCTCTTTTGGAAAAAGAAGTAGATATTACAGTACATAGTTTTAAAGATATGCCAATGGAAATTGATGAGAGATTGCCAATAGTAGCTACATCAAGAAGAGAAGATCCAAGGGATGTGCTGATTTTACCAGAAGGAAAAAGTGAAATTGAAAAAGATAAGCCACTTGGATGTGCAAGCAAAAGAAGAACTCTACAATTGAAAAAGTTATGGCCGGATCAAGAGATAAAACCGATTAGAGGAAATGTGTTGACGAGGTTAGAGAAGTTAGATAAGGGCGAGTATAGCGGTCTAATCTTAGCTTATGCGGGAATCAAGAGACTTGGGCTAGAGAATAGGATTAGTAAAGTGTTTGACCCAAGTGAGATTATCCCAGCAGCCTGTCAAGGGGTAGTGGTAGTGCAAGCTAGAAAAGGCGAAGATGTCTTTTTTCTAGAAGAGTTTAAAGACCATGAGACATGGATTACCTCTACTTGTGAAAGAGCCTTTGTTCGAACATTAGATGGAGGATGCAGTTCACCTGTTGCATCTTACGCAGTATTAGGAAAAGAAGGGAAGACCTTACAGTTTAAAGGGCTATACGTAGATGATTATGGAAATATGGATATAGAAGAACAAGAATTTTCAATAAAATGTAGAGAAGAAAGGGCGATTGTCATGGCACAAGAGATGAAGAAAAGAGGAGCAGTATTATGATAGGAAAAGTAATATTAGTAGGTGCTGGTCCATATCATGTAAAACTTTTGACTTTGGCAGCAGTAGAAGAGATAAAAAAGGCAGAAGTAGTTGTTTATGACAGATTAGTCTCTGAAGAGATTATGGCATTGGTTCCTAGAGGTACAGAAAAAATAAATGTTGGGAAAAACGTAGGACACCACCCAGTAAAACAAGAGAGAATCAACGAAATCTTAGTGGAAAAAGCAAAAGAAGGAAAGAGAGTGGTGCGCTTAAAAGGTGGAGATGGATTTTTATTTGGAAGAGGTGGAGAGGAACTGGAATTAATAAAAGAAAATCAGATTCCTTTTAAAGTTATTCCGGGGATTTCGTCCTCGCTTTCCGTTCCAACATTTGCAGGAATTCCAGTAACCCATAGAGACTATTGTTCTTCTGTTCATATTATTACAGGTCACAGAAAACAAGATGGAACTTTAGATATGGATTATGATGCATTGGTTAGATTAGATGGAACATTGGTATTTATGATGTCTGTTTCATCTTCACCACATATTATGGAAAAGCTTATGGAAGCAGGTATGGATGGGGATATGCCAGCAGGGATTGTAGAGAGAGGTTCTAGCCCATTTCAAAGAAAAGTAATCACTACAGTAGGAAACTTAAAAGAAGACATTGAAAAGAATCAGATAGAATCACCTGCAATTGTGATTGTAGGGAAAGTATGTCAATTAGACTTTGATTGGTACGGTAAATTACCATTGCTTGGGAAAAAAGTGTTAGTTACAAGACCGAGAAAAAAATCCAGTGAAATGGCAGCGAAATTAAGAGAAAATGGAGCCTATGTAACAGTAGCTTCAACTATAGATATAGAGGCAGTTGAATGCGAATTACCAGATTTATCTTCCTTTACAAAGATTGTATTTTCTAGTGCAAATGGTGTGGATAGCTTTTTTAAAGCCCTAAGAAAAAAGGGAAAAGACGCAAGAGCACTTGGGAACCACAAGGTAGCCACAATAGGACTACAGACAGAGAAGACGTTGCTGAAATATGGAATCAGTTCAGATTTTACGCCATCGGTGTATGAAGGGAAAATTTTTGCAGAGGAGATGTGCGAACAAGGGTTTTTAGGAGTAAAGGATCAAGTGTTGATTCTGCGCGGTAATATTTCCATGGAGCATCTCCAGGAAAAATTAAATGAAAAAGAAATTCCATATGAAGAGTTAGTATGTTACAAGACTTCTTACATAAAAGAAAAGGACCTTGATTTAAATGAGTATGACTGTGTGGCATTTACTAGTGCCAGTGCAGTAAAGTCATTTGTGGCAAATTATGATAAGTACGAACAATTATTGGCTTTTTGTATCGGGCCAACAACAGAAGAAGAAGCAAAAAAACACGGTTTCAAAACGCAGACATCAAAAGAGGCTTTAATTGATAGCGTAATTTTAAAAATAAAGGAGCATTACAATGATTTACAGTCCGAGAAGGCTTAGAGCTAATCAACATATAAGAAGCATGGTAAAGGAGACAACCATAAATAAAGACAGCTTGATTTTACCGATATTTATTAAAGATGGAAACAATTTAAAGAAACCACTTAAGGCATTAGAGAATCATTTTCAGTATAGCGTAGATACAGTATGTAAAGATTTGGAAGGCTTTTTAAATATGGGTCTGACAAAGTATATTCTTTTTGGAATACCGGAAGAAAAAGATTGTGTTGGATCACAGGCATATCACGAAGATGGCGTGATTAATAGAGGGATACGCGAAATTAAGAAAAACTTTGGTAATGATATCTACTTGATTTCAGATGTCTGTATGTGTGAGTATACAGATCACGGGCATTGTGGAATTCTAAACGGTGAAGAAGTAGATAATGCTGAAACCTTAAAATATTTAGAAAAAATTGCGGTATCAAATGCACATGCAGGTATTGATATGGTTGCACCTTCTGATATGATGGATGGAAGAGTTTATGCAATAAGAGAAGGTTTGAATTCAGAAGGATTTGTTAATGTTCCAATCATGTCTTATAGTGCAAAATATGCATCTAGTTTTTATAGCCCATTTAGAGAAGCAGCGGAATCGGCACCAAGCTTTGGTGACAGAAAAGCTTATCAGATGGATTACCATAATATCAATGAAGCGCTAAAAGAAGTGGAATTAGATGAAAGTGAAGGTGCAGATATCATTATGGTTAAGCCGGCACTGACTTATCTAGATGTAATAGCAAAAGTTAAAAATCAGACTAATCTTCCAGTTGCTGCTTATAGTGTGAGTGGGGAATACGCAATGATGAAGGCTGCAGCTAAGATGGGATATTTAGATGAATATAAGCTTATGTGTGAAGCAACTACTTCAATCTATAGAGCAGGAGCAGATATATTGATTAGCTATTATGCACCTGAAATCGTTAAAGCGATTGAAAGAGGAGACTTATGAAAAATATCCTAATTGGATTTATCATGTCAATGTCAATGTTTTCGAAAATACCAAGTCCGCAGGTGTGGAAGGAAGAGGGGATTGGTCTCTTGATGCCTATGTTTCCCTTTGTAGGAGGAATACTTGGAGCTATTTGGTTTCTTCTATACAGAGGTCTTTTAGGATTAGATGCGCCGCCTATGATTGGTGGTGCATTATTAGCAGTTTTTCCAGTGCTTATTACAGGAGGAATCCATATGGATGGATTTATGGATACCAATGATGCTATTGGCTCGAGAGGAAACTTAGAGAAAAAGAGGGAAATACTAAAGGACAGCCATGTAGGAGCATTTGCTGTTATCTGGATTTGCATCTATTTCTTGCTTTCTTTTGGAGGAATCTACGAATATTACAAAAATGGTGGAAGAGGGTTTGTTTTTATATTTCTACCAATGTTATCAAGAGCGATTGTAGCAATCTCAGTGACACAGATAAAACCTATGGTAACAACTGGGTATGCGGCAATGTACATGAATCATACAAAAGCAGTGCATAAAGTAGCAGTTATCTTAGCAGGAATTGGGATAATCTCAGTCTCATTTTTAGTAGCAGATCCTCTGGTAGCAGGAGCTTTGGCGATTGGTAGTGTGATAGGCGTGGTGACTGTAAGGTTGCTTACGAAAGAGTTTGAAGGATTTTCAGGAGATTTATGTGGATACACACTAACGCTGATAGAGTTATCAGTATTAGTATTAATTGGACTAGCTTAGGAGAAAAAGATGAGTAGTATAGAAAATACAGTAATTGTAGTGCTAATTGCGTTTGTTTTAGATTTTATCATAGGAGACCCACATAACCCATTTCATCCTATTCGATTAATTGGAACTGTAATTTCGATGTTTGTGAAATTATGTGGTAGATTAAAGATACAGAGTAAGAAAGCTAAATTTATATATGGAATGATGATGAATTTAGTTACAGTTATGTTCTTTTTTTTCGCTACACTGATATTGGTGAAATGGGTATATAGAATCAATTTCTATCTAGGAATCGGCATAGAAAGCATTATTTGCTATTTTATGATTTCTACTAGAGCACTTTACAAAGAAGGCGAAAAACTTACAAAAGAGATTCGTGACAACAATTTGGAAGGTGCAAGGAGGAAGCTTTCTTATATAGTAGGACGTGATACAAAAAATCTTTCATTTGAACAGATTACAAAGGCCACAATTGAGACTATCGCAGAAAATTTCTCAGATGGAGTGGTTGCCCCATTATTATTTGCATTTATAGGAGGAGCACCTCTTGCAGTTGCCTATAAAACGGTTAATACATTTGATTCTATGGTAGGATACAAGAATGAAACTTATGAATATCTAGGGAAATTTTCTGCGAAACTTGATGATGTAGTAAATTATATACCAGCAAGGATTTCGGCATATTTTATGATAGTAGCAGCTGGATTGCAAAAAAAGTCTATAAAAGAATCATTTCGCATATATAAAAGAGACCGATATAATCACACTAGTCCCAATTCAGCTCATACAGAGGCAGCTTGTGCGGGGGCATTGGGCTTACAGCTTGGTGGTGCCTCGACATACAAAGGAAAAGTAGTAGAGAAACCAACAATGGGAGATGCCATCAACGAACCGAAAGTGGGATACATAATGGAGGCTGCAAATCTAATGTATATTTCCGCCATACTAGCATTGGTCATTTTTGCTGGATGCAGTGTAGCAGTACAAAGTTTTATATTATAATTTATTAGAAAAGTGATTATCAAATGAACAGAAATGGAGAGACTGAAAATGTATACATATGAGCATGGGGGAAGCATAAGATATGAACGGTCAGATGTGATTGATTTTTCGGCGAATATCAACCCGCTTGGATTACCAAAAGGTGTGAGAGAGGCGATAGTAAATGCAATGGATACTTCTGTATATTATCCAGATCCCTTTGTGAAAAACCTCAGGGGGCATTTAGAGAAAAAAGAAAAGATCGATCAGAGATACATTTTTTGTGGAAATGGAGCATCTGATATAATCTTTCGCTTATGTACCTTGATAAAACCTAAAAGTGCGTTACTGTTAGCTCCCACATTTATAGATTATGAAAGGGCTCTAAAAGTAAACAAATGTAAAGCAATCAGTCACTATATATTAGAGGCGGAAAAAGGTTTTTTGCCAGATGAATCACTATATTCTCGTATCAAAAAGGATGAGTTTCAAATGGTGTGGTTGTGCAATCCAAATAATCCTACAGGGTGTATACTAGAAAAAGAGTATATATTACGTATTATTCAAATTTGCAAAGAGTACGGAGGCTATGTTGTGGTTGATCAGTGCTTTTTGGATTTTCTTCCTGAAAGTGACCGGTACTGTGTATTAGAATATTTAGAAGCCTATCAAAATTTAATTGTCTTAAAAGCATTTACAAAGTTTTATGCCATGCCAGGGTTACGGTTAGGATATGCATTTTGCTCAGATTCGAACATTATAGAAGGCCTATACTATACAGGCGCTGATTGGAGTGTGTCTAATATAGCTGAAGCTGCTGGGATTGAAGCGATGAAGGATTTAGAGTATGAAAGAGACACACATGAATATGTCCAAAGAGAAAAAGAGAAAATCTATAATGCTTTACAACAAGTGGGATATGTCATATATGGAAGTAGCGCTAATTATCTGTTTTTTTATACAGAAGAAGAGAAATTAGAACAAATATTATTAGAAGAATATCATATCAATATCAGAAATTGTGCTAATTATACTGGTTTAGAGAAAGGGTATTATCGCGTTGGAATACAAAGCGAGGTGGAAAATGAAGCTTTAATAAGGGCGCTACAAAAAATACAAAAAACGAAGTTGAGGATGAATAAGTGACAAGAGAAAAAACAGCAAAGATTTATATTATAGCAGTTGCGATTATCGCACTTGCTCATGGATTTAGTGATGTTATATTAGCGAATTATTTTAAAGATGCATACAACGTAACAGCACTGCAGAGAGGGTTTATAGAAGTGCCAAGAGAATTGCCGGGAATCTTAGCAATATTTGTGATAACCCTCCTCTCTAGATTAGGTGATATAAAGATAGCAATGATTTCTCAGATTATCGCTTCTATAGGGATTTTGATATTAGCATTTACAACACCGAGTTTTTATACGATGACAGCAGTTCTCTTTATATTTTCTATGGGAGTTCACCTATTTATGCCGTTGCAAGATAGTATAGCGATGAAAGTGATGGGAAGTGAAGGGAATGTAGGGACAAGCCTTGGTAAATTAAAAGGAATTGCAACAGGATTTTCACTTTTTGCAGCTATTATTGTATTCTTTGGTTTTCGATTCAATGTGTTTCAATTAAAAACAGAAGTTAGATCTATCTTTGTAATCGCAGGGGTTTTGTTATTAATCAGTGCGATTTTACTGTACTCTATAACTAGAAACAAAAAAGGTGAGAAAGCAGAAAGACCAAAGCTTGTTATTCGAAAAGAGTATAAGTATTATTACATATTAGCGATTATGAATGGGGTGCAAAAGCAAGTCTTTTTGGTGTATGCTCCATGGGTTATTATTGAGATATTAGGGAGAGGGGCAGATACGATATCACTTCTTTTATTAATTAGCTCTATAGGGGGAATGTTTTTCTTGCCATTTTTAGGAAAGTGCTTAGATAGATTTGGAATCAGAGCTATGTTCTATGCAGATGCTCTCTCATTTATTGTGGTATATTTAGCGTTTGCCTTTATGACATTTCAACTGGTATCAGGAAACTTTTCTACAACAGGTGTAGCAGCTATTGTTACTTTTGGGATTTTTGTATTAGATAGAATGTCAAGTCAGATGGGATTTATACGTGCCGTTTATCTAAATAAAATTTCAAAAGATAAAACTGAGATACCATCAACACTTTCTTTTGGGATTGCACTTGACCATGTAGTAGCCATTAGCTGTTCACTTGTCAGTGGTTTGATTTGGACAAATTTTGGCCCGCATTATATCTTTATTTTAGCGGCTTCTTTCTCGTTGGTAAACTTAGCTGTTGCTAAAATCATGCCATTAAAGAATTAATTAATAGGCTAATTATTGGAAATTAGCAAAAAACTGTGTTATAGTAGTTCTGCATGGAGTAATCGTGTAAAAACGCATCAAAAGTGAGGAGAATGTCTATGAAAAGAAGTATTGTAACAGTAGTTGGAAAAGATACGGTGGGAATTATTGCAAAAGTTTGTACATATTTAGCTGAGAATAGAATTAATGTGTTAGATATATCACAGACAATTGTACAAGGTTATTTTAACATGATGATGATAGTAGATACAGCAGATACAACAGAAGAGTACTCAGAAATCGTGAAAGGACTAGAAAATTTAGGGAGTGACATCGGTTTAAACATCCGTTGCCAAAGAGAAGAAATTTTTGAAAAAATGCACAGATTATAAAAGAGTAGCGGAGGTTGTTAATATGATTAACATGTATGAAGTAACAGAGACGAATCGAATGGTCTCTTCTTTGAACCTTGATGTAAGAACGATTACACTAGGAATTAGTTTAATGGATTGTATCGATTCAGATTTGAAAAAATTGAATGAGAATATATATAATAAAATTGTGACAGTTGCAAAAGACTTAGTAAAGACTGGGGAAGATATTGAACGTGAATTTGGAATTCCAATCGTAAATAAAAGAATTTCAATAACTCCAATTGGCCTAGTAGGGGGATCTGCTTGTAAGTCGGAAGAGGATTATATCACAATTGCAGAGACTTTAGATAAGGCTGCCAAAGAAGTCGGAGTTAACTTCATTGGTGGATATTCAGCACTTGTCTCTAAAGGTATGACAAAGAGTGATGAGCGATTGATTCGCTCTATACCAAAGGCATTGTCTGTAACAGAAAGAGTGTGTAGCTCTGTAAATGTAGGTTCAACAAGATGTGGAATCAATATGGACGCAGTGAAACTTTGTGGAGAGATAATTAAAGCGACAGCAGAAGCAACAAAAGAAGTAGATTCACTAGGATGTGCAAAGTTGGTTATCTTTTGCAATGCGCCAGATGATAATCCGTTTATGGCAGGAGCATTTTTGGGGGTGACAGAATCAGATGCAGTAATCAACGTAGGAGTCAGTGGACCAGGAGTAGTAAAACGTGCATTAGAAGAGGTAAGAGGACAAGGTTTTGAAGTGCTATGCGAAACAATCAAAAAGACTGCTTTTAAAGTGACAAGAGTAGGTCAGCTAGTAGCGGAAGAAGCTTCAAAGAGAATGGGGATTCCATTTGGGATTCTAGATTTATCTCTAGCACCAACTCCTGCGATAGGGGACAGTGTGGCAGAAATTTTAGAAGAAATTGGACTAGAGAGAGTAGGCGCACCAGGAACGACTGCAGCGTTAGCATTATTAAATGACCAAGTGAAAAAAGGTGGTGTAATGGCATCTTCTTACGTTGGAGGCCTCAGCGGAGCATTTATTCCAGTAAGTGAAGATCAAGGAATGATTGACGCTGTAAATTTAGGAGCTTTGACAATTGAGAAATTAGAGGCTATGACGTGTGTGTGTTCAGTTGGATTGGATATGATAGCGATACCAGGAAAAACAACAGCAACAACTATCTCAGGAATTATCGCAGATGAAATGGCGATTGGAATGATCAATCAGAAAACAACAGCGGTAAGAGTGATACCAGTTGTAGGGAAAGATGTAGGAGAGATAGTAGAGTTTGGTGGATTGTTGGGATATGCGCCTGTTATGCCTGTCAATGAGTTCTCTTGCGAGAAGTTTATTAATAGACAAGGAAGGATTCCAGCACCAATACACAGTTTCAAAAACTAAAATTAATAAGTGGTAGTGAGGAATGAATTTTCATGAAAAAAAATAGCAAAGTATTAATAAAACTATTATTAATATGCTTAATGTTGCAGATACACTTGGTTGGATATGCAACAGAGCCAGCAGATATACCAGTACCTGTAATCAGTGGACAGACTGCAATTGTGATGAATATGGATACAATGGAGGTTCTTTATGAGAAGGATCCGGATGTTATAAAGTACCCAGCTAGTATTACAAAAATATTGACTACGATGATTGCTTTGGAAAATAGTGAAATGACAGACAAAGTACTTGTAACCCAAGCCGCTAGAGACTCCTTAGAAGTGGATGCGAGTGAGATTGAACTAAAAGCAGGAGAAGAAATTACAATGCAAGATGCTTTATACGCTACGATGTTAATGTCAGCAAATGAAGCAGCATTTGCAGTAGCAGAAAATGCAGTTGGAGATTATTCAGCATTTATCCAAATGATGAATGACAAGGCGAAAGAGGTAGGTGCTGTAAATTCAAATTTTGTAAATCCTAGCGGATTGAACCATGAAGATCATTATACAACAGCGAGAGATATGGCTTTGATTTCCATAGAAGCATTTCAAAACCCTACTTTTAGGGAGATTATCATAGCACCAAGTTATGAGATACCGCCAACAAATATGAGTGTGGAATCAAAACAGCTATTGCAAAGGCATCAGACAGTTATAGAGGATAGCCAATATTATCGCGAGTATTCCTTAAGCGGGAAATCGGGATATACGAATGCGGCAGGATATACATTAGTAACTTTTGCGCAACAAGGTGATATGAGAATTGTATCGGTAGTAATGCAATCACAAGAAGGTATGGTATATAATGACACAGTAGCGTTGCTAGATTATGCATTTGCACAATTTCATGAAATTTCATATTTGGATATGCAAGAAGGAACAGAAATTTCAAGTTTTCATAACCCTGTTGCAAAAATCACTGTACCGAAAACGACAGATATAGCCGAATTCACAGTAAATGTTCTCGACTACGGTAATCCACAAGAAAAAAAGGGTGTAGTAGAAATTTTGCGCGGAACAGAGGTGATTGCAACAGAAAGTGTTACTATCAGTGATGAATATTACCAAGCAGAAGCTGAGGAGGCTGCAAGAGTTCAAGAAGCGAAAGAAAAAGAAGAACGGCGAAAAGAACTCATAAGAATCTCGATATATGCAGGTGGAGGACTTCTATGTATTACAATAATTGTAATAATTATCGTTGCAATTAATCGAAGAAAAAATGCAGATGTATATGAGAAGAGACAGGCTAGGAAAAAGTGGTATAAAAACAAAAAAAATAAATAAATTAGTATATAAAAAAGTTGTAGTCGTTAAACCATCAAATCTATGAAGGTTGTGACTACAACTTTTTCTTTTAATTATTAGCGTCTAATAATTGCTGACTAAACTCAGATACAGTTTCAACTTTTGAAATGTAAGTATCGTTAATAAATACAGCAGGAATAGCGCTGAATTCCAAATGTTCACGATTGAAGAATAAGTCATCCAATTTTGCTAGATAGACTTTTTGATCAACAGCCTTTTGAAAAGCAGATACATCTAATCCTAGTTCTGTAATAATCTCTGATAAAATATCGATATCTCCGATATTCTTTTCTAGAACGTAGAAAGAATGAAATACCTTTTCGTTATACGCAGCTCCAAGATTCGAGTCTTCAGCAAAATAATAGCCTTGGAATGTTAATGTGGTAAATGGATGAGGTGAGATATTAGGTAAATTCATCTCCAATCCTAGTTCAGTTGCCCAAGGCTTAATCAAATCTTTGAAGCGCTCAATACGCATCTCATCATGCATAGGGTCAACCGGCTCAGATGGCGGACGTCTCAGTTCGTGAGGGACAAATTCAATTTTGGCCTCAATCCCAGTGTTATTCAGTGATTGCCTAATAATTTCTTTTATGAGATAGCAAAATGGGCAAACATAATCCGAATGAATTCGTATTTTCATGATAGTTCTCCTTCGTTGGTAAATTTTATAATCACATCTTACATAAAAAATGAAAAGATGTCAATTTGTATATTTTTGTGATTGTTTACAAATACTAGCAAAAATACAAGTAATCGTAAATGGAGGAATGATATGAAAGCTACAGGAATTGTTCGAAGAATCGATGACTTAGGTCGTGTTGTAGTACCAAAAGAGATTCGAAGAACTCTTAGAATTAGAGAGGGTGATCCATTAGAAATCTACGTGGGAAGAGAAGGAGAAATTATACTGAAAAAGTATTCTCCGATAGAAGAATTAGGAGAATTTGCAAGACAATATGCAGAGGCAACTAGTCAAAATACTGGTCATACAGTATTAGTTACAGATATGGATCAAGTGGTAGCAGCTTCAGGAGTTGGAAAAAAGGAAGCAAATAACAAGCGAATAACAAGTGAATATACCACAGTATTGATTAATCGAGAGCAAGTGACTACTAAATTAAATGATAGAAATCATATTCCAATTTATGAGGGGATGGACAATCAACACACCCAAATGATAGTAACACCTATTATTAGCGACGGAGATGTTATAGGCGGAATAGTAATCTTGGAAAAAAGTGAAAAAGTAAAGATTAGTAAAGTGGAAGAGAAGATTGCTCAAGTAGGTGCTACTTATTTAGGGAGTCAGATGGAATAAAATGTAAAGATAGCCAAAGAGAAAGAGTGTGTGACAAACCACACACTCTATGATTCTCTTACCCATTTAGATAAGCGAATCCAAAATTTAAATAAGTGGCAAATAGGAGCCAAAGGAGATAAGGGATTAGTAGTAAGGCAGATTTTTTATCCAAGTCCTTAAATGTTAAAATTGTTTTAATCACTAGATAATCTAAAATTAATATCGTTAAAAATGCAAGCCAATAGTTTTGATATTTAAAAAATATAATAGTCCAGAGAAAATTAAATAATAATTGGATAAAATAATCTACAATAGCTTTTTTTGAGTCTTCAGTTTTTTGAGTATAAATAAGACCTGCGGAAATTCCCATTAAAGTGTATAGAATTACCCAGACAATACCAAATACATAACCAGGTGGGGAAAGTGGTGGTTTGGTTAGTGATTCGTAAATCATTGAGGTGTCTTGTGTAAAATAGCTACTTAGAAAGGCTACCAATTGTGTGATTAGAATAAAGCCTATTACAGGAAGTAGCTTTTTATTGAGAGATTTAACCATTTGCATACTCCTTTCTTGAAATGGATTTCTACTATTAGCATATGAGAAAAAGCAATAAATATGCGTATGAATAAGTGTGAAATAAAATTATTAGGTTATAATGCAAGGTATTCCTACATAAGATTTTATAAGAGGAGGGATGGAATGGAATGGAGAAGAATACTAATTATACCCAAAAGATGATGTGGGTTTTAAAGTCTTTATCTTTTGCCTATTTAGCAACAGCAGTTTTACTTTCTATATTTGCAGTTCTAGCATATAGATTAGATCTACAAGAAAATGTGAAAAATATAATTAGTTTAGTAATATATGTACTCTCAAATTTAGTAGGCGGTTTTGTGGTAGGGAAATGTACAAAACAAAAGAGGTACCTATGGGGAGTTTTGGTAGGTGTTCTGTATTTTTCTCTTTTAATACTAATTACTTTAGGAGTACATAGAACAATTAGTGATGGAAATGTAGTTACAGTCATGATATTATGCATATGCAGTGGAACAATAGGTGGTATGATTTCCTGAAAATAGTTGCTTTACTATCAGCGATTCCTATGGTATAATCATTGGAGTTAATTAATCTTAGGAGGAATCAAAATGAAACACGGAAAAACATTAAACAACCAAACTTTGAATAAAACAATAAAAAAAGGTGGATGTGGAGAGTGTCAAACTTCATGTCAATCAGCGTGTAAGACATCTTGCACAGTTGGAAATCAAACTTGCGAGCAAAAGAAATAATTTAGTAACGAAATGAAATTACCTGGCAGCGACCGTAAGGGCGCTGCCTTAGTACGTTTTTAGAAAGGTGGAAAACATGATACATCAATATCAAAGCAATGGATATAACATTGTAATAGATGTAAACAGTGGTTCAGTACATGTTGTAGATGATATCTTCTATAATGTGTTGAATATAATAAATAAACTAAGTAAAGAAGAGGTGGATACACTCCTAGAAAAAGAGGATATCATTTCAAAATTACATATAGAATTAAAGGATAGCTATAGCGAAGAAGATATAAAAGATGTTGTAAGTGATATCAAGGAGTTGATGGAAGCTGGACAATTATTTACTGTTGATGAATATGAGGAGTATATTGAAGAAGTAAAGAAGCGAAAAACAGTGGTAAAGGCTCTTTGTATTCATATAGCGCATGATTGCAACCTAGCTTGTAGATACTGCTTTGCAGAAGAAGGTGAGTATCATGGGAGACGAGCGTTAATGTCGACAGAAGTAGGGCAAAAAGCTTTAGATTTCTTGATTGAAAATTCAGGAAATAGAAAGAATTTGGAAGTGGATTTCTTTGGTGGGGAACCACTTATGAATTGGAACGTGGTCAAGGATTTAGTGGCTTACGGGCGATCAAAAGAAGCGAAATACAATAAAAAATTTCGTTTTACGCTTACAACAAATGGAGTATTGCTAAACGATGAAGTACAAGAATTTGCAAATAAAGAGATGGATAACGTAGTACTGAGTTTAGATGGAAGAAAAGAAGTTAACGATAAGATGCGTCCATTCCGAAATGGAAAGGGGAGCTATGATTTAATCGTACCAAAGTTCCAAAAGCTCGCGGATAGCAGAAATCAAGACAAATATTATATAAGAGGAACATTTACTAGAAATAATTTAGATTTTACAAAAGATGTACTTGAATTTGCTGATTTAGGATTTAAGCAGATATCTATAGAGCCTGTGGTAGCAGAAGATACGGATGATTACGCAATCAGAGAATGTGATTTGCCACAAATTTTTGAGGAATACGATTTACTTGCTAAAGAGATGATACAAAGAGAGAAAAATGGGAAAGGGTTTAATTTTTTCCACTTTATGATTGATTTAGAAGGAGGACCTTGTGTAGCGAAGCGACTTTCAGGTTGTGGAACAGGTACAGAATACCTAGCAGTTACTCCTTGGGGAGATTTATACCCATGCCATCAGTTCGTAGGAAATGAAGCATTTTTAATGGGTGATGTAGATAAAGGGATTACAAAGCCAGAAATCGCAGATGAATTTAGGGGATGCAGTGTCTATACAAAAGACAAATGTAAGGCGTGTTTTGCAAAATTTTACTGCAGTGGTGGTTGTATGGCGAACTCTGATAAATTCCATGGTACCATCCATGACACTTATGATATCGGATGTGAGATGCAACGAAAACGTGTAGAATCTGCAATTATGATAAAAGCTGCACTAGCAGATTAAGAGAGGGGTAATCATGAAAAAGAGTAGAGGGATTATTTATTTAGTAATTGTATTATTATTTGCAGGGTTATTAGGATTTACTTCTATCATGGGGTTTGGAAGCGATAGCAGTGGAGCGGCAAAGAATATTAAGCTTGGACTTGACTTGAATGGTGGTGTAAGTATCACTTATCAAACAGTGGAGGAAAATCCATCAGAAGAGGATATGGCAGATACCATTTATAAATTGCAAAAACGTGTAGAAGATAGCTATAGCACAGAGGCAAGTGTGTATCAAGTAGGGGATAACCGTATCAGTATTGAAATACCTGGTGTAACAAATGCAAATGAGATTCTAGAAGAGCTAGGGAAGCCAGGTACGTTAGAATTCATAGACCCACAAGGTGAGGTTGTCTTAGAAGGTACAGATATTGAAAATGCAGAAGCTCAATCACAGCAAGACTCTATGGGGAATAATGAGTATGTAGTTTCATTGACTATGACAGAAGAAGGAACGGCGAAATTTGCAGATGCAACTACAGAAAATGTGGGACAAGTGATTTCGATTTACTATGATGGAGAAGAGATATCTTCACCACAGGTACAGACAGCTATTACAGATGGTAGAGCTGTAATCAACGGAATGGCAGATTATGAAGAGGCAGAATTACTAGCATCTACTATTCGAATCGGAGGATTAAAGCTAGAGTTAGAAGAGATAAGTTCAAATGTAGTAGGAGCACAATTAGGACAAGATGCAATTCAGACAAGTCTGATGGCAGGTGCAATTGGTCTTGCAATCGTTTTTGTATTTATGTGTATTGTATATTTAGTTCCAGGATTTGCAGCAAGTTTAGCACTTTTAATCTATACAGGTTTAGTAGTAGTATCTCTAAATGCATTTGATATTACGCTGACATTACCAGGACTTGCAGGTATCATACTCGGGATAGGTATGGCTGTAGATGCTAACGTTATCATATTTGCGAGGGTAAAAGAGGAACTATTAGAAGGAAAAGTAGTAAAGTCAGCATTAAGAATTGGATTTAAGAAAGCCTTATCAGCTATTGTTGATGGAAATATTACAACACTGATTGCAGCAATTGTACTCTGGATTATGGGAACTGGAAGTGTAAAAGGATTCGCACAAACACTGGCACTAGGTATTGTAGTATCTATGTTTACAGCACTCGTGGTGACAAGATTAATCGTGTACTCCTTATTTGCAGCAGGAATCAAAGACCCTAAGTTTTATAGTTTGAAAAAGAAAGAGACAAGAGTATATGACTTCTTGAGCAAGCGTTTTATCTGTTTTGCAGTTTCAGTAGTAGTGATTTGTGCAGGGTTCGTAGGAATGGGAATCAATAACTCATCAGGAGATATCTTAAACTATAGCTTAGAATTTAGCGGTGGAACAGCTACAACAGTTGATTTTAATGAGGAGTATACCTTAGAAGAAGTAGATGAAAAGGTAAAGCCAGTCGTAGAAGAAGTAGTAGGAGATGGTGCGATTCAGATGAATAAAGTTCAAGGAACGAACCAGGTGACTATAAAAACTAACTCGCTTTCATTAGAAGAGAGAAATGCGTTAAATGAGGCGCTTATGAGTGAGTTTGACGTAGAAGAAGACGCGATTACAGCGGAAAATATCAGTTCGACTGTTAGTTCGGAGATGAGAGTAGATGCGATTATAGCAGTTATAGTTGCAACGGTTTGTATGCTTCTATATATTTGGTTTAGATTTAAAGATATTCGATTTGCTGGAAGTGCTATAGTAGCACTAGTACACGATGTATTAGTAGTATTAGCATTTTATGCAATCGCTCGTGTGTCAGTTGGTAATACATTTATAGCTTGTATGCTTACAATAGTTGGTTATTCTATCAATGCAACAATCGTTATCTTTGATAGAATTCGTGAAGAAGTAAAATTAGGCAAGAAAAACGAAGACTTAGCATTGATTGTAAACCGCAGTATTTCACAAACACTTACTAGAAGTATTTATACATCATTTACAACATTTGTGATGGTAGGAGTTCTTTATATTCTAGGAGTTAGTGCGATTAAAGAATTTGCACTACCATTGATTGTAGGAATTATATGTGGTGCATATTCTTCAGTGTGTATTACAGGAGCTCTTTGGTACAGCATGAAAAAAGGTTTTAAAAAATAAAGAGTATAAAAGGCTGTAGAAGGTAACTTCTGCAGCTTTTTGCAAAGATAAAAGAGGTGAAGTGATGGAAGAAAAATGGGTAGTGATTCGAAAGGGTGCAGACTTTAATGCTATTTCTAAAAAATTTGGAGTTAGTCCTCTTATTGCTAGACTGATGAGAAATCGAGAAATTGTCGAAGAAGAAGCAATAGAAGAATTCTTGAATGGGACACTAGATAAATTGCATGATGCTATGTTGATGAAAGACATGGATGTGGCTATTGATATTTTGAGAGAAAAAATTCGAGAGAGAAAACAAATTCGTGTTATAGGAGATTATGATATTGATGGTGTAAATGCAACTTATATTTTGCTTGAAGGTCTGAAAAAAGTAGGGGCACAAGTAGATAGTGATATTCCAGACCGTATGAAGGATGGATATGGGTTAAGCATGGACTTGATTGAACGTGCGTTAGCAGATGGAGTGGATACAATTATAACTTGTGACAACGGTATTGCAGCAAGTGATGAAGTTGCATATGCAAAAAGGATGGGAATGACTGTGATTATTACGGATCACCATGAAGTTCCCTATGAAGAGGTGGCTGGAAGTGATTTCTTTGAGAAAAAATATCTATACCCTGTGGCAGATGCAATTGTAAACCCAAAAAGAGAGGATTGTGGGTATCCGTTTAAAAAATTATGTGGAGCAGCAGTAGCCTATAAAGTAGTGGAAGCATTGCTCCAAAGTGAAGGGCAAGACAGTGAAGATTTAGACTACTTAATAGAAAATGTGGCAATAGCGACTGTAGGTGATGTGATGGATTTAATCGGAGAAAATCGAATCTTTGTAAAGCAAGGGTTGGAAATGATTAAGCGGAGCAAAAATCTTGGTCTTCAGTCGTTAATGGAAGTGACAGGAGTGAAGAAAGAATTACTCAGTTCCTATCACATAGGATTTGTGCTAGGTCCATGCCTTAACGCAAGTGGAAGGTTAGATACTGCAAGAAGAGCCTTGGAGCTATTAGAAGCAAAGACGAAAAAAGAAGCAGATATTTTAGCTGGAGACTTAAAGGCATTAAACGATAGCAGAAAAGATTTGACAATTGCAGGTGTAGAAAAAGCAGTAGAGATTGTAGAAAGAGATTTGAAAGATGATAAGATTTTAGTGGTCTATCTACCGGATTGCCATGAGAGTTTAGCTGGAATCATTGCAGGGCGTATCCGGGAAAAATACTATAAACCGGCCTTTATTCTTACAGAAGGAAAAGATGGTGCAAAGGGATCAGGACGTTCTACAGAAAGCTACCACATGTATGAAGAACTTAATAAATGCAAAGATTTATTGTTGAAATATGGTGGTCATAAATTGGCAGCTGGATTGAGCCTAGAAAAAGAGAATATTTCTAAATTTAGGAGTACCCTAAATCAGCTTTGCACCCTATCGGATGAAGATTGCAGAAAAAAAATTGCAATTGATATGCAATTGCCTCTTTCGTATGTGACCCAAGAATTTGTACAGGAATTATCTGTTTTAGAACCATTTGGAAAAGGGAATGAAAAGCCTACATTTGCTGAAAAAGACTTAGAGATTGTAAAGTACCAAGTGGTAGGGAGAGATAAAAATGTAATAAAGATGACAGTGCGGGATGCTAAAGGTATGAGCATGGATGCAGTATGCTTCAATGAAAGGGAAAGAATAGAAGCATTAGTCTTAGAATCCTATGGGAAAAACGCCTTAGAAAGCATGAAAAAGGGGAAGAGAAGTGGGATTATGCTTTCTTTTACATATTATCCTAGTATAAATGAATATATGGGAGTGAAAAATGTGCAAATTATTGTGCAAAACTTCAAATAGGGTTTCGTTGAAATTAGAAAATCCCTATGTTATAATAAAATTTAACATTTTATGTAAATTTCGTTAGGGAGATGGAGATAATGAAGAAAATTGACGAATATATAAGAAGTATTGTAGACTTTCCAGAAGAGGGAATTATATTTAGAGATGTGACTAGCGTATTAGAGCATCCAGAATCTTTAAAGCTTTCAATTGATTTGATGCAAAAAACATTAGATGGACTAGAGTTTGATGTGATTGCAGGAGCAGAGTCAAGAGGTTTTATTTTTGGTATGCCATTAGCATATAACTTGAACAAAGCATTCGTTCCAGTGAGAAAAAAAGGGAAGTTACCTTGTGATACGGAAGAAGTAGAGTATAGTCTAGAGTATGGAACAGCTACTATAGAGATCCATAAGACTGCATTTAAACCTGGTGCAAAAGTCATTGTAGTGGATGATTTGATGGCAACAGGAGGCACCACAAAAGCTATGATAGACTTGATTGAAAAATTGGGTGGAGAAGTAGTGAAAGTGATTGTGTTAATAGAACTTGCGGGATTAGAAGGAAGAAAGTTACTAGAGGGATATGACGTGGAGTCGATTATTTGTTATCCTGGAAAGTAATGAAAGAAGGAGAGTAGCGATATGTCAAGTGGCGGAAAAGAAGAAATAGAAAATAGAAAAGAGTATAATGGACATGTGGTGAAATCTCCAGAGGATTTTGAGGCTCCAGAAGAGCTGTATCAAGAACTAATTAACCGCGTTCGAAAATATCATCCTTCTACGGATATTTCGATGATTGAAAAGGCCTATCATATAGCGAGAGACGCTCATGAAGGTCAATTAAGAAAATCAGGCGAACCTTACGTGATTCATCCTATTTCAGTAGCTATTATTTTAGCAGACTTAGAATTAGATAAGGAAACGATTGTTGCTGGTATTTTACACGATGTGGTAGAAGATACAGTTATGTCTGATGAAGATGTGATACGAGAATTTAGCGAAGAAGTAGCACTTTTGGTAGACGGAGTTACAAAGCTTGGTCAGTTATCTTATAAAGCGGATAAGATTGAGGTGCAAGCAGAGAATTTAAGAAAGATGTTTCTTGCAATGGCAAAAGACATTCGTGTCATTCTAATTAAGTTAGCAGACCGCTTACACAATATGCGCACCCTTGAATTTATGCGCCCAGAAAAACAAAGAGAAAAAGCTAGAGAGACAATGGATATCTATGCTCCAATAGCACAGCGTCTGGGTATTTCAAAGATAAAGATAGAGTTAGATGATCTCTCATTAAGATATTTAGAGCCAGAGAAATACGAGGATTTAGTTAGACAAATCAATGATAAAAAGATGGAAAGGGAAGATTTTGTTCAATCTATCGTGTTAGAAGTACAGGAGCTTATGGAAGAAAACCAAGTAGAAGCGGCTGTATATGGAAGAGTAAAACACTTTTTTAGCATTTATAAGAAAATGGTAAATCAGGACAAAACCTTAGATCAAGTCTATGATTTATTTGCGACTAGAATCGTAGTAAAGAGTGTGAAAGATTGTTACGGTGCACTAGGGATAATCCACGCTAATTACACACCGATACCGGGGAGATTTAAAGACTATATTGCAATGCCAAAAGCAAATATGTATCAATCCCTTCATACGACGCTCATGAGTAGATCGGGTCAACCGTTTGAAATTCAGATTCGTACAGAAGAGATGCAAAAGACTGCAGAATACGGGATTGCAGCTCACTGGAAATACAAAGAAGGCAGCAATGCTGAAAATAAAAAGATACAAGAAGAAGAGAAGTTAACTTGGTTGCGCCAGATATTAGAGTGGCAAAGAGAGATGACTGATAATACAGAGTTCTTAAACTTGATCAAAGGAGATTTAGACTTATTTTCTGAAGATGTCTATTGCTTTACTCCAAATGGAGATGTCAAAAATCTTCCAAATGGTTCCACACCGATAGATTTTGCTTATGCAATTCACAGTGCTGTCGGCAATAAAATGGTTGGAGCAAGGGTCAATGGGAAGATTGTAACAATCGACTATAGAATTCAAAACGGTGATCGTATCGAGGTTCTTACATCACAAAATTCAAGAGGGCCAAGTAGAGATTGGCTTACGACTGTAAAATCGACACAAGCAAAGAATAAGATAAATCAGTGGTTCAAAAAAGAGTTTAAAGAAGAAAACATCGTAAAAGGAAAAGACCTGATACAATCATATTGCAAGAGTCACAGTATTAACTGGAGTGAGATTGCTAACAGTAAGTATATAGAAAAAGTACAGAGAAAATACGGATTTAGAGATTGGGAGTCAGTGCTTGCAGCTATTGGTCATGGCGGAATAAAAGAAGGCCAAGTGGTTAATAAGGTACATGAAGCTTACCAAAAAGAACACGAAAAGCAAGTGACGAATGAAGAGATTCTTGAAAAAGTAAATGAGGTAGCACAAAAAGAAAACAAACTCCATTTGGCTAAATCAAAAAGTGGCATAGTAGTAAAAGGAATCGATGATGTAGCCGTTCGATTTTCAAGATGTTGTAGTCCAGTTCCAGGTGATGAAATTGTAGGGTTTGTTACTAGAGGAAGAGGTTTATCTATTCACAGAACAGATTGTGTGAATGTTATTCATTTGCCAGAGAATGAAAGAAATCGTTTGATTGAGGCAGAGTGGGGAGGCTCAGAGACAAGTGAGTCAACAGGTCACTATCATGCAGATATTCGAATGTTTGTAAAAGATAGGCAAGGTCTTTTGATGGATGTGTCTAAGATTTGTACAGAAGAGAACATTGATGTGAAAAATATGAATGTAAGAACGAATAAGCAGGGGGTTGCCACTATGGAATTAGGATTTATTGTAATGAGTAGAGAGCAACTAGAAAGAATCATTAAGAAAATGCGCATGATTGAAGGTGTGATAGATATCGAAAGGACAACAGGATAATAAGAGGTGAAAGATGAAATTAGAGAGATTTGGATTAGGGATATATGATACGAATTGTTATATTATAATAGATGAGGAGTCAAAGAAAGCAGCGGTGATTGATCCAGGTGATGCACCAGATGAATTCTTAAACTATTTTGAAAAAAAAGGATATGAGTTAGAAGGAATTCTATTAACCCACGGGCATTGGGATCATATAACTGGAGTGGAAAAATTAGTTGCTAAATATGGTGTGAAAATTTATGCGATGCAACAAGAAAAAGAGTTATTATTACTTCCACAATTAAACGGAAGTATCCAGCACAGAGAAGAAGTATCTTTAAGTGTAGGGATAGAGTTTTTGGAAGGTGGAGAAACGTTAGAATTTGCAGGTTGTGTGATAAAAGTAATTGCAACACCAGGTCATACAGCAGGTGGATGCTGTTATTATATCGCAGAGGAAAATGTACTGTTTTCTGGAGATACTTTATTTGCGAATACTGTAGGAAGATGGGATTTGCCAACAGGAAGTGAAAGAGTATTGAAGCAATCAATTAGAGAAAAATTATATATACTTCCAGAAGAAACTGTCGTATACCCAGGGCATATGCAAAGCACGACAATAGGACATGAAAAGAAATACAATGAAGAGGTGCGATAAGATAGAATGTTTGTGACAGGTAATCATTTACCTGTCTCTTTCAGTCATAGGAAATACCTTGTATATAAGACAGAGGAGAAAATATGATTATCTGCGAAGTACGGAGAGCGAGCTATCAATATGATGTGTTTCATCTTGTGAAAGCATTTTTCCCAAATGAAAGCATTGAACAAAAAATATCGAAAGATGACACTTTCTTTATTAAAGTGAAAAGGAATGAAGAGCACCTGTTAATCATTCAAGATGAGGAATTGGAGCTTAGCTATAAAAAAAGAGATGTAAATAAATTGCTATATAATAAGCTAGTAAAGCTAACAGGACATACACTGGATTGGGGTTATTTAATGGGAGTAAGACCTAGTAAATTAGCCATGAAGCAATTGCTAGAAGGTGCGAAAAAAGATGAAGTAGTTAATTTTATGATTGAAGAATATCAAGTAAATCCACAAAAGGCAAAACTTGTGACAGATATAGCAGTTAGAGAGACAAAGATTCTAGAAAATATCGATTATAAAGATGGATACAGCTTATATGTTGGGATTCCATTTTGTTTAACACGCTGCAGTTATTGCTCGTTTACGGCTTATCCTTTGAAAAAATGGGAACATAGAATAGATGAGTATTTAGATGCCTTGATAAAAGAGCTAGAGTATGTAGCGGTTAAAAGCCAAGAAAAGAAGTTGAATACAGTATATATTGGCGGTGGTACACCTACCACATTAAGTGCAAAGCAATTAGAGCGATTAATCAGGACAGTAAAGAGTAAATTTTCTTTTGAGTACGTACTAGAATTTACAGTAGAAGCAGGAAGACCTGATACGATTACAAGAGAGAAACTAGGGGTGATGAAACGCCTCGGGGTAAATAGAATATCGATTAATCCACAGACAATGCAAGATGACACACTTAGAAGTATCGGGAGGAATCATAATGCTGAAGATGTGAGGCAGATATTTTCACAAGCGAGAGAGCTAGGATTTGATAATATCAATATGGATATTATAGTGGGGTTAGAGAATGAAGGTGTAGAAGAAGTGGAAGCTACATTAAAAGCAATCAAGGAGATGGATCCAGATAACCTTACTGTGCACTCTTTAGCCATGAAAAGAGGATCTATTGCAAAAGAAAGAGGAGAAGTCAATCGTTACGGAAAAGAAATTGAACAGATGATAGAGTTGTCTTTTTTATATGCTGAGTCAATGGAGCTTTATCCATATTATCTATATCGCCAGAAAAACATTGCTGGAAATTATGAAAATGTTGGCTATGCAAAGGTTGACAAAGCAGGAATTTACAATATACTTATTATGGAGGAAAAACAATCTATAGTAGCAGTAGGAGCAGGGTCCGCAACAAAGATTGTACGTCCAAAAGAAAATGAAAAAATCATTCGGATTGAGAATGTAAAAGATATTGAAAGCTACATCACGCGAATAGACGAGATGTTAGAGCGAAAGGGAGAATGGCTATGGCGTTAAAGAAAAAACCGGTGACAGGGATGAAAGACATGTTGCCAGATGAGATGGAAATTAGAGACTATTTAATTCAGTTGATTAAAGATACATATAAATCATATGGTTTTGTATCGATGGAGACTCCTTGTGTAGAGCATATTGAAAACCTTTGTAGCAAACAAGGTGGGGACAACGAGAAGCTAATTTTTAAAATCCTGAAAAGAGGAGAAAAATTAAAGTTGGACAACATCTCAAGCCAAGATGATTTGGTAGATGGTGGTCTTCGTTATGATTTGACGCTCCCTCTAGCAAGATATTATGCGAATCATGCAAATGAATTACCATCACCCTTTAAAGCCCTTCAGATAGGAAATGTATGGAGAGCAGATAGACCACAAAAAGGTAGATATCGCCAATTTATGCAGTGTGATATTGATATTTTAGGGGAGAGTAGTCAACTATCTGAAGTAGAGCTTATATTGGCAACTACCTCAATGCTTGGAAAAATTAATTTTGCGAATTTTACAGTATGTTTAAATGATAGAAATATTCTAAAAGCAATGGCCTCGTATAGTGGATTTGCTGAGTCTGATTATGAGTCAGTATTTATCACGCTAGATAAAATAGATAAAATCGGGTTAGATGGTGTGACAAAAGAGCTAGAAATGTTCGGGTATGAAGCAGATAAAGTCAAGATATATCTATCTCTGTTTGATGAAGTAGAAAAGAGTATCGAAGGTGTACGTTATCTACGTGAGAAGTTAGGTGCACACTTAAGTGAAGAGACAGCGGACGGACTAGAATTTATCATTAACACAGTAGAGACGGCAAAGGATGTGAAGTTTGATCTAGAGTTTGACCCTACATTAGTAAGGGGACAAGCTTATTACACAGGAACCATATTTGAAATACGCATGAAAGAATTTGGTGGTTCTGTTGCAGGTGGTGGACGTTACGACAAAATGATTGGAAAATTCACAGGACAAGATACACCTGCTTGCGGATTTTCAATTGGATTTGAAAGAATTGTTATGCTTTTGCTAGAGCAAGGGTATAAGATACCAGAAGGAAAGACAAAAAAAGCATATTTACTTGATAAAAACTTGCCAACAGAAGGTGTTTTAAAAGTATTCCAATTGGCAAAGAAAGATAGAAGTGAAGGAAATCAAGTATTAATTGTGAATATGAAGAAAAATAAGAAGTTTCAAAAAAACCAATTGCAAGAAGAAGGATACGAATTAATCATCGATGTGTTTGGTGATTCTTATGAAAAATTATAAAAGAAATAGGAGAAGAGAAGATGGCAGAGCTAATGCAAGGATTAAAGAGAAGTCATAGATGCGCAGAAGTTTCTAATAAGTTAATCGGAGAAACGGTAACTGTGATGGGATGGGTACAAAAGAATAGAAATAAAGGTGGAATAGTCTTCGTGGACTTAAGAGATAGAAGTGGAATTCTACAGATTATTTTTGAAGAGGAGCAAGAGACTGAAATCATGATTAAAGCTGCAAAGCTTAGAAGTGAGTTCGTTGTTGCTATAGTAGGAGAAGTAATTGCAAGAAAAGGTGCAACAAATGAAAATCTTGCAACAGGAGATATTGAAATCAGAGCGACAGAACTTCGCATTCTTTCTGAATCGGATACACCTCCATTTCCAATTGAAGAAGGAAGCAAGACGAAAGAAGAGTTACGCTTAAAGCACCGTTACTTAGATCTTAGAAGACCAGATATCCAAAGAAATCTTATGATGAGAAGTAATGTAGCAACATTGACAAGACAATTCTTAGCAGAAGAAGGATTCTTAGAAATAGAAACACCGACACTTATAAAGAGTACACCAGAAGGAGCAAGAGACTATTTAGTACCAAGTAGAGTGCACCCAGGTTCATTCTATGCATTGCCACAATCACCACAGATTTACAAGCAGTTATTAATGTGTTCTGGTTATGATAGATACTTTCAAATTGCGAGATGTTACAGAGACGAGGACTTACGTGCGGATAGACAACCAGAATTTACTCAAATCGATTTAGAGATGTCATTTGTAGACGTAGAAGATGTGTTGGAAGTTAATGAAAGATTGTTGGCAAAACTGTTCAAAGATGTATTAGATGTGGAAGTTAGCCTTCCGATTCCAAGAATGACTTACCAAGAAGCTATGGATCGCTATGGCTCTGATAAGCCAGATACAAGATTTGGTATGGAGTTAACAGATGTGACAAGTGAAGTAGAGAACTGCGAATTTGTAGTATTTAAGGGGGCAATTGAAGCAGGGGGAACTGTTCGCGGTATCAATGCCAAAGGGCAAGGAGAAATGCCTCGTAAGAAGATTGATAAACTTGTGAACTTTGCAAAAGAGTACGGTGCAAAAGGGTTGGCATATATTGCAATTGCAGCAGATGGAACAATGAAATCTTCATTCTCAAAATTTATGACAGAAGAAGAGCTGGCAGATTTAGTAAAAGCTATGAATGGAGAAAGTGGAGACCTACTACTATTTGCAGCAGATAAAACATCAGTGGTGTGGGATGTCCTTGGTAATTTACGACTTGAGATTGCAAGGCAGATGGAAATATTAGATAAAAATATATTTAACTTCGTATGGGTAACAGAATTCCCACTAGTAGAGTGGAATGAAGACCAAAACAGATTTGTGGCAATGCATCATCCATTTACAATGCCGATGGAAGAAGACTTACACTATCTAGATACAGATCCTTCAAAAGTTCGTGCAAAAGCTTATGACATTGTATTAAACGGAACTGAGATCGGTGGAGGAAGTGTTCGTATCTTTAATAACGAGATTCAAAATAAAATGTTTGAGATGCTTGGATTCACAAAAGAGCAAGCACAAGAGCAATTTGGGTTCTTATTATCAGCATTCAAATATGGAGTACCACCACATGCAGGACTTGCATATGGTCTAGATAGACTTGTGATGTTAATGGCAAAAGAAGATAGCATACGTGATGTAATTGCATTCCCTAAGATGAAAGATGCATCTGATCTTATGTCTCAAGCACCAGATATTGTAGAAGAAAAGCAACTACAAGAACTAGGAATTCAAGTAATGATAGAAGAGAAGGAGTAGAAGAGGCTGAAAGGCAGGGGGAGCAGTTATCGCAAAGATAGGTTAGAAAAAACTATGAGATTATAGGACTGATTAGCTTAAATGGAGATCCATTTGCTAGCAGTCCTATTTTTTCAGCTGCGAGTTTGAATTTATATTAGTTTGACACTGTTTCGAGTATTCATTTTTGCTTGTAGGTATATAGTTGAAGCGTCTTTTTTTGGATTTGAAATTCTTTCAAGAAGTAAATTCACAGCAGTATTTGCCATTTTTTCTGGATCTGTACATATGGTAGTAATATGGGCACGTCTAGTAAAAGGAGCCTCATCAAAGCTTACAATGCTGATATCATCAGGAATATGAATCCCGCATTGGTTAAAAGCGTCTAATAGCCCCTCTAACATTCGATAATTACTGCAGAATAAAGCAGTATAGTCCAAACTAGATTTTGCAATTTTTATTCCGGCATCAAAACCAGATTCATAGTTAATGCCTCCGACAATAATACTGCTTTGAGAGACGACTAATCCATTATCAAACATAGCGTCTTCGTAACCGCGCCTACGCTCGATAGAAGTATTTGAGAGATGTCCACCTGATAAATGCCCTATTTTTTTATGTCCGCATTGGATTAGATAATGTGTGATTTTATAGCTGCTATGGTAATTATCATTACATACAGTATCAAAGGACGAAGCTTTCATGCCTCTATTTAAAAAAACTGTAGGAACTTGCTTGGATTTAAGAAGTTGCTTCAGTTGATTATTTCCTTGAACATTAATAAATACAACACTAGCATAATTATCTAAAATTGCCATTTGTACATAATACTCCTCTAATTCAGAACTATCATTTGTATACGCGAGTAAAGGTATATAATCCTTTTTTATGATTTCAGCAGTAAGAAATCGAACAGTTTCCATATAATACCAATTTTGAAGATCGCCTACAAGGATTAGGATGGTCTTTTTTTGTGAGCCCTTATTTCGAATATCCATAATGTTAATACGATAGTTGTGCTCTAAGAGTAATTTTTCTATTGCTTCACGCGTTTCTTTTTTTACGTTATCTTTACCTGCTATTACTCGTGAAATAGTGGCTGTAGAAAAACCACTGATAGTAGAGAGTTCTTTTATGCTGATTCCCATATGATACCTCCAAGCCAATTGTAATGACTTTATTTTATTATAGGCAGCACAATAATTCAAGAAAAATAATATGTGAAGATTAGCGCACAATTGCAGAGAAAAACTAGAACAATTGCAAGTAATTGTAATAAATTATCATTAGAGAAAAGATTGAAATATGGAGATTCTGAAAAAGAAGAGTTAAAAAAAGAGAAAAAATTGAATAATAAACAAGGTTAAAAATCCTTACATAGTATCAGAATGAGATAAAAATAAAATCTTATTGATATAGATTTACATTGTACAGAAAAGTAAACGAAAGGAATATATGTAAGAAGTATCAGAAAAAAGAGTTGATATTGTTATTAATATATATAAATACAACAAAAAAATCATAGAATCTGCGAATGGAATTATTGCTTGAGAATTGTTAGACTTACTTCATCATAAAAGAAAAGAGGATAAACAGATGAAAGTAGCAGTGATAGGAGCTGGATCAATGGGAGCTGGGATAGCACAAACATGTGCACAAGTAGGTCACGAAGTGATTAATATTGATGTATATGAACCAGCTTTAGAAAAAGCAAAGAGCAATATCGATATCTTATTTGAAAAAAAAATTGAAAAAGGAAAGATGACAATTGAGGAGAAATCCAAAATCTTAAGCCGGTTATCTTACAGCAGTGATATGGAAGCCGTAGGAGATGTTGATTTAGTGATAGAGGCCGTTCCAGAAAAAATCGAACTAAAAAAGAGTATTTTTGAACAAATTGATAGATATTCAAAACAAGAAGCTGTATTAGTGTCTAATACATCAGGGTTAAGTGTATCTGAAATGGCAGCAGCAACAAATAGACCACATAAAGTGATGGGGGTACATTTCTTCTACCCTGCACCTGTTATGAAACTAGTTGAATTAATTAGAGGAATTGCTACAGATGATGATACTTATAGTTTCGTGAAAGAATTTGCACTGAGTATAAATAAAACAACAGTAGACGCGCCAGAATATCCAGGGTTTATCGTAAATCGGATATTAGTACCAATGCAAAATGAAGCAGCTTTTATGGTGATGGAAGGTTGTAAACCAGAGGATGTGGATAATGCAATGAAACTTGGTTGTAATTTTCCTATGGGTCCTCTTGAATTAACAGATTTTGTTGGAGTAGATATTATGCTAGGAACAATGAAAGGGTTATGCAGTGGTTTTCAAGACAGCAAGTATCGACCATGCCCGTTATTAGAAACGATGGTCAAAGCAGGACATTTGGGAAGAAAATCAGGTAAAGGATTTTATACATATACAAAATAAATTTTATTGAAAGGTGGGAAAGTTGAAGATGAAAGAGGTTGTTATTGTAAGTGGAGTGAGACTTCCTGTAGGAAGCTACGGCGGAAGTTTAAAAGATGTTTCAGCGATTGATATGGGGGCAATGGTTGTAAAAGAAGCAGTAAAGCGTGCAGGGATTCAGCCATCTGATGTAGATGAAGTGATTCTTGGTCAAGTGGGACAGATTGCAGAAAGCGGATTTTTGGCAAGAGCTGTCAGCTTGAAGGCAGGATTACCTAATGAAACAACAGCATATTCTGTAAATAGACAATGTGGTTCAGGGTTACAGTCTATAGCAGATGCAGTAATGGAGATTCAGACAGGTCACGCGGATGTTGTTGTGGCAGGGGGAACTGAGAATATTTCTCAACTTCCATATTATGTAAAAGAGGCTAGATGGGGAGCACGCATGGGGCACAAAAGTTTCGAGGATGGTGTAATTGATATTTTAACATGGCCATTAGATGGAAATCACAATGGTGTGACGGCAGAGAATGTAGCTAGAAAATACAATGTTAGTCGAGAAGAACAAGATGAATTTGCTTTAGAAAGCCATATTCGAGCAGCAAAAGCAATTGCAGAAGGAAAATTTAAACAAGAAATTCTTCCAGTAGAATTAAAGGATAGAAAAGGGAAAGTTACAGTATTTGATACAGATGAGGGAGTAAGAGAAGGTCTTTCGATAGAAAAACTAGGGAAGTTAAGACCATGTTTCCTAAGAGATGATGAAGCGAGTGTAACGGCAGGAAATTCATCAAGTCTAAATGACTGTGCAGCAGCAGTTGTAGTAATGTCAAAGGAAAAGGCAGAGCAACTTGGGGTAAGAGGTATTTTAAAAATTGAAGGCTATACAGTTGAAGGTTTTGATGCGGAATTAATGGGATATGCACCTAAAATTTCAACAGATAAACTTGCTGAAAAATTGAATATAGATTTAAAGGCTATAGATATGATAGAAATCAATGAAGCTTTTGCAAGTCAAGCATATGCAGTAAGCAGAGATTTAGGATTAGACTCAAATAAGGTGAACATATATGGTGGTGGTATCTCAATTGGACATCCAATTGGGGCAACTGGAAGTGTATTGACAGTGAAGGTACTTTACGAACTGATGAGTAGTAATAAAAAAGATGCTTTGATTACGATGTGTGTTGGAGGCGGACAAGGGATTTCAATGTACTTTACAAAGATACAGGAGGACTAGAGAATGAAGAAGCCAGTGATAATGACTGCTAAAGAAGCAGTAAAGAGAATAAAAGAAGGAACAACGCTTGGGATTGTAGCAATGACTAGAATATCTGAGTGCACAACAATCTTAAAAGAAATTGAAAGAAGTTTTCTAGAAGAAGGAACGCCAAAAAATCTAACATACCTTCATACATGTGGACAAGCATCTGCCGGTAAAGAAGGTGGAATGCAATATATTGCACATGAGAACCTTCTTAAGAGAGTAATTGGTGGTCATTGGGGACAATCATCTAATATGATGAATCTCATTACACAAAATAAAATTGAAGCATTTAATTTACCACAAGGGCAAATGGCCAATATGTTTCATAGCATGGCGTTGAGAGAACCTGGTAAATTAAGCAAGGTAGGTTTAGGTACATACATAGACCCACGCCTAGAAGGTGGAAAGATGAACCAATGTGCAAAAGACAGTGGCTATGACACTGTTGCGATTGTGAACGTAGATGGAGAAGAATATATTCAATATAAACCGATACCAATCGATACCTTATTGATTCGAGGAACTTATGCAGATGAAAATGGAAATATTTCTACCAAGAAAGAAGCGATGGTACTAGAAGTGCTACCGGCTGTAATGGCTACAAAACGCTGGGGTGGACAAGTGATTTGTCAAGTAGAAAGAGTAGTGGAAAATGGTTCGATTTCACCTAAAGACGTTACGGTTCCAGGCGTTTTTGTTGATGCAGTAGTTGTGTGTGAAAATCCTGTAGAAGAGCATAGACAAACATATTCATGGTATTTTGATCCAACTTACTCAGGAGAAGTAAGAGGTCCTGAAGGTGAGGTTACATCTTTACCTAAAGATATTCGTAAGATTATTTCTAGACGGGCAGCGGCAGAATTAAAGCCAGATCAAATTATCAATATCGGGACAGGAATACCAAATGAGAACTTCGGTCCAATTATTGCAGAAGAACAATTATCGGATATCGTGACAATCACAGTAGAGTCAGGAGTATACGGAGGGGTACCGGCCAGTACGATTGATTTTGGAATTTCTAGAAATGCGCAAGCACTCATCGCTCATGATAGACAGTTTGAATTCTATAATGGAGCAGGCATTGATTACACTTTTATGGGAGCAGGGGAAATGGATCAATATGGAAATGTCAATTCCACGAAGATGGGTACAAAGTCTCCAGGAGCAGGTGGATTTATAGATATTACAGCTACCGCGAAAAATATTATTTTTTGCGCAGGGTTTACTGGAGGTGGACTTCAAGTCGAGTTTAATGAAGATGGGATTGATATAAAACAGGAAGGTAAGTTCAAGAAACTAGTAAAAGAAGTGCAGCAAATCTCATATAATGGAAAACTTGCATATGAGCGCGGACAAAATATGATTTACGTAACGGAGCGGGCTGTATTTAAACTTACAGAAAAAGGAGTAATGCTTGTAGAAGTTGCAAAAGGAGTAGACTTGCAAAAAGACATTCTTGATCAAATGGAGTTTACACCATTAATAGCAGAAGAATTACAGTATACAAGTACAGAACTTTACAAAGAAGGATGCTGCAATCTAAAAGATATTATTGAAAACAATCTATAAAACTGTAGAAGTTGGAGGATAACTATGTATTCAGGAAGTGAATTATGGAAAGATAAAGTGCCATTTGATCTAGAAACTAAAATACTAAGTAACGGACGAGTGATAGAAACATTTAAAAATCTTCCGAGAAATCTTTATGAGGCAATGGTAAATTCATCTATTTCCAACCCTGAAAAGTTGGCAGTATCAGATGATTTAGGACGAAGATTTTCGTATGAGAAATTAAAAGAGCAGGTGGATTGGTTTACAGCTTGCTTAAAGAGTCGCTTTGATATTAAGAGAGGGGATCATGTTGCATTAATGCTGTATAGTAGCACAGAATTTTGCACAGCATTTTTAGCGTTGAATAAAATAGGTGCAGTAGCAGTTATGATACCGACAAAGTATAAAAAAAATGAAGTACTAGCTTTGGCCATGCAATCGGATTTGAATTGTATTATATGTGATGAATCTTTTGAAGAATGGTTTAGTGTATATAAAGAAAAAGGTGTTCAAGTGATATCTGTAGGGTTGTGCAAAGAAAAATTCGCATTTGATGTGTATCGAGATAAAGAATATAATATTGGAGAAAATGAAGGGTTGTATGAAGACTATACAGTCATGATGTTTACCTCTGGTACGACGTCTCAAAGCAAAGGAGTCATGCTTACAAATTTTAATTTTATGCATGCAGCTGCAGCTTATAAGGCATGTTTGCAAATTACAGAGAATGATTCAACTATTATTCCGGTTCCAACGCATATGATAACAGGATTATCAGCGCTCTTAGGTTTGTTTTTATATGTAGGTGGAACGATACATATGCAAAGATATTTTAAAGCAAAAGATGTGTTATCTTGTGTTAAGAGAGAGAATATAACATTTATGCATGCTGCACCAACAGTTTATAGTATTCTTATGGAAGAAGCATATCATTTCACAGAATTACCGAGTTTAAGGTGCTTGGCTTGTGGTGGTAGCGGAATGCCTACAGAAAAGATAGAAAAAATTCATACATGGTTGCCAAATTGTGAATTTCGCATGGTTTTTGGGATGACGGAAACGACATCTCCTGGTACGATTTTGCCGGAAAATGCAATTGAGAGTAAGCATTTAGGATCTAATGGAATTCCAATACCAGGTTTAATTTTTAAGGTTGTGGATGATAAGGGAATAGAAGTACCACCAGGAACTTTAGGAGAAATCATGATAACAGGTGCAAATATGCTAGATAGCTACTACAAAATGGAAAGTGAAAATTATGAAAATTACTGGCTAAAAACAGGAGATATCGGATATTTTTCAGAGGATGGATACTGTTATATATGTGACAGAAAAAAAGATATGATTAATCGTGGTGGAGAAAAAATCGTGAGTATTGATGTGGAGAGGCACTTGTATCAAATAGAAGGTGTAAAAGATGCAGCAGTAGTTGGAATTCATCACGAATTATATGGAGAAACACCTGCAGCACTTGTTTGTCTTGAAAAAGATATGAAATCAAGCGAGCAAATCATACAGGAATATTTGAAGAATAGGATTGCTAAATTTAAAATACCTAGCAAAATCATATTTGTGGATAGTATCCCATTGACACCTAACGGAAAGGTAGATAAAAAATTAATCAGAACAATGTTTGATTAAAAGAAAAAAGGAGAAAAGACATGATTATAGGAATATTAATAGCTTTAGCGTTGATGGTAGTATGTTCTATGTTTGGAATTTCTATTATTATTGTAGCACCAATATGTGCAGTTATTGCAGCTGCAACCGATGGGGGTGATGTACTAGTACAATATACAGGAACATATATGGAAGGCGTAGCAGCTTATGTAGCAGATTATTTTCCATTATTTTTGTTAGGCGCGATTTTTGGTGAACTGATGAAGAATTCAGGTGCAGCTGCATCACTAGCAAAATTTGTAATGAAAAAATTAGGAGCTAAACGAGCGATATTAGCATGTATGCTAGCAACTATTATCTTAGTGTATGGAGGGGTAAGTACATTCTGCGTAATCTTTGCATTATATCCATTTATGTTTTTTTGTTTCAAGGAGGCTGATATTCCACTTCGAATGATGCCAGGCGTACTTTTTGGAGGGATTATTGTAACGCAAGCAACCTTGCCAGGTACTTTGCAAATTCAAAATATTATACCGACTTCCATGCTAGGTGTAGACTTGCAAGCAGCACCGATTATGGGGACAACAGCATTTCTTATTATGGCAACATTAGCAGTGTTTTACTTGAATTGGGAAACAAAAAGGTTACGTGCAAAAGGCTACCATTTTGAAGATGAAAGAAATGAAGCGAGTAAATTCGATGCAGATGTAGAACTTCCAAATGTAATTTTATCTATTTTACCAATTGTTACAGTAGTGGTCTTGTTAAATGTGTTTGATTTTTCAGCAGTAATGTCGTTGGTGGGGGGAATACTTCTCGCATGTATCTTATTTGGGAAAAGAGTAGGAAAAGAAATGCTTCCATCAATTAATACAGCTTGCAAAAACTCAATGCCTGCAATTTTAAATACAGCGTGTGCAGTGGGATTTGGAACAGTGATACAGCAATTAAGTGGATTTGATAGTATTGTGTCAGGACTAGAGTCTATATCAGGCGGTAGCCCATATATGTTTGCTTTTATCGCCGTAAACATTTTGGCTGGTGTAACGGGGTCAGCATCTGGAGGTACAAGAATTGCGCTTGAAGCAATAGGAGAAAGGCTACTTAGCACAGGGGCAAATCCAGCAGCACTGGCAAGAGTTTGTGCAGTGTCATCATGCGGACTAGATTCGCTTCCGCACAATGGAGCAGTAATTACTATTATTAATTATTGTGGACAAACACATAAAAAATCATACTTCCCAATTTTTGTAGTATCTGTTGTATTACCAATTGTTGGAGGGCTGTGGTGCGTACTTCTAGCAACGTTAGGTATCGTATAAAACATATAAAAATATAAAATTCAAATGGAATGGTAAAAAACATGAAAATTGTAATAGCAATAGATTCCTTAAAAGGTAGTTTGACTTCACTAGAAGCAGGGAAGGCAATTGAGGAAGGTATAAAGCGAGTAGATCAAAATGTGAAGGTAGTAGTGAAACCACTTGCGGACGGTGGAGAAGGTACAGTAGAGGCTCTGGTAAACGGGCTAGGAGGAACCTTATACTCAACAGAGGTAGTAGGTCCGCTGGGAGATATTATACCTTGTGAATATGGAGTTTTAGAAGAACGAAAAACAGCGATTATCGAAATGTCAGCAGCAGCAGGTCTCACGTTGGTACCAATCTCCCTAAGGAACCCTATGAATACAACAACCTATGGCGTTGGACAATTGATTACGGATGCCATCAAAAAAGGATGTAGAAAATTCATCATAGGTATCGGTGGAAGCGCGACTAATGATGGTGGAATAGGAATGTTGCAAGCATTAGGTTATGAACTTCTAGATGAAGATGGAAACCAAGTGCCATACGGAGCAAAGGGACTAGAAAAATTAAGACGTATAGAAACGACTAATGCAGTGCCAGAATTATCAGAGTGCAGTTTCCAAATTGCATGCGATGTTACAAATCCGCTGTGTGGAGAAAATGGATGTAGTGAAGTGTATGGACCACAAAAAGGTGCAGATAAAAAAATGATTAAGCAGATGGATAAGTGGCTCCAAACTTATTCAGCTATTGTAAAAGATAAGTTTATAAAAGCAGATTCAGATTTCCCAGGGTCTGGAGCAGCAGGAGGATTGGGGTTTGCTTTTAAAAGTGTTATGAATGCAACTTTAGAGTCTGGAATTTCGATTGTTTTGGAAGAAATTAATCTAGAAGAAGAGCTAAAAGATGCAGATCTTGTCATAACAGGAGAGGGACGGTTGGATAGTCAAACAGCTATGGGGAAAGCACCTATAGGAGTAGCGGAATTAGCGAAGGAATACAATAAAAGAGTAATTGCATTAGCAGGAGGAGTTACACGAGATGCAAGAATCTGTAATGAAAAGGGTATAGATGCATTTTTTCCAATAGTGAGAGGTGTATCAACCCTTGAAGAAGCAATGAATCCGGAAAATGCAAAAAATAATATAATGGATACAGTGGAACAAGTTTATCGTTTGTGGAAAATATGGCCATAATGTTAAATGTCATTAAGTTAAAGTGACACCAAAAAGAGCAGCTTATGTAAAAATGCATAGCCTGCTCTTTTTGGCGAAACTAGATTTATTTGGTTAACAGTAAATTAAAGGAAAGGACATAAAATACATATATAGGAAGAGGTATAATAATGTGTAAACAAAAGAGAAAGTAGAAAGGACAGCTACAGTATGAAGAATGCGTTGAAGTTGAAAACAATACAAAACATAAAAAATATAGTACTAATTATTATTATGTTAATTATAATAGTTGTTACTATTAGCATTTGGAGAACCTCTAGTGAAAGTGGAGAAATTAGTAGTAATAGAGTAGAATTAATTATAAATGCGGATCGTTTTATTTCAGCATCGGATTATTTGACAGATGAGATACGAGCATATGTAGCGACAGAGGATACAGAGCATAAGGATAATTATTTTAATGAAGTAGAGAATTTAAAGAACCGTGAAATTAGCATATCCAATATGGAAATAATAGGAATTACAGAAGATGAAAAAAATATAATTGCGCAGATGCAGACGTTGTCTAACAATTTAGTACCTCTAGAGGTGGATGCTATGGAAGAGGTGGAAACTGGGAACGAACATAAAGCTTTAGAATTAGTGTTTGGAGAAGAATACTTTAAAACAACGCAGGAAATCAAAAGTCTAGAAGACCAGTTTCAAGAGATGCTAGGGGAAAGGACAGGTGAAGAAGTTGCAGATATACAAGAGCAGTTGGGAATCATGTATATCGTCTTGATTTCTCTATTAGTGATCTTTACAATTATTCAACTAGCATCAGAACAATTGGTGCGCAAAGTGATGATTAACCCTGTCATAAAGTGTACAGAGGTGATTATGGGGATTTCACAAGGTGAACTGTCTCGAGAGTTTGAAGAAGTGAGCAACACATCAGAAGTAGGGATGTTATCTCATAGCACAAAGACGATTTTGAGTAGTATGACGACGATTATTAATGATTTGAATCAAAGCTTTACTCAGATGGCAAATGGGAACTTTGATATTGATATAGATAGGTTAGAAGAATATTATAAAGGTGATTTTAAAACTTTAGCTGATGCAAAAAAGAAGATTGTACTTAACTTATCAAAAACTCTATATCAGATTAATAATATATCAAAACAAGTAAGTGAAGGAAGTACTCAGATTGCAGTGGGAGCAACTTCGTTGGCAGAAGGGGCGACGGAACAGTCAATAACAATACAAGACCTGGCGGATACGATTAGGGATATATCCAAGGAAATTACAGCGACAGCAAAGGATTCAGTAGATGTGAAACAATCGACAGAACAAGCTGTAAAATCATTAGAGGTTGGTAGCGTGCAAATGAAAAATATGGTGAATGCAATGAACTCCATCAGCAGTAAGTCGAATGAAATCAGAAAGATAATTAAAACAATTGATGATATCGCGTTTCAAACAAATATCTTGTCATTGAATGCAGCTGTAGAGGCAGCTAGAGCAGGAGAGGCGGGTAAAGGATTTTTAGTAGTAGCGGATGAGGTGAGAAATTTAGCGACTAAATCAGCACAATCAGCTAAAGATACAGCTGTTCTAATCGAAGAAACAATAGGAGCCGTAAATGCAGGAAGTGAAATCGCTAAAAATACAGCAGATATTATGAGCGTTATTGAAACAAAGACAATGCAGGTTAACAATTATATGGATAGTATTGAGCGATCGTCGAAGGAGCAAGCAGACGCAATAAAAGATATCAATGCAAGTGTAGAGCAGATGACTATGGTAGCAAATCAAAGTTCTGCAACGCTTGAAGAAAGCGCGGCAGCAAGTGAAGAACTATCGGGACAAGCTCAAACTTTAGAGTCTTTAGTAAACCAATTTACAATAAAAAAACAAAAAGTGTTTGACAAGAGAAAAAATGTGTAATATAATAGCTATTGTTCCAGTGAAACGGAACGATAGTATTGCGATAGTGGCTCAGTTGGTAGAGTACAACCTTGCCAAGGTTGGGGTCGCGGGTTCGAATCCCGTCTATCGCTTAGAAATGAAAAATAAAAACTTATGAAAAGCCTTGTTTACAAGGCTTTTTTTATGCAATTAGTACTATTATAGATTTGCAACCAATCAGAGATGTTATTTTTATAATTTGCGAAAAGTAGAAAGGTACTACGTTATGAAAGAAATCATATCAAAAAGCATAATTTCTGCAAAAAACAATATGAATATCTATCGCGGTTGTACTCATGGATGCATATACTGTGACAGTCGTAGCGAAATATATGGAAAAACCTATAGTTTTGAAGATATAGAGGTGAAAACCAACGCTATAGAACTGATTGAAAAAGAGTTAAAGAAAAAGCGAAAAAAAGGTATGATTGTTACTGGTGCGATGACAGATCCCTATATCCCGCTTGAAAAAGAGTTGGAGTATACGAGAAAATCCCTTGAGCTTATAGAAAAGTATGATTTTGGAGTGGCTTTGCTTACCAAATCTGATTTGATCTTACGAGATATAGAGATTCTAAAGCGAATAAATGAGAAAACAAAATGTGTTGTACAGATGACACTTACAACTTATGACGAAGAACTTTGTAAAATAGTTGAGCCAAGTGTAAGTACAACAAAAAGAAGAGTTGAAGTATTAAAAGAAATGCAAAGGGCAGGGATTCCTACGATAGTCTGGATGACTCCTATTTTGCCGTTTGTCAATGATGATGAAGAAAATATAAACGGACTACTCAGTTACTGTAAAGAAGCTGGGGTAAAAGGAATTTTAACATTTGGAATGGGAATGACACTTCGCTATGGAAATAGAGAGTATTACTATAAAAAATTGGATGAATATTTTCCGGCGGTTAAACGAGAATACATGAGGAGATATGGTGCCTCTTATGGAGTAAAAAGCCCTAATAATGCAAAACTTACAAGTATGATTCGTAGCTTTTGCAAACATAACAAAGTGATGTATGGAGAAAAGGAAATTTTTGCGTATGTTTGGGATTTTCCTGAGCAAAATAAGCAGCTTTCTTTATTTGAGGGGGAGAGTTAAGATGTTTAAGATAGGATGCCATTTGTCATCTTCAAAAGGATTTGAAGCAATGGGAAAAACTGCTATTGATATAGGTGCTAATACCTTTCAGTTTTTCACGAGAAATCCAAGAGGGAGCAAGGCAAAGGCGATAGATGTAAAGGATGTAGAAAAGCTGAGAGTATTGATGAAAGAGCATAAGATAGAGGTTGTATTAGCACATGCTCCTTATACCTTAAATGCTTGTTCGGCAGATGAAAACACGAGAGAGTTTGCGAGAATGACACTAAAAGATGATTTGGAGCGAATGGAGTATTTACCAGGAAATCTTTATAATTTTCACCCGGGGAGTCATGTTAAGCAAGGGAACGAAAAAGGAATAGACCTAATTGCTGAGATTCTCAATGAAATATTATGGGAAGAACAACAGACAATTGTATTGCTTGAGACTATGGCAGGAAAAGGAACAGAGATAGGAAGATCCTTTGAGGAGATAAGGGCAATTATGGATAAGGTTGAGCTAAAGGACAAATTAGGTGTTTGCTTAGATACTTGCCATATCCATGATGCGGGATATGATATCTGTAACCGATTAGATGATGTTATCACAGAGTTTGATGATGTGATAGGGTTAGAACACTTAAGAGCAATCCATCTAAACGACAGTCTGAATATCTTGGGGGCTAAGAAGGACAGGCATGCTAAGATAGGTGAAGGCGAAATCGGTTTAGAAGCTATTGTTCAAATTATTAACCATAAGGATTTAAAAGAAATTCCTTTTTATTTAGAAACACCTTGTGATGTGGAAGGGCATAAAGCAGAGATTGAATTGCTTAAGAAAAGAATTGTATCAAGCCATGAATGTGGATTATAATAAAGAGAAAAGATGCAGATAAAGAGGTGAGGATGTGGGACAATCGATGCCGATAGGCGTATTGATGAAATGCATTACCAATGAGTACGAAAAATATTTCAATAAAATGCTTTCGACAATTGGTATTACAGCTTCTCAATGTGCTGTATTGAATTTTTTGTTGGAGACAGAGATGGAGTCAGTCAATCAAAGGGATATAGAGAAGCATTTGAACTTAAGTAATCCCACAGTAACAGGATTGCTTAAGCGGTTGGATGAAAAGGGATATGTATTAGTAGTACAAAGTGAAAAGGACAAACGAAAGAAGAATGTACACCTTACAGAAAAAGCCTATGACATTCAAAAGCGAATTGAAAATGACAGAAAGAAAATTGATAGAATGTTATTTAGAAAAATGCGAAAAAATGAAGTGGAAAATTTGCGTACTAGTTTAGAGAAGATGTTGTATAACATCGAGTAGGAGGAAAAGATGAGTTTAGCAGATCAAATTTTTATAGATATGTGCAATGATGTGATACAAAATGGAGTGAGCACAGAAGGAGAGAAGGTAAGACCGAAATGGGAAGATGGAAGTTATGCTTATACCATTAAAAAATTTGGAGTAGTAAATCGTTATGATCTATCCAAAGAATTTCCAGCACTTACATTAAGGCGAACAGGAATTAAGAGTTGTGTAGATGAGATGCTTTGGATTTGGCAAAAAAAGTCAAATAATATCAATGACTTGAGTAGTAAGATTTGGGATAGTTGGGCAGACGAAACCGGTTCGATTGGTAAAGCGTATGGATATCAGATGCAAGTGAAGCATCAGTATAAAGAAGGGATGATGGATCAGGTTGATCGAGTGATTTATGATCTGAAAAATAATCCTTATAGCAGACGAATTATGACAAATATCTATGTGCACCAAGATTTGGCAGAGATGCATCTATATCCCTGTGCATATAGTGTTACGTTCAATGTGACGAAAGAAAAAAACAGTGAACAGTTGACGTTAAATGCAATATTAAATCAACGATCACAAGATATTTTAGCAGCAAATAATTGGAATGTTTGTCAGTACGCAGTACTTGTTCATATGTTAGCGCAAGTCTGTGACATGAAGGTGGGAGAATTGGTTCATGTAATTGCAGATGCACACATTTATGATAAACACATTCCATTAGTCCAAGAATTGATCGAGAGAAAGTCATTGGAAGCACCTACATTTTGGTTGAATCCAGAAATTAAAGATTTTTATGATTTCACAGTAGATGATGTGAGATTGGATAATTATGAAACAGGACCACAGATAAAAAATATACCCATTGCAGTGTAGGAGGATAAATGATGAATCTAATAGTAGCAGTAGATAAAAATTGGGCAATTGGAAAAGATAATAGTCTTCTAGTGAGTATACCAGCAGACATGAAGTTTTTTAGGGAGACAACAACTGGAAAAGTAGTAGTGATGGGGAGAAAGACATTGGAAAGCTTTCCGCAAAAACAACCACTCAAAAACAGAGTGAATATTGTACTTACAACTGATACAGACTACAAAGTAAATGGAGCTATTGTAGTTCATTCATTAGATGAGTTGAAAGTTGAGTTGGGGAAGTATGATAAAAATGATGTCTATGTCATTGGTGGAGAGAGTATATATAGACAATTATTGCCAATGTGTAAGACTGCGTATGTGACAAGGATTGATCACGCATATGAAGCGGATACCTATTTCCCAAACTTAGAAGATGAAACAGAGTGGGAAATGCGTGGAATTAGTGAAGAGCAGACGTATTTTGACCTAGAGTATTATTTTACAAAATATGAACGAAACGCATAAAAAAACATAAAAATGTATAAAGATACATTAATAAAATATAAAAAAAGTATTAAAAATTCACAAAAAAAGACTAGACAAATGCTGTCGAATTAGTTAGAATGAGGTAGGTTGATTAACATTAAAAAAGGAGGAAAAAAATGGAAACAACTAAAGTTAAAAAGCCGTTGGGATTCTATATCTGCTCGCTTGGATTTACATTTGAGAGATTGGCATTCTACACGGCAAAGTATTTGTTACCACTATGGATTGCTACAGAAGCGGCAAGTGGTGGATTGGGACTTTCTAGTGCCGAAGGTGCAGTACTAGCAGGAGCATTTGTTGCATACACCTATATTACACCAGTTTTTGGAGGATATTTAGCGGATTATTGGCTAAGTCCAAGAATTTGCGTTCTTTTAGGTATGGTATTGATGGGATTAGGATATCTAGTTACATGGCAAGCAACGAGTCTAACACATGTATGGATTATGGTGGCGTTAGTATCGTTAGGAACAGGCTTATTTAAAGGAAACTTATCGGGGATCAATGGATTACAGTTTAGAAAAGAAGATATGGATAATGCATTTTCAATTCAATATTCTTTTGTTAACTTAGGATCATTTATTGGAACTACATTTTTAGTATTGACAATCCCTGTTATTGGATTCCAAAACGGATTTTTGATTTGTGGAATATTCTTACTGATCGATGCAGTTTGGTTTTTTATCGGATCAAAGGCATTGGGTGAATTAGGAAAGAAACCATTTAAAAACGATCAAAGACAATTTGCTGAAAAGAAGACTAAAGAAAAAGTAAAAGCAGAACCACTTACTTCTTCGGAAAAGAAGAAAGTATTAGCGATTGTGCTAGTAACAATATTCTCAATTGTTTTCTGGGCTGTTTGGTATATGACATATATGCCAATCTACTTCCATTTCGGTTATGGTGATGGAGCAGACTTTATGAATAAGGCAAACTGGGTTGTTGCTGGATGGACAGTACCAACATCATATTTTGATTCATTAAATGCGGTTGCTTGTATTTCTCTTGGACCAATTCTTGCTAAAGTATGGAGTAAGCTTGAGAAGCGCCCACAAGGTGATTTGAGCATGTTTAAGAAAACTGCATTAGGTATCATGTTGCTTGCACTTACTTTTGTAGTATTAGTAATAGCAGATATGATAGCAGGAGATAGTGGACAAGTATCATTACTATGGATTGCTCTAGCAGGTATCTTGATGTCACTTGGAGAGATGGTATTCTCGCCACTTGGTAATTCATTTATCGTTAAATTATCACCAGCAAAGTTAATTGGATTGTTGTTAGGATTATGGCCGATTGCTGTATTCTTCGCAAACCAAATTTGGCCACCAATTTTTAACTATTTATCAGCAAATGATTTTACTGTAGGTTATAGTGTAGTTGCTGGGGTAGTAGGACTTTGTGGTATAGTTCTTTGGTTTATGAGTGGTACACTTGATAGACTTGAAAAGTCAGAGTAGAAATTCTGATTAGGAATAATGGAGAGATGTTGCGTATGCAGCATCTCTTTTGCTATAATGGGGATACTTGATAGAAGTGATAGGAAGGAAATAAATTATAGTGGAAAAATTTAAAGAATTAGATGCGGTGGCAAAACTATTTCCATCTGTAACTAGCAAAAACAATTCATCTGTATTTCGGGTATCCACTATTCTGTCTGAAAAAGTGGATCCCCGCATATTGCAACTTGCAGTGAATATGATTTATGAACGATTTCATATGTTCTTCTTGAGATTGAGAAAGGGCGTATACTGGAATTACTTTGATGAGAATAATAAGCATTTTACAGTGGAGGAGGAACGAACAACTCCTTGTTCTGCAATTATATCGAATGAAAACAAAGGATACATTGTAAAGGTACTGTATTTTGGCAATCGAATTTCAGTAGAGACGTTTCACTCAGTAGCTGATGGAAGTGGAGTAGTAGAATTTATGAAATCGCTTATCTACTACTATTTGACTATAAAGCATGGAACTATTGATTCAGAGGGGAAGATACTTCTTTTTGATGAATTTGATGAAAAGAATAACGAAGATAGCTTTAATAAAAATTATGCAAAAACCAATAAATTGCATACAAAATCTGAAGATATACAAGAGGTCGCATTTCGAAATACTGGAAAGAGATTTAGTAAGCGAGGGCATCGAGTTATTAGTGGAATAGTACCAGTTGCAGACTTGAAAAAGGTGTGTAAGAAAATGGGATGTTCGATTACAGCATTTTTAATTGCTACAATGATTGTTTCAATTTATGAAGAAAAGCAGAATGGAACAAAAGATAAGAAGCCGATTGTGGTTGCTGTTCCAGTCAATTTGAGGAATATTTTTCAATCGAAGACGTTAAAGAATTTCTTCGGAGTTGTGAATATTGGATACCATATGGATAAAAATACAGAGTTTTCGCAAGTGATAAAATCAGTGACACAGCAAATGGCGTCAGCACTTGATGAGGAACAGTTGAAAGTAGCGATGAAAAAACACGTAGAGCTCTCTACTAATGTTTTCTCAAAACACACTCCTTTAATACTGAAAAATTTAGTAATTCCTGTTGGATTTCGACTGAAAGGAGAAGCGAAAAAGACAATCACACTTTCAAATTTGGGAAGAATTGATTTTCCAGAAGGGGTTAAACCATATATCGAGCATACAGAAGTTTTAGTTTATCCTACAGAGAAAAGTTTGATTAACTGCGGTGTCTGCTCATTTGAAGATAAGTTAGTTATTAGTTTTACAAGTGCAATTACTGATACAGCAGTAATTCGATCATTTTTTACTTCGGTAGTAAAACGAGCTGAAGTAAATGTATCAGTCTATTCCAATAGCTGGGGGGAAGAAAATGAATAGGTGTACAAATTGTAATGTGGAAGTTTATGAAAGTGATAAATGCTGTCCGCTGTGTAAATTAGCCTTTGACACATCCGCATATGAGAAAGATACTCCAGTGAAATATCCAGAGTATAGCGAGATTACAAAAAAGATATCAAAGATTTGGAAAGTTCCAGTTTTCGTATCGATTGTAGCGATTTTTATTAGTGTATATATTAATATATTTACGCATGAAAGTGGATCAATTATTTGGGCAGGAATTGTTGCAGTAGCTTTGTTTTATATTAATGCAGTAATTAAGGTGCTGAAGTCAAAATCAAAACGTTATGGAGCAAAAGTATTATTAAATTATGTGATTACATCTAGTTTTATTATTGCGCTTGATATGTTTACAGGGAGACTATTTTGGTCAACTAATTATGTGTTTCCATTTTTGACTATAGCAGTAACGCTTTATTTAACCGTATTAGCCATTCGAAGTAGACAGTTGTTTTCAGAATATTTTGGATATATAATGGTGGCGGTGTGTATTAGTTTTGTTCCAATTCCTATATATTTATTGGGATTCTCTGACAGGTTATGGGGAGTGTTTATTGCAGCGATTGCGTGTGTGCTTATAGTAATAGGATTATTTTTATTTGCTGATAAGCGGTTGAAGCAGGAGATTTTGAAGAGGTTTCACAGATAGAGGAGAGGGTATGTTTAATTACACAAGTGAAGGCAGAGTTAGAGTGGGCGATACAACGATGAATTACGTGACGTTTGGTAAGGGTGAAAAGGTATTGGTAATTATTCCAGGATTAGGAGATGTGTTTAAAGGGGTAAAAGGGCTCTCGGTTTTGTTAAGCTATGTATATAAAGAATTCGCAGATGAATATAAGGTCTATGTATTTAGTCGTAAAAAGAGTTATGATGTAGGGTATTCTACAAAAGACATGGCAGATGACCAAGCGATTGCAATGAAGAAATTAGGGTTATCGGATGTGTATGTGATGGGGATATCACAAGGTGGAATGATTGCCCAATATTTAGCAGGGAATCATTCGGGATTAGTGAAAAAGTTGGTACTAGTGGTAACAATATGTAGGCAAAATAAGACAATACAAGCAGTAATTGGAAGATGGAAAAGATGGTCCTATGTACGTGATTTCAAGTCTATATTAACAGAAATGTCAGAAAAATGCTACGAAGAGAGGTCTTCAAAAAGAATCCGTATTTTTTATCCAATGTTAGTGTTATCTAATTTTATTCTTAATAGAAGAAAGTTTCTGATTCAATCCACAGCATGCCTCACGCATGATAGCTATGAAATTGCATCAAAGATAGTATGTGAAACTTTGGTTATTGGTGGTAGCGCAGACGGTGTAGTAGGGGGGCGCTCATCAGAATTAATAGCAAAGAGAATTCAGGGATGTGAACTGAAGATTTATAAAGGAAAGAAACATGGTTTATATTATGAAGTGCCAGAATTTAAAAAGGATGTAATTGAATACTTAAATAAAAAATAAAAGATAAAAGCTGATCGTAATGATGCAGCTTTTATCTTTTTATGCTTTAGATAGCTCTTGTATACTCTTTAAGCCATTCTTGTTCTTTCTCATCTAAATGAGGACTAATTTTATCCCACACTTGCTGGTGATAATTATTTAGATAACCTTTTTCAACATCGCTCATAAGGCTTGGATCGATAGCATCTAAGTCGATAGGGGCAAAAGTGATTGGTTCAAAATACATGAATTGTCCAAATTCGTTCTTTTCACCTTCTCTAACAATCAATTCATTTTCTGTACGGATTCCATGAGAGCCATCTACATATAAACCAGGTTCATCAGTAAGAATCATTCCGGACTCAAGGGCGATAGATTCGGTACCGAGGGCTTTCCCACGAATACCTTGAGGCCCCTCATGGATACTGAGTAAATATCCAACACCGTGACCGGTTCCATGATTGTAATTGGCACCAATGCTATTTACAATTCCTCTAGAAACGAAGTCTAGGTTTAGTCCAGAAGTTCCGTAGATGAATTTTACATTCATCAGAGCAAGCATTGCTCTAGCAACTGTTGTAAAATGTAAAATCTCTACATCACGAAGTGGTCCCATAGCGGTAGTACGAGTGATATCCGTAGAACCTTCCATATAGTTGCCGCCTGTATCGGTTAAGAAAAATCCTTCTTGTTTAATCGGTACATTAGTTTCCTCAGAAGATGAGTAGTGGCACTGTGCAGCGTGTTCACCGTAAGCACAGATAGGAGCAAAGCTTGGCCATAAAAATCCTTCTTGCTCTTTACGGAAAGATTCTAATTTATCAGAAGCACTTAATTCATCCATCTCAACTTTTCCGATGTTCTTCTTTAACCAGTACATAAATTTAGTAACAGCGACCCCATCTTTGATGTGTGCATTGCGGACATTGTTTAACTCTATTTCATTTTTACAAGCCTTCATCAGTGCAACAGGTGTAGCAGCTTCTACTTTTTTAACATCTGCTGGAATGCTACTATATAAAGCGTAGTTTAATTTAGTAGGATCAAGTAAGATGTTTTGGGAAGCGTCTAAGCGCTTCAAGTCCTCATAGATATCACTATAAGGGAGTATGCTTACATTGTTGCTTTTTAAGTTAGCTAGCACATCTTCAGGTAACTTTGACTCTTCTACGTATAAGGACACACTATCTAGACCAATGATTGTATGTGCTAGAACCACAGGACAAAATGACACGTCATTTCCTCTAAAGTTATAAACCCAGCATAAATCATCAAGTGCAGAAACGATGTGTGCAGTTGCGTCGTTCTCTATAATTTTTTCGCGAATCCTTTTTAATTTACTAGTAGTAGATTCTCCTGTATAGCTATCAGCTAGTCCAAATGCTTTTTCGCAAGGAAGTGGAGCGCAATCTTCCCAAATCTCATGGATGAAATCCACATCGGTTACAAAGTTAGCACCTGCTTTTTCTGTAATTGTAGCATATTGTTTTCCTTGTGCCACTGAAATTACACGACCATCTAGTCCAAGTGTGTCATCTGTAGTTAAGTTTTGTGTCAGATATTCATCAATTGTTGGGACATCAGGTTCGCCCATCTTGCAAAGTGTAACACCAGTCCCTTGCAATTCTTTTTCTGCTTGGATAAAGTAGCGCCCATCAGTCCAAAGAAGTGCTTTGTCAAGCGTGATGATAGCTGTACCAGCTGATCCCGTAAAACCTGTTATAAAAGCGCGTCCTTTAAAATAATCCGATACGTATTCGCTTTGATGAAAGTCAGCTGAGGGTACCATATACATTGTGATTCCATCATCTCTCATTTTGTTTTGCAGTGCAATAATTCGTTGTTTAATATCCATGTTTTCCTCCGATTTGTATTAAGTTTATATATAGAAATATAGCACATAGAGTGTCCGTAGTCAACGGATACAATCCTTGCTTGAATGCTAAAATTATGATAAACTTGTAAATGTAAATAATAAGAATTTTAATGAATGAGGGCGTCATTCGAGGAAGGAGTCAGATGTTTTATAAACAGTATGGGAATACAGATATGAAAGTGTCATCAATTGGTTTTGGTTGTATGAGATACGATGACGATGATGTAAAAGCGGGGAATTTTGAAAAATGTGCAGAGGTAGTTCTCTATGCACATGAAAAAGGGATTAACTATTTTGATACAGCACCATATTACTGTCATGATAAGAGTGAAGAGATTACAGGTCTAGCCTTATCGCAATTGAAAAGGGACAGCTACTATGTAACTTCTAAGACTAATTTTGGGACGATGGAAGGTGAACCAACAAGAGATAATTTTTTCCGTAGATTAGAGACCTCTCTAACGAGACTTCGAGTAGATTATATTGACTTTTATCATCTATGGTGCATGTTGACACCTGAGAGCTATCAACAGCAAAGTGAAGCGTTATATGGCTTTTTTGAAGAAGCGAAATCACAGGGATTGATTAAGAACATTGTGTTCTCGTCTCATATGGAAAGCGACAATTTGAGTACAATTATCGATACTAATAAATTCAAGGGTATGTTAATTGGGTATAACGCACTTAACTATCAATTTAGACAAGCTGGAATTGTAAAAGCCCATGAGAACGGAATGGGAATCGTAGTAATGAACCCACTTGGAGGAGGCGAAATCCCAAGAAATGAGCAACTTTTCTCGTATTTGACTGAGGGAACAGATTTGACAGTTCCACAAGCAGCTCTTCGCTTTGTTGCACAACATAAAGAGATTAGTGTAACACTTTGTGGAATGACCACAAAGGCTCATGTAGATGATGCAGTTAAGTCAGTAGAAAACCTAGAGTTGTTTACAGCGGAAGAAGTCTGTAAGCGATATGCGGATAGTGGAATTGCACTTAACAATATGTGTACAGGATGTGGGTATTGCAAAGTCTGTCCAAAAGACATCGATATTCCTAAGTTTATGGATGTCTATAATCAAAAATTATTAGGAAGTGATATGTTAGATCGTTTAAAAAACCAATGGTGTGCTTTAGATGGGCAAACAGCAAAAAATTGTATTGCATGTAAAAAATGTGAAAAGCTTTGTACGCAACATTTGCCGATTGTAGAGCGTCTTGGAGAAATTAGCGCAGTCCTTTAGGAAAATTTATTTGACAAAGAACCTTGCAATCATTATAATAGTGCTAAGAGAAAATAAAAAAGCGATGATGAGGAGTAGTATATAGGTTCTGTAAGCAAAGAGAGAAAGCGGTTGGTGTAAGCTTTTGTGAGGAAGTTATAGAAGTAGCCTTTGAGCAGCAGATTTGAAGCGAAATATTATAGTAGAGTCTGACGGAAGTTCCCACGTTATAGGGAGGCAATATAGATATTTGTATTGTTATGAGTGCAGGCATAAGCCTGAAATTAGGTGGTACCACGGATTATATTCGCCCTAAGCTGGATGATCAGCTTAGGGCGTTGTTTGTATAAAGTGGTTGCATAAAGAATGAAGAGGAGCGTGAGTGTATGAGGAAAATATCTGGAAATAAGTTACTAGTAAAAGCACTAAAAGAAGAAGGCGTTGACATCATGTTTGGCTACCCTGGTGGCTATAATGTAGATATCTTAGATGAACTTTACAAACAAGAATATACAGAAGTAGTTCTCCCAAGACATGAACAAGCATTGATTCATGCAGCAGATGGATATGCTAGAACAACTGGGAAAGTAGGTGTATGTCTTGTAACGAGTGGACCTGGAGCTACAAACCTAGTAACAGGGATTGCAACAGCGAATTATGATAGCGTTCCTTTGGTTTGTTTTACAGGGCAAGTGCCAAGAGTATTGATTGGGAATGATGCATTCCAAGAAGTAGATATGGTGGGTATTACAAGAAGTATTTGTAAATACGGCGTGACTATTACTAAAAGGGAAGATTTAGGAAGAATTATAAAAGAAGCATTTTACATAGCGAAGTCAGGAAGACCAGGCCCAGTTGTAATTGATCTTCCAAGAGATATGATGGCAGAACTTGGAGATGCTGAATATCCAGAAGAGGTAAATATAAGAGGATATAAGCCAAATACAAGTGTTCACATTGGACAGATGAAACGTGCGGTTAAGATGATTGGTAAAGCAAAAAAGCCATTATTTTTAGCTGGAGGTGGAATCAATATAGGAAAAGCAAATAAAGCATTCCAGGCTTTAGTTGAAAAGACTAAGATTCCAGTGGTAACTACTGTAATGGGAAAAGGTGCAATTCCATCAGACAGTCCATATTTTGTAGGAACAATGGGATTACATGGTGCCTATGCTGCAAATCAAGCGGTTAGTAATTGTGATTTATTGTTTTCTATAGGAGCAAGGTTTAATGATAGGGTAACGGGAAAGATTGCAGAATTTGCACCTCATGCGCAGATTGTACACATCGATATAGATACAGCATCGATTTCGAGAAATATTCATGTAGATGTACCAATCGTAGCAGATGCAAAAGAAGCTTGCGAGAAAATTAATGAATACGTATCAGAATGTGATACAAAGAGCTGGCTGAGCAGAATAGAAGAGTGGAAGGAAGAGCATCCACTTAGGATTCGTGATAAAGGTTGCATGAACGCTCAAGATATTCTAGAGGAATTGAATAGACAATTCGAAGAAGCGATTGTGGTATCAGATGTAGGTCAACATCAGATGTGGGTAGCTCATTATGCAGAAGTGAACGATAAGAAAAAGATTCTAATGTCTGGTGGTCTTGGAACTATGGGATACGGATTTCCAGCAGCTATGGGAGCGAAGCTAGGAGCACCAAATACTCCTGTTATTGCAGTATCAGGAGATGGTGGAATGCAGATGAACATACAAGAACTTGCAACAGCAGTATGTTTGGAAGAACCATTAATACTATGTGTATTTAATAATTATAAGTTAGGTATGGTGCGCCAAATGCAAAAATACCTATATGGAAAGCGTTACTCAGCAACTTGTCTATGTGCGAGAAGAAGCTGTAAAGAAGAGTGCGTAAAAGGAGAACGAGTATGTCCACCTTATGCACCAGATTTTGTGAAATTAGCAGAGAGCTATGGTGCGAAAGCGCTACGTGTTGAGAAGAGAGAAGATATTAGTGCAGCATTTGAAGAGGCCAAAAAAGTGGTGGATGGCCCAGTTCTGATTGAATTTATGTTAGATTGTGAAGAAGCAGTTCTTCCTTGGGTAAAAGGTGGACGCTCGATTGCTGAAATGCATTTGGATTGTTAGGAGGAGAGATATGAAGAAGAGATGGATATCATTATATGTGGAAAATCAAGTGGGAGTACTATCTAAAATTTCAGGACTTTTCTCAGGAAAATCCTACAATCTACAGAGTCTGACTGTAGGGGCTACTGAAGATCCGACAATGTCTAGGATGACAATTGAGACTGTGAGTGATGATCCCACATTTGAGCAGATTAAAAAACAACTAAATCGTATGGTAGAGGTAATAAAAGTGATTGATTTTACAACTATGCCAATTCATATGAAAGAGTTGATGTATATCAAGGTAAATAGCTGTACACTAGATCAAAAGACAGAGTTATTTCATATAGCAGAAGCTTTTGGAGGAAAGATAGTGGACTATGGGAAGGATAGCGTATTAATAGAATGCGTGCATACATCTACAAAAAATGACTCTCTGATAGCTTTATTGAAATCAGCATTCAAAAATATAGAAGTTGTCAGAGGTGGAAGTGTAGGAATTGAATCAATTAGTATTACAGAACGCTAAAAATTAAAATAGAGATTTAGAGAGGAAGTATGTGATGGAAAAAAAGAACTTAGATTGGTCAAATATTGGATTTACCTATATGCCGACAGATAAGAGATATGTTGCAAATTATAAAAATGGTGCATGGGAAGAAGGCGGACTTACGGAAGATTCTAACATTGTATTAAGTGAATGCGCAGGAGTCTTACAATATGCACAGACAATTTTTGAAGGGTTGAAAGCTTATACGACAAAAGATGGAAAGATTGTTACCTTTCGTCCAGAGTTAAATGCACAAAGATTAATTGATTCTGCTCTCCGCTTAGAGATGCCAGTTCTTCCAGTTGAATCGTTTATAGAAGCTGTAGATGAAGTAGTAAAAGCAAATGTGCACTGGGTACCACCATATGGGTCAGGTGCAAGCTTATATCTGAGGCCATATATGTTTGGGTCAAGCCCTGTAATAGGAGTGAAACCAGCAGAAGAATACCAATTTAGATGTTTTGCGACACCGGTAGGGCCTTATTTTAAAGGGGGAGCAAAACCTCTTACTTTAAAAGTGAGCGATTTTGATAGAGCTGCACCAAATGGAACAGGAAACATCAAAGCAGGGCTAAATTATGCTATGAGTTTACACGCAATTGTAGCTGCGCATCAAGAAGGGTTCGATGAAAACTTATATCTAGATACAGAAACTAGATCAAAAGTAGAAGAAACGGGCGGAGCAAACTTTATATTTGTAACAAAGGACAAGAAAGTTGTAACGCCAAAATCAAATAGTATATTACCATCGATTACAAGACGTTCTCTTATTGACGTAGCGGCAGATTATCTAGGATTAGAGGTAGAGCATAGAGAGGTTTATCTAAGTGAGTTAAAAGATTTTGCAGAGTGTGGGCTTTGTGGGACGGCAGCAGTGATTTCACCAGTAGGTAAAATAGTAGATCATGGAGAAGAGATTTGCTTTTCTAGCGGGATGGAAGCGATGGGTGAGATTACGAAAAAGCTATACGATACTTTGACTGGAATTCAAATGGGTGAAGTAGAAGCGCCAGAAGGATGGATTCACACGATTGTATAGTTGGAGGTATTATGAGTAGTTATACGAATTTTGCGCGGGTTTATGACACTTTTATGGATGATGTACCATACGACGAATGGAGTGAGTATGTACAGCTGCTATTGATGGAGAGTGGTGTAAAAGAAGGGCTATTGCTTGAACTTGGGTGTGGAACGGGAAGCATGACAAGAAGGCTTAGTCAAAAGGGTTATGATATGATTGGGCTAGATATTTCAGGAGAGATGCTAGATATCGCATATGATAAAGAGATAGAAGGTGAGAATGAGATTCTATATCTGCATCAAGATATGAGAGCTTTTGAATTGTATGGAACAGTAAAAGGAATCGTAAGTATTTGCGATTCCTTAAACTACGTGCTGGAAAATGAAGAGGTACTAGAAGTATTTCGCCTTGTGAATAATTATCTCGATCCAGGTGGTGTGTTTATCTTTGATTTGAATACAAAATACAAGTATGAATCTATATTAGGAGAGCAGGTAATCGCTGAAAACAGAGAGAACTGTAGTTTTATCTGGGAGAATTATTACGATGAAGAAGAGCGGATTAATGAGTACGACTTGACATTGTTTGTAAAAGAGAGTGATAGTGAAATGTATCAGAAATACAGTGAGACTCATTATCAAAGAGCGTATGAGATTAAAGAAATTACAGATTTGCTTATGGAGGCAGAACTAGAAGTAGTAGCAGTTTATGATGCGTTTACAAAAAAAACACCGACAGATGAAAGTGAAAGAATTTATTTTATAGCAAAAGAGAAGAATAAAAAGAAAACGATAGAGAGCAATGAATAGGAGTAGAGAAATGAAAGATTATATAGTGAGAGCAACAGCTGCAAATGCGCAAGTACGTGCGTTTGCAATCACATCAAGACAGATGGTAGAAGATGCGAGAAAAGCCCATGACACTAGTCCAGTGGCCACAGCGGCTCTTGGGAGATTGCTTAGTGCAGGGGCAATGATGGGAAGTATGATGAAGAGCGAGAAGGATGTATTAACCATTCAGATAAAAGCAGGCGGTCCACTAAATGGAATTACGGTGACTGCAAATAGTAATGCAGATGTAAAAGGATATGTAGGAAATTCACAGGTTATGGTGCCAGTAAAAGATGGGAAATTGGACGTAGGAACTGCGGTAGGGATTGGATTTATGAATGTGATTAAGGATCTTGGATTAAAAGAACCTTATGCAGGACAAGCAGTACTGCAAACAGGAGAGATTGCAGAGGATTTGACATTTTACTTCGCTACATCGGAACAAGTGCCATCTTCAGTGGGACTTGGTGTATTAATGGAAAAAGATAATACGGTAAAACAAGCAGGTGGATTTATCATTCAATTGATGCCATTTGCTGAGGATGCAATAATCGAAACATTGGAAGAGAATATAAAGAACTTAGACACAGTTACCAATATGCTAGAAAAAGGACTTTCTCCGGAAGAAGTGCTAGGAGAGGTATTAAAAGGATTGGAGTTGGAAGTGACAGAGAGAATTGATACAAGATTCCACTGTGATTGTTCAAAAGAAAAGGTTACAAAAGCGATTATCAGCATCGGAAGAGAGGATAAAGCGCAGATGATAGAAGAAGGAGAAGATATAGAAGTGAAATGTCATTTCTGTAATACTGCTTATAAATTTACAGTAGATGAATTAAAGCAAATGCTGTAAAATTTTAGGGCGGTTTACTCATTTAGCAGTACCACTACAAAATATAGCCTAAAAAAATCAAGTTATTGGTTTTTCTAGGCTATATCCATGCAACAATAATTATAATTTGATGTTTTTAAATAAATCTCCAAGGTTAGTGCCGATATCTTCAGACTTTGGAATATCAACTTTCTCGTATACAACTTCCTCAGATGAAGCAGTAAGAGCCTTGATACTTAAACTGATTTTTCCCTCTTTGATTCCGATGATTTTTACGTCAATATTGTCTCCAACAGTTAAAATATCTGAAGGGAACTTGATTTTGTTATGGCTAATTTGAGAGATGTGAACTAAACCTGATAGACCATTTTCTAAACGAACGAATGCTCCATAATTTTGTAAACTCTCAACAGTTCCTACAGCAGTAGAACCAACTTTTACAGCATTTAATATTGCTTCTTTTTCAGCTAATTCCTTTTCTTTTAGCAATTCTCTAGCAGAAAGAACTAGTCTATTGTTCGCTTGATCTACATCGATGACTCTAACATCAATCTCTTGAAGAAGGAATGTCTCTAAATCTTCGATATAAGAAAGGGATAGTTTGGATGCAGGAACAAAACCGCGTAATCCTTCAACCATTACAATGACACCGCCATTTACAACTCCTTCTACCTTAAGTGTTAACTTAGTGTTATTCTTCATATAATCAGCTACTACATTCCATGGATTAGCATCATCAAAATGCTCCTCGTAGTCAGCCATTGTTTCTTCATTTTTTAATTCTTCGCTCATGTTATACCTCTCTTTTCTTAGTTCATTATAAAGTGTAAATTATACTTCATCTGCATATTCACTGAAGACAGTATACCACTTGTTGAAGGGAAAAGGAATACAAAAACTAATTATTTGTTGAAAACAATCTTAATTCTTAGATGACAAAAAAGAATAAAAGTGCTATAATCGGCAAAAGAATAAGTAAAAAAATAGGAAGTGATAAAATGATGACTTTAAATAAAAGTAGAGTGTATGTAATTGGACATAAGAACCCAGACACTGACTCTATCTGTTCAGCAGTAGCGTACGCAAAGTTGAAGACAGAATTGACAGGAATTCCCCATATTGCAAAACGAGCAGGGAAGATTAATGAAGAGACTCAATATGTAATAAAGAGATTTGAAGTTACACCACCCAAATTATTATCTACCGTTCAAACGCAAGTAAAGGATTTAGATATTAATCGAATGGAAGGAATAAATCCAAAAACTTCGATAAAAAAAGCTTGGGAGCTTATGAAAAAGGAAAGAGTTCAAACATTGCCAATTACTCTAGAGGGGCAGTTAGAAGGATTAATCACAATAGGAGACATTGCAAAGTCTTATATGGAAGTATACGACAGTCAACTGCTAGGAAAAGCAAAAACTCAGTTTCGTAATATAGCTAATACAGTTGGAGGAGAGATTGTTACAGGAAATGAACATGGGTATTTCCTAGATGGAAAAGTAGTAGTGGCTGCATCAAGCCCGGATACGATGGAAAAAGTAATTGAACAAAATGATTTGGTTATTTTAGGAAATCGTTACGAAACGCAGTTATGTGCTATGGAGTTAGATGCTAGTTGCCTTGTTATTTGCCAAGGGGCAGAGGTGAGTAGAACGATAAAGAAGATGGCAGAAGAGAGAAGTGTCACAGTAATCACAACTCCATATGATACATTTACAGTCTCAAGATTGATTAACCAAAGTATTCCGGTTAAATATTTTATGTGCAAAGAGAATTTAGTTACATTTCATGTGAATGAGTTTGTAGATGATATAAAAGAGACTATGGCTAAAAAACGTCATAGAGATTTCCCAGTATTAGATGCAAAGGGAAGTTATGTAGGGCTAATCTCGCGTAGAAGATTACTGGAAGTGCGAAAGAAAAACTTGATATTGGTAGATCATAATGAAAAATCGCAGGCAGTCAATGGAATAGAGGATGCTAACATCTTAGAGATTATTGATCATCACAGAATTGGAAGCCTGGAAACGATTGGACCTGTATTTTTTAGAAATCAACCAGTGGGTTGTACAGCCACAATTGTCTATCAGATGTACAGAGAAGCAGAAATAAAAGTAGATGAGACGACAGCGGGCTTATTGTGCGCTGCTATAGTATCAGATACTTTAATGTTTAGATCCCCTACTTGTACAAAGATGGATCAAGATGCAGCACAGTGTCTTGCAAAAGTTGCTAAAATTGACATTGAGGAATTTGCAAACGAGATGTTCCATGCAGGAAGCAACCTGAAAAATAAGACACCAGAAGAGATTATATTCCAAGATTTTAAAAAGTTTGAAGTGTCAGATGTGAAATTTGCAGTAGCACAGATTAATTTTATGAATAAAAGCGAGATGGATGAGGTGAAAGAAAAAATTCAAACTCATTTAGAAACAGTTAGAGTAAAGCATGAACTAGATATGTTATATTTTATGATTACAAATATTACAGAAGAGTATACTGAATTGTTATGTTGTGGAGAAAATGCAAAAGAGCAGATAGTGGAAGCTTTTGATTTACAGGAAGATGTAGCAGATGTGATATTAAAAGATGTTGTATCTCGTAAGAAGCAGCTGATACCAACTTTTGTAGTCTCGTTGCAACAATAAGAGGAGAGAACTATGAAGCAGGAGTGGAAACCAGGGAATATGATATATCCATTGCCAGCGGTGATGGTATCTGTTGGAGATGAGAAAGAGAGTAATATTATTACGATTGCATGGACTGGAACAATCTGTACGAATCCTCCGATGGTATACATATCAGTGAGACCAGAACGCCATTCATATGGCTTGTTAAAGCGAACAGGAGAATTTGTCATTAACTTAACTACAGAAAATCTGGTGAAAGCGACAGATTATTGTGGGGTGGTTTCTGGACGAAATGCAGATAAGTGGAAAGAGATGAGTCTTACAAAAGGAAATGCAAAGCAATTAAAATATGCTCCTATAATCGAAGAATGCCCAGTAAATATCGAGTGCAAAGTAGAGGAGATTAAGGAGCTTGGATCTCATCATATGTTTATTGCTAAAGTAGTAAGTGTGCAAGTCAGTGAAGCGCATATGAGCAAAACGGGGAAATTTGAATTGAATAAAGCAGGGTTATTAGCATACTCTCACGGAGAATATCTAGGACTTGGAGAAAGTCTTGGAACATTTGGTTATAGCATACGCAAAAAGCAAGGTAAGAAATAGATTACCTTGCTTTTTCTATTATAACACTTTGATTTTTTTCTGGTAGATGCGATGGAATAAAACAGCAGAACAGATGACACAAGCAAACTCTGCCGTTAAAAATGACCACCAAATTGTATGAAGACCAAATATTGAAGCAAAGATGTAGGCGGTGGGTAAAAGGACTAATAATTGTCTTGCAAAAGATACGATTAAACTGTACACACCATTTCCGAGTGCTTGATACATAGTTGAAGTTACAATGCAAAATCCTGCAAAGATAAAACTATAACTAAGTATGCGAAGAGCAGGAATACCGATATTTAACATGTCTTTTGAAGCATCAAATAGCTCTAGTAAGGGTATAGTAGCTGTTTGAAATGCTAAAAATCCCAGTAGCATTACCCCAACTGCTAGAGCACAACTTAAGCGATAAGTGGACATGATTCTCGATTTGTTCTTTGCACCGTAATTAAAGGCTACGATAGGGACAGTAGCGTTTGTGATTGCAAATACAGGCATAAAGACAAAACTTTGTAGTTTGAAATAGATTCCAAATACTGCAGTTGCAGTGGAAGAAAACATCAATAAGATATTATTCATTCCAAGAGTCATGATAGACCCAATTGATTGCATAATAATAGAGGGGATTCCAATCTTGTAGATATCTGCAATTGTCGATTTACAAGGCTTGAATTTATGCATATTAAAGTTAATCTCTTTGTTGTGATAGATATTCAGATAAAGAGAAAAACATACAGCGAGGATTTGACCAGTCACTGTGGCAACGGCAGCACCTAATACTTCCATGCGAGGGAAACCGAATAGACCAAATATAAATATAGGATCTAAGATAATATTTATTATAGCACCAAGACCTTGAGTGTACATGTTAAATAAAGTTTTACCGGTGGATTGCATCAATCGTTCCAAAGTAATCTGAACGAATAGCGCAATGGAAAACAAGGAGATTACAACCATATACTGAGTTCCGTAAGTAACAATCTCTTTGTTGCTCGTTTGAAGTTCAAAGAAAGTGCGTGCAAAGGCAACTCCCAATATGGCAAAAATAATTGCACTGATGATACTGAGGAACATTCCGTTTTTTGCCACAGTATTGGCGTCATCCTTGCGATTTTCGCCCAGATAGCGAGAGACAAGGGCATTGATTCCAACACCAGTTCCGACAGATACTGCTATCATCAAGTTTTGTATAGGAAATACTAGAGAGACAGCTGTTAGTGCATTTTCGCTTATTTGAGCTACAAACATACTATCTACGATGTTATAAAGCGCTTGTATTAGCATAGAAATCACCATGGGGATAGCCATGCTGATTAAAAGTTTTGGTATTTTTTCATAACCCATTTTGTTCTTGGATGAAGTGGATGTATTTGCATTTTCATTTATTTTCGACATAATTGCCTCCTTTACATCAAAGAAGTATAACATTATAAAAATTTTTATGCAATCACTTACATATAGTTTATAAATAGAATGAAATTAAGAGGTGAAAGAATTAGAAAAAGTAAAAAGATAATCAGTATTTTCTTATTAGGAATATTAGTAGCGTTAGGGATATACGAAAGTCGGGTTCAAAGGGTGTTCCAATCAGGAAATGAGGTTGTAGAAGAAAAAAAGAAGGTTGCAATCACTTTTGATGATGGTCCAAAAGCAGAGGAAGGAACAACGGGTAAGCTGTTAGATGAACTCAAAAAAAGAGATGTAAAGGCAACTTTTTTCGTACTGGGTGTAGAGGTGGAAAGACATCCAGAACTGATTGTTAGAATGCATGAAGAAGGTCATCTCATTGGTAACCATTCATATAATCATATCAATGTGTATGAAACTGGACATGAAGAAGCAATAGAAGATTTTGAACGATTGAATCAGCAGATAGAGTCGATAATAGGTGAAGACTTAGAGTTCATGCGAACGCCATATGGAGTGGAGGAAGAATTGCTAGAAAGGGATTTGCAGATGATTAATGTGAGATGGACTGTTGACTCATTAGACTGGAATACAAATAATGTAGAAAAAATTGTTGAGAAAGTAGTGACGGATACATCAGAAAATGATATTATTCTACTACACGATTGCTATCAAACATCAGTGGAGGCAGCAGTGAGAATTCTAGATATATTATTAGAGAAAGGATATGAATTTGTGACAGTAGAAGAGCTGCTGTTGCAATAAAAAGTTATGATAAATGAATTTTCAAGAACACAGTTAATCTTAGGGAAAGAGGGAGTTGACTGTTTAAAAGATAAAAAAGTAATGATATTTGGAGTAGGGGGAGTTGGAAGTCACTGTATTGAAGCCCTTGCTAGATGCGGAGTAGGGCATTTAGTATTAGTAGATAATGATACAGTTGCTATGACAAATATTAACAGACAATCAATAGCACTTCATAGCACAGTGGGAAGATATAAGACAGAGGTTATGAAAGAAAAGATTATGGATATCTGCCCAGAGATAGAAGTTATTACAAAGAATGTATTTGTGCTACCAGAAAATGTAGATGAAGTAATCCCTATGGATGTGGACTATATTATAGATGCTATCGATACAGTGGCTGCAAAGCTTGCAATAACAATATTTGCAAAAAAACACGATATTCCTATTATTGCATGTATGGCAACTGGGAACAAAATTCACCCTGAGTTATTTGAAATTGAAGATATATCAAAAACTTCAGTTTGCCCACTATGTAAAGTGATGAGAAGAGAGTTGAAACAAAGAGGTATTTACCATCTTAAGGTATTATATTCAAAAGAAAAGCCTTTAGTAACGAAAGAAGAGTCGACAGAAGATAAGGGGAAAAGGAGAGTGATTCCAGGCAGTGTTTCATTTACTCCGCCAGTTGCAGGGCTTATTATAGCAGGCGCTGCAATTAGAGAACTGTTATTCATAGAGGAGTAAGAAAGAGGAGAATATGGATTTATTTGATTACGCTAGAGAGAAAGTAAAAGAAAAAGAATCACCACTTGCTGCTAGGATGCGACCGACAACATTAGAAGAAGTGGTTGGTCAGCAACACATAATCGGGAAAGATAAGTTGCTATATCGAGCTATCAAAGCAGATAAGTTAAGCTCAGTTATCTTTTATGGACCGCCAGGAACGGGAAAGACTACGCTGGCTAAAGTAATTGCTAATACTACAAGTGGGAATTTTTGTCAAATAAATGCGACGATAGCTGGGAAAAAGGATATGGAAGCTGTTGTAACACAAGCGAAGACGGACTTGGGGATGTATCAGAAAAAGACAATTTTATTTGTAGATGAGATTCATCGATTTAACAAAGGACAACAAGACTATTTGTTACCTTTTGTAGAAGATGGAACGATTATATTAATTGGAGCGACCACAGAAAATCCGTTTTTCGAAGTAAATAGTGCGTTGATTTCTAGGTCTAATATATTTGAATTAAAACACCTTGAAAAAGGAGAAATAAAAGAGTTATTAAAAAAAGCAGTGTATGATAACGAAAAAGGTATGGGGAGTTATCAGGCTACAATAGATGAAGATGCCTTAGACTTTTTGTCAGAGATTGCGGGTGGAGATGCAAGAAATGCATTGAATGCAATCGAGCTTGGGATTTTAACAACAGATAGAAATGAAGCAGGTGAAGTGAGAATCGACCTGAAAGTGGCAGAGGAGTGTATTCAAAAAAGAGTAGTTCGTTACGACAAAAATGGAGATAACCATTACGATACTATTTCTGCATTTATTAAAAGCATGCGCGGATCTAATCCAGATGCAGCAGTTTTTTATCTGTCAAAGATGTTATACGCGGGAGAAGATATCAAGTTTATTGCTAGACGAATAATGATCTGCGCATCTGAAGATGTGGGAAATGCAGACCCACAGGCATTATGTGTTGCAGTAGCTGCTACACAAGCAATTGAGAGAATTGGAATGCCAGAGGCTCAGATTATCCTCTCTCAAGCAGTTACCTATGTGGCGAGTGCACCAAAGAGTAATGCGGCATATCTAGCGATTAATGCAGGGATGCAAGCAGTAAAAAATAATCGAACAACCATCCCATCCCATTTACAAGATGCACATTATAAGGGGGCGCAAAAATTAGGTAGAGGAACTGGTTATAAATATGCACATGACTATCCAAACCATTACGTAGAACAACAATATCTACCAGAGGAGATTAAGGATGCAAAGTTTTATATACCAACAAATTCGGGATATGAAAAAGTGATTAAAGAGCATATGGAACGAATTAAAAAAATGGAGCGCCTATAATAGGTGCTCCATAATTAATGCGTAAATCTGCTGATTTTTTTGTAACCAATTATTTGCAATGCTTTCAGCAACTGATTCGGATGGAACAGTAACAGTAAGATCGATCAGAGGATGCTTCTTTTCTAAAACTTGCAAATGAACAGAGTATTCGTGCAAATCATTTCTATAGTAATCTGCTTTTATAGATGTTTCGTTTTTTAGGTCATACTCTTTTTGTTTGAAAAAATTATCAATATCTTCTTGTATTCCAGGAGAAATCTGAGATTGAAAATACTGGATTGTTTCAAAACCCTCCTCGGTTAAGTGATATAAAGTGCGATTGTGGGTGTTCTCCACACGGATTAATCCAGCGGTAACAGATTCCGCTAGTACATTCTGCAAATTAAAGTAATTAGTATACTCTCTTTCTAAAATAAAATCAGAAATTTGAGAAGTTGTAAGTGGAAAGTCAACTCTATTTAACATGTAGAGTACAATTAATTTATATAGTGTAGTTGTATCAGACATTTTTATCCTCCTATAAATCTGTGTAATATTTTCCTTGCCAAATGTCATTATGTTTTAAGTGTTGTTGTATTGCGTTTAGCACTTTGCGTTTATTTAAGGACCAAAGGGGAGCGATTAAAATCTTTTTATCGCCATCACCTGTTAATCTGTGAATCACAATCTCGGGACGAAGACGTCCGATGCAAGAAGCGAGTAATTCTAAGTATTCCTCAAGAGTAGGAATCCAAAACGGGCTTGCCTCATATAATAAAGCTAGGTCAGTATGTTGAAGTACGTGCAATAATTGAAGCTTGATACCTTGAATGTCTAAAGTGTTTAAATAGTCTATTGTATCGAGAATACCTGTTGGTAATTCGCTAGGCAATCCTAAGATAGTATGTACGATTACAGGGATCCCTCGTGAGCGTAATCTCTTAACTGTGTTTTCAAATACGTTTAAGGGATAACCTCTCCTGATAAATTGTGCACTTTTTTCACTGTGAGATTGCAGACCTAGTTCAATCCAAATGGGCTTGCGCTGATTGATAGAGTCTAGCAAATCTAATACATCATCATCAATGCAGTCCGGTCTAGTTGCTATAGAAATAATCTTGACAGACTCATCCTCAATGGCTGGCTGATAAATAGAACGTAAAGTGGAAATATCACTGTAGGTATTAGTAAAAGCTTGAAAATAAGCAATGTAAGAATTGACAGTAGCTTTTTTAGCAATTTGAATCTTTGCAATGTTTAACTGGTTTGAAATAGAGTTAATGGGATTGCCAGCAAAGTCGCCAGAGCCTCCTTCGCTGCAAAAGATACACCCTCTAGAATCAAGTGTTCCGTCCCTGTTAGGACAAGTGAAATTACCATTTAAAGATAATTTGTACATTTTTTCGCCATGTATTTGTTTGATATAATAATCAAGGGAATAGAAGCGCTTTTCACCCCAAGTAGTCATGAATTGTTCTCCTAAAGTAATAATTGAGAACTATTAGAAATTTTGAAATAGTACTCAACATCATCATACCACTGTTGCAATTTGAAATCAATATATGTTATTATAAGTGAAGAGATTAATTATTAAAATCATAGATGTTCAATTCAGAGCATCATTCCACTAATTTTTTAGTTGCATAAAGAGAGGAAGATAAGATGAGAGAGAAATATGAATCTTTATCACTAGCTGCTTTAAAAGATTTAGCAAAAGCGAGGTCTATCAAAGGGGTTTCAGTTATGAAGAAAGCAGATATTGTTGAAGCAATGTTAGCGGAAGATCAAAAAGAGGCGAATAAGCAAAAAAGTGAAGTAAAGGAAGAAAAAGCTGATACGAGAGAAAATAGAGTGAATAAGACAGATACAGTGAGTAAGGCAGATACAGGCGAGATGGAGCAACTAGATAGTGGTATTGTTGCAAATGGAATCTTGGAGGTGTTGCCAGATGGATACGGATTTATCCGTTGTGCGAACTACCTACCAGGAGAAAATGATGTATATGTGTCACCATCACAGATTAGAAGATTTAATTTAAAAACAGGCGATATTATACGTGGAAATACTAGAGTTAAGACACAGACAGAAAAATTCAGTGCACTTTTATACTTGACGGCTATAAATGGAATGAAGCCAGGAGAGGCTAGTAAAAGAGTGAACTTTGAAGATATGACGCCTATTTTTCCGAATAGCCGTCTTAGATTAGAAGGACCAAATTCAAGCACTGCGATGAGGATTGTGGACTTACTATCACCGATAGGTAAAGGACAAAGAGGAATGATTGTATCACCGCCTAAAGCAGGGAAAACTACACTTTTAAAAGAAGTTGCACAATCAATTAGGCGAAATAACCCTGAGGTTCATCTTTTGATTTTATTGATTGATGAAAGACCAGAAGAGGTTACAGATATCAAAGAAGCTATAGAAGGAAAGAATGTAGAAGTTATCTATTCGACATTTGATGAACTGCCAGAACATCACAAAAGGGTATCAGAGATGGTGATTGAGAGAGCAAAGAGATTGGTAGAGCATAAAAAAGATGTTATGATTCTACTAGATAGTATTACTAGACTTGCAAGAGCTTATAACCTTACAGTTCCACCAAGTGGAAGAACGCTGTCAGGTGGTTTGGATCCAGCAGCTCTTCATATGCCAAAACGTTTTTTTGGAGCGGCGAGAAATATGAGAGAAGGTGGAAGTTTGACAATTCTTGCAACTGCTTTAGTAGATACAGGTAGTAAGATGGACGATGTGGTATACGAAGAGTTTAAAGGTACTGGTAATATGGAATTAGTACTTGATAGAAAACTTCAAGAAAAGCGTGTGTTCCCAGCTATTGATATCCCAAAATCAGGAACGAGAAGAGAGGACTTACTCCTATCAAAAGACGAGCAAGAAGCAGTGTATATCATAAGAAAAGGTTTAAATGGAATGCGTATGGAAGAGTCAGTGGACAACCTGTTAAATATGTTTGCACATAGCAAAACAAACCAAGAGTTGACAAAAATCGTAAAAAGACAAAAAAATTAATAGGAAATAGCTTGCTTTTTACTATAAAATGTGGTATGCTTACTAAGCTGTTTTTAGAAAATTAATTGTAAGATATATAACTCTTACGAAATAAAGATAAAGAGGTGAAATTATGAGAGAAGGAATCCATCCAGAATATAACCAAGCAAACGTGACATGTAACTGTGGTAACGCATTTACTACAGGAACTACAAATTCTAGCATCCATGTAGAGATTTGTTCAAAGTGTCATCCATTCTATACTGGACAACAAAAAGCTGCTCAAGCTCGTGGACGTGTAGACAAGTTTAATAAAAAATACGGAATGTAATTTTATTATAAGAGTTACTAGTATTATAAAACGAAATGTAAGCTTAAACCTCGTGATCCTTATCACGAGGTTTTGTGCATGAAAGGAAGATTGCGTGAAATCATCAAATATAGGTGGACAAGCTGTACTTGAGGGCGTGATGATGCGTCATGGGAGTACTTATGCTGTGGCAGTGAGAAAGCCAAATGGAGAGATTGAAGTAGATAAGCAGAAGTATTTCGGTATTATAAAAAGTAAAAAGTTATTGAAGATCCCGTTTGTAAGAGGAGCATTCAATTTTATAGATTCTCTTGTTTTAGGAATGAAGGCGTTAAATTACTCAGCTTCATTTTACGAGGATGAAGAAAAAGATGAAAATAAAGAGATAACAGAAAAAGAAATTGCGAAACGAAAGAAGGTAGAGCAGTTATTGATGAGCTTAACAATGATTTTATCATTTGCAATCGCAATTGGTCTTTTTATGTTGTTACCATATTTTATTGTGGAGTTATTAAGTGGTGTGATTACATCTAGAGTTGGAAAATCTATTTTAGAAGGTGTAATTAGAATTGGTATTTTTGTGGGATATCTATTGATTGTATCTCTTATGAATGATATCAAGCGTACATATATGTATCACGGAGCAGAACATAAATGTATCAATTGTCTAGAGCGTGGAAAAGAATTGAATGTGGAAAATGTAAGAGCGAGTTCAAAGGAACATAAGCGTTGTGGAACTAGTTTTATTTTCTTTGTGCTTATTGTAAGTATTGTATTGTTTTTCTTTATTCAAGTGGATGAATATTGGCTAAAGGTAGGACTTCGTATTTTATTACTTCCGATTATAGCTGGAATTTCTTATGAGATTATAAAATTAGCAGGAAATACTGATAATTTCTTTATTAATCTGCTGAGTAAGCCAGGAATGCTTATGCAAAAGCTTACTACCAAGGAGCCTGATGATTCTATGATAGAAGTTGCGATTAAGTCAGTGGAAGCTGTTTTAGATGAGGATAAGGAATCATGACATTAAAAGAAGCGTTAGACTCAGGAAAACAATTGTTAGAAAAAGTAAGAATTCAAGAATCAGCTCTAGATGCTTGGTATTTATTAGAGTATGTAACGAGAGTAAGTAGAGCAGAGTATTTTGGAGACTCGAATAGAGAGCTGAGCAAAGACCAAGAAGAACTTTATTTTGAGTTAATCAATCAGAGAAGTACGAGAAAACCATTACAGCATATTACTGGAATTCAAGAATTTATGGGGTTGATTTTTCAAGTGAATGAACATGTACTGATTCCGAGACAAGATACAGAAGTACTTGTAGAGACTGCATTAGAATGTATTCGAGAAGGTGATTCGATTTTGGATATGTGTACAGGATCAGGGTGTATTTTAATTAGTCTATTGAAATTAAAAGATGGTATTAATGGGATGGGGATTGATATCTCTAAAGAAGCTTTGGCAGTTGCAAAGTTAAATGGAGTCTTTAATGAAGTTAGCCCAGATTGGGTGGAGAGTGATTTGTTTGAAAAAATTGAAGATAAGTTTGATATTATTGTTTCGAATCCACCGTATATTGCAACAGAAGAGATTAAAAAATTAGAAGAAGAAGTCAAAATTTATGATCCTATGTTAGCTTTGGATGGTAAAGAAGATGGAATGTACTTTTATAAAAAAATAATACAAGAAGCAAAGCTATATCTGAAAAGTGATGGGACATTGTTATTTGAGATAGGTCACGATCAAGGAGAGCTTGTGAGTGAATATATGAAAATGCATGGATTTTATGATGTACAGATAAAAAAGGATTTAGCGGGACTTGACCGAGTTGTGTATGGTCGTGTAAAATAATAGTAAGAATGCGCTAGTTAATAATGGAGGATAGTCATGTTTGATAAATTAGAAGGTTTATTAATTCGTTTTGAAGAAATTTTAGGAGAATTACAAGAACCTGATGTAGTGAATAACCAAGATAGATTTCGTAAATTAATGAAAGAGCAAAATGATCTTTCGCCGATTGTGGAAGCCTATAAAGAGTATAAAGAGTGTAAGCAGACAATTCAAGATAGTTTGGATATGTTGAATGAAGAATCTGATGAAGATATGAAAGAGATGCTAAAAGAAGAGTTGAATAGCTCTAAGGTTCGTGTAGAAGAGTTAGAAGGTGAATTGAAGATTCTTTTATTACCAAAAGATCCGAATGATGATAAAAACGTAATCGTTGAGATTAGAGGTGGTGCAGGTGGAGATGAGGCAGCACTTTTTGCGGCGGAGATTTATAGGATGTATCAACATTTTGCAGAGTCTAACCGTTGGAGAGTCGAGATGATTTCTTTAAATGAAAATGGAATTGGTGGTTTTAAAGAGTGTGTGTTTATGATTAATGGTCAAGGTGCATATTCGAAGCTAAAGTATGAAAGTGGAGTTCATCGTGTGCAACGTGTGCCAGAGACAGAGTCAGGAGGAAGAATTCACACATCGACTATTACAGTGGCGATAATGCCAGAGGCAGAAGAGGTAGATGTAGAGTTAGATTTAAGTGACTGTAAATTCGATGTGTTCCGTTCATCTGGTAATGGAGGACAAAGTGTTAATACAACAGACTCGGCTGTTCGTTTGACACATGCACCAACTGGAATTGTTATTTCTTGTCAAGATGAGAAATCACAGCTTAAAAATAAAGAGAAAGCGCTGAAAGTACTTAGGGCGAGATTATATGAATTAGAATGTGCAAAGCAACAAGATGCAGAGACAGAAGCGAGAAGAAGTCAAGTTGGAACAGGAGATCGTTCTGAGAAGATTCGTACTTATAATTTTCCACAAGGAAGAGTGACGGATCATAGAATTAAGTTGACATTGCATAAGCTAGATTCAATTATAAATGGAGATCTAGACGAAGTGATTGATACATTAATTGCAGCAGATCAAGCGGCAAAGCTTGCGAATATGAGTGAAGCATAGTAGAGAAACTAAAGAAATACCAATAAACCTGCTTTGAATTAGTTTTAGAGCAAGATTGAGGTGAATGAATGAACCAGATGAGTTTTGTTCATACGAAGGGGAAATTTTGTAAAGGATGTAATAAATGTATATTTAAATGTCCAACAGGGGCGAATGAGGCTTTTTTTGAAGCTGAAGAAGGTAAAGTGTTCATAAAAGAAGGGTACTGCATCTCTTGTGGAGAATGTCTTTCCATCTGTGATCATGGTGCAAGGGATTACTATGATGATACAAAGCGATTTTTTGCAGATATTGAAAAAGGAGAGCAGATATCAGTTGTTATTGCACCAGCAGCACAATTTAATATGAAGGAATTGAATCAATTGATAGGATATTTAAAACAACTAGGTGTCAAAGGAGTCTATGATGTTTCATTTGGAGCAGATATCTGTACATGGGCTCATGTAAGGGCGATTGAAGAAGATGAAATTAGTACCTTAATTGCGCAACCTTGTCCAGTTGTAGTAAGTTATGTAGAAAAGTTCTATCCGGATTTAATAGAGTATCTTTCACCAATACAAAGTCCAGTTATCTGTCTTTCAACATATTTAAAAAAATATCTTGGAAATAGAGAGAGGATTATGTTCTTGTCACCTTGTGTAGGGAAAAGACGTGAGTGCATGAGTGAGCACACAGGTGGTGTGTTAGAATATAATGTAACATTTGCCAAATTTTTGAAAGAGCTAAAAAATCGAGAAATAAATTTAGAAAAATGTCCAAGTAGTGAATTTGATATCGTAAAGGGTTCCTTAGGATTTGCGTTTCCAAGACCTGGAGGACTAAGCGAAAACATAAAATATCATTTAAATCAAGATGTGTGGATAAAGCAGATAGAGGGTATTTTTAATATTAAGCACTACTTTGAAGAATACATAGCGGATATAGAAGAGGGGAAGCCAGTACCCCTTATTGTAGATGCACTCAATTGTGAGTATGGTTGCAATTTAGGTACAGGAACTACGAAAGACGCTAGAATAAATGAAATAGATTTTGTTATTAATCGTAGAAAATTAAATCTAAATAAAGATGAATCACAGAAGTTAATGAAGTACTTTGATCGGAAACTAAATATAATTGATTTCTATAGAAATTATACAGATAGAAGCAAAGAATATAAGAAGCGTAGAGATATTGATTTAGAAAAGGCATATATATCACTCGGAAAGATAACGACTGAGGATAGAAATATCAATTGCTTCTGCTGTGGGTATGGAAATTGCAAAGATTTTGTGCATGATTTGGCACTTGGGCATAACGATAAGAATAATTGTAGGCACTATCTGTTGAATAAATTCAAGAAATTGAGTTGCAGAGATGAACTGACAGGATTAAATAACCGATATAGCTATCAAAGGAAGGTAGAAGAAGTGAAGTTGGAACACCCAGGTTTTTTGATTGTCATCTATGTGGATATTAACGGTTTAAAGGAAGCGAATGATACGAAAGGTCATAGTTACGGAGATGAATTAATACTGACGTGTGCAACTATTTTAAAGAAAGTATTTGGAGAGCGGATATATCGAGTAGGTGGAGATGAATTTGTGGTGCTAGATCCTTGTGAGAACGAGGAAAAATTCTTGAGTCAGATTAATCAACTTACTCATTTGTTGCACCAAGAGGAGGACTTGAAAGTATCAGTAGGGGTATCTCAGAGCTACTCTAGTGAAGATCTAGAGGATAAAATGAGAGAAGCAGATCAGGCAATGTATGATGCAAAGAGAGCTTACTATCAAACGCTAGGAGAGCAGGATAGAAGAAGTCATTTGAATAACTAATTGTACAAAAAAAGTAGCGAAAAAAATTTAATCGCTACTTTTTTTATACGCACTATCGACCCAGGAAGGGAAATTTGTGTTTTTGGACCACGTTGGAAGCGTGGCTGTGCAATAATCTAGAAGCTTTTTACGGGATGCCGTCGTCGATAAATCATTAATCAATTCGCTAGGAAGAGAAGTGGAAAAAGGACAAGATGCCAAACAGATTCCACAGTCAGAACCGAAGTGTTGCCACATTGCGAGACAGACCTCATCATTAAAATCTTTTAGTTTATCTTTAATAGCTTTAGGTGGGCAACGTTTTTGGCAAATTCTACAGAGGTTGCAAAACGCACGGATGTGAAGCTTTTTTTTCGGTGTCTCTAAAAGTGGAATGTTGGTAGAGACTAAGCCTAATCGAACTCTTGGCCCATGGCGCTTTGTGATTAATAGCCCGTTTAATCCAATTTCTCCAACACCAGCATCTTGAAAAAGTTTAGGGAGAGGAAATAAGTAATTACCGTCCATGTTGTTGCGTGCTTCGTAGCCAAGCCCACGGATATAATAAGATAAAACCATTCCGATAATTGCTGCATCTATATATCCTTTGGTTACACCGATAGATTGAGTGACGTTAGGAGCGGTGTCGATGAATTCCTTTTCCATAGGAACAGTAAATGCAATTCCAAATTCGTAAGCAGGAATAATTTCGTTTCCATATTCATTTGCAGGACGTCCTTTGTGGGAATAATAGTGGTCTTCTTTTAATTTTACAATTGATACATCGCAAGCACCGTATAACTTTGCTAGACCGATAAGGACTTCACTAAATTGTGATGGGGTTCCATCTACCTTAGTATCAGAAGGAATTCCTTCTGATAAATGCTTAATAGATCCTAGAAAGTCAAAGCATGAAAAAGGAATGTTTGATAATAAGGGATGATACATTACAGAATGCTCGTCCCCCATAATGGAACGTTTTCGCATCTTTTCGTCATATTCTAATTTTTCTGGATTTTTGTTGTAATACTCCTCATATTGTTGGCTACCTTTTTGATAAGTCGCTCGCGCAAATAGAATATCTCGTTCATCTTTTCTCACGAAACATGTCCTCCTAGTTGAATGTTAGTTCAGTAGAACCCATATCTTCAGTAAATTTGTCACACCAAATAGAAACTACATTGTTGGAATCCAAATCAACATCAGTAGGGATGGTGGTAATAAAAAGTTCGTTTTCGTAAGAGCGGTCTAAAAGATTGCTTACACGGTGGACAGGAACAAAGTCGTCTCCATCATAATATCCGAGATACACATAAACATCAGGCGCGCCACCATCATAGCTGAAGTTTTCGATGTTTAAAGTGTTATCACTAAAGATGCTGACTTCACCAGAAACCTCGTGGGAAGTATTTTTTAATGCTTCTTTAGAAGAGATAGCGGATGCTACAAGTATTGGGGCATCGTCCATATCAATATCCGATTCCTCTGAATCGGCGATGGCTTCGCTATCTGTATCAGTTTGAACATCAGTAGAATTTTCGTTATTCTTGTTTGAACAAGAAACCAAGAATAAACCTAGGGTAAGTAAAAGAGCATAAATCAATTTCTTCATAAGAATCTCCAATCCTATAAAAATAATACTTGACAGTTTCTGTCTTTATTATGTACTAGATAGTTTATAAATGCAAGAGTCAATTTATGTTGCAATTATCGATATTCGATGCTAATATAAAACTATAAATATCGAATATCGATAAAAAGGAGAACAAATGGCGAGAGAAAAATTTACTACACTGACTGAACAGATGTTTTATATTTTGATTTGTTTGCAAAATGAATGTTATGGTGTAGATATTATGGAGCGTGTAAAAGAGATGACAGAAGGAAGAATTGTGATAGGTCCAGGTACGCTATACAATTTACTAGATCATTTTGTGAAAGGAAACATAATATATCAGACGAAAGTTGAGGGTCGAAAGCGAAGCTATTTATTGACAGAAAAAGGGAATCAGATGATTCAAGATGAATATGAACGGTTACAGCAGTTGATCGGAGATTATGAAAAATATAAAGGGGATAAATAAGATGAGGCGATTAGAAATGTTTGGGAATCAGGATTATGAAATAATAAAACAACATTTAGAAAAGATGGCATTAAAGGGTTATAAACTCAAAAAAATTGGTATTTTATTCTGGGAATATGAGAAGATAAATCCTTGTAACCTTTGTTATGATGTTGCGTATTTTCCGGGTAGAGATGAACTTGATAATAAAATGACAAAAAAAGATATCGAATTCATAGCTTATTGCGAAGAAAGTGGATGGAAATACCTAACAGGAAGCGGTCAAATGAGAGTTTTCTTCACAGATAAAATTGACAATATCCCTATAGATACGGATGAAAAAGAGAGGTTTACCTATATAGATAAAATAAGTAGAAAAAATATGTGGATGTCAACATTAGTTTTGTTTATTCTATTATTTTCTTGGGTACAAATATACCTATAAGGGAAGACGGTATTGAGAGAATTCCGCAGATGCTATTAAATATAATATATATAATAGGCGTAGGAGTATTGCTGCCAGAAATTGCTGGCTATTGGGAGTGGAATTTTAGAGCAAAGAGGAGTATAGAAAACGGATTGCCATTACCTAATAGAAAAATCTTGCCTATGATACCATTTATGTGGGCTATGGTAATTCTAATGATTACAGTAGGAATCTTATGGTTTGTATCTATTATTTATATTAATTCTTTCTATCGTATGGGATAATAAAATGAAGAATTGGAGGGGAATTGTTAAAATATGAAATCGAAGAGGTTTATAAATATACAAATGCTAAATAGATACGGGAAAGGTATTGAAAAATACATGATTTTTGCAGTGATTTCCTGCGCAGTTGGAAGTGCTCTTAATGCTATTAATCCACAGGTAATCCGCTATACAGTGGATACAGTGATTCGAGGTAAGGAGACATCGACAAGAGAGTTGATTTATATTGTGCTTTTTATAATGCTCATAGCAGGGATCTCTGGGATATTTTCTTATTTTACAACAATGCTGTCATCGAAGTACGCAGAGAATTACATTAAGAAACTAAAGGATGAGTTATTTACACATGTGCAGAATGTACCTTTAGATTTTCATGTGAAGCATCAGTCAGGCGACTTGATTCAGCGTTGTACTTCTGACACAGAGGTTATACGTAAGTTTGTGTCTACTCAGATGATACAGATATTTCGTACGGTGTTTATTATTATTTTTTCTATTGTAATGATGTGGTCTATGAACATAATACTGTCATTGATTGCAATTGTGTTCATGCCAATTATCCTTTTTTACACAAGGATTTTTTATCAAAAAATTGCAAAAGAGTTTCACGTAGCGGATGCGGCTGAAGGGGAATTGGCTTCTGTGGTTCAAGAAAATCTTTCGGGAGTAAGGGTGGTTCGAGCTTTTGCAGCCCAAGAATATGAACTAAAAAAATTTGATGAAAAGAATGAAAAATATGCCAACTCTTGGATGCGATTAGGGAGAGTGACAGGTGCTTATTGGGGTATTGGAGATTTTTTAACTGGATTGCAGATAGCATTGATTACGACAATTGGTGTAATTGAGGCGGTAAATGGTCAAATAACAACAGGTGAATTTATCGCTTTTGTAGCCTATAATCAAAGCTTGATATGGCCGATTCGATCGCTAGGTCGTATCTTGGCAGATACCAGTAAGATGAGTGTTTCCTTTGACCGTATTCGCTATATCTTAGATGTGGAAAAAGAACAGGATAAAGAGGGGGATTACACACCTTCGATGAAAGCCGACATCCAATTTGACCATGTATCATTTGGGTATGAAGGGGAATCAGTACTGGAAGATATTAGTTTTACAATTAAAGCAGGAGAAGTATTTGCGATACTAGGAGGAACAGGAAGCGGAAAATCTACACTGGTACAACTTTTAAACAGGCTTTATGAATTGCCAGAAACAGATGGAAGTATTAGGATTGGCGGTGTAGATATCAGAGATATCAAGAGGAAATGGTTACGGGAAAATATAGGGATTGTCTTACAAGAGCCATTTTTATTCTCGAGAACAATAGGAGAAAATATAAAGGCTGCAAAACCAGAGATAAGCGATGACAAAGTAAAAGAAGTAGCAAGAATTGCTTGTATTCATGACTCTATTAACGAGTTTGCCAATGGATATGAGACTATGGTTGGAGAAAAAGGAGTTACATTATCAGGCGGGCAAAAACAGAGAATAGCCATTGCAAGAATGTTACTGCAAGAAGCACCAATTATGGTATTTGATGACTCTCTAAGTGCAGTGGATGCTCAGACAGATACAGAGATTCGAAAAGCCCTTAGAGAGAATATGAAAGGAAGCACTGTGATTATTATCGCACATCGAATCACCACTCTAATGAGCGCAGATAAAATTATGGTACTTGAAAAAGGGAAGATTTCACAACTAGGTAATCATGAGCAGCTAGTGAAAGAAGAAGGAATCTACAAACAGATTTATGAGATACAGATGAAAAAAGAACAACTGGAAGAGGAGGTATAAAAGATGGCAGGGTTTGATGAAAAAGAATATAATAATCCCTTTAGTTTCACTATATGGAAGAAATTAGTCCCATTTTTAAAGCCTTATTGTGGCAAGATTCTGTTAGTGGTTATGTTGATGATTTTAGTGGCAAGTATCGATATTGTCCTCCCTTTATTCCAAAGATATGCAATTGATTACTTTATTGAACAAGGTACATTGGATAATTTGTGGTGGTTTTTCGCTTTGAATTTCCTAGTGATAGGGGTGCAGACTACAGTGGTAGTTATCTTTGTTAAGAATTCTATGGATATAGAGATGTGTCTGGGAAAAGATCTGAAGAAGGCACAGTTTTTACACCTTCAATCATTATCCTTTTCATATTACAACACTACGCCTGTAGGATATATATTTTCAAGGGTTATGAGTGATACGTTAAGAATTGCTTCCCTAGTGGCATGGAGTTTGGTAGATATGTTCTGGGCAGCAGTGTATGTGATTGGAGCCTTTGTTGCTATGTTTATCTTGAATTATAAGTTGGCGTTAATTGTTGCAGTTATCTTACCAGTTATTTCTTTGACTACTTATTTTTTTCAAAAAGAAATTTTAAAATATAATCGTAAAGTGAGAAAGATTAACTCGGAAATCACAAGTGGGTACAATGAAGGAATAATGGGGACGAAGACCTCAAAGACCTTAATTATGGAAGCGACAAATTATGAGGAATTTCAGCAGACAACAAGCAGGATGTACGATGCGACTATGCGTTCAGTGATGTTAAATGCAATATTTGTTCCACTTGTAGGATTATTTTCTTCCTTTGCGATTGCCATGGTGTTGTATCAGGGCGGAATTCTTTCTATAAATGGAGTGGTTCACGTAGGAACACTGTCAGCATTCATCGCTTATGGAACGGGGATTTTTGAACCAATTCAACAAATTGCTAGATTGATAGCAGAGATCATCTCAGCACAAGCAAATATAGAGCGTGTTATGGGACTGTTAGAGACTACATCGGAGATAGAAGAAAGGAAAGAAGTTGTAGAGCGATATGGCGATAATTTTGTTGGGAAAAAGGAAAATTGGGAAGAATTAGAAGGTGAGATCGAATTTGTAGATGTAAGTTTTCGGTATCCTGATGGTCAAGAGTATGTTCTAGAGAATTTCAACTTAAAGATTCCAAAGGGGACTACAGTTGCTATTGTTGGTGAGACTGGCGCTGGAAAGAGTACTTTAGTAAATCTCGCTTGTAGATTTTTTGAGCCGACAAAAGGGAAAATACTAATAGATGGACGTGATTACAAAGAGCGCTCCCAACTCTGGCTTCAAAGCAATCTGGGATACGTTTTGCAAACCCCTCATCTGTTTTCAGGGACTATAAGTGATAATATACGCTATGGGAGGCTAGAAGCCACGCAAGAGGAAGTAGAAGCAGCGGCAAAGAAAGTATGCGCAGATGATGTGGTGGCAAAGATGAAAGCAGGGTATGATAGTGATGTGGGAGAAGGTGGCGATATGCTCTCTACTGGAGAAAAACAATTGATTTCGTTTGCTAGAGCCATTATTACGGAGCCTAAAATTTTTGTGCTAGATGAAGCTACCTCATCCATTGATACACATACAGAAAAATTAATCCAAAAAGCTACCGATTATCTTTTGAAAGACCGAACATCTTTTGTCATTGCACATCGCCTGTCTACAATTCAAATGGCAGATTTAATTCTTGTTGTTTCAGAGGGTAAAATTGTAGAAAAGGGAAATCATAAAGAACTCCTAAAGAAAAAAGGTGAGTACTTTAACTTGTATATGCATCAATTTGAAGAAGAGGCACAAGCGTTACTTTTACACCAGAGTTAAACAATTAAGATAGAGGTGTAAAAACGGGAAGATTAGGAGGAGCAATAGTAAATAAAATAAAGGCAATACCGACTATCCCTAGTAAAAGTATACAGAGTTTATTATTTAAGCAAATCACGTGGTGTCTCGAGCAGATAAGATATACGATAACGTGTTCGACAAGACAGCAAGCGATAAAGAGAAGGATGTCAATCCAAATAGCTTCGATAGCAAATCCGCTTGTATAAGTATAGTATATAGAAATTATAGAATAAAGGCTGTAGAGTAATCCAAAGAGAAAGCTAGTTAGTAAATTGGGGTAATGATGGCTATAGTTTCGATAGAGAAATATCAGGCTTAAAACAGAAGGAAAGTAGAGCATTTTTAGATGTTCCCACACAGATTCGTTAATTGGAGAAAATAAGCCGATTAAAAAGTGACTATTAGAGAATGAATAGAGAAAATGAGAGAGAGAACCTAAGATTGTAGTAAATAAAAATGAATAAAATAAATGTTTTTTAAACGTTGCCATAGTATCTCCTTTAAAATGATATTGTAAATAGGATGCACAGAATTAGTAGATTTATTTGCATGACATAAAAAAAGATGAAACGGAATAACATATACAATAAATGCAATTGTGCAAAAAAAAGTTGCAATATATATACGTTATCGTGTAATATAGAACAAATGAAGGAGGTATCTATATGGGTGATAAAGGAAGAGCAGGGTGGTCTTCAAGAAGTGCATTTATCTTAGCAGCAGTAGGTTCAGCAGTAGGTCTAGGAAATGCATGGAGATTTCCAGGTCTTGTTGCAAAACATGGAGGAGGAACATTTCTGATTGTATATTTAATCGGTATGCTAGTAGTAGGTATTCCGCTACTAATGATGGAAATCGCAATAGGAAGAAAGACCAGAAGTGGAGCGCCAGATGCAATGCGTGTATTGAATAAAAAGTTTGAACCAATTGGTTGGGCAGCAACAGCAAATGCATTTGTTATTACGACTTACTATGCAGTAGTATTTGCTTGGGTTCTTGTAATGGCGTTTTTTAGCTTTCGGTTTGCAGGTATGACAGGAGATCCAGAAGCTGCTAGTGGACTATTTGCACAGATTACAGAAACTACGTGGACAGTAGAAAATTATGGGATTCCAATACCGATTTTAATTGCACTTATTGTTGCATGGGCATTGATATATATATGTATCAAAGATGGTGCTAAAAGTGTGTCAAATGTGGTGAAATACACAGTGTTTTTACCAATTGTTTGCTTGGTGATTATGGCTGTTAAAGGAATTACAATGCCAGGTGGAGTAGAAGGCGTTTCTAGATTGTTTATTCCTAATTTAGAGGCTTTTTTCAATCCGACACTCTGGATAGATGCTATAGGGCAGGTGTTTTTTAGTTTATCGATTATGATGGCGATTATGTTTGCATACGGTTCGTTTCTAGACCGGAAATCTAATATAGCAGTAGATGCTATGATTATTGCTTTTTCGGATATGGCAATTAGTGTTTTGGCAGGGATAGTGATGTTCTCAACAATGGGCGGAACAGGGATGTTGGATAGCATGACAGAATCAGGTATAGCAACTGCATTTATTGTATATCCACAAGCGATAGTTAGTCTTACTTCTATCGGATGGTTAAATGCGGTGTTTGGCTTTATATTTTATTTATGCCTAGTGACATTAGCAATTGATTCCGCTTTTTCAATTGTAGAGGGTGTATCTACTGCTGTAGCAGATAAATTTAAGATATCTCATCGAAAAGTGACCATAGGAGTGTGTGGAATTGCAGGTGTTATCTCGTTAATATTTGCGAGTAGGGCAGGACTTGCGTGGCTTGATATTGTTGATAACTGGACAAATCAATACCATATGATTTTAATAGGAATCGCAGAGTGTATTGCGGTTGGTTGGTTTTTTAAGACTACGAAAGTGTTAGAAGAGATTAATAAGAACACTGTAAGATTTAAGATGCCGAGCTGGTGGTTTATTACATCTATTCGTTTTATATCTCCAATCTTATTGGTAATATTAATCTCACTGAAGTTTTATAACTTGTTTGTCATTGATAAAGGTGTGTACGGTGGATATCCAGTATACGCGATGTACATCGGCGGTTGGCTAATCACAGTTCTTTGTATTATTAGCGGATTTGTTGTGAAGTGTATAGTGGGAAGGTTGAAGAAAAAAGGGTTTGTAGAAGAAGAACGAAAATGGGATGAGATAGCATAAAAAAGGCAGTTAGGAAGTAGGTGTTTTTGACCTATCTCCTGACTGCTTATTTAGTATATAAGAAGAAACCCTTTTACACAGATAGTAGCTTTGCTTTTAATTCTTGTTCAAGTTTTTGCAATTCTTGCTCTGCGGTTTGGCGCTTTATGCGACCTTCTTTTTGAATTGCAATCACTTCATCTAGGGTTGAAATCATAGTGGCATTGGTTTCTTGTAAAGTCTCAATATCAACGAGTCCTCGCTCTGCTTCCTTTGCAGTCTCGATAGTAGACATCTTAAGCATTTCAGCGTTCTTCTTAAGCATCTCATTAGTCATATCTGTTACTTCTCGTTGAGCTTGCATGGCTTGTTGTGAATGTGCAATTCCAAGTGCGAGTACCATTTGACTTTTCCATAACGGAATTGTGTTGATTATGGTTGACTGAATTTTTTCTGCCATAACAGAATCATTGTTTTGTACTAAACGAATCTGAGGAGCAGTTTGAATACAGATTGCTCGAGTTAGTTCTAAATCGTGAATCTTCTTTTCAAAACGATTACACATTCCGGATAAATCATTTGCTGCTTGTGCATCTTCAGGAAGATTAGAAGCTTGAGCTTTTGCTTTTAACTGAGCTAAATCAGTAGCTATTGTAGTTTCTAGCTTCTCCTTTCCAGCTTGAATATAAAGGGTGAGTTCTTTAAAGTATTCCTTGTTGTACTCATACATCTGATCTAGTATGGCGATGTCTTTTAGTAGAGTGCGCTGATGAGTCTCAAGGTGCCCAACGATTCTAGTAATCGTAGAAGAGGCGTCTTCGTACTTTAGTTTTAAGTTTGTAACTTTATCAGTAGTCTTTTTAAATAAACCAAAGAAGCCTTTTTGTTCTTCGATATTTTCGAAATCTCGTAATTGTATCACCACTTCAGAGAGCATACCACCAAGTTCACCAAAATCTTTTGTTTTTACATTAGATAATGTGGATTCAGAAAAATCTGCAACTTTCTTTTGTACATTTACTCCATATTGTAATATAAGATTAGTGTTTGTAAGGTCGATGGAATTTTTATACTCCTCGATTAACTTACTATCAGAAGGAGTTAATGCAACCTCTGTATTTAATAATTCATTGGAACTAGTTATTCGTGCGTCTTCAACAAGTGTAATCTGATTCATAATTATTTATTCTCCTTTTATCGTAGTAGTCCGTCTTGGTGTAGCATGGTTTTTAACACTGAAATATCACTGGATATATCTAAAGCCTCTTCTTGGTATAGGTTATCAAAGAAGGAGACAAAAGCAATCTGAATAGTATCTAGAATATCTAAAATTTCATTTTTTGTTTTTGTAGTTTGGGTTGAGGTAATGTTGCTATCCTCAATTCCGCAATATGCATTTAGTAACTTGATTGTTGTTGGTAAATAGTAATTTATAAATTTATGCACTTGGTCTAATCTTTCTGGTTTTTGTCCAACATAAGCAAAAATCTTTGTAAGAATCTCCTCCAAATCATCTAATTTCTTGCTGATAATTGCATCGGGAAGTAAGTCGTTAACTTTTCGAATCTGACAGATATACTGTTTTCCTTCCATAAGAATAGGGTTTTGTGCATCTACAGCTTTTTGGTTTGCGATTTTTTGTTGCAAAGCGTAGCTTTGCATGTATTCATTGTAAGATTCTTGACCAAGAAAAATAGTCTGCATATCATGAGAGAAATAGCAATCTTGATACATCTCTTTTTCGATCCAAGTCTTAAGTTCACGCTGAATTCTTGACGGTTGTCTTTTCATGGTTGTTGCCAGTTCTTTTATAGAACACACATCTTTTTTTGAAAGGAATTTTGCGATTTTTTGGAATCGCCCATTATGCATGCAACGTTTTGTACAAGCAACGATTCCTACAATAGAAAGCGTGGAAAGCAAGATGTCTACTAGGAAGTTAACCGGGCTAAACATATTAAACTCATAAAAGTTATACAGCGTAAAACCTAGATTGATGGAGGTATAAAGAATTGCAAAAGGATAGAGAATGCAAAGAGCAATGACAAGTAGCGCAGTCTGTCCAGATGTGGAGTATGTTGTAATCTGTCTTCTTTTTTGTAAAGGAATAGCAGGTTTTATATAGTTTGTATACACATCTTCACTAAATCCTTTGATATCTTTTTTGAAGTTGCTGTAATCACCACTTTTGATTGCTTCATCAAGTTTTTGGTTTATGTTAGAAAAATCAATTTTCATGGTATCTCCTCTTATTTTTATCTTAAATTATGATTAGAATTATACAAAGGAATTGTAACATAAAATAAAAAAAACAGCAAACAATTAAGTTGTTAGACTTTCTTGTTTGCTGTTGAATGTAATGCTGATATTATACTATTTTTTTGATTCTTCTAACTTCATTGCACGTACTTTTTGAGGTAGTCCAAATAGGTTGATAAATCCTTCTGCGTCATGGTGATCGTATAATTCACCAGTAGTAAAGCTTGCTAATGCCTCACTATAGAGAGAGTAAGGTGAAGTTGTACCAGCTTTGATGATGTTTCCTTTGTAGAGCTTGAACTTCACTTCGCCTGTCACGTATTCTTGTGTAGAAGTAATGAATGCTTGAACAGCTTCACGAAGTGGCGTATGCCATTTTCCTTCATATACGATTTGAGCCATTTTATTACCCATATCTTTCTTGACTTCATAGGTTGCTCTATCAAGAACTAATTCTTCTAATTGTTGGTGAGCTTCCATAAGGATTGTTCCACCTG
>CAYJHQ010000003.1:0-123902 GCA_964369775.1 uncultured Lachnospiraceae bacterium
GATAAAGAAGCAAGAAAACAAAACGTAGGTGGAGAAGTATTAGCATTTGTATGGTAGACCGAAAGCAACTTAGCGAGGTATTTTCGAGCTTAGTGCGAGGTCGTTCTAAGAGCTTAGCGATTTAGAACATCCCGTTTAGCTGATGTTAAAGAGAACATCCCCACATAACAATAACTGAAAACAGAGATGTCCAACATCTCTGAAAATATAAGTATAGGAGGTACGGTATGTCACGTATAGGAAGACTACCAATCGCTGTACCAGCTGGAGTAACAGTTGAAATAGCGGAGAACAATGTAGTGACTGTAAAAGGACCAAAAGGAACTCTTGTAAAAGAACTTCCAGTTGAAATGGAAATCAAACAAGAAGGTGAAGAGATTACAGTTACAAGACCAAGTGATTTAAAGAAAATGAAATCATTACACGGACTTACAAGAACATTATTAAACAACATGATTATCGGTGTAACTGCAGGATATGAAAAAATTCTTGAGGTTAACGGAGTTGGGTATAGAGCTGCGAAAGCAGGAAACAAGTTAACACTTAGCTTAGGGTACTCTCATCCAGTTGAGATGATCGATCCAGAAGGCATCGAAAGTGTACTTGAAGGACAAAATAAGATTACTGTAAAAGGTATCGACAAAGAAAAAGTTGGCCAATACGCTGCTGAAATCAGAGACAAGAGAAGACCAGAGCCTTATAAAGGTAAAGGTATTAAATACTCTGATGAAGTTATTAGACGTAAAGTTGGTAAAACAGGTAAAAAATAATTAAGGAGAGTGCGAAATGGTTAGTAAAAAATCAAGATCAGAAGTACGTGTTAAGAAACACAAAAAAATCCGTAATCGCTTCAGTGGAACAACTGAGTGCCCACGTTTAGCTGTGTTTAGAAGTAACAACCACATGTATGCTCAAATTATTGATGATACAGTAGGTAACACTCTAGTATCTGCATCCACTCTTCAAAAAGAAGTGAAAGCAGAATTAGAAAAAACAAACAACGTTGATGCAGCAGCATGCGTTGGAACAGTAATTGCAAAAAAAGCAATTGAAAAAGGAATTAAAGATGTAGTATTTGATAGAGGTGGATATATCTACCATGGTAAAGTTCAAGCATTAGCTGATGCAGCAAGAGAAGCTGGACTTAATTTCTAAGAATTTGAAGGAGGATAACACATGAGACGCAATCAAGTTGATGCTAGTCAATTAGAGCTAAATGAAAAAGTAGTGTCAATCAAACGTGTAACCAAGGTTGTTAAGGGTGGTCGTAACTTCAGATTCACAGCTTTAGTAGTTGTTGGGGATGGAAATGGTCACGTAGGTGCAGGTTTAGGTAAAGCTACTGAAATACCAGAAGCGATTCGTAAAGGTAAAGAAGATGCTATGAAAAATCTTATCACAGTAAAATTAGATGAGAATGAAAGTATTACACATGATACAGTAGGAAAATTCGTTGGAGCTTCTGTACTTCTTAAGAAGGCACCAGAAGGTACTGGAGTTATCGCTGGTGGACCAGCGCGTGCTGTAGTAGAGATGGCGGGTATCAAAAATATCCGTACTAAATCACTAGGTTCAAACAATAAACAAAACGTAGTTCTTGCTACACTTGAAGGTTTGAAACAAGTGAAGACTCCAGAGGAAGTAGCTAAACTTCGCGGTAAATCTGTAGAAGAGCTTTTAGGCTAAGGAGGAGAAAAAATGGCAGAATTGAAAATCACATTAGTGAAATCTACAATTGGTGCGATTCCAAAGCATAGAAGAACTGTAGAGGCACTAGGATTAAAAAAAGTTAACAAGACAGTTGTATTGCCAGATAATGCTGCAACACGTGGTATGGTAAAGCAAGTACAACACTTAGTAAAAGTAGAAGAAGCATAAGATGAGCATAGCTCAAGAAATAAAGTAAGGAGGTAGGCACATGGATTTATCAAATTTAAGACCAGCCGAAGGATCTAAGCAAAGTGATAACTTTAGAAAAGGTCGTGGTCATGGTTCAGGAAATGGTAAAACAGCTGGTAGAGGCCATAAGGGTCAAAAAGCTCGTTCAGGTGGAGGAGTAAGACCTGGATTTGAGGGTGGTCAAATGCCATTATACAGAAGAATTCCTAAAAGAGGTTTCAAATGTAGAAACTCTAAGGAAATCATCGGTATCAACATAAGCGCATTAGAAGTATTCGAAAACGATGCAACAGTTACAGTAGATACATTAATCGAAGTAGGTATCGTAAGAAACCCAAAAGATGGTGTAAAAATTCTTGGAAATGGAGAATTAACTAAGAAGCTTAATGTTCAAGCGAATGCATTTAGCGCATCAGCAGTTGAGAAAATTGAAGCTCTTGGTGGAAAAACAGAGGTGATCTAATGCTAGAAACAGTCCGAAGAGCTTTAGGAGTAAAAGAGATTAGGCAAAAATTACTTTTTACATTTTTGATGTTAATAGTTATAAGATTAGGTTCAAATCTACCGACACCTGGTGTTGACGAGGAGTTCGCTCAGAACTTCTTCGCTCAACAGACTGCTGGAGATTTATTAGGACTTATCGATGGATATACCGGAGGATCATTTACTACAATGTCATTATTCGCATTGGGTATTGGTCCATACATTACATCATCTATCATTATTCAATTACTTACGATTGTAATTCCTAAATTAGAAGAATTGCAAAAAGAAGGTGGAGAAGAAGGTAGAAAAAAAATTACAATGATTACTCGTTATTTGACAGCTGTTATGGCACTTGTTCAATCGATTGCAATGGCAATAGGATTTGGACGTCAAGGAATATTAACTGAGTATAACTTTGTGAATTGTGCAATTATGGTGATAACGTTCACAGCCGGTTCTGCATTTTTAATGTGGGTAGGTGAAAGAATTACAGAGCGTGGAGTTGGGAATGGTATCTCAATCGTACTTCTTATCAACATTGTCTCAACAATGCCATCAGACTTTAAAGTCTTATTTGATCGCTTTATGAGTGGTCAAGGTCTGGCACAAGCTGGGTTGGCGGCACTTATTATTGCATTAATTGTTATAACAATGGTAGTGTTTGTAGTACTCCTTCAAGGAGGACAACGCAGAATTGCAGTTCAGTATTCGCAAAAAATGCAAGGAAGAAAAACATATGGCGGGCAATCAAGCCATATTCCTCTAAAAGTTAACACTGCAGGGGTAATTCCTGTAATTTTCGCTTCGTCACTAATGCAGACACCAGTACTTATCGCATCATTTTTTGGTGCAGGAGAAGATGGTGGAATCGGAAGTGAGATACTAAATGGGCTTTCATCAAATAATTGGTGTAACCCAGAGCAATTACAATATACATGGGGACTATTGGTGTATATTGCATTAACAATCTTGTTTGCGTATTTTTATACGTCAATTACATTTAATCCTATTGAAGTTGCCAACAATATGAAGAAAAACGGAGGGTTTGTTCCAGGTATTAGACCAGGGAAACCAACTTCTGATTATCTTGCGAAGATATTGAGTTATATCGTATTTATAGGAGCAGCAGGATTGGTAATTGTTCAAGTTATTCCGTTTTTGTTTAATGGAATCTTTGGAGCGCAAGTATCGTTCTTTGGAACATCATTGATTATCATCGTTGGTGTTATTATTGAGACAATCAAACAGATTGAATCACAATTACTTGTTCGTAACTACAAAGGTTTTCTAAATAAATAAGCAAGTAGAGTTTATGTGTTTAAACTTACTTGTCAAGATATTTTAGCTCGCATATTTTTCGAAAGAGAAGCATGCGAGTTAAAATCATATATAACACAACATACAGATTGAGAGGGGCATATATGAGAGTGATTATGTTAGGAGCACCAGGTGCAGGTAAAGGAACTCAAGCTAAAAAAATAGCTGAAAAATACTCAATTCCACATATCTCAACAGGAGATATTTTCAGAGCAAATATAAAAAATGGTACAGAACTTGGTACTAAAGCGAAAACTTATATGGATCAAGGTTTATTAGTACCAGATGAATTAGTTGTAGATTTGGTAGTTGATCGAGTGAATCAGGATGATTGTAATAATGGATATGTACTTGACGGATTTCCAAGAACAATTCCTCAAGCAGAATCATTAGATGAGGCTTTGATTTCGCTGAATCAAGAAATTGACTATGCAATTAATGTAGAAGTACCAGATGAAAACATTGTGCGAAGAATGTCAGGAAGACGTGCTTGCATCAACTGCGGAGCGACCTATCATATGCAGTATATGAAACCAAAAAAAGAAGGAATTTGTGATGTATGCGGAAGTGAGCTTATCTTACGTGATGACGATAAGCCAGAAACTGTATTGAAGCGACTTGGAGTTTATCACGACCAGACACAGCCGTTAATTGAATATTATACAAGTAAGAAAAAAATAGCGGAAGTAGATGGTACGATAGATATCGAAGATGTTTTCAAAGAAATTGTAGCAATTCTAGGAGTTTAAAGTATGTCAATAATAATTAAATCGGCAAGAGAAATAGAAGTAATGAAGGAAGCCGGTAAAATATTGGAAAAAGTGCATGAAATAATTAAAAATTCGTTACGAGTAGGAATGACGACGATGGAGATAGACCAGGTAGGGGAAAAGGCGATAAGAAGCTTTAATTGCGAGCCATCATTTTTAAACTATCATGGTTACCCTGCGTCTGTATGTGTTTCTATCAATGATGAAGTTGTTCATGGAATTCCAACTACAGAGAGAAAGTTAAAAGACGGTGATGTAGTAGGTCTTGATGTAGGAGTGAAGCATCAAGGGTTTCATTCAGATGCTGCTAGAACTTATATAGTAGGAAATGGAACGAAAGAAGCCGAAGACCTTATAAGGGTTACAGAAGAATGTTTTTTTGAAGGTATAAAGTTCGCGAAAGCTGGAAATTATCTAAACGAGATTTCAACAGCTATCGATAACCATGCTACAAAACATGGATATGGAATCGTACGTGATTTATGTGGGCATGGAATAGGGGCAAACCTACATGAAGGCCCAGAAATATCGAATTTTAGTAAGCCGAATAAAGGACCAAAGTTAAGACCAGGAATGACTCTTGCGATTGAGCCAATGATCAATGCAGGCACTCATGAAGTGTGGTGGTTGGAGGATGATTGGACAGTTGTATCAAGAGACGGATCAATATCTGCACACTATGAAAACACCGTATTAATAACAGAGGATGAACCGATTATACTAACCTTATCAAACAAGAGGTGATAGCATGTATGTTGTAGAAGTGGGAATGCTAGCGAAAGCATTAGCTGGCCATGATAAAGACAAAATATATTTAATTGTAGAAATAAGTAAAGATTATATTTATTTGGTCGATGGAAGAACTAGGACTTTGAATAATCCTAAAAGGAAAAAACAGAAACACATACAGATTATCTGTGAACCACATTGCGTAGAAAAGATAAGAGATGAAGATGTTAGAAAAATGATAAAACAATATAATCAAAGAGTCAAAAAGTAGGAGGAAAAGAAATGTCAAAAGCTGACGTGATAGAAATTGAAGGAACAGTAGTTGAAAAACTACCAAATGCAATGTTTCAAGTAGAGTTAGAGAATGGACACCAGGTACTAGCTCATATTAGTGGAAAATTGCGAATGAATTTTATTAAAATCTTGCCAGGGGATAAGGTTACTTTAGAGTTATCTCCATACGATTTATCCAAAGGAAGAATAATTTGGAGAGATAAATAAAAAGGTATTGACTTTTGAGACGTCTGGATGCTATAATGGTATCCGGACGTTTGTGGTTAGTTGCACCCAAATGTCGTAACAAAGTAGCAAGCAATGGATGAAAGGAGGATTTGACGTGAAGGTTAGATCATCAGTAAAACCAATTTGCGAGAAGTGCAAAATCATTAAGAGAAAAGGAAGTATTCGTGTAATTTGCGAAAATCCTAAGCACAAGCAAAGACAAGGATAAGCATTGTCGGATGTGCAGTTCCAGAGAGTGGAACAATCAATTTAAGCGGCTGTAGTCATTACAATCCGAATGTGTACTGGAGAGTATGACTATGAAAATATATAGTAAAAGGTCTTATGCAAGGCGGAATTTACGATATATTGCTTATAATCCCGGAGAGGATCCGGAAAGGGTGGAACATACCGACCACCTGGTTATTGGACTCAGAAGGAGGAGGGCCGTCACCCAAAACCTCATGTAGTGCCACAGCACTAAGTTCGCGAGGGACCTCACTAAGTGCTCAATAGCCCATTTAGGGACAATATTAAAAAAAGATTCAAAATGGAGGAAATTCACATGGCTCGTATCGCTGGTGTAGACTTACCAAGAGACAAACGCGTTGAAATCGGTTTGACTTATATTTATGGAATTGGAAGAACAAGTGCAAGTCGTATTTTAACAGAGGCTAATATCAATCCAGATATTAGATGCAGAGACCTTACTGACGATGATGTAAAAGCAATCAGTGCAGTAATCGATGAAACACAAATGGTTGAGGGGGATTTACGTAGAGAAATCGCACTTAACATCAAGAGACTACAAGAAATCGGATGTTACAGAGGAATCCGTCACAGAAAAGGACTTCCTGTACGTGGACAAAAAACTAAGACTAATGCTAGAACTAGAAAAGGTCCTAAGAGAACAGTAGCAAACAAGAAAAAATAATTAAGGAAAGTGTAGGTTAGTTTAAATGGCTAAGAAAGTTACAAAGAAAGTGACAAAGAAACGTGTCAAGAAAAACGTTGAACGCGGACAAGCGCATATCCAATCATCATTTAACAATACAATTGTTACATTGACAGATGCTCAAGGAAACGCTCTATCATGGGCAAGTGCTGGTGGTCTAGGATTTAAAGGTTCAAGAAAATCTACTCCTTATGCAGCTCAAATGGCAGCTGAAACAGCAGCTAAAGCGGCAGTTGTACACGGTCTAAAAACAGTTGATGTTTTTGTAAAGGGACCTGGTTCAGGGAGAGAAGCAGCTATTCGTGCATTACAAGCATGCGGAATTGACGTAATTAGTATCAAGGACGTTACACCTGTACCACATAATGGTTGTCGCCCACCAAAACGTAGAAGAGTCTAATGAGACTTAAATTTTAGGAGGAAACAGAGCATGGCAGTAAATAGAGTTCCAGTATTAAAGAGATGTAGATCATTAGGGATGGATCCTATCTTTTTAGGAATTGATAAAAAATCTAATAGACAATTAAAAAGAGCTAATAGAAAAATGAGCGAGTATGGAATCCAATTACGCGAGAAGCAAAAAGCGAAATTTATCTATGGCGTTTTAGAGAAGCCTTTCAGAAACTATTACAAGAAGGCTAAGAAAATGAAGGGATTAACAGGTCCTAACTTAATGATTCTTTTAGAGTCAAGATTGGACAACGTTATTTTCCGTTTAGGTTTTGCTAGAACAAGAAGAGAAGCAAGACAAATCGTTGGACACAAGCACGTTTTAGTAAATGGAAAGCAAGTAAACATTCCATCATACTTAATCAAAGCTGGTGATACAGTAGAAATTAAAGAAAAGCACAAAGGTTCTCAAAGATACAAAGATATCCTTGAGGTAACAGGCGGTCGTATGACTCCGAATTGGCTTGATGTAAATGCAGAGAGCTTAAGCGGAACAATTAAAGAACTTCCAACTAGAGAAGTTATTGATGTTCCTGTAGATGAAATGCTTATCGTCGAGTTATATTCTAAATAATCAAAGAATGATTAGTATGGCGTTCCAACTACTCAAGGCAGGAGGTGCTTTTAGGTGTTTGAATTTAACAAACCAAATATTGAAATTACAGAGATTTCAGATGATAAAAAATATGGGAAATTCGTAGTAGAGCCTTTAGAGAGAGGTTATGGTACAACACTTGGTAATTCGTTAAGAAGAATCATGTTGTCATCTCTACCTGGTGCTGCTATAAGTCAAGTGAAGATTGATGGTGTGTTACACGAATTCAGTTCTATTGCAGGGGTGAAAGAGGATGTGACAGAGATTATTATCAATCTTAAGACATTGGCAATCAAAAATACTTCAGAAACTGATGAACCAAAGACTGCATATATTGAGTTTGAAGGTGAAGGTGTTGTTACAGGAGCAGATATTCAAGTAGATCCTGATATCGAGATCATGAATCCAGATGTTGTAATTGCAACATTAAACGGAGGAATGGATAGCAGATTGTATATGGAATTAACTATTACAAAAGGTCGTGGATATGTAAGTGCAGACAAAAACAAAAGTGAAGATTTACCAATTGGTGTAATTCCGATTGATTCGATTTACACTCCAGTTGAGCGTGTTAACTTAACAGTAGAAAATACACGTGTAGGTCAAATTACAGACTATGATAAATTGACTCTTGATGTATTTACAAATGGAACATTAGTTCCAGATGAAGTTGTGAGTTTGGCAGCTAAAGTGCTTAATGAGCATTTGAAGTTGTTCATAGATCTTTCAGAAGTTGCACAAGCAGCAGAAGTTATGATTGAAAAAGAAGATGATGAAAAGGAAAAAGTGCTTGAAATGAGCATTGATGAATTAGAGTTATCTGTACGTTCTTACAATTGCTTGAAGAGAGCTGGAATCAACACTGTGGAGGAGTTAACAAACAGAACTCCAGAAGATATGATGAAAGTTCGTAATCTTGGACGTAAATCATTAGAAGAAGTATTAGCGAAACTTAAAGAACTTGGATTAGAATTAAATCCAAGCGAAGAATAAAAAAGAGTGTGCTAACAGTAAGTCCGAAGAAGCGTGTTAGCAGCATTTAAACAGTAAGACCAAAGAGCTTGTTTAAGTGTCAAACTAATGGAGGATAATACAATGGCAAAATATAGAAAATTGGGAAGAACTTCTTCTCAAAGAAAAGCTTTAATCAGAGGACAAGTAACATCTCTGTTAAACAACGGAAGAATTATCACAACTGAAGCGAAAGCAAAAGAAATTCGTAAAGTTGCTGAAGGAATTATTGCAATGGCAGTGAAAGAGAAAGACAATTTCGAAGAAGTAACTGTAAAAGCAAAAGTTGCTAGAAAAGATAAAGATGGTAAAAGAGTTAAAGAAGTTGTAGACGGTAAGAAAGTTACTGTATATGATGAAGTTGAAAAAACAATCAAAAAAGACTCACCATCAAGACTTCATGCAAGAAGAGAAATGTTAAAAGTTCTTTATCCTGTAAAAGAAGTAGCTGAAGGTAAGAAAAAAGCTGTAGAAGTAGATTTAGTAAATAAAATCTTTGGAGAGATTGCACCTAAGTATGCTGATCGTAACGGTGGATACACTCGTATCGTTAAAATTGGTCTTCGTAAAGGTGATGCAGCAATGGAAGTATTACTTGAGTTAGTATAATAGTTAGTATTAATAGGCCTGTGAGAGGAGAAATCCTTTCACAGGTTTTTTGCGTAATAGGTCATTTTTAAAATGTTAGGAAACTTTACATAATCTTTACATAAATACGATTATGAATTTTACATTGATGGTGTAGACTAGTCTTTGTAAGAAATGTAAAATATTAAATGTGATTTTAAATGAGGAGATTATTATTATGAAAATGAGAAAAATTATCGCTATGTTTTCTGTAGCAGCAATGGTGGCAATGACAGCAGTTGGATGTGGTGGTTCTGATGATACTACAACTGACGGAGAAGCAACAGAAGAAGCTTCAGGAGAAGAGTGGGATTCTACAATGGATATCACAGTTGTTTCAAGAGAAGATGGTTCAGGAACTAGAGGAGCATTTGTAGAGCTTATGGGAGTTATGGAAGATGATGAAGACATGACTACAGTAGATGCACAAATTTCTAACAGCACATCAGTAGTAATGACTACAGTAGCTGGCGATGAGTATGGAATCGGATATATCTCACTTGGATCTTTAGATGATTCGGTAAAAGCTGTAACAGTTGATGGAGTGGAAGCAACATCAGAGAACGTATTAAGTGGAGATTATGCAGTAGCAAGACCATTTAACATTGCTGTAAAAGAAGATGCTGATAATGCAGCAGCAGATGATTTTATCAAGTTTATTATGAGTACAGAAGGTCAAGTAGTTGTAGAAGAGAATGGATTTATTCCTTTGACAGACGTAGCAGCTTATGAGCCAGCAACAGTATCAGGTAAAGTTGTAGTAGGTGGATCTACATCAGTTTCACCAGTAATGGAAAAATTAATGGAAGCTTACAATGAAATCAATGCAGAAGTTGAATTTGAATTACAACCATCTGGATCATCAGCAGGTATGGAGCAAGCAGCAGCTGGAACATATGATATCGGAATGGCTTCAAGAGAAGTAAAGGATTCTGAGATTGAATCAGGACTTGTGCCTACAGTAATCGCTCAAGACGGAATTGCAGTAGTGGTTAATAACACTAGTACAGTAGAAGATTTAACAGCAGAGCAAATTAAGAGCATCTACTTAGGAGATGTTACTACATGGGATGAGGTAATGAACTAACATGAAAAATAGAGCATGGACTGAAAAATTCATGCAGGGTGTGTTCCTATTAGCCGCCTGCACTTCGGTGCTGGCGGTAGCACTTATTTGCGTTTTCTTATTTGCTAACGGAATTCCTGCGATGAACGAAATTGGATTATTTGACTTTTTATCAGGTGAAACATGGAAACCAAATAGTGATAAGTACGGTATTTTCCCAATGATTATGGGAAGTATCTATGTAACAGCAGGTGCTATTATAATAGGGGTTCCAATCGGAATTATGACATCAATCTTTATGGCAGAGTACTGCCCTAAGAAAATTTATCGTCCATTGAAAAGTGCGATTGAATTATTGGCAGGTATACCATCAGTAGTATATGGTTTCTTTGGACTTGTTGTAATTGTACCGATAATTAAAGATTTTGGAAGAAGTATAGGACAAGGTGGAAATGGAAGTAGCATGCTTACAGCTTCTATCCTACTTGGAATGATGATATTGCCAACAGTAATTGGTGTTACGGAAGCAGCACTTCGTCAAGTGCCAAGACATTATTACGAAGGTTCCCTTGCACTAGGGGCAACTCATGAGAGAAGTATCTTTTGTGTAATGCTTCCAGCGGCAAAGTCGGGAGTAGTAGCAGCGATTGTACTTGGTATTGGGCGTGCAATCGGAGAGACAATGGCAGTAATCATGGTTGCTGGGAATCAGGCGAGAATGCCAGAAGGAATATTTGATGGAGTTCGTACATTGACAGCAAATATCGTATTGGAAATGGGATATGCAACAGACTTACATAGCGAAGCCTTAATAGCAACAGGCGTGGTTCTGTTCGTGTTCATCCTTATCATCAACTTCAGCGTTGCATTACTAAAGAGAGGAGGAAAGGCGAGTGAATAGTTCATTAAAAGCAAAGTTTAATCAATACAAGAGACATCCAGGATCGATGATTGTTATGTTACTGGTAATGTTATCATCAATAGCTACATTCGCAGTTCTAATCTTTTTAATTGCTTATATATTAATCAATGGTGTTCCTCATTTAACAGCAGATTTATTTGCATGGGAATATACATCAGATAATGCATCTTTGATGCCAGCTCTTATTAATACATTGACGATGACTGGTCTTACATTACTAATCGCTGTACCATTTGGGATTTTTTCGGCTATATTCCTAGTAGAGTATGCGGGGAGAGGTAATAAGTTTATAGGGATTATTCGTATTACAACAGAGACCCTATCTGGAATCCCATCAATAGTATATGGATTGTTTGGGATGCTATTTTTTGTGACTACCTTAGAGTGGGGATTCTCTTTATTGGCAGGAGCTTTTACAATGTCCATTATGATTCTTCCACTTATCATGAGAACCACAGAAGAAGCGTTAAAATCTGTTCCAGACTCATTTAGAGAGGGAAGCTTTGGATTAGGAGCAGGAAAACTTAGAACAGTATTTCGTATCGTGTTACCATCAGCAATTCCTGGTATTCTAGCTGGGGTTATATTGTCAGTAGGTCGTATTGCAGGAGAAACAGCGGCACTTATCTTTACGGCAGGGGCAGTTGCAGATATTCCTGAAAATGTAATGGGGTCAGGAAGAACATTGGCAGTACACATGTATAATTTAGCAAGTGAAGGTCTTCATATAGATCAAGCTTATGGAACAGCAGTAGTCTTATTGATTGTAGTAGTATTAATCAATACTTTATCTAGCGTAGTAGCTAGAAAGCTTACAAAATAATGGAGAGGAACAAGAAGATGAGCAAAATAAGTATTAGTAACCTTGATCTGTTTTATGAAGATTTTCAAGCATTGAAAAAGGTGAACTTAGAGATAGAAGAAGGAAAGATAACTGCGTTTATCGGACCGAGTGGTTGCGGGAAGTCAACTTTATTAAAATCAATTAACAGAATGAATGATCTAGTAGCTGGATGTAGAATTGAAGGAAGTATAAAACTGGATAACGAAGATATTTTTACAGGTAATTTAGATGTAAACCTGCTTAGAAAGAGAGTAGGAATGGTATTTCAAAAACCGAATCCATTTCCTATGAGTATCTATGATAATGTTGCATATGGACCAAGAACGCATGGCATTCGTTCCAAAGCGAAATTAGATGATATCGTTGAAAAATCACTTCGTGATGCAGCCATCTGGGAAGAGACGAAAGATAGATTAAAGAAGAGTGCACTTGGGATGTCAGGTGGTCAGCAGCAGAGACTTTGTATTGCTAGAGCATTAGCGGTACAGCCAGAAGTATTACTTATGGATGAGCCAACATCGGCACTAGACCCTATCTCCACATCAAAGATAGAAGACCTTGCATTGGAATTGAAAAAAGAATATACTATAGTTATAGTTACACATAATATGCAACAAGCAGTGCGCATCTCGGATAACACAGCATTTTTCTTATTGGGAGAAGTTGTAGAATATAATGAAACGGAAAAGTTATTCTCGATACCTTCAGATAAGAGAACAGAGGATTATATTACAGGGAGGTTTGGATAGGAATGAGAAATCGATTTGACAGACAACTGGAAAAAATGAATGAACTGCTTATACAGATGGGAGAGCTGTGTGCAGAAGCAATCAGCAATACAGTAGAGGCGTTAAAAAATGATGATAGAGAATTAGCAAAGAGAATCTTTGAAGAAGATGCAGAGATCGACCAGTTAGAAAAGGATATCGAGCGCATCTGTTTAAAACTTTTGTTGCAGCAACAACCTGTGGCGAAAGATTTACGTTTGATTTCGTCTGCACTTAAGATGATTACAGATATGGAGCGTATCGGTGATCAGACTGCAGATATTTCAGATATCATTAAATCTAGTAGCTTACAAGGAGAAAAGCCATTGGTTCGAATTACAATAATGGCAGAGAAGACTTCTAAGATGGTACGTGATAGTATTACTGCTTTCGTAAACAAAGATTTAGAATTAGCACAGCAAGTTATGAAATCAGATGAAGAAGTGGATCAATTATTTGTCGAAGTTCGTGAGAAGCTGATTAATATGATCAAAGAAGCTACAGATAAAGGACAAGAAACAATAGACCTACTAATGATTGCGAAATATTTGGAGAGAATTGGTGATCATGCAACTAATATTGCAGAGTGGGTTGAGTTCTCAATTACTGGTGTACACCATTCGCCAGATGAACATGGAGCGTAGAGTATGATTTATTGCGTTGAAGATGATAATAATATAAGAGAGCTCGTAGTGTACACACTAGAGACAACTGGATTTTCTGCGCAAGGCTTTGAAGAAGGAGCAAGTTTTTTAAAAGCTTTGGCGCTTGAAACGCCAGAGCTTGTTTTATTAGATGTGATGCTACCAGGAGAAGATGGACTATCATTACTAAAAAAACTAAAGAATTCTACAAAGACTAAAGATATTCCAGTAATAATGGTTACGGCAAAAGGTTCAGAGTTTGATAAAGTAATGGGATTAGATAGCGGTGCGGATGATTATATCACAAAGCCATTTGGAATGATGGAATTAATCTCAAGAGTAAAAGCAGTGCTTCGAAGAGCAAATTCTATTGATAAACCTAAGAAAATTTTGACACTTGGACCGATTACGGTGGATATAGAAAAACATTTGGTCAGCGTATCGAATGAGGATGTAGTGCTCACTTTAAAGGAGTTTGAGTTATTAGAGCGATTAATTAAAAATCCAGGAGTAGTAGTGACGAGAGATATGCTTCTATCTGAAATTTGGGGATATGATTTTGATGGAGAGACAAGGACTATAGATGTACATGTCAGATCTCTTAGGCAAAAGCTAGGAGAGTCTGGTGACTTGATTAAGACAGTACGAGGCGTAGGATACAGAATAGGTATGGCAAATGAGGCGTAGAATATTAAATGGAATGACATCAACTATAGGCATAACGTTATTTATAATATGTGTCATATTTGGTGTTATTTTATATCAAGATAATATAAATGATATCCGAAAGAGTCTGCGTGATGAAGCAGAGGTGATTGCCCATGGAATCAATTGCAATCAAAATGAATACTCTGATATTATGGATGGATTTATCCATAAGTCAAGGGTGACAATAATAGCAGGAGATGGAGATCCTCTTTATGACTCTGCTTTTGATATTGAAAAGATGGAGAATCATGGAAATAGGGAAGAAGTAGTAGAGGCGATTGAATCAGGAAGTGGCGCGGATGAGCGAACATCAAACACGTTAGGGATTCAGATGTTTTATCATGCCATTCTGCTAGAAAACGGAGATGTCCTGAGAGTAGCATACTCTAATGAAGATGTAATAAAAGAGTTAATTGGGCTGCTTTTTGTAGGCTTAGTTGCAACCTTAGTGGTAGTTGCTATAGCAGTACTTAGGGCTAGAGTGATTACACAACGCATTATAAAGCCTATTAATCAACTAAATGTAGAGAAGCCGATGGAAAATGAAATTTATGATGAGTTGAGGCCATTGCTTATGAAAATAGAAGAGAATAATAGAAGCCGAGAAGAGGTTGCAGAGATGAGAAAAGAGTTTTCAGCGAATGTCTCTCATGAACTTAAAACACCTCTTACATCTATCTCGGGTTATGCAGAATTGATGGAAAATGGTATGGTGCGAAATGAAGACATTCCACGGTTTTCTGGGAAGATTCATTCAGAAGCGATTCGTTTAATAGCTCTTGTAGAAGATATTATAAAAATATCTAAATTAGATGAGGGTAAAGTTCAGTTAGAAAAAGAGGAGATTAACCTATTCTACATGACGAGGGAAATCTGTAGTAGATTAGCTCTTCAGGCAGAGAAAAGAAGTGTGACACTAGAGATTTGCGGAGAACCAGTGAATTACTTTGGGATTAGAGCAGTTGTGGATGAGATTATCTACAATATTTGTGAAAATGCTGTAAAATACAACAAGCAAGGTGGAAGAGTGGAAATCTGGGTAGGGAATACTCTTGAAGGCGCTAAAGTTATTGTAGGAGACACTGGAATTGGAATTCCCAAAGATGAACAAGAACGGATCTTTGAGCGTTTTTATCGAGTGGACAAGAGCCATTCAAAAGAGACTGGTGGAACAGGTCTTGGACTATCGATCGTAAAGCACGGAGCAGAATTGCATGGGATTCGTATAAAATTAGAAAGTGAAATGAATAAAGGAACTAAAGTTCAGTTATTATTTTAATAGAAGAGAAAGGATTTGGCGAATGGCATGCTTATCCTTTCTTTTTTATATTTATAAACACTGTATTTTTATGAAATAGATGGAAATACTAGCTAATACAGGAGGTGTTATAAATGTATCATTATTTAGCGATAACAGATGTTTACGCAAGAGAAATTATAGATTCCAGAGGAAACCCTACAGTAGAAGTAGAGATTCTAGCGGGAGAAAACTACGTAGGTAGAGCTTCTGTTCCATCAGGAGCCTCTACAGGAAAATTTGAAGCAGTAGAGGTAAGAGATGGTGATTGTCGATACCATGGACTAGGAGTGCAAAAAGCAGTTCAAAATATCAATAATCGCATTGCACAAAGAATTATCGGTGAGAATGTATTTGACCAATCTTATATTGATTATTTGTTGATAAAAGAAGATGGAACAGTAAATAAAATGAATCTTGGTGCTAATGCACTGCTAGGCGTATCGATGGCAGTAGCAAGAACGGCAGCAAAAGCACTGAACACACCACTTTACAAATACCTAGGTGGTATTAATGCTAGAAAGATGCCTGTGCCTATGATGAATATTTTAAACGGAGGAGCACATGCTGATAATACAGTAGATTTTCAAGAGTTTATGATAATGCCGGTGGGAGCTACTTCCTATAAAGAAGGCCTTCGGATGTGTGTGGAGGTGTATCATACATTGAAAAGGATTCTAAAAGAAGAAAAGCTATCTACAGGAGTAGGAGATGAAGGTGGGTTTGCACCAGATTTGGCTAATGCAAAAGAAGTGCTAACATATATTGTGAAAGCAATAAAAAAGGCAGGGTATGAGCCAGAGACACAAATAGCAATCGCGTTAGATGTTGCAGCTAGTGAATTATATGATAAGTCTTACCATCGCTATGTATTTCCAGGTGAATCGCAGATGGCTAGGCAAAAGGTTGTGAGAGATGTGGAGGCGATGATAAAGTATTATGAGGAATTAGTGGAAGAGTTTCCGATAGTTTCAATTGAAGATCCACTAGATGAAGAAGATTGGGAAGGTTGGGCACTGCTTACACAGCAGTTGGGTAAAAAAGTTCAACTGGTAGGTGATGATTTATTTGTTACAAATTCTGAAAGGCTAGAAAAAGGAATTAAAACTAAAGTAGCCAATTCAATCTTAGTAAAAGTAAACCAGATAGGAACATTAACAGAAGCGATGAATGCTATAATACTAGCACAGAAAGCTAGTTATACTACAATTATATCTCACAGATCAGGAGAGACAGAAGATACATTAATTGCAGATTTGTCGGTAGCTTTTAGCTCGGGTCAGATTAAAACTGGAGCGCCTTGTAGAGGAGAACGAACAGCAAAATACAATCAACTACTGCGAATTGAAGAAGAACTCAGTATATTAGGAGTATATGAAAATCCATTTGAAAAAAAATACAACTAAAAGCGAAAAGTACTTGTAATAAATGCCTATTTGTGTTAAGATATCAATGTTTAGACGCAGGAGGTGTGGAAATGGACATTTTAGAGATTGTATTAACTATTTTATTTGTAATAGATTGTATCGCATTAACAGTAATTGTACTTTTGCAAGAAGGTAAGTCAGGTGGATTAGCGAGTCTTAGTGGAGACAGCCAATCAACATATTGGAGTCAGAACAGAGGTCGTTCAATGGAAGGAACTCTAGCAAAGATAACAACAGGACTAGCAGTATTATTCTTTATACTTGCAATAGTATTAAACTTAGGATTTTTTAGTGCATAATCGATGATGAATGTGAACACCCTTATTATTAGTAAATAATAAGGGTGTTTTTAGCAATGAGCGAAGTGTGGTAAAGTCATGCACTTTTGTAATGAAAGAGTAGGAGAAATTATGGACGAGAATAAAGAACGTCGTAAAAAAGTTATATATGAATTTATAAGCAGTGATATTTATGTACCGATGAAATTAAAAGAAATAGCAATTATGTTTCAAGTGCCAAAAGAAGAGAGAAATGATTTGAAAGCAGTGCTTGAAGAACTAGAAACAGAGGGAAAAGTAGAGGTCACAGCAAAAAAGAAATATGTAAAAGGCAAAGGAAACCGTCTAGTGGGGTTATTTACAGCTCATGAGAGAGGATTTGGGTTTGTTACAATAGAGGGTCGAGAACAAGATATATTTATATCGAGAGACGATGTCAACGGTGCGCTACAAGGAGACAAAGTCGAGGTAGTATTAAGTGTAAAAAAACAAGAGGGTAAGCGTGAAGAAGGAAAGATTATGAATATTCTTTCAAGAGGGACTTCACGATTAATTGGTTATTACGAAAGAAGTAAAAACTTTGGGTTTGTAAAACCGGATAGTGCGAAATTTGCAAAAGATATTTTCGTGCCACATGAGCGCTCAAAGGGAGCAGTTACGGGCCATAAAGTAGTAGTAGAGCTTACGTCTTATGGTGGAGAAGGGAAGAAACCAGAAGGGAAAATTGTTGAGATACTTGGACATAGCAATGATCCAGGTGTGGATATTTTATCCATTATAAAAGGGTATGACTTACCTATGGAATTTCCAGAGAAAGTGCTGAATCAAGCAGAACGTATTTCAAAGCCTGTATCAGAACAAGACTGTAAGAACCGCGAGGATTTAAGAGGGGTTTTGATGGTAACTATCGACGGAGAAGATGCAAAAGATCTAGATGATGCAGTATCCGTGTCAAAAGAGGGAAATATCTATAAATTAGGGGTACATATTGCAGATGTAACTAATTATGTGCAAGAAAACAGTGCAATAGACTGGGAGGCAAGGGAACGAGGAACTAGCGTATACCTTGTGGATCGTGTAATACCTATGTTACCACACACACTATCTAATGGAATTTGTTCCTTAAATGCAGGGGAAGATAGGCTTGCCCTCAGTTGTATCATGGAGATTGATGAAAAAGGAAGAATGGTCGCACATCAGATACTTGAGTCTGTGATACACGTGGATAAGAGAATGAGTTACACAGATGTTTCGAAAATTTTAGAGGATAAAGATATTGAGACTATTGAAGCAAACGAAAAGTTTATTGAAATGTTTCAGCAAATGGAAGAACTTGCAAACATTTTGCGAGAAAAACGCCATAAAAGAGGAGCGATTGACTTTGATTTTCCAGAGACAAAGATGATATTAGATGAAGCAGGAAAACCGATTCAAATCAAGCCATATGATAGAAACGTCGCAACAAAGATTATCGAAGATTTTATGCTTATGGCAAATGAAACAGTTGCAGAGGACTACTTTTGGCAAGAGATTCCGTTTGTCTATCGTGTGCATGAGATACCAGATGAGGAAAAGATAAAAAAGCTAGGAACATTTATACAAAACTTCGGATATGTCATGCATCTAGGACAAGATAAGGTGCATCCAAAAGAGTTACAGAAGTTGCTGAGTAAAATAGAGGGAAGTGGGGAATATGACCTTATTAGTAGGTTAGCACTACGATCTATGAAACAAGCGAAATATACTCCAGATAATAGTGGACACTTCGGATTAGCCGCGAAGTATTATAGTCATTTTACTTCTCCGATTAGGAGGTATCCTGATTTGCAAATTCATCGCATTATCAAAGAGAATATTCGAGGAAAGTTGACACAACAGCGATTAGAACATTTCGATTCAATACTTCCAGAGGTGACAAAATCGTGTAGTGAGTTAGAACGAAGAGCTGAAGAAGCAGAACGAGAGACTATCAAACTCAAAAAGGCAGAGTTTATGCAACAGCATATAGGAGAGTGCTTTGAAGGTGTGATTTCAAGTATAACGAAGTGGGGAATCTATGTAGAGCTGGAAAATACAATAGAAGGATTAGTACATGTAACTGCCATGACGGATGACCATTATAATTACGATGAGTCAAAGTATGAGATGGTAGGAGAGCGTACTGGATGCAGATATAAGCTAGGAGAAAAGGTTGCAATCGAAGTTACAGGTGTAGATAAGATACAACGGACGGTGGATTTTAAAATAGCTAAGAAAAGGAAGGCAAGGTCAGATGAAAGAACCACAAAAATTGATAGCGAATAATAAAAAAGCATATCACGATTATTTTATTTTGGACACGTATGAAGCAGGAGTTTCTCTGCACGGAACCGAAGTCAAGTCTCTTAGAATGGGAAAATGCAGTATTAAAGAATCTTTTATTCGAATTGAAAACAATGAAGTCTACGTATATGGTATGCACATTAGTCCATATGAAAAAGGGAATATTTTTAATAAGGATCCTTTGAGGGTGAGGAAACTGTTGTTGCATCGTACAGAAATTAATAAGATGCTAGGAAAGTTGAAAGAGAATGGGATAACTATTGTACCATTGAAGGTGTATTTTAAAGGTTCTTTAATTAAAATAGAGCTAGGGATGGCTAAGGGGAAAAAGAACTATGATAAGAGAGAAACGATAGCGAAAAAGGATCAGCAAAGAGAAGCGCAACGAGACTTTAAAATTCGGAATTTTTCATAGAAAAACAAAAGCTTTTATTTTCATATAATTATGGAAATAAAGGCTTTTTTATGTCAAAGACACTTTGTTCTTGAGAAAGTTTTTGCGATAGCAACTACGTATTTGCAATAGCGTGTAGATTTTCTTTATTAGAAGGTGTAGAATGATAGGCAAAGGAGAGATGCTATTGGAAAAGGATACGAAAAGAATGAGAGTGGTAGCAGAGAATATAAAAAGGCTACGGAAAATCAAAGATTTATCCCAAGACAAGTTAGGCCAAAAGGCGATGCTTAGTTCTTCGTTTTTAAACCAGATAGAGAATTGCAAAAGGGATATGACTATGGAGTCGTTATGTAGAGTATGTATAGCATTAGATGTTACACCGAATGAGTTACTTGGTTTTGGTGTGATAGATGATAAGGGGGGAAAAGAAGAGTATGTACATCGATTTTCAAGGTCAATCCAAGGATTAAGAGAAGAGGAAGTCTCATTTGTGCTAGATACGTTAGAAGATATGTGTAGTAATTTAAAGAAGTGTTTGAACATATATCGGGAAAGTGCCATAAGAAGTAGGAATAACACAAGCAGTATAGCAGATATAACCAGAATCAAATCTAATATCGAATAGAGGAATCTGTCACTCTATTTATTTTATTAATATCTTATTTAATCATGTAATAATCATTACAACATTCACACTATAAATCAGTAATTTTTCCTAATAGTTCTTATTGTTTTGGAAAGGAGGATTTACATTATGAAAGAAATTTTTGAACAGTACGGTTCAGTTATTATTGCGGCAATTGCTATCAGTGCGCTTATAGCAATTATTGTTTTTCTTCTATCATCTGATGGAGTTATCGCATCTGCATTTGAAGATTTAATACAGAACTTTTTACAAAGAGCTAATGATGTAGCAGCACCATAGAAGCGTCTCTGAGAAAGGAGGAGCGTGTTTGGAAAATAGATGGACATTAAATCCAGCTCACTTTGGCCCTGTGTGGGGATTTATCCAAAACGAACGAATTACAGATATTGACTTCAATGGAAGTGATCTGTGGATTACGACTGTGGATAACGAAAGGGTAAAAGTGAGAAATCATGGAATAACAATTGAGTTTATTGAAAAATTTAGTCATTACATAGCGAATCAAGTGAGCAAACCTTTCAACAAAGTGGATAATCTCTTAGAAGCGGACACAGAGACACTTCGTATCAGTATAGTACATGAATCAGCCGCAATATCGGGAAGGACAGTTTGTATTAGAAAGAGTCTGCCGAAAGTAAGGATGACGAAAGAAAATATCATAGAGAGCAAATATTGTACACCTGCAATTTTAACGCTCTTAGTAAGGTGTGTAGAAGCGAAGATGAATTTTGTGTTTTGTGGGGAGCCTGGAGTAGGAAAGACAGAGGGGATTAAATTTTTCTCACAGTATATTCCTGGAAATGAGCGGGTAATCACAATCGAGGACACGCCAGAACTTCATTACAAGGAGATTAATCCAGGAAAGGATTGTATTGAGTTTATGGTCTCAGAAGGTTTTAGCTATACAAAAGCGATTAAGACCAGTCTGCGACAAAATCCTAAGTGGATGATGCTTTCAGAGGCAAGATCCAGTGAAGTGAAGTATCTGTTAGAATCTTTGTCGACGGGAATTAGAGGTTTTACCACGGTTCATACAGATGATGTGAGGAAGATACCAGACCGTATGTTAAATATGATGGAGAATCGTATCGACGCAGATAGAATGGAAAATGATATCTATATGTTTCTAGATGTAGGAGTATTAATTCGTAAAAAACTAATAAAACCGGGAGAGATTCGACGTTATATCGATCAAGTATGCTTTTTCTACAGAGATAAAGATGGGAATCATACATTCCAAGTTGTAAAAGATGGGAAGTATTGTAAACAAACATTTCCTCAGACGATTCACGATAAATTTGTCGCAATGGGAATATCAACTTCTGAGATGGAGGAGGGATTAGGTGAAGGGGAATAAACGGTGGAGATATCTTAGGTATAGAAATTTAACCACAGAATTAGCGAGATATGGAGTGGATTACCAATGGAAGAAGGCTATATATCATTATAGTTGTATGCTGATTTTATCTATGATTTTTGTACAACTATACAGATTAGAGCTACGATACATGTTAGGTGTTTTATGTTGTGGCTTTCTATTTCTTCCAATTGTATTAATTCGTGGAGCGAAGAGAAGGTATTACAGCCAGATGTTTTCTCTTGCTAATAATTACATGGAACAATTTCTATATTCATTTAAAAATAATCGAACGGTGTTAACTACACTGACTGAAGCAGGTATTGTATTTAATGAGGGTGATTTTCATGAAGTTTTAGTAAAATCTATCGAGCATATTCGTTATGAAGTGAAAGGAGAAGACCCAGAATTAGAAGCTTTGAAAAATATCAATGATTTCTTTGGATGTGAAAAAGTTGAGTTAATACACAGTTTTGTTCTTAATGCTCAGAGACAAGGTGGGGATATCAGTAGAAGTATTTTTTTACTCTCTAAGAATCGAGCAATGTGGGCTGAGAGAATATGTAGTTTACAAAAGGAGTATGCAGGTATTAAGAGAAATATAGCAGTTGCACTATTAGCTACGCTCTTTCTCTGTGCATTACCGCTATATCTGCTGGGGGGACAATTTGATATCTCGTCAGATTCAGTTGCACAAGCGACAGGAAGTGCTCTTATTGTCTTTTGTATGTGGGTATTTGTAAAATCTGAAAAGCGATTATGCAGAAATTGGATTCAAGGAGAGAGTCAAGCAAGAGAGATGACGAAAAAATTCTTGCAAGTGAGAGAGTACGATGAAGAAAAAGAAGGAAAAGTGAGTCGTATACTAGCCTTAATTGTTGGGGGGATTGCAGTAATAGGGTATATTCGGTTTCGAAGTGCTAGTGTTTTGCTAGTTATAGTAGGGGTGGAATTATTTTTTCTCAATCAACACAAGATAGGTCATTACTTAGCTAAAAGAAAGATAGCAAAAGAAATAGAAAAGCAATTTCCAGGTTGGCTGATGGATCTAGCTTTGTTATTACAAACAGATAACGTACAAGTAGCATTGCGAAATTCACTAGAAACAGCACCAGATGTATTATCTGTTTCATTACAGGAATTAGTGGATCGATTAGAAGCAGAGCCAGATTCCATAGAACCTTATTATGAGTTTCTAAAGGAATATCAAAATCCAGATGTACAGTCTATGATGAAGATGCTATATTCGTTATCTTATGGGAGTACAAACGAAATAGAGAACCAGATTGAAGAACTTATCGCTAGGAATACTACTACGATGGACAAGGCAGAGAAACTGATGCAAGAAGATCAAATTGTAGGTATGAAGTTGTATATATTATTACCTTCATTAGTTGCAGCATTTAAGTTAATGATAGATATGGCAATCTTATTAATGTTGTTCCTAGAAGAGGTATCAATGGGTATGGGGGTGATGTGATGAGTCTGGTTATTAAGACTTATATGGGGATGTTTTTGATATTATTATCATTAGTAACGATGCTTGGCAGTATTTCCATGTGTATAGATGTGATGAATGCAAAGGACTTTCATAATGGAGTATTAGCCCAGATTCAAGAGGCGAACTTTGCACCGAGTGTAATAGAAGCATGTAAAGTATCTGCCCTAGAGCGTGGATATACCTTGGATATTGATGATTCGAGTCAACTGGGAGAGGAAAAAGGAGAAAAGGGACTTGTGGAAGTGAGGATGGGATATGAACTAGGCATTCCGCTATTTCAGCTGACGGAGCAATTTGAGATGCGAGCAATCGCAAGATAGGAGAAGATATGGATGTGATTTTTGACGAATTTGGGTCTTGTATAGTGCTCATTGTTATTGGAAGTGGTTTTATTGGTCTAGTTAAACACTTAATGGAAGCATTGTTATAATTGTTAGAAACAATGGTTAAGGGAAAGATAGGTGAAATATATATGAAGGAGATTTTTGAACAATATGGTTTTGGATTGATAGAGTTTGTCAGTGGCACATTGATGCTTGGCATTGTCGGAGCAGTGTTTTTTGAGCGCGAGATTTTGTTATGCTTAACACAGTTTCTAAAAGGGATAGCAGGGTAAAGATTATGAAAGAGATCATGAGTCAATTTGGTAATCTAACAATTACCGTTGTAGTGGCAATCTTTTGTAGTGGGATCATATATGGAATCAGCGGTTACGGCACAGTTTTTTTTAGAGAAAATAGATACAATCTAGAACAGGTAAACGAAGTCTTAGAATACCAATCAGTGAAATCGTGGTACGAGAGAAGTTTGCCAATCGGAGTGGAATCAAGAAATGATAGGTTTTATGTGAATGAGGAAATTGTGATTGGAATGGTAGGGTTTGTTAGAGACATGGAAGGAGTAACGCTTTCATTGCAAGAAGTTTTGGCAGGAGAGAGCGAAGTGTTGAATGGGGTTGTAAATGATATTGTGAATAAGAACGGGGAAAGTTTATTAGGAGAGTATCAAACAGATACAAATACCCTCGTTATTGCAAAAGCAGGAGTTTATGAACTGTACGTGGATGTGAAGGATAGAGAAAATCTAGAAACGACTTTAATTTTCCGATTTGTTGTGGATGAGGAGGTGGAGTAGTTGAGAACGATATTGGTTGGTTTTACAATTGTGATAATAACAGTTGTATCTATAGTTATCGTTTTATCATTTTCAGGAAAAATGATTCGAACAAACGAATTAAACCACGCAGTAAATCATGCACTTTTTGCAACAATGAAGGAACAATTTGATAAAGATGAAACGAATTATGAAGAAGATATACAACTAGTAGAGACATTTGAAGAATCACTGTTTCAGCAGATTGATTCAGATGGAGATATCGAAATCGATATTCTTTTAGTAGATGCAAAGAAAGGGATATTATCAGTTGGAGTAAGCAGTAATTTTATTGATTTAACAGGGAATGAAAGAGAAATTAAAGTTGAACAAACAGTGCTGATAGAGCAGTATGAGTAGATGATAAGGTGGAATTATGAAGAGAAAAAAAGAAACGATTCTAGTAGTTTGCTTGTTTATGGTAATTGGACTTTGGTTAGGAGAAGAAACGATTGTAAAGGCAAATCCCTTTCAAGATTCTATTCTCTTTTATGATACATATGGATCTAACACAGTCTTTAAAGGCGAGTGGTTTTATTATGGTTCAAGAGGGATAACTGCTAGCGGAAGAAAAAATTCTACTACATGGAGTGTAGTGGGACATCAAATAAAAGTCATAATTGGAGAAAAGGAAGTAGTCCTTTATTTTCAAAAACAGGGTGAACATACAATAAAGGCCGATGAAGAGAGACGAGGAAGCTATACGTATGGCTTATATGGGATATCTCTAGAGGGAATACTAGAGAAATTACAGCAGGTAGATAAAATAGCATACGGGGAGTTTTTAAAAGGAAAAGGAAGATTAGAAATAAACAGCTGTATGATTACTATTAACTGGAACTGGCACGGAGTGCCGTCACCTAGTGGGGGAATGACTTATGATGGAAAGCGGTATGGGACAGTATATACCACTTATGAAGGGATTGCAAACGCGGCGCATTGGATTGGAAAAGAGTCCTTGAGAAGCTATTTTGAGAAGAATATTATCTATGAAACAAAATTTTACACTACACAGGTTGTTTATGCAAGGTATCAAGAGGAAGATGGCGAGTACGGTGGCTACAAAGAGGTATTAAGAGGTGACTATATCTATGGGAGCGAAGTGCTATGGCAGAATATAGAAGATGACTGCTATGAAGCTGCTATTGTGCGATATGAAGCTGTAGAGGATGGTAAGCGATATATAGATGTCAAACGAAAAAGATATGATGTAACAGTTGCTGGTGATATAGGAATAGCAAAAGTAAACGGAGCAGGGCGGTATTATTACGGTCAGACATGTGAAATAGAGGCAGTACTTGAGAGTGGATATGTATGGGAAGGTTGGAGTGGAACACAAGAGGTTATTGGAATGAAAAGTAGGTTTATAGTCACAAGAAACAATGATCTTAAAGCAAAAGCAAGTGCAATACGGTATATGATTTATTTCCATCCTAATGGTGGGAGTGGAGAGATGGAACCGCTACAATGTGATTATAATGTAAGGTATGAGGTTCCAAAGGAGACATTTAAATCACCAGAGGAGCAAAGTGTCTTTAAAGGTTGGGCAAAGAGCGATGCTAGCAGCGAAGTGGAGTGGAAGAAAGGCGATGAAATCTATAATTATAGTAGTGAGAATGGAACGGTAATTCACTTATATGCTATATGGGATTACGCGCCAGCTTTGACTGTTGCTGATCGATATTTTACTTTAGTGGAAGCAAAAGAAGGAATCATTACAGAAGAAGAGTTGAAAAAGACATCTACGAGTGTAGATGGGGAAGAAGGAGAATTGAATGTTTCAATGAAAGAATTTGATACAGATAAGTTTTTAAGGTTAACTGCAGACAGTGAAGTGCCAGTAACCTATTTTACGGAGGATACTAGCGGGAACTATGTAGAAGAGAGAGCTAGTGTATTTGTAGTAGATACAGAACGGATAAGGAATGAAGAAAAGTTCAAAAAAGGATATGTCAGATTCATTAGTAGTGAGACATACAGGGAAAACTCCTTAAATGGGGGAGTGGAGAAAAACTCAGTATGGAGAGTGGAAGAAGAGTATAGAGAGGTTCTAGAATCATTGTTTCAATAAAAAAGTGGCTCATATCGAGACGATAGAGCCACTTTTTAGATTATACCAACAAGTACTGGAATACATTGAATAAATAACCTACGATGATGATACCAAGTGCACATATAGCAATGAATGCACCTAGTAACTTTGGTTTTACAGCTTTCTTTAGCATTATTAATGATGGTAGACTTAAAGTTGTAACTGACATCATAAAAGCTAAGATTGTTCCAAGTTGTGCCCCTTTTGCAAGCAATGCTTCTGCAATTGGAATTGTTCCAAAAATATCAGCGTAAATAGGAATTCCAACAAGTGTTGCGAGAATTACACCAAAAGGATTGTTACTACCAAGAACAGTTTCGATAATGTCTTGTGGAATCCAATTGTGAATCAAAGCACCGATACCAACACCTACTAAAATATATGGAAATACTTTTTTGAAAGTAGAGACAACCTGTTCTTTGGCAAAAATAACTCTATCTTTTTTAGTGAGTTCTGGAGATTCTATATCAATACTTCCAGCAGATAATACAAAATCTTCTACATATTTTTCCATTCCAAGTTTATCTAAAAGTGATCCACCGATTACAGCAATTGTTAAACCAACTATTACATAGACAATTGCAACCTTACCACCAAAGATACTTATAAGAAGCACTAAACTTCCCAAATCAACCATTGGAGATGATATTAAAAAGCTAAAAGTAACTCCGACAGGAAGCCCTGCACTTGTAAAACCCATAAATAAAGGGATCGATGAGCATGAACAAAACGGTGTTACAGTTCCAAGCAATGCAGAAACAATATTAGCCCAAATACCTTTGAATCGACTTAAAATCTTTTTGCTTCTCTCAGGAGGGAAGAAGCTTTGAATATAGGAGATGAAGAAAATAAGTGTGCATAATAAAATTGTAATCTTAATCACGTCATAGATAAAAAACTGTACGCTACCACCTATAGGTGTTGTGATATCAAGACCTATAGAGTTCAATATGCTTCCTACTCCATCATTGAGCCACTTCATTCCTAATATTTGATATTGGATAAAATCCCAAACTGTAGATAATATTTCCATAGTAAAATCCTTTCATAAACAAAGAGTTGTAATTTCATATCAAGATTATTTGATGTAAAATTATAATATGCTACAATAATGAAAATGTCAATAGTTATATCAAAAAAAATAGATGTGAGATTAAAAAGATTGATTTTGAATGAAAGTTATGTTATACTCATCGCAGAAAAGAAATTCTTCGGGGTAGGGTGTAATTCCCAACCGGCGGTTATAGTCCGCGACCTATTTGCAGTAGCAAATGGCTGAATTGGTGTAATTCCAATACCGACAGTAAAGTCTGGATGAGAGAAGAACAAATAGACAAGAATGTGTTGTTTATGATTGTAGATCTCAGCCTCGATACTATCGAGGCTGTTTTTTTGTTCATCGAAGATTTCTCAAAAATATTTATAATTTAGGAGGAACAGAAATGAGTTCAAATGTAATGTCACAAAGAGAAAGTAAAATCGGTGTAAAATGGATGGCACAAATTGCGATGCTGTCAGCAGTTGCCGTAATCTTAATGCTTCTTGAAGTAGGGTTAGGGTTTGCGCCAAGCTTTTATAAGCTGGATTTAAGTGAGGTGCCTGTATTACTAGGTGCGTTTGCAATGGGTCCAATTGCAGCAGTATTAATTGAGATGACAAAAATCCTACTAGACTTTCTTATTTCTGGAACGATGACTGCAGGGGTGGGAGAATTGGCAAACTTTTTAATTGGGTGTGCATTTGTAGTTCCAGCAGGAATTATTTACAGAAAGATGAAATCTAGAAAAGGTGCATTGATTGGATGTGCTCTTGGAACGACAACAATGGTGATATTTGGTTGTATACTTAATGCGTTCGTACTATTGCCAGCGTATGCAGCAGCATTCCAGATGCCGATAGACGGGTTGGTGGCGATGGGAAGCGAAGTGAATGGAAATATAACGAATTTATTCACGTTTGTTATATTTGCAGTAGCTCCATTTAATCTGATTAAAGGTGTAGTAGTATCAACAGTAGTGTTTTTGATATACAAGAAAATTAGACCAATTTTTAGAATGAGTGAAAATTAGAATTTATTATTATAAGATAATTAAGAAATTCATTTGATAGCAGCAGAGGTTGTAAGAAAAAAACTAGTATGTTATAATCCATTACAAGCGGGTTATAGTATGCTAGTTTTTTTAGGAGGAAAAGTCATGACATTGAAAGTAGAAGTTCAGATGACTGCAAAAATAATGTACAATTTCATGCTACACCATACATATACGAGTTTAGGTGGTATTTTAATGGTCTGTTTTGGAATCGTAGCTGTTGTAGTCGGTGTGCAATCAATAGGTGGAGGAAATAGCAGCAGCACGTTAGCATACTTTATGCTAGGGATCCTGTTTATCATTGGTAATCCAATTATGTTATGGAATAAGGCTAAGCAACAAGTAAAGAGAACACCAGCATTTCAAAAGCCACTAACGTATGAGTTCGGTGAAGAAGGCGTGACTATTAGCCAAGAGAAAACAAGTGAATTGATTAAATGGGAGCAGATATCAAAAGTATCTACAACCTCTACTATGGCGCTAGTCTACGTGAGCAGAGTAAGGGCGTTTATCCTACCGAAAGATGCGTTCAAAGATCAATATGCAGATTTTGTGAAAATGGTATCGACTAATGTAGAGCCATCTAAAGTAAAGTTTAGGACAATGAGTTAGGGGTTCATATGATAAGAGAAACTAGAAGTGCAGAAGAAACATTTGCTCTTGGGAAAGAGATTGGACAAAGGAGTAAACCAGGACAGGTCTACACACTCGTAGGGGATTTGGGAGTTGGAAAAACAGTGTTTACTCAAGGATTAGCTAAAGGATTGGGAATAGAGGAAGCCATTAACAGTCCAACATTTACGATTGTTCAGGTATATGATGAAGGGCGATTGCCTTTTTATCATTTTGATGTATACAGAATCGGTGATATAGAAGAAATGGATGAGATTGGATTTGAAGATTATGTCTATGGAGAAGGAGTTTCTATGATAGAGTGGTCTAATTTGATTCAAGAGATTTTACCAAGTGTGAGAACGGAAATCGTGATTGAAAAGGATTTGGAGCAAGGATTTGATTACAGAAAGATAACCGTCAATGAAGTAGAATAAAGAGGTGTGTTATGAAAATATTAGGATTAGATAGCTCAGGATTAGTGGCTAGCGTAGCAATTGTAGAAGGCGAAGAGCTAATTGGAGAGTTTACGACTAACTATAAAAAGACTCATTCACAGACACTTTTACCGATGCTAGATGATTTGTTGAAACAGTTAGAATTTGATATAGCAGAGATAGATGCAATCGCCATCTCGGGCGGACCAGGTTCATTTACAGGGCTTCGTATCGGCGCAGCAACAGCAAAGGGGCTTGGTTTAGCTCTTGATAAGCCATTGATTCATATCAAGACAACAGAGGCGATGGCATATCAATTGTACGGAGCTAAAAAATTGATATGTCCGATTATGGATGCGAGAAGAAATCAGGTGTATGCAGGGATGTATCGATTTGATGAACGATATGATTTTTATACAATTGCAGAGCAAAAAGCGATGGCGGTCGAAGAATTGATTGAAGTATTAAATGAGAGAGATGAACCTGTGGTTTTTCTTGGTGATGGAGTTAGTGCTCATCGCGAAAAAATAGAGAAAGACCTTTACGTGCCATACTATTTTGCGCCAGCATATTGTAATAGACAAAGAGCAAGTGGAGTGGCAGCATTAGGCGCACTTTATTACGAACAGGGAAAATATGAGAGTGCAAGTGAGCACAAACCTGATTATCTAAGAGAGTCACAAGCAGAACGAGAGCGACGAGAAAGAGAAGAAAGCCAAAAGTTATGATCGTAGAAGAAATGCAAAAAACAGATGTCGATGAAGTTGCAACGATGGAAAAGGAAATCTTTTCAGATGGTTGGAGTAGAGAGACAATTGCAAATACGCAGATGTTAGAACATACTTATGTCGTAGTAGCAAGAGAAGGACAAGTTGTAGGCTACCTAATACTATATTTAGGCGAGGATACGGCAGACATTGCTAGAGTAGCAGTGCTGCCAAAGGTTCGTAGGGGTGGGGTGGCAAAGGCTATGTTAGAGCATATGGAGAAGTATTGTAATGCTCAGAAGATAGAGAGAATATTATTAGAGGTACGTGCTAATAATCAAAGTGCAATTAATCTGTATAATCAGCAAGGTTTCTCGTCTATTGGAAAAAGGAAAGCGTATTATACAAATCCTGTAGAAGATGGGATTGTCATGGAAAAACAACTAGTTATTTCCACTAGTCATTCGACAAAAAAGCAGATATAATGCAAGTGTAATCAAAAGAGAGAGACTTGGATCTGTAGGAGGATGCTATGCGAATATACGAGACGAACGAATCAATAGAAACAAAAGAAGAATGTAAAACAATCATTTGTAACCAATGTGGAAAAGAGATAGAGATTCAGAAACAGGAACTAGAAGAAGGGGTATTCACTGCTAGAAAAGAGTGGGGATATTTTTCTAGAAAAGATGGAGAAATTCATACGTTTGATTTATGCGAGAACTGTTATGATAAACTGGTGAAGGGGTTTAAAGTTCCAGTGACTATTTCAGAAAAGGTTGAATGGTAAGAAGGAAAGAGAGAATTGGATGAAAAGTCAAAGTGAAAATTTATTGAGTGAAATGCCCGTTAGACAGGCCATAATGAAGATTGGAATACCAGCCATAACTGCAATGCTAGTTATGGCCGTTTATAATTTAGTGGATACATTATTTATCGGTATGCTAAATGATGATTATGCTCTTGCAGCAGTTGCTGTAGCATTTCCAATTATGGCGCTTATGGGAGCGGTAGGACAGGTGTTTGGAGCTGGTGCAGCAGTAGTAATCGGTAGAGCGTTTGGTGCAGGAAAAGAGGAAGTTGCACATCAGACAGCTACAACGGTTATTGCTTCATCTATTGTAGCAGGTGCCGTGTTTATGCTTGTAGGTATTGTGTTTATAGAGCCGATATTTCGTATGTTTGGGACAACGGAAGCTGTTATGGACTATGCGGTAGAGTATGGTATTTGGATGTATGTAGGAGCGTTGTTTTCTATTCCAAATCAATCCTTTAATAATATTGCTAGGGCAGAAGCTAAGGCGATCCTTTCGATGAAAGCCTTGATGATTGGAGCAATATCGAATGTAATCCTAGACCCAATCTTTATGTTTGATTTGAATGGATTCGGGTTAAATATGGGATTAGAAGGCGCATCAATGGCGACAACATTAGCTCAAGCAATAGGGTTTTTGTTTATTGCATCTCATTTCTTTAGAGGCAAGATGCGAGTTAGTATAAAAAGAAAATATCTGACTATCTCAAAAAAAATATATTCGGATGTACTAACATCAGGACTTCCGATAGGGGTATCACAATTCCTAAGTACCATAGCAGTGTCGGTGACAAATATCGTAGCGGTAGCAGTAGCAGATACAGAAACGGCGGCTGAAAACATGCAATCAGCTTATGGTATTGTATTGAAAATAGCGATGATGGCATTATATGTAATCATGGGATATCTGCAAGGGTACCAACCGATTGCTTCAGTGGCTTATGGAGCAAAAAACAAAGAGCGATTTTATGAAAGTTTTCGTTATATTTCAAAAGCATTATTTATCATTGCAGCAGTATTCACAGTAATTATACAAGTGTTTGCAACACCAGCGATAGAGGCGTTTACTTCAACACCTGAGATAATTGAGATGGGAGCGTTCTTGCTACGAACAACTAATATTTTCCTTGTCTTATTGGTTTTTATTTATTTAGTTATGTTCACATTTCAGGCTACAGGAAAAGGTGGAAAGGGTGGAATTATTGCCCTTGCAAGACAAGGATATCTATATATACCTGCACTTTTAATATTGGGGTATACAGTAGGGTTAGATGGAATCTTTTATGCACAACCAATTGCAGATTTAGGAACTGCCTTCATTGCATTGTTGTTGTGGAGAAAAATGAAAGTGGAATTGGAACAATATTTTGATGGTAGTTCCGTTGCAACAAAATAGGAAAGCGAAAAGAGGAAACTATGTTAGATGTATGTTTGTTAGGAACAGGTGGAATGATGCCTCTTCCGTATAGATGGTTGACAGCCTTGATGACGAGGTTCAATGGGAGCAGTTTGTTAATTGATTGTGGAGAGGGAACTCAGATAGCAATCAAGGAAAAAGGATGGAGTTTTAAGCCTATAGATGTGATTTGTTTTACACATTTTCATGGGGATCACATCAGTGGATTACCAGGTCTGCTTCTTACAATGGGAAATGCAGATCGGAAGGAGCCCCTTACAATCATAGGGCCAAAAGGTGTGGAGCGAGTAGTAAATGCACTGCGAGTAATTGCACCGGAACTACCATTTGAAATTAAATTTATAGAAATTGAAGGCAGAGAGCAAACATTTGAAATGAATGGGTATAGACTAAAGGCATTTCGTGTAAATCATAATGTGCTTTGTTATGGATATAGTATTGAAATAGACAGAGCGGGTAAATTTGACTTAGAAAAAGCAAAAGCTTTAGAAATTCCAGTGCGTAACTGGGGGTTACTACAAAAAGGCGAGACAGTAGAAGTGGATGGGCATACCTACACACCAGATATGGTGATGGGAGAGCAAAGAGAAGGAATCAAATTAACGTATACAACAGATACAAGACCGACTGAAAGCATTGTGGAAAACGCAAAGAATGCAGATTTGTTTATTTGTGAAGGTATGTATGGAGAACCAGAGAAACAAAGTAAAGCTAAAGAGTATAAACACATGACTTTTTACGAGGCTGCTTCAATGGCAAAACAGGCAAATGTAAAGAAATTGTGGTTAACGCATTACAGCCCATCATTAAATCGACCAGAAGAGTTTATGGATGAAGTGCGAGCTATATTCAAGCATGCAGTTGCTGCAAAAGACGGAAGAAGTACATTGCTAGAATTTCCGGAAGAGTAGAGTGAGGAAGTAGAGATGAGTGATAAAAGAGATATAACAATATTAGCAATAGAGAGTTCGTGTGATGAAACGGCAGCAGCAGTTGTGAGGAATGGTAGAGAGGTATTATCAAATGTGATTTCGTCTCAGATAGAACTACACAAACTTTATGGGGGAGTAGTGCCAGAAATTGCGTCTAGAAAGCATATAGAAAAAATCAATCAGGTAATTGAAGAAGCTTTAGAGCAAGCAGCTGTAGGTCTAGATGACATCGATGCGATAGGCGTGACTTATGGACCAGGTTTAGTAGGCGCGCTTTTGGTAGGTGTGGCAGAAGCAAAAGCCATTGCATTTGCAAAAAAAATACCATTGGTAGGCGTGCATCACATAGAAGGACATGTATCTGCAAACTATATTACGCATAAAGAGTTAGAGCCACCGTTTGTCTGTCTAATCGTATCAGGAGGTCACACCCATCTTGTAAATGTAAAAGGGTACGGGAAATATGAGATTATTGGTCGCACTAGAGATGATGCTGCCGGAGAAGCTTTCGACAAGGTTGCAAGAGTCATAGGGTTAGGATATCCAGGTGGACCTAAGATTGATAAACTCTCAAAAGAAGGGAATGAGCATGCAATTACATTTCCAAAAGCAAGCGTAGAAAATGCACCACTAGATTTTAGTTTTAGTGGAGTGAAATCTTCAGTGCTAAACTATCTAAATGGTTGTAAGATGAGAGAAGAACAGTATAATCAAGCGGATGTAGCTGCGTCATTCCAAAAAGCAGTTGTAGATGTATTAGTAGAAAAAAGTGTAGCAGCAGTGAAAGAATGTGGTGTTGAAAAGTTAGTTATTGCAGGTGGTGTTGCGTGTAATGGGACTTTGCGAGATCAGATGGAAGAAGCGTGTAAGACAGAAGGGATAGAATTGTTTTATCCAGAACCAATTCTTTGTACAGACAATGCAGCGATGATAGGTGCAGCAGCATACTATGAGTATCTAGCAGGAACAAGGCATGGATGGGATTTAAATGCGGTTCCAAATCTGAAGATTGGTGAAAGATAGAAAAGGAGTGGGAGCGATGAGTGAGAATAAGAGTGGAAAGAATGTGGCAATTGTATTGGCAGCAGGACAGGGGAAGCGTATGAATACAGCAGTTCCAAAACAGTACATCACAATCAAGGGATATCCTGTTTTGTACTACTCGCTCCTAGCTTTTGAAGAATCGGAGATTGTAGACGAAGTCATTCTTGTGACAGGAAAAGAAGAGATAGAGTCTTGTAGAATGGAGTATATAAAAAAATATGGCTTCCAGAAAATCAAAAAGATTATAGCAGGCGGAAATGAACGTTATGATTCTGTGTGGAATGCATTACAAGTTATAGATCAAGAAGCTTCTTATGTATTTATCCATGATGGAGCTCGTCCAATGTTAGATGAGGAAATATTGCAGCGTGGTTATGCTTGTGTTAAAGAAACCAGAGCAGCTGTGGCAGGAGTGCCATCAAAAGATACTATCAAAGTGGTAGACACAAACGAATATGCAAAGGAAACATTAGATAGAAATTATGTGTGGAATATCCAAACACCTCAGGTATTTGATGCAAAATTAGTAAAGCAGGCATATCAAGATATGATGGAACAACCGCACGAAAATGTAACAGATGATGCAATGGTAGTAGAGTCGTATACAGATACAAAAGTAAAGCTTTTTAAAGGTAGTTATGAGAATATAAAGATAACAACCCCTGAAGATTTAAAGATAGCTGAAGTTTTTTTGAGAAAAGTAATGCAAAGGCTTAACTTTATATAAATGAAGCTTATAGAAGGTAATCAAAAAACACGGATACACATAATATCTATCACGTTGTCTTCGTGCATGGAAAGGGAAATAACACGCTTTATATTAGCCAACATACAAGAAATTTGAATTATGTAAACTGGAAAACTAGGGTAGATAGTGACTTTATGGAGACTAACGATGTGATAATTGATTTCACACAATAAACGGTAAGGAAAGAGAGACTTTATGAGAGATAAGGTGAAAAGATTTAAAAAACCAATTCTAGCTATTCTGTGCATTATGTTTTTGATATTTTATGTGTCTCCGATGATGTTTTATCAGACTGGTGGGCCTATAGCCCGATACTCTAGCATGGACGATGCTCATAAAGGAAGGAACTCGTCTATTTCAAGCGAATATGAATCGGTGTATATGTTCTATATTGGAATTGAAGATATCGAAGCTAAGAATTATGATGGTGAGAGCTTGGAAGTTAAAAAGACTCCGGTTCCATTTATCTATTCTTTTGAGGTTGATCGAAGGGGGTTGAACATATATACAGTTGAGATAGGTGGAAGGCAATACTATTACAAGTTTGCCACTACTTAAAAGAGAATTATGGTTGTAATTTGGAAAGGTGGGGATTTTACCCCATCTTTTTTTGTTTTCTTTGCTATCTTGCATCTTCTTCTTGAAAATATAAAAATTAGGAGGAATGAAACGTGGACGAAAGATATGAATTAGGATTAAAGCAATTTTGGGATATGTTTTTAGTTTCGGGCTTAGGTGAACAGGTGGAAAAAGGTAACCCTAAGTATTTAGTTGGCGTTTCAGGGTGTGAACTTGCTAAACGTGTTTGTGAAAAATCTGGTGTTACAATTAACCAAGAAGACGAAATGTATCTTGACAAATTACCTGAACATTGGTCGGGATGGGCTATCGCTTATTATCAGTGGTATAGTAATAAAAAGTTCTCTAAAATTACAAAAGCTGCGCCGATTGATGAAATAATAGCTATGTATCCAACTTTACACGAGGCTGATACAAATAAGTTTGTAGCTATTATGGAAGAAAAATTAAGCAGTTTTTATGTTGATACGAATCTTAAAACACTGAGAATGATTTATGGATACTCCTAAAGTAGGCTTTTAGAGGAAAGTGACGTGAGTTTAAGGCAAATTCAGCTTTTGGAGCAAAGGCAACGAGATATAAACAAGGCACAAGTTTGTACTGTTGCGAAACTTGCAAAGGCTTTGGGCTGTGAAATTGAAGATTTGATGGAATAAAAAAGAGGAGCAGGTCGCTTCTTTTTTTGTCCCTCAAAGAGCTTTGTGATACGTGGACTTTCCATGTCTTGGAACCAAGTTCCAAATTTTAATTTATAATTGTTATAAAAAAGCGAGTGAATTCTTAAAGTTTTCGGAATACTATTTCTAAAATGGAAGAATTTAGTATACTAATTATAAGTGGTGTTGTTTTATTCTAAACAGGTTCTAGGCTTATTACGTGATAGCTGGTGCATCTTCAGGTGGAACAGTCAGGGTGGTCACATATGTAATGGGCTCTGTTCATGTTACGACATATAAATATGTTTGGAGATTTACGCCAGGGAGTGGAGAAACATATGGGGCATTTACAACGTATATAGGAGGATAGGAAAATGATAAAGATTTTGTATTATCTGATGATTGTAGTTACAGTTTTGTGGGTTATTTCCTCAATTGTATTGATTCTGTTACTGTGGGCATTAGGAGAAGAATGGGTTAATCCGGAGTATATGAGGATATATCAAAGCTCTTACACTCTCATTTTTGTAATGATATTAAGCATTCACGCTATAAGAAATCAGAGAAAAAAATCTAAAGATATCAGTGAAACTTCTGAATGATTCTTCCTATAGGCATTATGATATTGACATTTACATATGGCATATCTGTGTGATGTTTGATTAGGTTGACAATATAGAGCGAACAACTTTTTTCCTTATACATATTACATCTGAAGATATAATTTAGGAGGAGTATTAAAATGACAAAAACAAACAACTTCAGAATAAGTGACGGGATAGGCTATGCCGATTTTATAGTAAAAGATTATCGGGAACGAAATGAGCAAAAAAGCCAGGTTGAAGAAGAATTCATTAAGTTGTGTCTTGCTTTTGTGGATGTAGAATTAGATGTACACCGCGACAAAAAATTATTTTTGAATCAATAAAACACTAAAAAAATCAATCGAAATCATATAAAAATCAATCAAGAAATAGCAAACTTTAATTTAACAAAAAATGCTGAAAACCCTTGATTTACAAGGGTTTTCAGCATCTTCATTCTTAAATTCACTAACGGAGAGGGTGGGATTCGAACCCACGTGCCCTCGCGGACAAACGGTTTTCAAGACCGCCTCGTTATGACCACTTCGATACCTCTCCACATTAATTAAGTTGTGCCACTTCCTTAGCGACAAAAATTATTTTACTACATAGAAATAATTTTGTCAATACTTTTTGAAAAATTCTTTAAAGAAAGAGAGTTTTGTTGACTTTTTAGTAGAGAATGATATACTTATTGGGTTATTTAAAATGAAATATATTCAGTAGGGAGGAAGTTACTAAGTGAAAAAAACTAACAAAATTAAAGGGATGTGTCTTTGCACAATCATGACTATGATTACACTTATCGGATGTGGGGCAGGTGGTGCAGAAGTAGATGAAAATGGAGAACTCAGTATCGAGGGAACTTGGACAGCCAATAAAGTTATGACTTATGATGATGAGGAATTATCTTTCAAGGAGTATGGAGAAAAAATAGGAGTTCCATTAGAGATACAAAGTTATAAGTTTGCTGAAAATGGTGAAGTAACTATGATTCAGGAAGATATAGAGCAAGATATGACATATACAGTAGATGGAACAACAGTTCATATTGAAGATGGACCTATGCTTATCTATGATGAAGACATTAAAGCACTCGTATGGCTAGGTGGATTTGAAGATGGGGATATTTTATTCGAAAATTAAGAGATGTAGTTAAAAGATCAGAAGCCACAATGAACGTCTGAAGTAAAAGGGTAAAAAGAAAATATATTTCGTCTTTTTCATTCTTGAGACGCTTGCTTACCCTCGTCACTCTCAAAGTGTTTTTGTGTCTCAGGCAAGAGCACCCTTGCGAGAGTCTCAAGTTTTTGTTTTGGGACACTTACGTCATTCAGAATGGGGTTGCTAGCAGGTGTTTTTTCATATGACCTTTGTAATTATATTTAATTTATGCGTATTATACGCCCTCTGAGAGTGATTGTTAAATAACTACTTTCAACTAATCATTTTTGGACTTGACAAATTTTATGTAATAGATTATAGTGTGAGGAACTGAATACAATAAAGGCATTGACGAGGAGGAGTAAGTTTTTTCTGATTTTTAGAGAGGGAGCGTTTGGTGTAAGCTTCTATGATGAAATTACTGAAAGTAGCCTCTGAGCTGTGAACCGAACGAGGGAATGCCCTTTAGTAGACTTCAACGGAGTTTCCACCGTGATAAGGAAAACGATATCGGAAAATTATAATTAACCTTGTTAATTTTTCCCGCATCGGTTAAGTGCAGAGTATAATCTCTGAATTTGGGTGGTACCACGGATATAATAAATGTTCGTCCCAAGTGATTTAAAAGTCACTTGGGGCTTTTTGTTGTGTTCGGAAAAAATTTGGAGGTTATTAATAATGGAAAAACGCTATGATTTTAGTAAAATCGAAAAAGAAATGCAGGAGTTTTGGCAAAGGGAAAATACTTACAAGTTTGACGAAAATGCCGGTGGAGAAATTTATTCAATAGACACACCACCGCCTACAGTCAGCGGAAGTCTACACATTGGACATTTGTTTTCGTACACACAAGCCGAGATTATCGCAAGATTTAGACGTATGCAAGGTGAGAATGTTTTCTATCCATTTGGTTTTGATGACAACGGATTGCCAACAGAAAGACTTGTTGAAAAAGACAGAAATATTAAGGCTCATACTATGGTAAGAAGTGAATTTGTAAGCTTGTGCCAAGACACTGCCCAAAATTATGAAAATGAGTTTATGGAGTTTTGGAAGTCGCTCGGGTTTTCTGTAGACTGGGACAATTCATACCAAACAATAAGTCCTGGGGTTTGCAAAATATCTCAAAGCTTGTTTTTAGACTTAGTGCGCAAAAATAAGGCTTACGCAAAAAACTCACCTGTTTTGTGGTGCACGCAGTGTAAAACCTCTATAGCGCAAGCCGAGCTTGAAATCGCTGATATTAAAAGCAGTTTTAATTATATTCCATTTATGGTAGATGGAATAAGTTTAGAGGTTGCTACAACTCGACCAGAGTTGCTTTTTGCTTGTGTTTGCTTATTTGTAAACCCTAATGATGAGCGTTACAAAGAATATGTTGGTAAAACTGCAAGGGTGCCGCTATATAATTTTGACATACCAATTTTAGCTGATAAAAAAGTTAGCATAGACAAGGGCACGGGCGTTGTTATGTGCGCAACTTTTGGCGACAGCACCGACCTTGAGTGGTATAACGAGTATAACTTACCATATAAAGAAGTAATAACCACAAACGGAACTATTGTAGAAAATACGCCTTTTATCGGTGGAATGAAAACAGAAGAAGCGAGAAAAAAAGTAATAAATCTTCTTGATGAAAAAGGGCTTTTATTAAAATCAGAGAGTATTAGCCACAGTGTAAATACCCACGAGCGCTGTGGAACGGCGATCGAGATTATTCCTTCTAAGCAGTGGTATATTGATATTTTAAGCGAGAAAGAACGCTTTTTGCAGGCTGCTGACGAGATAAATTGGTACCCTGCAAGTATGAAAAGCAGATACATTACTTGGGTAGAAAATCTAAAATGGGACTGGTGTATCTCGCGTCAACGATATTTTGGAATTCCTTTTCCTATTTGGTACTGTAAAAGCTGTGGTGAAGCCGTATTTGCAGACGAAGAAATGCTACCCATAAACCCGACAGAACATGAATATATTGGGAAATGTAGTTGTGGATCAAATGAGTTTACTCCTGAAACCGCAGTGCTTGACACTTGGGCGACTTCTAGTGTAACGCCTCAGATAAATGAGCGTTTAGGTTTAAAGCTAACACCGATGAGTATGCGTACCCACGCACACGAAATTATAAGAACGTGGACGTTTTACACTATAGTTCGATCACTTTATCACACTGGTGAAATTCCGTGGAAAGACCTTATGATTTGTGGATTTGTTCTTGCGAAAAAGGGCGAGAAAATTAGCAAATCTAAAAATAACAACGAGTTTGAACCTACAAATTTAATAAAAGCTTACTCAGCCGATGTTTTAAGATACTGGACAGCAGGTGCAAGACTTGGTGCGGATAGCTTTTTCTCGGAAGAAGAACTAAATATCCCGAAGAGATTTATAACAAAGTTATATAACGCAAGTAAGTTTGCAATTTCGCATCTATCAGATTTTGATTTGACCGAAAAGCCTGAGGTTTTACCAATAGATAAATGGATAATTGAGCGCACTAATCAGACTATAATTAAAGCAAAAGAAATGCTATATAAATACGAAATAGGCTCTGCAAAGCATGAAGTTGATGAGCTTTTTTGGAAAGATTTTTGCGACAACTATATAGAACTAATTAAAGATAGGTTGTATAAACCTGAAATTCATGGAACGGCGCAAAGAAAAAGCGCACAGTATGGAATTTACTATGCACTGCTAAACATTTTAAAACTTTATGCCATTTATACTCCACATATAACAGAGTATATTTATAGAGAGTGCTTCACAAAGTATGAAAATGAAATATCCATTCACAAAACCAACTGGGAAAATCCAAATTTGACCGATGATAGCATTCTTATGTTTGGTGAAAGAGTAAAAGAAATTTTATTTAGTGTTCGCAAATATAAGACAGAGAAAAATCTGTCTATGAAAAATGAGACCCCAAAAATCACGATAGAATTAGAAACGTATGGCAAACAGTTTAAGTTGTCTGAAAAAGATATTATTGCTTGTACGGGGGCGAAAAGAATAGAGTATATGTGACTTGGAATAAGTTTGATAGCTTCAGCTTCAAGCAAGAAAACCTCCATGGTATAATAAATGCAGGTTCGCCAACCGCATAAATAATATCAAGGAGGTATCCTATCAATAATGGACAAGAATAGTTTAGCACATACGCAGTGGGAATGTAAGTATCATATTGTATTTGCACCTAAATACAGAAGAAAGATTATATTTGGAAAATTAAAAGTTGATATAGCCCATATATTAAGTGAACTATGTAAAAGAAAAGGAATAGAAATAATAGCAGCAGAAGTATGCCATGATCATATACATATGTTTCTAAGAATACCACCCAAGTTTAGTGTGTCACAAATCATGGGATATTTACAAGGAAAAAGCTCATTGATGATATTTGAGAGGCAAACTTAAAATACAAATATGGGAATAGGCATTTCTGGTGTAGAGGATATTATGTTGATACAGTAGGAAAAAATGCAAAGAAAATTGAAGAATATATAAGAAATCAATTAAAAGAAGATTTGGAGTATGATCAAATGACATTGAAAGAATATATAGACCCGTTTACGGGTGAGCCAGTACAAAAAGGCAAGTAGGGAAGCTCTTTAGAGCTAGCCCGTGACCATAGTGCGGAAGGCGGATCTTCAAGCTCTTTAGAGGCAAGCAGGGAACAGCGGCTTATAGCCGCAGAACAAACCACCAGCTAAGCTGGTGGTAATGATTTAGGGATTGTCATGCTACATTTAGTCATCGACATCCTCTTTTATATATTCAAGTATATCGCCAGGTTGACAATCTAAAACTTCACAAATTGCAGAAAGCGTTGAAAAGCGTATGGCGCTTATTTTGCCTGTTTTTATCTTAGACATATTCACATTTGCAATTCCTACTTTTTCAGATAACTCATTAAGTGATATTTTTCGGTCCGCCATTACACGATCTAGTCGAAGTATAATTCCCATGATAGTATTCCTTTCTTTATTTTATAAAGTTTCATCAGACTCTTTCTGTAAAATGCCGACATATCCAAAAATATGAGCTATGCATAAAATAACAAGTCCAATGCAGAGTGTAGGAACATCAATTAGGTTGACGTTGCCACTATCCAAGTTGAAAATTGAAAGAATGATAGGTATAGCTACATGGTTAAAAAGCCCAAAAGCGATGACAAGCTTTCCGATTGTCGAAACTAATTTTACAGTCGAGCTATGAAATAGATGGCTTTCTGAACTCATTAGTCGAAAAATTTTATAAGCCTTGTAGACAATAACTAGTAATATAAAATTTGCACATAATTTATAAAGAAAGTAATTTAGCAAATATGCAATCTTAGGAGAGCCTATTGAAGAATCAACAGGCAGATTAGCAAAAACAACTGCTGAACTGTGTGCTTCATCCATATAAGCTAAGCCTAAAGAAGAATCTCCAAATGATATAGATTTAGAGTGGAATAATTGAGAAGGTTCAAAACAGCAGTAAATAAAATAGCTTGTTGCAGCTATAAGTGTGAGTGTGAAGAGAATTAAGAAAAATTTTAATACACTACTTACATTGGTACATCTAGCAATAATAGTTTCTTTATCATCATGCATAATCATCATCCTTTCTAAAAGTAAATACAAGTGTCTTTCTTATACAATAACATTGAACAGAGAGTAAGTCAACAAAAATTAATGTTTAACATTAAAAACACAATTATATACATAAAATATTATATGTGTAAGATTGTATGAAGATGAAATAAAGTCACTTGTAAGGCGAGATGGCACTTTGTAATCCCAAATGCAACTTTTGTATTCGAAAAGTAAATCCTTGTAAACGAAATGCCAGTTTTGTAAGCGAAAATACAGTTTTGTAACCAAAATGCAACTTTTGTAATTGAAATGCAGTTTGATTTTTAGCTTTTTTCGATGTATTATAGTAATTATAAGCATGCCAAAGGGAGGTCAACTCCCGCTCGATTTTTTTGTAATCGGAGAATCCACCCCTTTATTCCTAGACAGATAAATGGTTGGCGGCACGTTCATAATTATTTTTTGAGAAGTTTAGGTTTTAACATGATGTCACCAGCTGGTACTGGTTTGCATCCTAATAATTCCAATACTGCTTCTCCATGATAAAAGCTAAATGTTTCGTATGGGCTACGATTCTTTAGCTTTTTTCTTTTATAAGAGTTAATGTGATTCATCATTAAATTCACATCATCTTGTGTTAATTCATCAAAGCTACTACCCTTAGGCAATATACGGCGTATCAATTCATGATTGACTTCACAAGAGCCTTTCTGATAAGGGCTTCCAGCATCACAATAGAAAACATTGGTACGATGATAAGACTCACCTCTTTTTGGTGATTCACGGTACTCTATTGCTTTGGGATTGGAAAATTCACTTCCATTATCAGTGAGTATCACTGGAAATAACGATTCAAATATCGCTGCCCCTAGTAATTGATCGAGAGTATTATAGATTTCAATTACTGATTTCGATGTATTTGCATCTCTTAAAAAGGCAAGCATGAAACTACATTCCACAAAGTGTATCGTTAATAAGCATTTTCCACCCTTTTTGCCTATTATAGAGTCCATTTGCACAACAGAACTATCTTTTTCCTTTTCAATATAAGTTGTAAATGATTGGAAGTTACGTCCAATACGGCAACCTTTATCCACTTTAAATTCAGGCTTCTTGTAACGCTCACGAAACTTTACTTTACGTGGCAAGTCGATATTTCGAACATCAAACATACATGCATCGATGTAATTATAGATGGTCTTTTCACTACACATGATTTCATCTTGATTGTTTAAATATATTTGATTGATCGATTGCCCTTGGTGCACTAGTGGAGAGATAATCTTATTTAATCGTTCCATCTCTTCTTCCGATACACACAGTCCACTCCGTGACTGTGTAATTACCTCATGTGACTTTAAATGAGCTTGTTCTGCATCATACATGTTTTTAAGGAGTGTACATTTGGATAAAGTTTCACACCCATTACAAACATAAGGAACACGAAATCTAGCAGTGCAAATTTCCTCTATGTATTCCTCGCATATCGTGCAGCATGCCGGACAAAGTTTACAGTATACTGCCGACTGACGAGTACATTGCTTACCACACAGTTTTTTCTTACGGCAATTGAATCGATTTTTACATGGATTAAAAGGGTAACCTGGATAACCGGTTGCTACCGTTGCATTATACTTTCTAATTTCACGCGATATAGTAGTTGGGCTCTTACCTAATCTACGCGCTATTTCTTTAAATGAAAGACTATCTTTCAAATATTTTTGTATATCAAGTCTTTCTTCATAAGTAAAAAATTTAGACATATATCCTCCTAACTGCCGCCAACTTCATTAGGATATATGTAGATTTATAAAAAGGCAAACAAAAAGACTGGCATAAACCAATCTTTTGTAAGCTAGGATGCAACCACCTAGCGAATATATAAAACTATCAAAAATTAGATCGGATTGAAATCAGAGGGGTTGCATCTCGATTTACAATTCAGGAAAGGTGAAGTGATTATTTATACATAAAGAATGCATACAGTAGTTTCTTTGCTTTCTTTCGTGTATAATAGTCATCAACAGCATGTGATTTGAGGATAGAAAAACACTTTAGTAAATGCAAGAAAAAAAGGAGAAGAATACTATGTTTAAAAACTTTAAAGTAAGGTGGCAGCTGTTCAATTTCCCAGTATACATGATATTAACGGAAACGCTGATAACATCAATTACAGTGAGTATCGTGGCAGGGAACAGTGCAGAACTAAGGGAAAATTTGACTATGTGTCTTGTAATCAATTTATTTTTCTTGTTGCCATTTATTATTTTATCCGTCATCAATATATTTTTATTAGGCATAACCACTTGTACTCTTAAAGAAGATGGTGTTGAAATAGGTGGAAATCTAGTAAAATACAATGATATAGTAGAAGTATACTACGAACCACCTCGTAAGTTTTCATTAAAAGCTGTAGCAACAATAACCACAAGTCACGGCAATAGTGTATCGATAGTACATGCACCATTATTTATACTGCCATTGCTGAAAAAGGTGAATAAGAATATAAGGATAAAATTAGATATTATAAGTTTTACAATATATATTGGATTTACTGTAGGTGGGTTGATATATATAGCTGTAATGGTGGTGAGTGGTAACAATATTTAGGAGGGGGTTACTTATGAAAAATATAATAATGAAAATTGTAGGGATACTTATTTTTTTGTTTTCTTTTTATGTGATGTATTTATTGAGTTTTACGAATCTAGCAGTTATTTTAGGGGTTGTTATCATGGCTGTAGGATTGACGATGTATATTATGTCTAGTCCGAGTACCTATAATGATTCAGTTAGTTCAGTGAGGGAAATTGAAAATAAGAGGGGATTAACGGTAGAGGATTTTTATCGTGCTTTTAAAGAAAATGATTCGATAATGGGTAAGCCGTGGCTAGGAAAAGTAAAAACAATTAGAAATAAATGTCTGATATTTGGTCCATCGGAAGGAGGAGATTTTCTTTACTTTAGAAAACAATTTGGGAGATTCTACATTTCATCAAGTTATTCTACATATTGGATAAATGGACCAGAAGAAGAACTATGGAGATTAGAAGAAACACAGAATAATTGGGATATATTTTCAGATGAAGAGTTAGTTTGCTATTCATTGATTAGTGAAACCGCTCTTTATGATATTTACGAAGTGTTAAATTTGTTTGCAGAAACAGGTCGGGTTACAGCTTTTCCAGTTGAAATGAATAAAGGGAAGATTTATCGCTTTACAGAAGAATTTAAACTCATGGGTCAACGATTTTATTTGACAGATTTCGAAGGAGAGCCTTTATATAGAATGGAAGGTACAGCACCATTAAAAACATTTACTATGACAGACATAAAGACAAATGAAGAGATTTTTAAAATGACAAAGCGGATTCTACACCTTTTGGATCACTATGAGTTTTATCTCAAAGGTGAAAAACTTGGAATGTTCGAGCAAAAATTCGATGTCTTTCATGACACATTTAGATTGGAAATTCCAGAGGGCACCATTCAAATGCAAAGTTTAAATGATCATGTGGGAACGAATTATATTGTGAAGTTGAATGACAAAATCATTGCAACCATTGCAGAAAAATTTAATTTAACAGCACACAATATTGTATTTGATAATTTTATTTTGCATGTACGAGATGAAAAGTATATGCCACTTGTAGCAGCACTAACAGTTATGGTGGCAAGAGAATTAAAAAGAGATAAGTTAGATGCTGATATATAAAAGCAAAAAATCAGAAGCCTAATTAGGCTTCTGAAGGAAAAGGATGAAAAAGAAAATTTATTTATAAAGCGAAGTTGGTATAGCACTTTAGTACCTCTTCGCTATATTTGTATTATAGAGAAGAAATGTGTCCAAAGTAAGTGCAAAAAGTGAAGGATTGGTGAAAGGAAAATAAAGGAAGTATAAATTAAAGTTCAAAGGGATGAAATATTACAAATCAATGTCATACCAAGTAGCAATATTAGATTCTTTTATGATAAAGAATCGCAATTAAGGATTCTTGTAAAATTTAATATACTCATCGCCCCAAGATTTTAATGCGGATAATACAGGAAGAAACCTTTCTCCAATTTCACTAAGTTCATACTCGACTTTTGGAGGGATTGTAGCAAATTCTTTCCGAACGATAAGTCCCGCTTGCTCCAATGATTTTAGTTGACGAGAAAGGGTTGTATGTGTCATCTCTTCAGGCATTAAGCGTAAAAGTGCATTAAATCGTATCGCTTTTTCTGATAGCAAATATAAGATGTATATCGACCATTTTCCAGATAAAAGTTTCTGGGTCGTAACGTATGGGCATTTGCCGAACAAATCTGTATTAGGCATAGTTTTTACTCCTTTAGTTTGTATGAGTTATAATAACATGTGTAATTATGATTTACAATATATATAGAATAATTTACAACCTAGGTATCATTGTTGATACTGGTATCATAAAATATCGTACTTGTTTTATGATACTATAGAGTTATAATAGCAGGTGTAAGAAGTAGTTACTGAATGAGTGGGAATGTTAATTATAAAAGCTTAAAATACAGGAGGGTTACAATGACTATTAAAGAAATTTACGAAAAATTTGATAAAATCGGATGTTTGTCTTTTACAACAGTTGATGAAAGTGGTATTCCAGAATCTAGAATTGCCCATCTAAGAGCGTACGATGAGGAGGGAATCTATTTTATGACAATGTATACCAAAGATTTTTATAGGCATATGAAGCAAAACGGAAAGCTTTCTATCTGCGGATTGGCGGCAAAGACGCAAGTGGAGCATGATGAAAAAGGCTTTCCAATTTTTGAAGGTGGCTATGCAATGCGTATGTCTGGAAATGTGAAAGAGGTGTCGATAGAGGAGATTAAAGCGAAAAATAATCCGATTTTTAACTTTTGTATCAAAGACAAGGAAGTATATGATGCAATGGTTGTTTTTTGTATTACAGATGGTTACGGAGATGTATTTGATTATGACTTTGAAAAAATCAACCGTGAGAATAAATTGCAGAGAGAGTACTTTTCTTACAATGGGGCAAGTGAAAAGTATAAGGGATTGAAAATTGATAGTGAGAAGTGTGTCTCGTGTGGTGTCTGTAAGAAGAAATGCTCTTTCCTTGCGATAAAGGAAGAGGATGGGAATTATTCTGTGGATAGGTATCGTTGTGATGAGTGTGGGGATTGTTATATTAACTGTCCAGTAAAGGCAATTTCTTATCGAGGTGAAAATAATGAGTAGTTATCTCAAATTTTTGAAAGATGAAACACATTCAGTTGTCCTTGTGACAATCGATGATAATAGTATGCCCTAAAAATGCAATTCGGAGGTTAGGAGAATGAGGAATCTAGAGAAAATAATGTATTTAAATGCCGTATTACTGAGTGAGATGCCACAGTATAAGAGCCAAGCGGAAGAATTTTCGCCAAGCTATGAAGAGCAGCTAAGGCTCCTTCGTTCGCTTATGAACGTACGTCCACCGATGTCTCTTGATGAAGAATTTTTAAAAGTTCAGGACGAGCTTTTAAGTGAGGAAGTGAAGTTAAAAGGTACTGTAAAGATAACGGAATTAAGACCGATAAAAGGCAATAAACAATTATATATATGGAAGGGAGATATCACTACGCTTGAAGTGGATGCGATTGTAAATGCAGCAAATGCAGCACTACTTGGGTGTTTTATTCCATGCCATGGATGTATAGATAATGCGATACATTCTGTAGCAGGACTACAATTGAGACGAGAATGTGATGAGTTGATACAAAAACAGGGTCATGAGGAGGAGACAGGATTAGCAAAGCTTACGATGGGCTATAATCTTCCTAGTAAGTATGTTATTCATACAGTAGGACCAATCATTCGAGGGAAGTTAACATCTAAAGACTGTGAATTACTAGCAAATTCTTACCGTAATTGTTTGCAACTTGCAATTACGAAAAATATGAAGAGTATAGCATTTTGCTGTATTTCTACAGGTGAGTTTCATTTCCCAAATGATAAGGCAGCTGAAATCGCTGTTGAGGTAATAAAGAAAGTACTAGAAGAGATGAATAGTGAAATAGAGGTGATATTCAATGTTTTTAAAGAAGAAGACTACAGACTCTACCGAGAGTTACTTGGAGAAGATTGCTAGATTAAAACAGAGCATAAAAGATGTAGAAGCAATTGTGATCGGAGCGGGAGCAGGACTTTCGGCATCAGCAGGCTTATTTTATGGAGGAGAGCGATTTGAAAAGCTGTGTGCAGATTATGGAGCTAAATATGGATTTACAGATATGTACTCGGGAGCATTTTACCCATACGAAACATTAGAAGAATTTTGGGGATATTTCAGTAAGCATATTTACTACAATAGATATGAGCAAGAGCTGAATGATACGTATTTAAACTTATTAAAGCTTGTGGAAGATAAAAATTATTTTGTGATTACGACAAATGTGGATCATATCTTTCAAAATACAGGATTTGATAAAGAGAGATTATTTTACACTCAAGGAGACTATGGACTTTTTCAGTGTTCAGTACCTTGCCATAAGATGACATATAATAATAAAGAACTTATATACTCAATGGTCGAAAAGCAAAAAGATTTTAAAATTCCTACAGAGCTAATACCATATTGTCCAAAGTGCGGGGAGCCCATGACAACGAATCTAAGAAAAGATGGCACTTTTGTAGAAGATGAAGGCTGGCAGAAAGCAGCGAAAAGATATGAAACATTTATCAGAGAAAATAGTTGCAAAAAAACATTATTTCTAGAACTGGGAGTCGGGTTTAATACGCCATCTATTATCAAATATCCCTTCTGGCAGATGACATACAATAATAAAAATGCTATTTTTGCAAGCATAAATATGGATGGTGCAAATTGCCCAAAAGAGATAGAGAATCAGTCGATAATGATTGAAGGAGATACCAACAGCATGCTATCAAAAATAGAAGGCGACTTATAGATACATTAAAATTAACTAGCAGTTAATTTGGTATATGCGAAGAGTGCAAAATACTCAATAGGAACTATATAACTTGTATGGTAGAATAAGTTATAAATATTGAGGAGGTCATAGTGTGAAAATTAGCGAAACCATAAGAATGAAGCGAAGAAGCTTGGGGCTAACACAGGAGCAACTAGCCGCATATTTGAATATCACAGCCCCAGCAGTGAATAAATGGGAAAAGGGTAGTACTTATCCTGATATAACTCTTTTGCCCGCATTAGCTAGGGTGCTAAAAACTGATTTAAATGAGTTGCTAGTATTTAATGAAGATTTGACGGATATAGAAATCTATAATTTTGTCAATGAATTAGACACAACTATGAGAGAGCAAGGATATTCGGAGGCTTTTGAAATTGCTATGAAGAAGATTTCAGAATATCCAACTTGTGAAAAACTTATTGCTTCAGTAGCGCCATATTTGGACGGAACATTGCATATGTATGGTGTTACTGAAGGTGGGCAGTACAAAATTAAAATAGATGCATTATATAAGCGAATACAAAAAAGTGAAGTGCCACAAATAAGAGAATTAGCCATTTCCATGTTGGTTGCACGAAGCATGGAGCAAGAAGACTATGAAGTAGCTGAAGAATTAATCAATGATTTACATTCAACGACCATAGATAAAGATAAGCACTTGGCAATACTATATAGCAAACAGGGAAAGGACGAGGAGTCTATCAAACTTTGGCAGCGCAGAATATTAAAGTCGGTATCAGAAATTCAAGCAGCGTTAATGTGCTTAATGGAGATTGCTATTAAAGATAGTCATATAGAGTATGCGGAGTTTCTTTCAGAAAAATATTACAGTTTCACAAAGCAATTTTCACCTGTAGATTGGATATCTTGTTCGGCATATCTAGAACTTTCTGTAAAACAAAAAGATAGTGATGCTTGCATCAATGCTCTTAAAGAGATGTTATCAGCAATGAAAGAAAAGGATCAGGTATCAAACTATCAACTTTATGATCATATAAGCGGAGAGATATCTGAGAGATTTACAGAGCAGTTTTCTACGATTATTAAACGGGAGTTACAGACATCAGAAGAATTTGATTTTATTAGAGGGAACAAAGAATTTGAAGAAATGCTTGTAGCTTACGAATGATTCAAGTCTTGAACTTATACTTGCTCTAAAGAGAGATACTTTAAAGTGATAGGTCCCCTATGATTTGTTATTTTATCATAGGGGACCTTATTTATAGAATTCTTTTCACCGCCTTGCCTACTTTGTGAGTTCTTTTTTATCATCTGAAAATAATAAGCATTAACATCTCTTGATATCAAGTTCTTCAAATGGAAGCGGTTTTGCAAAGTAATATCCTTGGGAATAATGGATACCTTCAGATAAAACCATATTTTGAAGTTCTTTATTTTCGACAAACTCTGCAACAACTTTCGCATTAATTAGTTTGGCCATATAACAGATAGAGTTGACAACGGTCTTGCTATCAACATCATCTGCAAGAGTTTTAATAATACTGCCATCGATCTTTAATATATTTGGTTTTAATGAAATAATGGAGGAAAACGTTGCAAAGCCAGCACCAAAGTCATCAACAGCAATATTACAACCAATTTCTTTTACTTTGCTTAAAAAAGCGAATAATCGATTGTGATTGTTATAATTTTCGGTTTCAACAAATTCAACAGTAACTCTAGAAGGATTGGGGTAAGTACGAAGCGTTTCTAAAAACCACTCTTGAAATTCTTTGTTTTCTATATCAAAAATTGAAATATTAAGACAGAGTTCAATCTCTAAATGCCTAAAATCATCTAAAGCTTTTTCTATCATCAATCTACTTAAAATACCATAAAATTTATACTCTTTAGCAACGTCCATAAACATACCTGGAGGGTAAATAGTTCCATCATTATCTTTAATACGCATAAGTGCTTCGTATTTTGTGATAGATTGAGTATTGTTGTTATAAATACCTTGATAATAAGGAATAACATTGTTATTAGAAATAACTTGATTAATCAAAGAAAATAATTTAACGACCTTGAATGCATCTGCAAGCATAATTTCTTTCTCATTAGAGGCAATTATGTAATTGTATTGCGAATTTCTGTGTGTATAGTGAGCACTTTTTGCTCTATCCACTAAATCTTTTTCGCCAAAAACTAATACAAAACGTGACACTGCACTCAAAGCGACATTTTTAGAAGACGCACGTTCATAATTCTCATACATCGCTTTTATTGTTGCCTCAAAATCAGCATTAGATATATCATCGTTTGCAACAAGAATAAAATTTTTATAACTAATCATATAAACTGATATTAAAGCATTCAATTTTACATTTTTTAATCCGACTATAATTTCTTGTAAAACCTCTCTGCAACCTTTTATATATTCATCTTCACCAAAAGTAGAAATCATAAGATCTGCATTAACAACTTCGGTCATGCAAAGCTTTGAGTATTTCTTTTCAAGCAAATCAGCACTATACTTATCGTAGTTATATATATTAAACCTTGAGTCTATAAAATATTTATCCATTGCTAGAACCCTTCCTTCTACAGTTGGTTTGAACTTATGTATAATATGTGATTACCACATATAAATACTTTCGCATTATTCCGACATAAATCTATTATACCACTTATTTGTATATGAACGACACATATAAAATGTAAAATTTTTGTGTATTTTGCAACTTCATGAGGATGTTATGGCCGAGGTTTGAAGCAGGAGTAGCAGTGAAAATCTATTTGCTTGTTATGCTGTCCGCAGTAAGGGCAATACCAAGAGCCATCTTCTAATAAATAATGATTCTTAACAACAGAAAAACTCTTTGTTGATTTTCTATTCTCCTTGTCGAGATGCATTCCTGCCAGTGGAGCAGAGGAAACTCCTTTTTGTCCAGTGCCAGCTATACTACCAAATTCTAATGAGTTAAGGAATGATTTTAAGTTGTTCTTTTTTAGCGGATTTCCACATTTTTGACAGTAGCTTGACACTTGATCATTTTCATAATTACAGTTTTCACACAATTTATTATTCATATTAATCACCTTTCAGTTGAAAATGAGACAGTTTTAAAGTTATTTAGACCATGAGTTCTAATTATATTATGTTGAATTAGTTAGTGAAAGTCAAGTGATTAGCAGAGATTAAGAAAAACAAAAGAATAATGGAAAATGGCGGATTGTAATTAAAAAAATCCTATGCTAAGATGGAAGATAAATAGGCGAGTTTGTGTGCTTATAAACAGTGAAGTAGAAAGGGAATTTTCATGAAGAAAATAGTTGTAATTACAGGTGGAGCAAGAGGATTAGGTTTTGATATGGCAAAGCGGTTTATCCAAGAGGGATATCGAGTTGTAGTCTTGGATATTGAGGAGTGCTCTTTGAGAGAAGTAACCAATATTAAAACAAATATTGCGAACCCTGAAGAAATAAAAGTGGCTTTTGATACGGTGAAAGTGAAATATAAAAAAGCGCATATCTTGATTAATAACGCAGCGGTATCGGCATTTGAAAAGGATATAGAAGAAGTTAAGCTGGATGATTATAACTTTGTTATGGATACAAACCTAAGAGGATCATATCTTTGTGCAAAGTACTTTATTGAGATTAATAAAGGGGAAAATTATGGTAGAATCATCAATATTTCATCAACACGTTTTCACCAAAATATGGCTACGTGGGAACTTTATGGTATGAGTAAAGGGGGGATTGTATCGTTGACAAACAGTTTGTGCGTGTCTCTTATTGGAACACCAATTACAGTCAATGCGATAAGCCCAGGGCATATTCACACAGGTGATCGAAAAGAACTTGAAGAAAGAGATCACTTTATTCACCCATCAAATAGGGTCGGAATGCCTCGTGACATTTCAAATGTTTGCTTGTTTTTAGCAAATGAAGAAAATGATTTTGTGAATGGAGCAAATATCATTGTGGATGGCGGAATGACGAAAAAAATGATTTATTAACCTTAAATATAGAAAATAGAGAAAAGGCGTATGAGAAAAATGACAAAGATTAGAACCTTGATAACATGTTTAGTTTTATTGTTACTTGTAGTGAGTTGGAATATAGAAGAAATAGATAATATAATAGGAATAGATGAAGCAGAATCGACACAGAGTACACTTGGATTTAATGTGAGTGACACAATATTAACTTATGAGGATAAGCAGTACAACATCATTTCTGTTGATGGTGGAGATCGATCAGGAGATAGGATGGAAAATGCAGCAGTAGATGTAGGATTTGGAGATAGGACGTATTGGGGGCTGACTAATGAATATGGGCAGCTAGTGTATGTTTTGGCAGAAGATATTGTATTGCAAAACGATGAAACAGAACCAGTTAACTCAGAAGGACGATATTACCACGATGAAGCAAATGTACAAGGGACAGAAAAAGCAGAACTAGACCAGGGACATGTAATAGCAGATTCCATGGGAGGGGTTGCGAATGCTTACAATATAACACCACAAGAATCTACGTTGAATAGACACGGAGATCAAGCGTACATGGAACAAGTCATAAGAGATGCAGGAGGATGCACGAACTTTATAGCAGAAATTTATTATCCAAGCGCCAATACGCAAATTCCAAGCTCGTACAAGTTTGAATATATAGTAGCAGGAAATCCTGTTATAGATGAATTTGAAAATTTATAATAGTCATTGAGGAGGGATAGAGATGGAAAAGAAGGAAGTTGTATGTCAAATAGAGCATCAAGCTACTTTGTTTGCTCTGATTTCAAAGCGTTTACATGAGGAGATGGGAGATGATGCAAAGGAAATTATTCTAGAAGCGACAACTGTTTACGGACGTGAAAGAGGTATTCGTATGGCGAAAAATGCGTTGGCAAACGGGGATGAGATTAACGTTATCACTAGTCAAGCATATGGAGAGTGGATACCAAATTATCAGGGGCAGATGGAGTTTGGATTTATGCAAGGAGAGCCGACTTTGCAAACATATATTTCAAAGTGTGCATGGTGTGCTGCTTGGGAAAAACACGATTTACTTGAATATGGAAAGTTTTACTGTGATGTAGTGGATAACGCGGTATATCAAGGATTTGATTCCCGTTACACATGTACTACTTTGGCAGATACAATGAGTTATGGAGGGAAACGCTGCGAGTTTGATTGGGAGCTTGCAATGACAGAATCCGACTTTGAAGAACTGAAAGCGAAAAAAGAGCAACTAGGTAATAGATTCAAAAAAGATTTTAATTTTCACACAGCACATATTTTAGAAGCTGTAGGAAGAACAGTATGTGAAAGAGCAAAAGAAGTGGGAGAAAAAGCTGTGAATGCAGGAATTGCAGATTATATAAACCTATTCGGTAGAGAATACTATGATATATTGTTGACTGTTGATAGAGGAGGATTCTGATGAGCCTTACATCAAATAAAAACCTTCCTGAAGAACTAGCATTATGGTTTACGAAGTATAATGACGAGATGATAAATGCAGCTAACGCAATTTTTGAAAACCCAGAAATAGCACATGAAGAAGAACAGTCATGCAAAATACTTCGAGAGTTTGCAGAAAATCAGGGATTTAGAGCAGAGAGTGTGAAAGATATTCCGACTGCTTTTGTAGCTAAATATGGAAGTGGAAGACCAGTAATCGGTTTCCTAGCAGAATATGATGCTTTGCCCGGACTAGGTCAAAACCCATGCCCTGTGCAAAGTACAATAGAAGGGGCAGGTCATGGTTGTGGGCATAATTTGTTAGGTGTTGGAGCCGCATCTGCAGCAGCAGCGCTAAGAAATTATATGAAAAAAAACAAAGTAGAAGGAACGATTATCTTATATGGGTGTCCAGCAGAAGAAGTGTTATCTGGAAAAATAATTATGAACAAACTAGGTTTGTTCAATGAGTTAGATGTAGCCATTACATGGCATCCATTTGATAGAAATAGGATTAGTAACGATATATGGCTTGCGCACGATATAAAAAATTATAACTTCTATGGAAAATCCTCGCATGCAGCAAAATTCCCGGAATTAGGAAGGAGCTCACTAGATGCAGCTGAGTTAATGAATGTAGGGGTTAATTATTTGAGAGAACATGTGACAAGTGATGTACGCATGCATTATGCATACACATCGGCGGCAGCACCAGCAAACATCGTATCAGATTTTGTGCAGACAAACTATTTTATTAGAGCAGCTAGCTACCAGTCTAAGGAGGATGCTTCAAAACGTGTAGATGATTGCGCAAAAGGAGCAGCAATGATGACTGGAACAACGGTAGATATCGAATATGTGACAGGATGCAAAGAAATGAAAGTAAATCGGGTGCTAGCAGAGGCATTTTATGATGAAATGAGAAAACTGGAAACACCATCATACAGTGAATTTGAAATAGATTTTGCTGAAAAAATTAGTAAAGAAGCTAATCTTTTGAATAATGGTCAATATTTTAGTGAGTTAGAGCCATTGGAAAAAGAACCCTGCATTTTGCCAATTGGAACAGATGTTGCAGAGGTGAGCCATGAAGTACCAACTGTTATAATTAGTGCATCAACCATGTGCAAAGGAACGGCTCTACATCACTGGGCAACAACAGCTCAATCAGGGATGAGCATTGGGTATAAGGGAATGATATATGCAGCCAAGGTAATGGCACTAGGTGCAGTTCGCCTAGTGTGTGAAAGAGACGTAATTGAAAAATCTTGGTCGGAACATAATAATAAATAATAGAGAAAGAGAGAACCAGAAGATATGGATAAAAAAGTGGGTGTTATAGGGTATGGCAATATGGGGTCGGCAATTATATCAGGAGCACTAGATACAGGGGTTTTAAAGAAGGAAAATGTATTTGTATATGATATCTCAGCTATAGCAATGGAAAATGCTGAAAGCAAAGGTGTTTATCTTTGTAAAAGCAATAAAGAAGTTTGTGAGAACAGTGATATTATTATACTGGCGATAAAACCTCAAACGATGAAGGAAGCCATACTTCAAACAGAAGGCATGCTAAATAAAAAAGCAGTTATTTCTATTGCAGCAGGAGTTACAAAGAATCAAATTATGAATATGATAGATGGAGACGCTCGTATATTGCGTGTGATGCCAAATACACCAGCAATGGTGTCGGCTGGTGCGTTTGCAATGTGCACCGATAATGATTTGGCAGAAGATGAAAAGGCATTGTCTAGTGATTTGTTTGAGGCGATAGGGCTGGTAGAATGGGTACCGGAGAAGCTTATTGATGCTGTATGCGGATTAAGTGGAGGCGGTCCAGCATGGGTAGCCATGTTTATAGAAGCATTAAGCGATGGAGGAGTTAAACAAGGGTTACCACGTGCTGTTGCATATAGACTTGCAACACAGACAGTTATGGGAACTGCAAAGCTAGCATTAGAAAGTGGGCAGCACCCTGGTATACTAAAGGATATGGTGACTTCTCCTGGTGGGACTACAATAGAAGGGTGTGAAGCTCTAGAAAAAGGCGGTTTTCGTTATGCAGTCATGGATTGTGTTCGTGCAGCTACAGAAAAATCAATAAAACTAGGAACCGATTTTTAATTTCGACGAAACTAAAGTAATCAGTATAACAAGGATGAAAAGGAGAGTTCATGAACTACATTTTTGTAAGTGACTTAGACGGGACACTTTTAGAGCAAGGCAAAGAAAGGTTGGAGCAAGAAGTGCTTGAGGTGATAGCTAGTACGATAAAAAAAGGGAATATTTTTGTTGTTGCAAGTGCGAGAGGGTACAATGAGTTAAAAGAGATTTTCGCACCGATATTACATGATGTTTATTTTATTTGCGAAAATGGTGCTTTGCTTCAATTCCGCGGAAAATCAATCTACAGACAGACGATGAAAAAAGAAAAGTGGAACCAAATCATTGAATATATAGAAGACTGTGGACTGGAGTGGATTGGGGCAGGAATCCATACCATCTATGCAAAAAGAGATTTTAAAGAGGTTGAAAAGTATAGAAAGAAAAGTGGACTAAGGCAAATGAAAATAGCTGATTCTTCAGATATTCAAGAAGAAATGTTGCGAATATCTGTATTTCATACGGGTAGACTAGACCACGTAATAGAAAAAAAGATAAAAAGCATATTGGGAAATGATGGATATATATCATATCAAGATAAAACTTGGACGGATATTTTGAGTGTTAAGGCAAATAAGGGAAGGGCATTTTCGTGGTTATTAGAAGAATTGAAGCTGACAAAAGAAAAAGCCGTGGGATTTGGAGATAATCTTAATGATATTACGATGTTAGATACTGTTGGAAGTCCGTATGTGATGTTAGAAGGAAGAGAAGAATTGAAATCTTTATTTTCAAAACAAACAGATTCGGTAATAAAGATTATTAAACAATATGAGAATTAATCAAGATACCATATAAAAATCAGAAGCCACTTGTGGCTTCTGACGAAAAAGGGATGAAAAAGAAAATTTATATAATAAAGCGAAGTTGGTATAGCATTTACTACCTCTTCGCTATATTTGTATTATAGGCTTAAATTGTGTTTAGAGTGTGTTTGGAATATAAATAAAGTATGAAAGCTAATTGAAGAAAAAATAAAAATAGTACAAATTTATCTGAAGATAGAACAAGCGATAGGAAAAATATTGCGATATAATAATGAACAGATAATAATACAATGCATTTTATGAAGGATTAAAAAGGGGTATTGATTTTATGGGGCAAGTCAGGGAGGAATTAGAGCTTACGCAGAAGAGCCAAGGAAGTATGTATTCCGTGTTTATAAATAAAATGTGCAACGATGAGGTTACGATGCATTGCCACAAACATTTCGAAGTGATTATGATTAGATATGGTAGGGCGGTTGTGAAACTTGAAGATAGAAATATAGAAATGAAAGCTGAAAATATATTATACATAGCTCCTTATCAAAGGCATCGTGTTGTGAGTTTGGAGGAGAGCGAATTTATAGTATTGCAATTTTCACCCAGTATGTTGGGAAGAAAATACGAGAATATTTTAAATGTTCCGTACTTCTTAGAATTAATGATAAGGGAGAGTGAGATCGAGCAATTAGTAGATGAAAATCAAGAGATAAGCAAGCTACTAAGGGAGAGTATTTTGCTACAAACAGATAGTGACTGGGGATACGAGCTAGGAATAAAAGGAAATGTATATCATCTGATATATCAATTTATTCAACTAAAATGGATCGATTTGAACACGGTAGAACAGTTATTAGAGAATCAGTCGGATAAGATATGGAAGATTTTGCAATTTGTAGAATCTAATATAGGAAAAGAAATTAAAGAAGATGAAATCGCAAAAAGATTAGGTTACAATACGAACTATTTTTCACAGTTATTTAAAAAATGTATGAAGGTGAATTTCTCTACATATATTCTTCATTTTCGCGTATGTGAAGCGGAAAAATTGCTAATTGATACAAGAAAAAGTGTGACAGAAATCGGATTGGAATTAGGTTTTAATAGCTTATCCTATTTCAATAGAGCTTTTAAGAAGAAAAATGGTGTTTCACCACGAGATTACCGAAAAAAATATAAGGTGTAAAGAGAGGAGAAAGATGAATGAATAGTTATGAAAGAGTAATGAATCGATTAGAGGGAAAGCCGGTTGATAAGATTTCGAATATGAATATTATTATGGCCTATGGAGCATTGAAAATAGGGGTGACTTACAAAGAACTTGTAACAGATTATAAAAAACTAGTAGAGGCAAATTTATATTGTTGTGAGCATTTTGGCATCGATGCTGTAAGTTGTATATCTGACCCGATGAGAGAGGCTGAATCAATTGGCGCAACTGTTATATTACCAGAAGATGATGTTCCATATGCGAAAGAGATGTTTATTAAAGATTATGATATGGTGAAAGACTTAAAGATAGTGAATCCTGAAGAAAGCACTCGAACAGCAGACCGCATTCGAGCAGTTGAATTGTATGTTGAAAAGGTAAAAGGTGTATATCCGATTATAGGCTGGGTGGAAGGAGTACTTGCAGAGTGTGCAGATCTAAGAGGGGTCAGCGAAATCATGATGGATTTAATGGAAGATCCAGAAGAAGTAGTAGAGCTTTTTGAAAAAATCTACGAACAACAATACTTGTTTGCAAAGGCACAGATTGAAGCAGGAGCAGATATCATAGGTATTGGCAATGCTGTAGCGTCTTTAATAGGTCCAAGCTTATATGAAGAATACGTTATGGAATATGACAAACGATTAGTAGAAGCTGTAAATGAGATGGGAGCAAAGGCGAAGCTTCATATTTGTGGTGATATTACATCATTATTAGACTGTATTAAAATTATCGAGCCAGATATTTTAGATTTAGATTGGATGGTAGATATGGAAGTGGCAATTGAAAAGTTTAGAGGAACAAAGACAGCTATCGCAGGAAACTTAAATCCCGTTACGGTGTTTTTGCAAGGAAATAAAGATTTTGTAGAAGCAGAGACGAAGAAATGTTTGGAGATAGCAGATGAAAGGACTATTTTAGCAGGTGGTTGTGAAATACCAAAGTTCACACCAGATGAAAATATGAAGATAATGGATCAGATGTTATATTTATCATAGTTTATACTGGATTAATAGCGGGGAGAGTCATCCCCGCTATTAATATTAGGGTGTAAAAATAGACACTGAGATTGTGGTAATAAATTTATTATTTTGTTATAATGCAAGGGAATAACTATGTGTAAGGAGAAATCCAAGTGAAGAAGAGTAAAAAGAAAGTGGTTTTAAAGGTTGTTTTACTATTTTTACTAGTGATTATAGCGAGCGGAATACTATTTCTAATAATTCCCTATGGTACAGAAGATACGGCAAAAGATATGCTAGAGAATGAAAATGTAAGTGTTAACGATACAATTATCCATGTTCAAGGAGAAGGGAGAGAAGACACTGCTATTATTTTTTATCCAGGGGCAAAAGTGGAAAACGAGGCATATTTGCCGCTATTTGAAAAGGTAGTAGAAGCAACAGGGGTAAGTTGTTATCTGGTGGATATGCCCTTTAATTTAGCTGTTTTTGATACAGATGTTGCGATGAAGATTATAGAGGAAAACAAAGAGATAAAAAACTGGTATATAAGCGGACATTCACTTGGAGGAAGTATGGCAAGTGGGTTTGCATCAGAAAATGAAGAACAGATTTCAGGAGTAATAGTACTGGGATCCTATGTCTATGGAGATTATCCGAAGGAAAAGTCATTAACTGTGTATGGAACATTCAATAGTGAAATAGGGAAATGGATAGATTATACGGAAAATATAGTTGTGATTGAAGGTGGAAATCATGCTCAGTTCGGAAATTATGGAAAGCAACTAGGAGATCCAGAGGCTACAATAACAGCTGATGAGCAACAACAAGTGACAGCTGATGCGATAAAAGAATTTTTAGATGGTATAGAATGAGGAGGTAGATGTGATGAGTGAGATAAAATGTCCAAAATGTGGAGAAGCATTTGTAGTTGATGAATCTGGATATATAGCTATAGTAGGGCAAGTAAGAGATGCTGAATTTCAAAAGGAATTACAAGAACGAGAAAAATTATTGAATAAAACAAAAGAAAATGAGATTCAATTAATCAAGGAAAAAGCAAAGCATAATTTAGAATCTAGCCTAGTTGAAGCAAATCAAGAGATTGAAAGATTGAAGTCACTAGTTAGATCTTCTGAAAAAGAGAAAAAAAATGAACTTGAGTTGGAAAAAGCAAAAGCTAGCACAGCTCTTGAAAGTAGACTGGCGGAATCAAAACAAGAAATTGCAAGATTAAGAGGAGAGATTAATAAGGCAGAGGCAGAAAAAGCTTTAGCAATTAATCAAGAGGTTATAAAAGGAAAAACTGAGCTTGCTAATAAAGAACAAGAAATTTTAGAGCTAAAAATGCAAGCACAAAATAAACAGTCTGCCAATGAATTAAAGATTAAAGTAATAGAAGAAGGACATAAAGCAGAATTGTCCCAAAAAGATGAGTTGATAAATTTCTATAAAGATTTCAAAGCAAAGCAATCTACAAAAATGCTAGGGGAGACGCTTGAACAGCACTGTGAGGTCGCTTTCAATCAAATCCGTGCAACAGGCTTTCAACAGGCGTATTTTGAAAAAGACAACGATGCGAGAAGTGGTAGCAAAGGGGATTATATATTTAGAGAAGAGACAGAAAATGGAGTGGAATTTATCTCGATTATGTTTGAAATGAAAAATGAAGGAGAAGAGACAGCTGCAAAAAAGAAGAATGAAGATTTCTTTAAAGAGCTAGACAAAGATAGAAATGAGAAGCACTGTGAATATGCAGTGTTAGTATCGATGTTAGAAAAAGATAATGATTATTATAATAGTGGAATTGTGGATGTGTCTCATAAATATCCAAAAATGTATGTGATTCGGCCACAGTTTTTTATCCCTATGATAACATTACTTCGAAATGCTGCAAAAAATGCCTCTAATTATAGGGAGGAACTCGCAGAAATAAAAAATCAGAATATTGATATTTCTAATTTTGAAAATCAGATGTTAAGCTTTAAAAATAGTTTTGGGAAAAATGTGCAGTGGGCTAGTGAGCGTTTTTCTGATGCGATAAAAAATATTGACGATACAATCAAATTATTACAGAAAATGAGAGACAACTTAACACTTTCTGAAAAGCACTTAAATACGGCTAACAATAAAGCACAAGACTTGAGCATTAAGAAACTTACAAAAGGAAATCCAACGATGACAGAGAAATTTGCAGAGCTCAATCGGATAGAAAGTGAGCCTAAGGTATAAATATTCAAAAAGAATAGAAACAAGCGAAAAACAAGAAACGAAAAAATGTACAAGGTATTAACAAAACAGATTATTTTTAAAATTTAGCGAATAAATTGTAAAAAAACAAGAAAAAGTGCATGGATTTGCAAAGAAGTTTGTCTTATATATATAGGAGTAAATTTTGTGAATTAAAGTAATGATAGAATAGTCTGAAAATTAAGGAGATATTTTGTATGAAGAACGTTGAAAATGATATGAATATGTATGCAAGTTGTGTGAAGCGTTATGCAAGGTTGTTCCAAGAACAATATGAGAAAAAACCAAATGAAGAGAAGTCTACGCAGTTTGATCGCTTAAAAGTGATGTTACGATACATAGAAGACTGTGAGTATGAAAAGATTAAAATAAAAAAGACCAGTGAATTGGAATATAATGTGAGCTTTTACTGTAAAACAATTTTGAAGATGGGAAGAGAAGATAGCTGCCTATTTCCAAAAGTTCTTGCAAAGATGCTTACAAAATACGATGAATTTCTTATTCAGGTTAATGATAAAAAAGAAATAGTAATGAGTTTTACAATTAAGTTATACGATGAAATGAAAATTAAAGATAATAGAAAAGAATTAAAAGAGCTAGAAAATAAAATGAGAGAGCTAGCAAAAGATTTAGAAAATAAAGAACTCAAAGAAAATGACTAGCTTTTCTTTGAGTTCGTCTGTTCATTAATGTGCTTGCGTAAAACAAGGTTAATATATTGACTGAAATTACGGTCATCATTTTCAGCCAAAGTCCGGATTTCGACAATAACATCATCGTCTAAAGTGATGCTTACTTTTGATTTTAATGGTCTTTGTGTATTCATAAACCCCTCCTAAATAATACTTGGTAGTATTGTATCCTACCTTTTGTTATAATATAGTAAAGTAGTATGAAGTAGGATGAAGTGGATGGGAGAAATAAGCATGAAGATGACAGTGTTTGTAGCGATGGTAGTTGTGTTATTAGTCGGGTGTAAAGAGAAAAAGGAGATTAGTTCTATTGTAGAAAGAAGCAATAAGGAGACAGTTTCTGTATGGTTAGATGGAAAAGAAGTATCAGAACAGCGAAAAGATATTGAGGAGAAATTTAAAAAAGCAATTTGTGATTATTTTGAATGTGAGTCGAAAGAGTTAGAGTTTGATATAATCATTGCACTAGGAACTGAGTTGTTAACAGTGGACGTGAAGTGGAAAGACACATGGTATACTATGACAGGAGAAATAGCCAAGCGAGAAGTAAGCATTACCTGTTGTAAAATAATTGTAAAAGAGAAGTGATTTCACAGTGAATGCCACTACAGCTAAAATCTGCAGTGGCAATAGAGAGAAGAAATATTACATTTTACTTAAGTATTTTTCATATGCAATTAACCGTTCTTGTCTGTCGTTTATTAAATCATCACGGTTATAGGTGATACGCATACCATCTTTTGGGGTAGTGGAGCAAGCGTAACAGCGTTCGCCGTCTACATCTACAATGCAAGTAGAGCAACAACCACCGTTGTAATTTGATTTATAACAAGGCGCAAGTAGTTCAATTTTATTTTGTATTGCAAGTTCTACGATGTTTTTGCAATCTTTTGAGATACCAATCTCTTTACCATCAAATATGACCTTCATAGTAATCCTCCTAAATCACTCATTTGAGAATTAATATGTACGCTATCCAAGATTTTATTCAAAAAATCTGATTATAATACATCGCTATCTAATATAATAGTGACAGGTCCATCATTTAAAAGAGAGACTTCCATATGTGCGCCAAACTTTCCAGTTGAGACTGGCAAGTGATACGCACGAAGTAAGTTATTAAATTTTTCGTATAAAACATTAGCATAATCAGGCGACGCAGCCTGAGTAAAGCTAGGGCGACGCCCTTTTTTGCAATCGGCATAAAGAGTGAATTGAGAGACCGATATAATACTCCCCTTTACATCTTGAATAGAAAGATTCATCTTTTCATCCTTATCCTCAAAGATTCTTAAGTGGGCAACTTTGTCCGCTACTTTTTTTAACGTTTCTTCAGTATCTGTTGAAGTGATTCCAACAAGAAGCAGAAATCCCTTTTCTATATGAGAAAGCACATTCCCATCGACAGTTACGTTAGCATGGGTTACCCTTTGTATAATTACGCGCATATAAGTTCTCCTTTTTCTATGATATTAAGGCACACAATTAGTAATATTTTAAAATAGAAAGGAGAACTTGTCCATTCTTTTCTGAAGGTAATAAATATGATATACTTAAGAAAAAATATAAGAAGTGGAGGATAGAAGAATGATAAAAGGTTTTAAAATGAAACTTTATGAGGGACAAGCAGATGAGTATAAAGTGCGACATGACCAACTATGGGATGAGATGGTGGATGCTATCCACGAGCATGGAGGAAAGAATTATACGATTTTTCTAGATGAAGAGACCAATATCTTATTTGGATATATAGAGATAGAAGATGAAGAAAAGTGGAGTAAGCTTGCAAAGACTGAAATCAATCAGAAATGGTGGGAGTTTATGGCACCGATAATGGAGACAAACGAAGATAATAGTCCGGTTGCAAAAGATCTAAAAAATGTATTCCATTTAGATTAAGTATTTATAAGTGAGAAGAAATCTATGGGAAAAAATGAAGCTAGGGTAATAGTGGTAAATGCTATCGAATTGAGGTATTTTTTATCTTATAAAAAAGTCAAGAACATCAACTTGAGAGTTAAAGGTGATGGAACAGTGCTAGTATCTGCCGGTGAAAAGGTAAGCATAGCAAAAATAGAAGCGTTTATCATTAGTCGATGGGATAATATACAAGGTCACTTAAAGCGGTTTGAACAAATAAGAGAAGAGGCTTTGGGAATTAACAATACATTGGGAGCCGATGAATTTTATCTACTTGGGAAAATTGTGAAACTGAATGTATCCGAATCTAAAAAAGAAGAGATATATACGGATGGAGAATATATCTACTTAAAAATGGATAATGTGGAGGATGAAGAGCGAAAAAAAAAGATTGTCCGATACTTTCTAGAACGATTCACTGAAGATTATCTCGAAAAAGTTGTAGATGTGATGTATTCTAGATTTGGGCGGTATAATATTCCATATCCGAAGCTTAAGTTTCGAAACATGAAATCAAGATGGGGATCTTGTATGCCATATAAAAGCCAAGTGAACCTAAATAAAAAACTGATCCAGGTACCAAGTGAATGCATAGAATATGTGATATTACATGAATTAGCCCATTTTGTACACCTTAATCATTCCAAGGAATTTTACGGTGTGGTGAGCGCATTAATGCCAGACTATCTAGAGCGAAAGAAGAAATTAAGTGGATTTGGAGCAGTAGTATTGTGAAATACCGCTTGCAAGCGAAATAAGGAGTTGACATTCGACAACCATATAAGTATACTATTTTGAGTGGATGCACTATGCATCTACTCAATTTAAGCATGGAGAAGTACCCAAGCTGGCCGAAGGGGCTCCCCTGGAAAGGGAGTAGGTCGTTAATAGCGGCGCGAGGGTTCGAATCCCTCCTTCTCCGTCAAACAACCAAAAACTGCAGTTGCCCAATTATGAGCAAGTGCAGTTTTTTTATAGCAGAGGATAATGCTTGAATATAGAAGATAAATAAAATATAATGGACAGATGGAAAAGTGTCATGACAGTCGATATAGCTAGGAAAAGGAGGCAATGTATATGAAGGTACTATTTATCCATGTCTGGAATCCAGATGATCCAACTTATAGAGGCAGTGTGTCTAAGCTGTTTTGTTACCCTTCTCTTACGTTACCAACATTAGCATCTCTAGTTCCTCCAGAGATAAATGCGCAGATTACACTTTGTGATGAGTTGAGTCAAAAAGTGGACTATGACAAGGCGCACTATGATGTAGTGGGACTATCATTTGATACGGCTTCCTCGGGGCAAGCGTATAAGCATGCAAGAGAATTTAAAAAACGTGGCACGTATGTAGTTCTTGGTGGATACCATGTTTCATCAATTCCAGAGGAAGGAATATTGCATGGTGATAGCGTAATTGTAGGAGCAGGTGATGTGTCACTACCTGTATTTTTTTATGACTTTTTACAAAAGAAGCCTAAGAGAATCTATGACAATCCTTGCTATAATGCAAGTGAAATCAGGGTGCCAAGACGGGATTTACAAAACCGAAGAAGAAGTTTATCAATTCCTACAATACTTGCGGATAGAGGCTGTGACAATCGCTGTGATTTCTGTGCGATTAGCCAGATGTGGCGAAGCAATCCTCGTCCAATCGGACAAGTGGTAGATGAGATCAAGGCACTAAAGACAGATAAGCTGATATTTTTTGACCCCAATTTTTTTAAACCAAGAGAGTATGCATTGGAGTTGATGAAAGAACTGGAGAGATTAAACATTCGCTGGGCATGCAATGCGACTGCGGATACTGCCTTTGATGATGAACTTTTAATAGCGGCAGAAAAAAGTCATTGTACAGGGGTGTTAATTGGTTTTGAATCTTTAAGTGAAGACAGCTTAAAAGGAGTGAAAAAGCGTTACCACAATACAGAGAAATTTAAAGAAATCGTAGAACAGATGCACTATTATCACTTGTCGGTAAATGGATGTTTCGTTCTAGGTTTTGATTATGATACACAAGAACAGCTTCTGGAAATGCCAGAAAAAGTAGATTATATGGGACTTGATATGATTCGATATGCGATTTTGACGCCGTTACCAGGGTCTAAAATATTTAATGATTTAGATGAACAAGGACGGATTCTAACGAAAGATTGGACGAAATATAACCAACAACATGCAGTATTTCAACCAAAGAATATGTCGGCACAGAGGTTGGAGGAAATTTCAAAACAAATCTGGCGAGAGACTTATACCTGGAAGAAAGTATTAAACAGAACACGAAGATCTTCCAATAATTCCTTTATAGAAAAGGCCGTGCTATTAGGTGCTAATATAGGATTTAAATTTAACGGGTACTAAAAAGGAGAGTATATGAAGATAACCATTATCAAGGTAGCCATGTTTGAAGGGAAGGGCGCCGATGCACTAAAACCCATTTTTTTTGAAATTATGGATGCTCTACTGCCACAAGATATTCTTGTGGACTATATAGATGATCGCAAGGAAATACCACCAGAAAAGATAGAGAGTGAGATTATTGCACTTTCTTTTGATACGTTCTCTGCGAAGAGGGCGTATCAGTTGGCAAAGCGCTATAAGTGTGAGTCTAATACTATTGTTATGGGAGGATTTCATCCGACTGTCTGCCCAGAAGAATCGAAGCAATATTGTGATGTTCTACTTCTAGGAGATGCTGAAGGCGTGATGCCTGATTTCGTTAAAGATTTAAAAAAGGGAAGATTAAAAGCTATTTATGATGGTAGAATGAAAAATGCACCTATGATGCCCCTTTACCAGAGTAAGCGAAACCCATATAAAAACAAATATCTTCCGCTAGGACTGGTACAGTTTTCTAGAGGCTGTCGATTTGCTTGTGATTTTTGCAGTGTAAAAACCATGTACCCAGGTGCAGCAATACGAAAGAGCATAGATGAAATCACAAAAGAGATAGAGGGGATACGAGAACGGTTTTTGTTCTTTATCGATGACAATTTGTTTCATGACGAAAAAAGTGCGAAAGAGTTATTCAAAGCGTTAAAGCATTTAAAGAAAAAATGGGCCTGTCAGGTTAGTATGGACATTGCAAAAAACGATGAACTATTGTATCTAATGAAGGAAAGTGGCTGTATATGTGTATTGATAGGGTTTGAATCCTTAAATACAGAGAATTTAAAGGCAATGGGGAAAAGTGCGAATCTGCAATTGATGGACTATGAACGAACTATAAAGAAGTTAAACGATTATAAATTTATGATTTATGCGACTTTTGTAATCGGGTACGATGCAGATGATAAAAATTCTGCAAGTGCAATTTTAGAGTTTGCTTCTAAGCAAAACTTTGCAGTTGCTAATTTTAATCCTCTGATTCCGCTTCCAGGAACACCTCTTTACCAGAGGTTAAAAGAACAAGGTCGATTGCTCTTTCCAGATGGCTGGTGGTTGGATGAACAGTATTGTTATGGAGATACCGCATTTCTGCCGGCTAAGATGACGCCAGAGGAGCTTAAGGATTCTTGTAGAGATGCAAGATATCACTTTTATGGAATTAGAAGCATCTTGAAGCGGTTTTTTGCAGGACATATACGGATGGGATTCACAAAGGCTTGGTATTATTTGATTATTAACATAGTATCGGGGATAGAGATTCGACGAAAGCAAGGAGCATTACTCGGAAAGGAGACAGATGAGACTGACATTAATAAAGCCTAATATTGGGCGAAAAGGACATAGCATGTATGTGGATGAAGGGAGAATGGAACCTTTACAATTAGGAATCTTAGCAGCGCTTACACCAAAGGATGTGGACGTGGAATTGTTTGACGACCGTTGTGAGGAAATTCCGTATAACAAAGCAACAGATTTGGTTGCAATCACTGTAGAAACGTTCACTGCTAGACGCGCATACGAAATCTGTCAAGAATATCAAAAACGAGGTGTGAAAGTACTGTTAGGAGGAATGCATATTACATTGATTCCAGAGGAAGCGGAGGAAATAGCTGATTCGATTATGACAGGAGATGCCGAAGCAGTATGGAGGGAAATGATTGAAGATGCTAAGCAAGGTAAATTGAAAAAACGCTATGATGCCAAACGATGTGCTGTTCCGCAGAAAGGAGTTCTTGCTAGGAGAGACTTATTTGAAGGAAAGGGATATCTACCGATTACTTTATTGCAATTTTCAAGAGGATGCCGTTATGGATGTCGATTCTGCGCATCTACTGCATATTTCAAAGGGAAACAGTTGTGCAGGCCTGTAGAAGATGTAATTAATGAGATAAAAGCGCAAAAACGAAAATTGCTATTCTTTGTGGATGACAATATTGTATCTGATAAAGAAAAGGCAAAAGAGCTCTTTCGAGCATTAATCCCTTTGAAAATTAAGTGGGTAAGCCAAGGGAGCATGGATATGTTAGAGGACGATGAGTTGATGCATTTGATGGTAAAAAGTGGATGTTTGGGAAATGTTATCGGATTTGAGTCAATTAATGGGAATAACATGGAACATATGAACAAGCAAGCAAATATTAAAAAAGTTCATAATCAATATCGTGAGGAAATACAAAAATTAAGAAATTATGGACTTCAGACATGGGCTGCATTTACTGTAGGTCATGATGGAGATACTATAGAAAGCATTAAAAAAACTTGTCAATTTGCAGTTCAAAACAAATTTACTTTTGCAGCGTTTAACATTCTGATGCCCTATCCAAATACCCCATTATATGAGGAACTGGAGAGGGAAGGGCGCTTGCTCTTTGGGGGAAAATGGTGGTTGCATGAGAACTACCGTTTCAATTATGCGTCTTTCTTGCCAAAGAATATGACATCGGATGAGTTAACAGAAGTATCTTTTGGATGTCGTGCAAGGTTTAACAGTGTAAGCTCAATTATCACTCGGGTCTTGGATTTAAAGACAAATATGCGAACACCGTATCGATTTATCACTTATTTGTTATACAATCCTCTTTTTAGAAAGGAAGTATTTAAGAAACAAGGGATGCAATTCGGACTGAGCGGAGAAAAGGAGTAATTGATGAAATCTCTAGATGGAAAAATTGTGAAAGTAGCAGAATTATCGGATAAAGACAAGAAGAGAATGTTTGAGTTAATGGATTTATTCTATGAAAATATTGTATGGGAAATCTTTCTTTCAGATTTAGAAGAAAAGGATTTTTGCATATTATTATTTGATGAGTCAGAGATAATCTATGGGTTTTCCACGCAGAAAATCATACAAGTGACAGGCGATTTTGGTGTTGTTCATGGAGTTTTTTCAGGAGATACCATCGTACATAAAGATTATTGGAATTCACATCATCCTCTTTTTTCTATCTTTGGAAGATTTTTTGAAGAATATAGCAGAAATTATGAAGAATTCTACTGGTTTATCATCTGCAAAGGCTATAAAACCTATAAGATACTTCCAACTTTTTTTGACTCTTTTTACCCTAATTACGAAGAGAAAACACCAGAGTTGGCGCAGTCTATTATTCATTCTTTTGGGAAGTCGTATCATAAGGATTATAATCCGAAAACAGGGGTAGTGGAATATAACGACACAAAGGATAAGTTAAGAACAGGGGTTGCTGATGTAAGTGTGAGACAATTGAAGAATCTACATACTGCATTTTTCTGTGAATCGAATCCATACCATGCAGCAGGACATGACTTGGTTTGTATTACTAGTCTGAAAAAGTATAATTATCAAAAAGCAAAAGAGGTATTTATATGGGGTTAGGGGTTTGGTTGGTTCAGACACTTATTATGCAACTATATAGAAAAGAGGCAAAAGAATTTTATCAAAATTTTCACAAAGTGGAGCAAATTCAAGAAGAGGTATTGATTCGTATTGTAAATGCGAATAAAGATACAGAATATGGAAGAAAGTACGGATTTGCAGATATTCATTCGAGTAGCGATTATAAAAATAAAGTACCTCTAACGGACTATCAAGAGTACAGAGAATCCATAGAGCTTATTGCGAAAGGGAAAAAGCATGTACTTACTAGTGAAGATGTATTAATGTTCGAACTCACAGGTGGTAGTGGTGGGGCTGTGAAGTTAATTCCCTATACACCCTCTTTAAAGCGAGAGTTCCTAGCTGGAATAAAACCGTGGATTTATTCGCTTTATAAAGACTATCCAAAGCTTAGATGGGGGAAGAGTTATTGGTCTATTACACCTCCTACCCATCAAGAAAAATATACAAAAGGCGGTATTCCTATTGGTTTTGAAGATGATACGGCTTATTTTGGAAAGTTAGAGCAAAAGTTGACAAATCAGATATTTGTTCGAGATAAAAGTATCAGTGAGCAAACAGATATGGAAAAGTTTTACTTTAAGACTTGTCTAGCACTGTTAAAAGAAAAGAACCTTACATTGATCTCCATCTGGAATCCAAGTTATCTTTTTGTACTGTTGGGCTATATGAAAGGACATGCAGACTCTTTATATAATAGATTACCTTCAAAGAGAAGGAATGAAATCAAGGAGTGTATCGAGAAGAATGATTATCAATCCATATGGCCGAAGCTCACAGTCATTAGTTGTTGGTGTGATGGTCTAGCAGCAGGAACTAGTGAAGAAATAAAGAAAGCCTTTCCCAAAGTGCTGATTCAACCAAAAGGGATATTGTCGACAGAAGCATTTATGACATTACCGTATAGAGAGACAGGGTTATCCATTCTTAGCTATAAGTCTCATTATTTTGAATTCATGCACACAACCACAGGAAACATTCATTCATACACAGAGTTAAAAAAGGGAGAGACATACGAGGTGATTTTTACTACATCAGGAGGATTTTATCGCTATCGTATTCGAGATGCAGTCTCTGTTGTTGATTACGAAGAAACATATGGATTACCACTTTTAAAATTTGTAGGTAAAACAGATAAAACAGTGGACTATCATGGAGAAAAATTAAATGAATTATTTATAAAGAAGGTCCTGGAAGAATTTCAGTTTTCAAACAATCAACACTTCCGCTTATTCGCATATGAGAATGGAAGGTATGTATTGTTTATAGAGGGGGAAAAGATTCTAGTAGAAGCAGAAAAAGAAGCACTAGAAAAAGAGCTGGATGATCTTCTGTGCCAGAACTATCATTATAACCTCTGCCGAGATTTGAGGCAGTTAGAACAGGTGGAGATATGTCTTGTTTTTGGGGATGCGAAGCAACAATATTTGGAGTATTATTTAAATAAAGGAAAAAAGTTAGGTGATATCAAATCAGAGTTGCTCTCAAAACACAGCGATTGGTCTACTGCTTTTCAAACGGAGGAAAAAAGATGAAGATTGCATTGATTGCACCAGCAGGTGCCATGCATAGATATAACGGTTCTTTTGCAAAGACCTTACAATATGCACCGCTAACATTGACGAGTCTAGCAGCGTTAGTTCCAGATGAGCTAGAGGCAGAAGTGATGATTTACGACGAAACAGTGGAACCAATCCCTCTAGATTTAAAGTGTGACCTAGTAGGGATTACTTGTATTACGGGTACCGCTCCTCGTTGTTACGCATTTGCAGATTATTTTCGAAGAAGAGGAATCACAGTGGTACTAGGTGGTGTTCATCCTTCTCTTATGCCAGAAGAAGCCATGCAACATGCTGATGTAGTAATGACGGGATTTGCAGAGCAGACATTTCCACAGATGCTATTTGATTACAAATTAAATCAGTTAAAGCCGTTGTATGTGCAAAATACAGGTTACCGAATTGATAAAAAACCAGAGCCACTTAGGCACCTGCTTAAAAAAAAGAAATATATCACAACGGCTACAGTGGAGGTTATTCGAGGCTGTGCCCATCCATGTACATTTTGTGCGTATCCAGCTGCATTTGGAAGGAAGACATTTCCAAGACCTGTAGAGGATGTAATTGCAGAACTACGAAACTTGCCAGATAAGGTTATTGTATTTCCGGATGTAAATTTAATTGCAGATGTGGAGTATGCGAAGCAGTTTTTCAAAGCTATGATTCCATTAAAGAAATACTGGCTTGGTTTAGTGACTTCTTCAGCAGGATTGGATGATGAATTGATTACCCTTTTTCGAAAGAGTGGATGTAAAGGATTACTTATTGGATTTGAATCCATTGTAGAAGAGTCGCAAAGTTATGTGCGTAAAGTGAGTAATCGATTTTTAGATTACAAGGAACTGATGAATAAGCTCCACTCTAATGGGATTTTGGTTCAAGGATGTTTTGCTTTTGGTGGAGATGAAGAAGATGTATCTGTCTTTGAACGAACAGTGGATTTGGTGATTCAAACAAAGATTGATCTACCGAGGTTTAGCGTACTTACTCCATTTCCAAAGACTCAATTATATGCGGATTTGCAAACACAAAATCGAATAACAGAGCATAACTGGGCGTTATACGATGTAGAGCATGTCGTATTTCAACCAGCAAAGATGACAGCAGAAGAACTGATGGATGGAATTACATTTAGCTTTAAGGAGACGTATAAAACGGGCAATATACTAAAACGACTAGCTCCATTTAGGCATAGTCCTTGGCTTTCGTTACCGCTCAATATGGGATATAAAAAATATGCAGATAGGTATCATCACTACACACCAGCGGTGATGTGTGATAATTCGGATATACCAGGTGAGGATTAGGATATGAAGATAACTATGATACTTCCAGCAATTGGGAAGAAACCAGGAGAAAAATATATAGGGACTTGGAAGATGGAACCTCTTACCATAGCTGTTCTAAAATCAGCTATGCCAGAAGATGTAGAAGTGACTTTTTTTGATGATCGAATTGAATTAATCAATTACGAAGAACCTACAGATCTTGTGCTAATTACAGTGGAGACTTATACTGCAAAGCGCGCTTATAAAATTGCTGGAAAATTTAAAAAACGAAAAATTCCTATAGTTCTAGGAGGGTACCATACAACGTTAATGACAGAAGAGGCTCTTAAATATGCAGATACTATTATTACAGGGAATGCAGAAGGAATTTTAGCACAGGTAGTGGATGATTATAGGAATGGATGTCCAAAGAAACAATATCACGGAGGGACAGTGTATTCAGAAAAACTACCGGATCATTCTATATTTGAAGGGAAAAAATACTTGCCAGTATCTCTTGTGGAGACTGGTAGAGGATGCTGTTATCAATGTGAATTTTGCGCCATTAGTAGTTATTATAACTGTACATATCATCGAAGACCTGTAGAATCTATTATTAAAGATATTAAACTCCACCGCCACAAATATTATTTTCTTGTGGATGATAATTTATTTGCTGATCGAACTCATCTCTATGAATTGCTTCCAAAGATTAAAGAATGTAAAATTAAGTGGGCAAGCCAGGGGACCTTATCCATTGCAAAAGATGAGAAACTTTTAAAAATGATGAAAGATAGTGGTTGTGAATTGATTTTGATAGGGTTTGAAAGCTTGAACACGAGTAATTTGATTCAAATGAAAAAGAAAGTGAATATTACGACAGAGGAAAGAGATGAGCTAGTGCGTCGTATTCATGCAGCAGGAATTGGAATCTATGCAACCTTCGTATTTGGTTACGATGAAGACGATGAATCTACTATTCAGGACGCACTTCGTTTTTCTGAAAAGCATAAGTTTTACACAGCTGCTTTTAATCACCTCTTACCATTTCCAGGAACACCTCTTTACGAGAGGCTAAAGACAGATAATCGATTGCTTTATGATAAATGGTGGTTACAAGAAAATTATAATTACGGGGAACTGGCTTTTCAACCAAAGAAGCTTTCGCCTGAAGAGTTAAGCCGATCTTGTCTCCGGGCTAGACAAGAATTTTCTAAGTTTCATAATGTAATACCAAGAGGAATTCAAGCCATGGGTCATGCTTCACCTGCAATCTGGTCATTGTTTTGGGGAATGAATTTGCGTATCGGAGGGGAAGTAGATCAAAAAATGAATATACCGATAGGAGATAACTTAGATGAACTCCCAAAATAGATATCTATTTTTGCAAGCGACAAGCAAGGACTCAAAAGAGATTGCAGAAGTATTTGAACAACAGAGTTTTGAAGGGAATCTCGCAATCCAATATCTACGAAGTGATGACCCACTAGCGTCTTTTCAAGAAGAAGGTGATGAAGTTGTTTGTCTCATCGTGCGAGATATGATGGCAGATAATTTGTTGATTGGGACAGGGGCTTGTGTCATTCGAAGAGGGCTTGTTAATTGTAGCCCTTGTAACATTGGTTACCTAACGGGCCTTAAGCTGCGAGAAGAATACCATAAGCAATTTCCGTATATCGCAAAAGCTTATCTGTGGATTAAAGAACATACCGTTGGAAAAGTAGATTATTATTATACGACGATATTAGCCGATAATATATATGTGCAGAAAATGCTAGAGAAAAAGAGAAATAATATGCCCTCCTATTATTATATAGGTGATTATCACACCTTGATACTTAAGGCAGGGGGAAAAAGAAAACAATTACGCGATTTAGAAGTGAAAAATTGCGATAGAGAAGAGGTCATGGATTTCTTTGAGAAGAAAGCTGTGAAATTAAACTTTTGCGTAGAAAGTCCAATACAAAATCATCTAGAAAATGCCGTGTTTTATAGTATTTCTAGGAATGGTACTACTCTTGCGATTGCATCGCTTATTGATCAACGAAAAGCGAAACAATATAAAGTTCGGCATTATGGAAGTGTGTATAAGTTGGCGTCGTATTTTCCAACAAATCTATTGGGATATCCAGCCTTTCCTAAAGTAGGTGAAGTGGTCAGTATTAGCAGTATGAATATATATTTAGGGATGGATATCTCGGATGCTGAATTAAGAGGATTTGTCAGAACGGTGGCGTCTGAGTATAAAGAAACACAGATGATAATGATCGGAGTGAAAAAGGATCATAGATTAGAGAAAATAATGAAATCGGAAAAAGTTATTCATTATAAAAGCAAGATGTATCAAGTCGAATTCGGTGAAGGAAAAGAGGGATTGGAAACGGAGATGGATATTGATATTTCATTCCAATAACAGAATGGGAAAACCTTGATTTTACAACGGAAATTGACATTTTTCTGACGATGGGGTATAGTGAATATGTTAGTAGTATAAGTAGTATTTGTGTTAGGAGGAATTGTGATGACATATTTTTGGATGGCGTTAGGATTTATTGCCTATATAGTTCACAGTTCATATACAGTACATTTTTCAATAAATGTACTTAAATATGCGCAGAAGAATCAAGTTCTTTTGCTATTATTTCCGATTATTAATGCAAGTGTTTTTACGTTTGCATACCTTTTTGAGGTACCCTATTATGCTTTGTACGCATTCAGCGGAATATTGTACTTTATAGAGTTTCGAGTATTGGCAAAGACAAGCTTAAGGCAGATATGGATGCTTGTAATTACCTTTCTACTCAACATAGCGGGAGTACATCTGATAGTATTAATCATAACAGGTAGTGTTACGAATTTAACGATAAGTGAAGTTTACGACAATGAGAGTATATTTTTTAAAACAGTAGCTATTGCTCATATTATATTATTTTTTATGCTATATTGCATCGAAAAGAGGATACCGAGAAAGACATTGACTCAGGTGACAGTTGCCAAGTTTTATTCAGAGACACTGAGTGTGGTAACTACTTTCTTGTTTGTATTTATAAATATAGATATGTGGTTTATGTTAGTGACATCAGCGCAAGGGGTATACACGATTTTTACTATTATTTCCGTATTGTGCTCGATTGTATTATTCTTTTGTCTATTCTTTTTCAATATACATATCACGAATTTGCAACATTATAAGAGAAAAGCAGATGAAATTAAAGTAGCTCACGAAAAAGTGTTAGAAAAAAAGAATGTAGCAGAATTTAAGCTTTATAGAGACGACTTGACAAAACTGTATAACCGACGCTTTATGGACCGTAAAATCGATGAATTATGCAATGATGCAAATGCGGAGTTTGGTCTGGTTTATGCGGATCTTGCAGCACTTAAATATGTAAATGACACCTTTGGGCACAAGGCAGGGGATCGTTATATAACAAAGGTCGCTCATATTATAAAAACAGCGATTAGAGAAGAGGATTTTTCCGCAAGAATAGGTGGAGATGAATTCTTAATCGTGCTAACAGAAATAACAAAAGAAGAGCTGAAAATTGTAGTGAAACGAATACAAAAAACGATAGAGACGCAGAGTGCAAACGAGAAGTATAAAGTATATGCTAACCTAGGGTATGAGCACTTTGCAAAGAATCGAGAGCAACAGTCGAGAGTACAAGTCCTTGAAATAGTAGAAAATTTCATGAAAATAGAGAAAGAGTCTTATTATAGAGAAGGTGGTAGATAAGATGTTGGTAGTGACATTCTTAAGTTATGTATTCTATATGGTCGGAGTATTTTATTATGCGGCTAGAATATTTGGAATTCCAATTGCAAAAAAGCGGATATTGTTATTGGTTACAGCAATCAATAGTTTTTTGGTGTATGTACCAATCTATGTGACGGAGTTTCGCTATGAACAAGTGCTGATGATAGTTTTTTTTCTCGTGGTAGGAATAGAATTAACACTGGTTTACAAACAAAATATAATGACGACTCTTTCAGCCCTTTTATGCTTTACAATTAACTTATTTGGAATGAGAATTTTGATACTGGGAATTCTCTCTGTGAACTTACAGTTACCGGTACTCACAATCATGAATACAGAAGGGTTGCGAGTATGGATAAGTGCTTTGACATTCGGAATACTATTTCCATACATTTTAGTAAGCAGTAGGATAATGATTGCAAAGATAGTCATATATATATTTCAGAACAAAGAGGTAATGAGACTTGCTTGTGCATTGTTAACAACGGTGTGCGTGTATATTTTTCTTTCTATTCCAGTAATCTATAAAGAACTTCCAGATATAGATGTGCAAGGGCATTATTTGATAAAAACAGGTGGTGTAGCATTAGTTGCTTTTGTGATTATTATGGTGGTCTTGTTCCTGTATTCTAGATTGAAAAAAGCTTCTATTGATTATAAGGTGACATCGAGTGAGATAGAATCAGAAAATGCAACAATTACAGCAATTGAAGAAGAAGCTATTACAGATTTTTTTACTGGATTTTTCGTAAGAAGCATAGGGATTAATAAACTAAAAGAGTTATTGCAAAGACGAGAGTATGGATATGCAGTCTATCTAGATATTGATGGATTAAAGAACGTAAATGATGAGTTGGGACATGAAGAGGGCGATTGGTACATAAAGAATGTGTCTAAGCAGATAGAATTAGTATTTAAAAAGGATACTATCGCAAGAATCGGAGGCGATGAATTTCTTGTTGTAGGAAATGAAGTAGAACCGTTGGATATCAAGGAAAAAGTACAAAGTTGCTTTGATGAAATTATTAAGCTAAAAGAAAAACACGAAAAATCTTATGACACTTCCATCAGTTATGGATTATATGAATTCGGAGAAGATACTATTTTAACTTGCGATGAAATTATGGACACAATAGATGAGTCGATGTATAGATTTAAGAAAAACCGAAATAAAGAGAGAAAAAATAACCCCTTAAGAGAATAATATCTCAAAAGGGGTTATTTTTGATTTCTATGCAAATTCAACTTTGACAGCAGATAAAGCAGATTCAATGACTTTATCCATATCATAATACTTGTATTCCGCTAGGCGGCCACCGAGAATTAAGTCATTTTGTTCATCGGCAAGAGCTTTGTAGCGATTATATAGCTCAGTATTTTCTTCGTCGTTTACGGTGTAGTAAGGTTCGTCTCCTAAGCGCCAATCCATAGGATACTCTTTAGTGATTACTGTTTTTGCTTGTGTACCAAACTCAAAATGTTTATGTTCGATAATGCGTGTATAAGGAGTTTCTGCATCAGTATAGTTAATTACAGCATTCCCTTGATGATTTTCCACCTCTAAGATTTCGTCTTCAAAACGAAGACCTCTAAATAAAAGAGGACCATATTCGTAGTCGAAAAGCTGATCGATTGGGCCGGTGTATACCACTTTTTTATAAGTACCTTTTAGTTCATCCATATGATCGAGGTAATTATAGTTTAATTTTACATCAATTCCTTCTAATAATTGTTCGAATATTTGAGTGTATCCACCCTCGGGGATACCTTGATAGCGGTCTTTGAAATAATTGTTATCATAAGTAAAGCGGACAGGAAGGCGCTTGATGATGAAAGATGGAAGCTTTCTACAAGGCAATCCCCATTGTTTTTGCGTATATCCTTTAATTAACTTCTCGTAAATATCGGTACCCACAAGAGAAATCGCCTGCTCTTCTAAATTGGAAGGCTCTTTACCACCAAGAACACTGCGTTGTTCTTCGATGATTTTCCTTGCCTCATCAGGAGTAGAGATTCCCCAAAGCTTACTAAAAGTATTCATATTGAAAGGTAAGTTATAGATTTCTTCGTTATACTTTGCGATAGGAGCATTCACAAAATTATTAAAAGTTGTAAATTGATTCACATAATCCCATACTTCATTATTTGACGTATGAAAAATATGGGCTCCATATCTGTGCACTTGAATCCCCTCAGATTCTTCAGTATAGCAATTCCCACCAATGTGAGCTCGTTTGTCGATGACTAAACATTTCTTTCCTCGTTTCTTCGCCTCGTATGCAAAAATGGAACCAAAGAAGCCAGAACCAACAATTAAATAGTCGTACATGTTGCAATAAATCCTCCATTCTTTATAATAAATTCAGTATAGTACTAATGGAGAGAGGCTGTCAATAAAGGCGTGAAAATAATATTACTTTCACAAAGTTAATACTATATTAATATTAAATAAAAACGAAAAACTTGAAAGTTTGCGCCATATAGTGTATGCTATTACATGAATTTCATATACTAAAAGCAATGTTATATTGAATAAAAAATAAGTTAAGAGGTAGATTAGTGAACCGAAGAAGAGAAAAGTCAAAACGAAGGAATAGTAAGAAAAAGAAGTTTGGCGTATTAAAAGGGTTTCTATTAGTAATTGTTACGGTGTTACTTTCAGCGCTTATAGTAGTAGGTGTTTATGCAGCAAACTTGCTTACGAAAGTAGATACAACAGAGATTAAAAAGGAAGATCTTTTGATAAATGAACAAGTATCAGAACTTCCATATACATCGGGATATTTAAACGTAGCCATTTTTGGAGTTGATTCGAGAGAAGGAGAGTTAGAAGAAAATACACTTTCGGATACGATTATGGTTGCGAGTCTAAATTATGAGACGAAAGAAGTAAAGATAGTATCGGTTTATCGAGATACTATTCTAAACTTGACTAGTGGTTCGTATGAAAAGTGTAATTCGGCCTATATGTATGGAGGACCTACTCAAGCAATCAATATGTTAAATGCAAACTTAGACTTAAATATAGATAGATATATATCAGTTGATTTCTCAATATTAGTGGATTTGATCGATGCACTCGGTGGAATTGAGATTGAAATTGCGGAAGATGAAATTGATGCGATTAATGAATATATTTTGGAGACTGCAAACGTTGCAGGAAAAGAACCCACGTATATAGAGGAGCCAGGATTACAGCTTCTAGATGGTGTACAAGCGACTACGTATTCCAGAATAAGAAAAACTGCAGGTGGAGATTTTAAGCGAACAGATAGACAGCGTTATGTAATAGAGCAGTTATTTGCTAAAGTTTTAGATAGTAATCTAGCCACTATCAATGAATTAGTCAATTTAGCACTTCCAAGGATATCAACAAACTTTTCAGAAGCTGAGATGGCGATGTATGCAGCTTTATACCTAGATTTCAGCTTGGGAGAAACTACAGGATTTCCGGAATTAGTTGAAGATGCAAATGTACCAGGACTTGGTTCTACTGTAGTCCCTGCGACTTTAGAATCAAATGTAGAGCAATTGCATGAGTTTTTATTCGAAGTAGAAGACTATGAACCATCTTCTGCAGTTAAGAATTATAGTGCGAAAATTGTGTCATTAACAAGTCCATACACCACTGGAGTTGCAAATTCTAATCAGATGTACGAAACATTTAGTCAAAATAGTGTGACGACCCAAACCAGTGACGAAGATGAAGAAGATGCAGATGAAATGGGAGTTGATGCGTCTACTCAAAACGATGAGACAAAGCCTTCGATAGAGTTTAATAATCCAGAGATTACGTTTAATTGATAAAAAGTTACTGTATTTTGAGCGCACATAGAAATATGTGCGTTTGTTATTAATGGAAATATAATTGTGGGCAGTTAGTTGATTAGCTGTAATAGGAGAGAAAATGGAGAGAGATAGGGAAGATCGCGTAAGGGAAAGAGTAGAGCGAAAAAAGAGGTTAAAAGCTAAGAGGAGAAAAAGAATTAGAGTAGTGGTGTTTGAGTTCTTTGTATTAGCAATCTTAGTAGGTGCTGCATATGTGATGAGAACCTATGACCAATTCCAATCGGTAAAAATAGATGCCGCGGATATCGTGGTCAATGAGGGTGTTGAAAAGACAGGCTATATGACAGTAGTTCTATATGGGGGAGATTCAAGAGAAGGTGCGCTTGAAAAAGGAACACATGCAGATACAATAATTGTAGCTAGTATAGATGCAAAGACGAAAGAGATACGATTAGCGTCTGTTTATAGAGATACTTTTTTAAAACAAGAAGATGGTGAATTTATGAAAGCTAATAACGCATACTTTGTAGGGGGGCCAGAAGAGGGGATTAATAACCTTAACATGAATTTGGACCTAGATGTGCAAGATTATGTTACGATAGATTTTAAGGCTCTAGTAGATGCGATTGACTTGATTGGCGGAATAGAATTACCGATAAAGGAAGATGAAATAGACCCTATCAATGAGTATATAACAGAGACAGCCACTGTAGCGGGTGTGGAGCCAAAGTTAATTACAGAATCAGGAACACAATTATTAGATGGTGCTCAGGCAGTTACATATGCGAGGATACGATCAACAGAAGGAGGAGATTATCGAAGGACAGAAAGGCAGAGATTGGTAATTGAAGAAACTTTGAATAAGGTAGCATCCACAAACTTAAAGACGATAAATGATATTGTACAAGTTGTATTTCCGCAAGTCTCTACAAGCTTTTCATTAGCTGATTTATTGTTGTTGGCAACAGATGCACAAGAGTATACTATTGGTGATGCTTTTGGATTCCCAGAAGATGTTCAAGAAGCAAGTGTTGATGCAGCAGGAAGTGTGGTACTAGCAGATGATTTAAAACAAAATGTTGCAACCTTGCATGAGCGGTTGTATCCAAATATCACGTATGAATCATCTAGCACTGTGAATGGAATCAATGAAGAAATCAATGCATTGATGCTAGATGAGGGAATCGAGTTAGGGAAAAACGAAGAATAAAAGAATCACATATCATAGAACTGACTATGGTATGTGATTCTTTTTAAGTTTCTCTAGAATAATAGATTGACAAGTTGTGCCAAGTTTTTTCTTCTCATCTCGATCCAACTGACTAGGATAGATCGGTTTACAGTATTCAATTACAACAGATACTTTTTTTATGCGAGGAAATTGATCCTCGAAAATTGCTGATGTATTGCTAAGTGCGACAGGAACAATTGGGCAATTTGATTTTGTAGCAATTCGAAAGGATCCTTCTTTAAATGGCATCAACAAGAACTCACCCGTCTCGTTCCTAGTTCCTTCAGGGAAAATGAAGACAGAAATTCCATTTTTAATATGATTGATAGCATCAAGTATCATTTGCATACCAGCCTTTTGAGAGTGTCTGTCTAAAAACAGGCAGTGAACATATTTCATTCTTGAACTCAATAAAGGGATTTTTTCCATTTCTTTTTTTGCGACATACCCAGTTAAATCTCTACATCTAGAGTAAGTGAGTAAGATGTCAAAAAAACTTCGGTGATTAGCAACGTATAATGCAGGCACATCAGGGATGTTTTCTTCACCGATTACTGTAATATTTACACCAGTTGGAGCAAGTAATATCTTCAATCCAAATTGAACGGTTCGAAGGGATAAAATATCTCTTTTTCGGCGATTGAACTTTCCAATAATCCAATAAACAAAAAATATTGGGATTGTTAATATTAAATACAGTACTAGTATCACACAGACTGTTAAATAACGTATCATTTGTAGACCTCTTTCTATTTATAAAACTAATAAATCAAAAGTATTTTAACATAAGATGGTATGAAAGTATAGATAGATTAATAAGATATTACAGAGAAATAACAAAAGGTGCGAAATACTTGAAAAAAATATTCACAATAGTACTCTTAGTGTGCATAACAAGTACTCTTTTAGGGTGTAGTGTAGCCAGTACAAAAAGGGAAAAAATTCGAGATCTTGAATATACGGTTGTAAGTCAAGAAGAAATACCAAAAGAAGTTATAGCATTGATAGAGCAACACAAGCAAAATCATATGAAACTGTCGTATGTAGATAAGGGATATATGTACGTTATAGTTGGATATGGAGAGCAAAAAACAAGTGGATACAGCATACGGGTAGAGACGTTCTATGAGACAGAAAACACTTTAGATATCGATACGAATCTAATAGGACCAAGTAAAGAAGAGGAAGTAGTACAAACTAGGACTTATCCTTACATAGTACTAAAGCTTGAAGAAGTTGACAAACCTATTGTATATAATTAAGGAGGATTAAAGATGGAAGTAATTACAAGGCAAGTTTGCTTAAATGAAAAGACAAGGAAGATTCTGCATCAATTTCAGTTAAATGAAGAAGTGAATGTTCCGGATTCAAAAGAAGATGTTGTACGCATCGTAAAAGGCGAGATGAATGTGATTATAACAGATACACAGCCAATGGAAGAATATGTGAAAATAAGTGGCAAGATCAAATACTGTATTCTATATATGACTGATAATATGGATAATAGAATATCTTGCATAGAAGGAGAAATACCATTTGAGGAAATGATATTTGTAGAAGGGAAAGAACACAACAGATATTATGCGATTTCAAATGGATTGGAATTTCAGCCAAGCCTTATACATTCTAGGAAGATTGGTATGAAGGCGCTCGTTGAATTAGTAGTAGAAAAAACAGGTGGAAAAATTGAGGAGGTCACACAAGATGTAGAGGGAGACTTAGAGACATCTCTACATAAAAAGATGAAAACGATACCTATACTTCAAACGATCTCTACAGCAAAAGACACATACCGAATAAAGGAACAAGTTAAAATAGCAGGTTCAAAAGAAAATATAGGAAATATTTTATATTCTAACATAGAAAGCTATAAGATAGATTTTAAAGTAGGTCAAGATGAGATAGTCTTTAATGGAGAAATGCAAGTTTTTTGCATTTATTTATCGGAAGAATGGAAAGAGGATTGGATGAATCAAACAGTAGCAATTCGAGGTAGAGTGGATTGCTATGGAATAGATGAGGAAAAGTATCATAATATTCATGCGGTGGTAGAGGAATTGTCAGTTGAACCACAACCTGATGAAGATGGTGAGATGAGGATGATAGGAATAGAGACGACTCTTCGAATGGATGTAGAAATTCTAGAAGAGGAAGAGGTAGAAGTGTTAGAGGATCTCTATGCACTTGAAAAGCGATGCGATCTAGAGACGAAAGAAATTACTGTGGAGTCCTTGCTGCTTCAAAGCCAGTCTAAATGCAAGGTGGTGGAAAACTTAAATTTACCAGAATTATCAGAGGAAATCATACAGATTTGCCATAGTACAGGAATTGTGCAGATTGAATCTGTAGAAGTATTAGAAAATGAAATTATGGTAGAAGGAATATTGAATTTGAGTTTCTTATACGCAACAGGAATTGAGGAAAAGCCATTTGCTTCATGGAAGGGAATGATTCCGTTTTCTCATAGCATAGAGTGTAAAGGGGGAGATGAGCTTCACTTTAACATACAAAATAATTTAGAGCAGCTGTGTATTTCAATGGCAGGCAATAAAGAAATTGAAGTCAGGGCAGTGATAGGTTTTCAATGTATGATAAAAAAACCAGAAAAGATTACAGTAATTGAAAAAATAGAGATGGAAGAGTATACAAAAGAAGAGATGGAGAACCAGGCAAGTATCACAGGATATATTTATAAAGATGGAGACGACCTTTGGAACTTAGCAAAAAAATACCATACAACACAAAATAGTATTATGGAAATCAATGGAATAACAGAAAAAGAAGTAAAACCGGGAACAAGGCTGTTGATTTTTAAGGAGAATATGAGTATACTATAAGTATGATGTATACAAGATACAAAGGGGCGAATATGAAATACGTAAAATTAAATGCATTAGCCAAGATAAATATAGGGTTAGATGTAATTGGTAGAAGAGAGAACGGTTACCATGATGTTCGTATGATAATGCAGACAATTTATTTATATGATGATGTTACGATTACTAGAGGGAAAGGCAAAGGGATTTCCATGTCCACAAACCTATATTACTTGCCAAATAATGAGAATAATATTGCTTATAAGGCAGCAAAGTTATTAATGGATGAATTTCAAATAGAAGAAGGTATAGAGATTCAGATTAAGAAACGGATTCCTGTAGCGGCGGGGCTAGCAGGTGGAAGTGCGAATGCAGCGGCTGTCTTGTATGGCATGAATCGTTTATTCCAATTGAAATTAAGTACAAAAGAGCTAATGGAGCGAGGAGTTAAGCTTGGGGCGGATGTGCCTTATTGCATTATGCGAGGAACGGTACTTGCAGAGGGGATTGGTGAAAAATTAACAGCGCTTCCAGAATTTCCAAAATGCCATATTTTGATAGCGAAGCCAGGAATTAGTGTATCCACAAAAACGGTATATGATAAACTAGACAGCAAAGAGATTGTGGAGCATCCAGATATAGATAGTTTGTTAAATGGGATAAAAAAGGGAGATTTAGACGAGATTGTTGCCCACATGGGGAATGTCTTAGAACTGGTGACTGAAGATGATTACCCAATTATCAAAGAGATAAAAGATGTGATGGTAGCATCAGGTGCTAAAAGAGCGATGATGAGCGGTAGCGGACCTACTGTGTTTGGAATCTATACAGAAAGAAAATTAGCGAAAGCGGCAATGAAGGAATTAAAGGAAAGAGGTATTGCAAAACAAGTTTTCGTTACGAATGTACACAATATAAGGAGGAACAGAAATGGAAATGAATTTTAAGGTGAGTATGGATGAATATCTACCCTTAAGAGATGTTGTATTTAATACACTGAGACAAGCTATTTTAAAAGGGGACCTAAAGCCGGGAGAAAGGCTTATGGAGATACAATTAGCCAATAAATTAGGAGTGAGTAGAACTCCGATTCGTGAGGCGATTCGTAAATTAGAGCTAGAAGGTCTTGTCCTTATGATTCCAAGAAGAGGTGCAGAAGTAGCAGAAATCACAGAAAAGAGTTTGAGAGATGTTCTAGAAGTGAGAGAAGCTTTGGAGAAATTAGCAGTTCAACTTGCATGTGAGAAAATAACAGTAGAAAAAATTGAAGAATTAAAAGAGGCTGGTAAACAAGTAGAAGTGATTTTAAGGAAAAAAGATGTTACTAAGATTGCTGAAGCAGATGTATATTTCCATGACGTGATATATGAAGCGACTGAAAACGTGAGACTGGTTCAATTGTTGAATAATCTAAGAGAGCAGATGTATCGATACAGGGTAGAATACCTAAAGCGAGAGTCGGTATGGGAGCAGATTATAAAAGAACATAATGAACTCATCGAGTATATAGAATCCGGGAATAAAGACAAAGCTTCAAAAGTAATCTGTCAACATGTTGAAAATCAGGTGGAAGAGGTTGCAAAGGTAATTTTGCAAAAATAATCCGTGAAATGATGTATAAGTGTTCATATTATGTAAATACTCCAGATATTGGGAGGTACATAGTTATGAAAGTATGGAAAGAACTAGGATTATATTTAGCAATGGGATTTTTATTGACGACGATAGTGATATTTAATATGGAATCCTATGCGCGCGCAAAATTAGTAGCCACACAAGAAAATCTAGCAGATGAAGTCTTGCGATTTCATGTGATAGCAAATAGTGACAGCAAAGAAGATCAAGAGATTAAGCTAGAGGTAAAAGAGGAAGTGATTGCATTTATGAAGCAACACTTATCTACGCAAGCAAGCGTAACTGAAACAAAAATATGGGTAGAAAACCATCTGGATCAGATAGAAGAAATTGGAATAGAAGTGTTAGAGGGCTATGGAAAAAAAGAATCTGTAGTTGCAAGACTAGAAGAGGCGCATTTTCCGACAAAGAGGTATGGTGATATTTCTTTTCCAGAAGGTGAGTATGAAGCGTTAAGAGTAGAAATTGGAGATGCAGCTGGTGAAAACTGGTGGTGTTGCTTGTATCCTAATTTGTGTTTTATAGATGCGACATATGGAGTTGTAAGTGAAGAGGGGAAAGAACAGTTACAGGGTGTTCTAGATGAAGATGAATACGAGATGATAACAGAAGAAGATATAAAGATAGAATGGTTCTTCTTCTAAGTCGCAAATAGGAGAAAGTATATGCAAATAGGAAAAAAGCAAATGTTAATGGTAGTAAAAGAAGTTGAGTTTGGAGTGTATCTTGGAAGTGAAGAATCAAAGGTATTGCTTCCAAAAAAACAAGTGCCAATAGGCACAGAAGTGGGGGACTCCCTAGAAGTGTTTTTGTATAAAGATTCCCAAGACCGATTAATTGCTACGACAAATGAACCAAAATTATCCATGGGACAGCTAGCAACTCTAAAGGTAGCAGATGTTAATAAGTTTGGTGCATTTTTGGATTGGGGATTAGAAAAAGACTTGTTCTTGCCATATAAAGAGCAGACGAAGCAAGTAGAAGTAGACGATGAGTGTTTGGTTACTTTATATGTGGACAAGAGTAAAAGACTGTGTGCAACAATGAAGGTATACGAAGTGCTAGAAAAAGGATCACCTTACAAAAAAGAGGATAGGGTAAATGGTATTATCTATGAATACAGCGATCAATTTGGATATTTTGTTGCAGTAGATGACCGCTATTCTGCTAGAATAGCGCCAAATCAAATTTTTGGAAAGCTAGAAATTGGAGACAGAATTGAAGCAAGAGTCACAGCAGTGAAAGAAGATGGTAAGCTTGACTTAAGCCTAAAGGATCGAGTAGAATTTCAGATGGATAAAGATGCTAAGTTGATCTTAGATAAAATTAATGAGAACAACGGAATTTTACCATTTACAGATAAAGCAGAACCAGAGGTTATAAAAAAAGAGATGGATATGAGTAAAAATGCTTTTAAAAGAGCGGTGGGCAGATTATTAAAAGCCAATCAGATAGAAATTAATGAAAAAAGCATTGCATTAAAGAAAAAATAGAGTATAATTTAAATGTAGAGAAAGAAATTTTAGGAGGTAAATAGAGATGAAAGTACAAAATATTACAGATGTAGAAAAATTTTTTCAAATCGTAGATAGTTGTGTAGGTCGTGTAGAATTGGTAACAGGAGAAGGAGATAGATTGAACCTTAAGTCAAAGTTATCACAGTACGTATCTATGGCAAATATTTTTTCGAATGGAGAGATTCCAGAATTAGAGATTATTGCACACGAGAAGGAAGATATTGATAAATTAGTTAGCTTTATGATTAACGGTTAATCAGACTCGTATGAGCCAAAAGGTAGTAATAGGGTTTCTCAATTGATGAGGAGCCCTATTCTTTTTACTGTGAATTAGAAAGGAAACGAAGTTATGAGTTTTACACATCTTCATGTCCATACAGAGTACAGTCTCTTAGATGGATCAAATAAAATCAAAGAATATATCGCAAGAGTTAAGGAATTCGGAATGAATAGCGCAGCAATCACTGATCACGGCTGTATGTTTGGAGTAATCGATTTTTATAAAGAAGCAAAAAAGCAAGGAATAAAGCCGATCATAGGATGTGAAGTCTATGTAGCACCAAACTCTAGGTTCGACAGAGAGATTACTGGTGGTGAAGATAGATATTATCATTTGATTTTATTAGCGGAAAATAATACAGGATATCAGAATTTGATGAAGATTGTATCAAAAGGGTATGTGGATGGCTATTATTATAAGCCTCGTGTAGACAAAGAAGTACTTCGAGAGTTCCATGAAGGAATTATTGCTCTAAGTGCTTGCCTGGGCGGTGAAATACCTAGATTTATCATGCGTGGGCTTTATGAAGAAGGAAAAAAAGTGGCCCTTGAATATCAAGAGATATTTGGTGCTGATAATTTTTTCTTAGAGTTACAAGACCATGGGATAAGAGAACAAGATATGGTAAATCAACAACTTTTTAGGATGTCAAAAGAGACAGGTATAGAACTAGTTGCTACCAATGATATTCACTATACCTATGAAGATGATGTCAAGCCTCATGATATTTTACTTTGTATTCAGACTGGAAAAAAATTAAGTGATGAGAATCGTATGCGATATGAAGGTGGACAATTCTATGTAAAGAGCGAAGAACAGATGAAGAAGCTCTTTCCATATGCGCTAGATGCCATTGAAAATACGCAGAAGATTGCAGATAGATGCGAAGTGGAGATTGAATTTGGTGTGATAAAACTACCAAAGTATGATGTGCCAGAAGGGGAAACAGCAGAATCTTACTTGCGCCATCTTTGTATGAAAGGTCTAAAAGCTCGTTATAAAGAGGACTGGGAATCTCAAGTAGAGCGATTAGAATTTGAATTAAGTGTTATTGAAAACATGGGATATGTTGATTACTTTTTGATTGTATGGGATTTTATTAATTATGCTAAGCAAAATGATATTATCGTAGGACCAGGACGAGGGTCGGCGGCTGGAAGTATGGTGTCCTATTGTTTAGAGATTACAGATATTGATCCAATTAAATATCAATTGCTGTTCGAGCGATTTTTGAATCCAGATCGTATCTCCATGCCCGATATCGATATTGACTTTTGTTATGAGCGTAGGCAAGAAGTAATCGATTACGTAGTGGAAAAATATGGACTAGACCGAGTTGTGCAGATTATTACATTTGGTACTTTAGCAGCAAGAGGTGTCATTCGAGATGTAGGACGTGTGATGGATTTACCTTATGGGTACGTAGATACCATAGCAAAGATGATTCCAACAGAGTTGAATATTACGATTGAAAAAGCATTAAAAGACAACAAAGAGTTAAGGAATCTATATGAGGAAGATTATCAGGTCAAAGAATTAATTGATATGTCTAAAAGATTGGAAGGATTGCCTAGACATTCTTCTATGCATGCAGCAGGAGTAGTAATCAGTCAAAAATCGATTGATGAATACGTACCAGTATCAAGAGCTTCAGATGGTTCTATAACAACACAATTTACCATGACTACATTAGAGGAATTAGGTCTCTTAAAAATGGATTTCTTAGGACTTAGAACCCTAACTGTTATACAAAATGCAGTTCGACTTGTAGGCAAAGACATCGACATGAATGAGATAGACTATAATGATAAGGCAGTCTTAGATTCTATTGGTACTGGAGTGACAGACGGAATATTCCAACTTGAGAGTGCAGGGATGAAGAGCTTTATGAAGGAATTGAAACCACAGAGCTTAGAAGATATCGTAGCGGGAATTTCTTTATATAGACCTGGTCCTATGGAATTTATACCAAAGTATGTCAAAGGTAAAAATGATGCAGCCTTTATCACTTATGCATGTGAAGAATTAGAGCATATCTTGTCCCCTACATACGGCTGTATTGTATATCAAGAACAGGTAATGCAGATTGTGCGAGATTTGGCAGGGTATACACTTGGACGAAGTGACTTGTTACGACGTGCGATGTCAAAGAAAAAAGCAGATGTAATGGAACAGGAGCGTCAATACTTCGTATACGGAAATGAAGAGTTTGGTGTTCCAGGATGTGTGAAAAATGGAATTGATGAAAAAGTTGCAAACCAGATCTTTGATGATATGATTGACTTTGCAAAATACGCGTTTAATAAATCCCATGCAGCAGCTTATGCAGTTGTAGCCTATCAGACAGCTTACTTAAAACATTATTATCCAGTAGAGTTTATGGCAGCTCTGATGACATCGGTAATCGACAATACGTCAAAAGTTGCAGAGTATATTTATGCGTGTCGTAGGATGGGAATCCAAATACTGCCACCAGATATAAACAGTGGTGCAGGAAGTTTTACAGTTGAAGAGGGCAAGATTCGATATGGTCTTGTGGCGATTAAAAGTATAGGGCGACCGATTGTAGAAGGAATAGTAGAAGAGCGACAGAAAAATGGTATTTACAAAAATATGAAAGACTTTGTGGTTCGGCTTTCTAGTAAAGAGGCGAATAAAAGAGTGATTGAAAATTTTATTAAAGCAGGAGCATTAGATAGTTTTGGAGCAACGCGCAAGCAACTCATGGTGATTTACATACAGATTATAGATAGTGTGAACCAAGAGAAGAAGCATGCGGTATCCGGTCAGCTATCACTCTTTGATATTGTAGAAGAGGAGCAAAAGCAAGAATTTGAAATTAAAATGCCAGATGTTGGAGAATACGAAAAAGAAGTTGCATTATCATTTGAAAAAGAAGTCCTAGGAGTGTATATTAGTGGTCATCCTTTGGAAAAATACGAAGAGAGATGGCAGAGAACCATTTCGGCTAAAGCATTAGACTTTCAAATATTAGAAGAGACAAATCGTTCTAAGGTGATGGATGGTGCAAGAGAAATTATAGGCGGAATGATTGTTGAGAAGACGATAAAGTATACGAGAACAAATCAGGCAATGGCATTTGTTACGATAGAAGATTTGGTAGGTACAGTTGAAGTAGTGGTATTCCCAAGAGATTTTGAAGCAAATAAAAATTTGTTGATAGAAGACGAAAAGGTATATATAAAGGGTCGTGTAGTAGAAGAGGATGATAAACCCAGCAAGTTAATTTGCGAAAAAGTAGCACCATTTGATCAAGTTGTAAAAGAGGTATGGCTAAAATTTGATGATTTAGACTCTTATCAAGCTGAGTCGAAGATATTATTTGAGATGTTGAAAGAAGGGAGAGGGCGAGATCAAGTTATCATTTATTGCGTAAAGGAAAAAGCAATGAAAAAGCTACCACAGAGTAAAAGCATCAATAGCGAAGAGGAAGTATTTAGCAAATTGACGAACTACTACGGAAAAGATAGGATAAAAGTGGTAGAAAAAACGATTGAAAAAGTATTCTAAATGCTATACAATTACTGATGTATGAGGAATACTAAAGTTCCTAAAAGGATGAGATAAATGTTACTACAGATATAAATGATGGAGGAAGTAAAATGGCAAACAAAATTAGAACGATTGGCGTGTTAACGAGTGGAGGAGATGCACCAGGAATGAATGCAGCGATTCGTGCCGTAGTTAGAACAGCAGTTGCTAGAGGAATTAGAGTAAGAGGAATCAGAAGAGGGTATCAAGGATTATTAAACGAAGAGATTATTGATTTAACAGCTCATGATGTATCAGATACCATTCAACGTGGTGGTACAATCTTACAAACAGCTCGTTGTGCAGAAATGAGAACAGAAGAAGGGCAACAAAAAGCAGCAGCAATCTGTAAAAAATATGGTATCCAAGGATTGGTAGTAATTGGTGGAGATGGTTCTTTTGCAGGAGCACAAAAACTAGCTAACTTAGGAATTAACACAATTGGAGTTCCTGGAACAATCGACTTAGATATTGCATGCACAGAGTATACAATCGGTTTTGATACTGCTATTAACACTGCTATGGAAGCAATTGATAAAGTGCGTGATACGTCTACATCTCATGAGCGTTGCTCGGTTATAGAGGTTATGGGAAGAGATGCAGGGTATATTGCATTATGGTGCGGTATTGCCAACGGAGCAGAGAAGATTCTCCTACCAGAGGAACATGGATATGATGAGAAGGCTATTATCCAAGATATCATTGAAAGCAGAGAGTTTGGAAAGCAGCACTATATTATCATCAACGCAGAAGGAATCGGAGATTCAATCAATATGGCAAGAAGAATCGAAGAGGCGACAGGAATGGAGACAAGAGCTACAATTCTTGGACATATGCAAAGAGGTGGAAGTCCTACTTGTAAAGATAGAGTGTATGCATCAATCATGGGAGCAAAGTCAGTAGATCTACTTTTAGAAGGAAAGTCTAATAGAGTAGTTGGGTATTTAAATGGGGAATACGTTGACTTTGATATTAATGAAGCCTTGTCTATGAAAAAAGAACTGCCACCGATTTACAAAAAAGTTGCAGAAGAGATATAAAATTAACAAGAGGAGTTGGCTTAGCCGATTCCTCTTGTTGCAATTTCGTCTTATAAGTAGTAAAATGAACGAAGAATTATGTAAGGAGAACGGATTGTGAAAGTAGAAACTATGAGAGAGGCTTCAATAGGTGTATTTGATTCAGGAGTGGGAGGGTTAACAGTAGTTCGTGAATTGATGCGCCAATTACCGAATGAAAATATAGTGTATTTTGGAGATACTGCGAGAGTTCCGTATGGAAATAAGTCAAAAGAGACTATTATCCGTTATTCGAGGCAAATTATTCGCTTTTTGAAGACTCAAAATGTTAAGGCGATTGTAATTGCATGCAATACAGCTAGCGCACTTGCATTAGATGTGGTAAGTGAGGAGAGTGATATTCCTATTATTGGAGTGGTTATTCCAGGAGCTAGAGCAGCAGCGGAAGCGACGAAAGCTAAAAGGGTGGGAGTAGTAGCAACAGAAGCAACTATTAATAGTGCCATTTACACAGAGGTGATTCAAGGAATGGATAGCCAAGTGACGGTAATAGGGAAAGCTTGTCCACTATTTGTTCCAGTCGTAGAAGAAGGATTTGCAAAGCATAAAATAGCAGAAGACGTGATTGATTACTATCTAAATGATATGAAATCGTCAAACATCGATGCGATGATTCTTGGATGCACGCACTATCCATTGCTAAGATCTAGAATTGGAGAGTATATGGGGGACGGGATTAACCTTGTGAACCCAGCTTATGAGACAGCTATGGATTTGAAAAGCTTATTAGAGCGATTAGACTTAAATAAAGGCGAAACGATAGAAGAGGCTGAGTACTCATTTTATGTGAGTGATGCAGCTGATAAGTTTAAACAATTTGCAAATTCCATACTAAAATATGATGTGGAATCGACAAAGCAGATTAATATCGAGGAGTATTAGAGATGACAAAAGATGTATTAGTGTCCATAAGTGGGATGCAAATTGAGATAGTTGAGGAGACAAGAGAAGAGAATGAAGCTATTGAAGTCATTAGTCCTGCTACGTATTTCTTCAAAGATGGAATACATTATATCTTTTACGAAGAAGTACAAGAAGGCATGCGAGGTGTTACGAAAAATAAAATCATGTTGAAAGATGATGGGATTGAATTGGTAAAAAAAGGACTGATTAACTCTCTTATGAGATTTGAAATCGGAAAGACAAATGAATTCATATACAATACTCAATTTGGGGAAATAGAGATGGGGATTATGACTCATCAGATTCAAATTGAAGAAGAAGAGAACAAAATTTTTGCGCATGTACGATATAATTTATCAGTAAATAAAGAAGTCCATGCGGAGTGTGAGATAAAAATCAGTATAAAAGACAAAGCACAAGGTATTTAGAGGAAATAGAAGGAGTATAATGGAGAGAAGAATAAAAAATCAAATGGGATTTTTTTCGTTGTGCGTTTTGTTAGGTGCAACAACAGGCCTTCTTATTTGGTTATTTCTAAAAGCTTTTAATATAGGTGTGTATTATATTTGGGAATTAGGACCGATGTATTTTGAGAGTCCGTTTTACACCTTGATTGTATGTACGGTAGGTGCGCTTCTTATAGGGCTTTTGCGAAGAAAGATAGGCGATAGACCAGAAGATATGGATACAGTACTTGGAAAAGTAAAGCAAGACGGTCGCTATGAATATAAAAACATGCTTGTTATGATAATAGCAGCTTTATTGCCGTTAGTATTGGGAGCAAGTATAGGACCAGAAGCAGGGATGACAGGAATTATAATAGGTCTATGCTACTGGGTGGGGGATAATGTGAAGTATGCAAAAAAGCATACAGAAGAGCTGACAGAATTAGGAACAGCGGTTACATTAGGGGTGATTTTTCATTCGCCATTATTTGGTATATTTCAAGTAAATGAAGAAAGTGAAAATCAGCAAATAGAATTACCTAAAAATGCAAAAGTAATGAGCTATGGAGTGTGTATAGCGGCTGGTATGTGCATTTTTCTATTACTATCAAACTTATTTGGAGGAAGCACAGGATTGCCGAGCCTTGAATTAAGTGGAGAATTAAAATCAAAAGACTATCTTATGATAATTCCTTATATCATTCTAGGGATTGTACTAGGAATGTTTTATATGATTACTCATGGACTTACAAAGAGAATTGCAGAAAAGATTCCTGTAGGACTCAGCGAGATGTTAGGTGGAATATGTTTAGGTATTTCAGGAACACTTTTACCAATAGTGATGTTCTCAGGAGAGGAAGCGATTGTTGAATTAAGTGAAGAGTTTGGTGCGTATGCCCCAATCGCTTGGATTGGAGTTGCGGTTATTAAGATATTGATTACAAATATCTGCATAAGCAGTGGCTTAAAAGGCGGGCATTTTTTCCCATTAATATTTGCAGGCATTGCAGCAGGTTTTGGAATGTCAGGACTTATGGGTGGAACTTCTGACCACATGGTAGTGGCAGCTGCGATTACCACAGCTAGTATGCTAGGTGTGTCTATGAAAAAACCATTAGCAGTAGCCATGCTATTATTGCTGGTGTTTCCAGTGAAATTATTAGTCTGGTGTTTTGTTGCTGCTATAATAGGAAGTAAGATAGGTATAAGAAAAGGGTAATGAAAATGATATAAGTCATTTTCATTACCCTTTTTCTATCGTTTAAATCTATTATACCATTTCTTTTTCACCGGTATAGCTTCTTTTGTACCACGAAGTCCTTTTACTCCTGTGATATAAATACCACTTACAACAGCTTTCACTTCTTTTTTTAAAGGCATAATTTCATACACTTTTGGATCACACAATAGTGTCATCATTTTTGGTCCTACTTTAGCTTTTACAATCGGCACCTTTGAAAATTTTAGATAAAAAGGTGTTTGTTCTAAAACTATTGGAGGAAGATTTGCTTCTTTTAATCGCATCTTTTTCTTATCGATAATTAGCATGGAAGTGGTTTGTGCCATAGCAGCCATCTGCTTTTCGTTCTCAGCCTGTCTAGATTGTGTTCTCTTTCCGAAAAAATATAATGCAACCATAACTCCGATTAAAATAACTAATATAACAATTGTAACAATAAGTCCTGTACTCACATTGAGCCTCCTTGAAGAATAATTCTATGTATCTACATGCATAATATTGTAACATTCTTTAGAAAGTTGTGCAAGTAAAATAAAAAGGCAGAAAATTACTGTAATAGTTTACTAAAATCAGAATAATGTTATATAATGTATGTGTAGTCATTTAATATAGGGAGATGAATGAAAAAGAGGTGAGGGATATGGTAGAAAGATATTTACTTAACATCCAAGAGGCATGGAGTATACAATATATTTTAATTATGGCATTGAGTTTGTCATTTGCTATTTCAATCATTTTTTTTGAAAGAAAAGAGCCACAGATAGTGTGGACCTGGTTGCTTTTAATTTACTTGACGCCTATTGGTGGCTTTTTCCTCTATTTATTTATAGGGAGGAATTATCGGAAAGATCAGATGTTTAAAGTAAAGGAAATAGAAGATGAGCTAAGCTTTGCAGCAATGCGACAAGAAGCTACGATAGAACAAAGTCAATTAAACTTGAGAAATCCAGAGATGGAACGCTTTGAAAATCTGATATTATATAACTTACAGACGACGAAGGCTGTGCTTACTGATAATAACAATGTTCAAATATACACAGATGGACTTGAGAAGTTCCAAGCGCTAATGCATGAGATAGAGTATGCAAAACAATATATCCATCTGCAATACTATATTATTAGAGATGATAAGCTTTGGAACCAGATTAGAGATCTTCTGATGCAAAAAGCGAAGCAAGGTGTTGAGGTTAGAGTTCTTTATGATGGAATGGGAAGTAGGATGATCAGGAAGCGCCGCTGGGATGAAATGAAAGAAAGTGGTATAGAAGTTGCAGAGTTTTACCCAGCAAAGTTCGGTCTTTTTCAGTTGAGGATTAACTATAGAAATCATAGGAAAATAGCTGTTATAGATGGAAGAGTAGGCTTTGTAGGTGGATTTAATATTGGGAAAGAGTACCTAGGAGAAGAGAAACGATTTGGCTACTGGCGAGATACGCATTTGTGCATAGAAGGTGCTGCAGTAACGACTTTAGCAGTACGATTTGCACTGGACTGGAATTATGCAACTAAAGAGAATCTATTTTTAAAAGATCAGCTATTCCAGATTCCGAAGTATCTAAAAAAAGGAGATGAGGCGGTTCAGATTATTTCAAGTGGACCCGATTCAAAGTATCAACAGATTCGAAATAACTATGTGCGATTAATTCACAAGGCTAGAAAGAGAATCTATATTCAGACGCCTTATTTTGTTCCAGATGAGACGGTGGTGGAAGCCTTGAAAATGGCGATTAACTCTGGAGTTGATGTAAGAGTGATGATTCCATCTAAGCCAGACCACCCATTTGTGTATTGGGCGACGTATTCTTATATAGGAGAGTTGATTGAGGAAGGAGCAAAATGTTATGTCTACAATAATGGTTTTCTGCATTCAAAAGTGTTGACTGTAGATGGACTTGTGACTTGTTGTGGGACTGCTAATATGGATATTAGAAGTTTTAAGTTGAACTTTGAAGTTAATGCAGTAGTATTTAATGAGAAGACAACGCGGATTATGGAACGGAAATTTGAGACTGATATGTCAAATTCAACGAGAGTGACTAAAAAAGCATACAGAATGCGAAATATCAAAGTGAGAGTTAGAGAGCAATTTTCAAGATTACTAGCACCTATTTTGTGAAAAGAGTGTGAACATTGAAAAATCACTTTTCATTTCAAGATAGATATGAGATAATAACGATTGTCTGATGAGAATAATGAAAGTTGCAAAGGAGCAAAAATGAAAAAAGTAAAAGTAATAGCATTAGTGACATTGTTAACAGCAACGACAATCGTAGGTTGTGGGAACGATACAAATGAAGAGTTAGCTGAAGGATTCAAGGTGTCTGAATATAAGGGAATAGAGTTAATCGAGCCAACAGCGCAAGAGATTACAGAGGATGCAGTTGAAGGCGATATAGCCTTACAACTAGAAGGTTATGCAGAAACTACAGAAATCACAGATAGGCCAGTACAAGATGGGGACACGGTAATCATCGATTACGTTGGAACGAAAGACGGAGTTGCCTTTGACGGAGGAACTGCTGAGAATGCAGAACTTGTAATCGGATCAAACTCATTTATAGAAGGATTTGAATCAGGCCTTATAGGTGCTGAAGTAGGTGAAACGAGAGATCTAGACCTTACTTTTCCAGAAGAGTATGGTAATGAAGATTTAGATGGTCAAGCAGTTGTATTTGAAGTAACAGTAAATCAAATTCAAGAGATTGTAATTCCAGAACTTTCTGATGAATTAGTAAAAGAGATGTCTGAAGAATCTGAGACTGTGGAAGAGTATAAAGAAGAAGTGAGAGCAGAGTTAGAAGAATATGTAGAAGTGCAAGCTGAAGATGATTTAAAGTATCAAGCGGTTGAAATTCTTTTAGCAAATACAGAAGTTACAGAGTACAATGAAGAAAAGTTAAATGAGTCTATAGCGGTATTAGAAGAGCAGATGACACAACAAGCAGCTATGTATGGAATGGAAGTAGATGAGTTGATCAGTGCTATGACCGGAGGCCAAACAGCTGAAGAATATTATGATGAAAATGCAAAAAATATGATTAAAGAAGAATTGATGGTTAATTATATCGCAGAAGAAGAAGGTATCGAATTTACCGAAGAAGAGTACCAAGAAGAATTTCAAGAACTTGCAGAAGAAGTAGGGTATGCTAGTGTAGAAGAAGTACTTGAAGTGGTAGATGAAGAGACGTTAAAGCAAATCGTAATTTCAGATGCAGTATATGAGTGGGTAGTTGATAATGCAAAAATTATCGCAGCTGAAGATGTAGTTGTAGAAGAAGATACAGCCGAAGAAGATACAGCTGAAGAAGATGAAGAATAAGTTGGAAATTTTGTTTGCCGGGTGATTTATCACCTGGCAATTTTTAAATACATAGAAAAATATTTATTTCCTATTGACAGAACATAGAAAGATGAATATAATAAACATATCAAAATTAATTGATTTGAGGTGACGTGATGGATAAGCATGTAAAAGACGCTAAAGTGTTTAAAGCACTCTGTGATGATAAGCGATTAAGAATTTTAGAATACCTTAGGACAGGAGAAAAGTGTGGTTGTGTATTAATTGACCTAATGGATATCGGTCAATCATCGTTATCTTACCATATGAAGATTTTATGTGAGTCAGGAATTGTTGAAAGTAGACAAGAAGGAAAATGGACACATTATAAAATCAGCCAGTCAGGCAGTCAAGAGGCGATAAGTACATTAAGGCGAATTACAGATGCAAGTAACGCAACTTGTAGTGAAGGAAGTTGTAAGGTAACTGCTTAATAAAACAAATAAGAGTGCAATGCGCACTCTTTTATATAGATTTATATATCGAAAAAAGTTGATGTGAAAAGAGGATAAAATAATGAAAAAAGAAAAAATTGATATGGGATTTTTTGAAAGATATCTAACAGTGTGGGTAGCTTTATGTATGGTTGTAGGAGTATTGATTGGAAAGTTTTTACCAATTATTCCACAAACTTTACAAAAATTTGAATATGCAAACGTATCAATACCGATTGCGATCTTAATCTGGTTGATGATTTACCCAATGATGTTAAAAGTTGATTTTAAAAGTGTTAAAAACGTAGGGAAAAATCCAAAAGGCTTGTATGTAACTTGGGTAGTGAACTGGTTAATAAAGCCATTTACAATGTTTGGAATTGCGTGGGTGTTCTTCTTTATAGTTTTTAAAGGTTTTATTACACCTGAGTTAGCAACAGATTATTTAGCAGGTGCAGTGCTTTTGGGAGCAGCACCATGTACTGCAATGGTATTTGTATGGAGTCATTTGACTAAAGGAAATGCGGCGTACACAGTAGTTCAAGTAGCTACAAACGACTTGATTATCCTTATTGCATTTACGCCAATCGTGGCATTTTTACTAGGTGTAGGTGGAGTAAGTGTTCCATGGAACACGCTTATATTGTCAGTTGTGTTATTTGTAGTTATTCCGCTTGTAATGGGTGTGCTCACAAGAGTAAATGTAATAAAGAGTAAAGGGGAGCAGTATTTCAATGAGAAATTCATCCCTAAGTTTTCAAATGTGACAATAGTAGGTTTATTAGTAACTCTTGTAATTATATTTTCACTTCAAGGTGATGTAATTCTAGAAAATCCACTACACATTGTATTGATAGCAGTACCATTAATCATTCAAACGTTCTTCATATTCTTCTTGGCATATATGACATGTAAAGGACTGAAGTTGCCACATAATATTGCAGCACCAGCAGGAATGATTGGAGCGTCTAATTTTTTCGAGCTATCAGTAGCTGTTGCAATCGCGTTATTTGGGACAGATAGCCCTGTTGCACTTGCAACTGTAGTGGGTGTTCTGGTAGAGGTACCAGTAATGTTAACGTTAGTAAAGATTGCGAACAAAACAAAAGACAAATTTCCAGAGGCAAAAGAAGAGGCGTAGAATCATATGAGGTTTGCAGTAATAGGAGATATTCACGGTAATATATTTGCATTAAAAAGTGTGTTGGAAGACATCGAGATGCAGGCAGTTGATTTCATTATATCCACAGGTGACTTGGTTGGATATATGCCCTTTGTTAACGAAGTGATTCAAATGGTAAAAGATAAGAAAGTATTAGTCATTCAAGGTAATCATGATCAAGTAATTGGTGAGGGAGAGAAGGTTACAGACGAACAGATAGTGAGTTTGCCTTATGAGGTAATCCAAAAGGATGCTTCAAGAATATTCACAAATTGGAAGATAAGCGAAGAAAATCGAAGATACTTAAAGAACCTCCCGCAAAAATTGCAATTAGAATGCAACAATAAAAAGTTAGTAATCGTTCATGGGAGTCCAAGAAATAACGAAGAATATCTATTTGAGAACGAAGAGTGTTTAGCACCACTCGCAAAAGAAAGTGAGTGGGATGTGGTGATATGTGGTCATACACATATTCCATATCAAAAAGAGGTGAATAAAACCTTGTTTATCAATGCAGGTTCAGTAGGAAAACCAAAGCATGGAGATAATCGTTCTTCATATGTAATAGTAGAATTAAAAGAGGGGAACATAGAAGTTCAAATTCAATATGTACCTTATAATGTGGCAGCGATGATAGAGGCGATAAAAGGAAATCAGATGATTTCAGATGAATTAATAGGGAATATACAATAAAAAATGCGGTGGCAATAATGCCACTGCATTTTTTATTGTAATAATCGCCAATTTAAGGTATCATACTAAAGATATCACAAAAAATGAAAGGATATCTAAGCAGATAATTTATCACAAGGATGAGAATTGGAAGTTAGAGATTAGGTAAAAATGGAAAAGAAACAGAGTAAGAAGAAATATTTGATTTATTTACACATTGCAGTATTATTTATGTCACTATCAGGAGTATTTGGGAAGTTTGTGCAAGTACCTGCAACTATGATTACTTTTGGAAGAGTATTGTGTTCGGCAGTTATACTGTTTTGTGTTATTTTATACAAAAAGGAGAGTTTTAAGTTAAGGGATAAAAAAAGTTATCTGTGCGCAATTGTAGCTGGAATTATTATTAGCATTCATTGGACTGCATTTTTTATGTCAATACAAGTATCTACAGTCGCAATTGGAATTATTACATTCTCAACATTTCCGCTATTTTTAACATTTTTAGAGCCGATTTTTTATAAAGAAAAGATGCGAGTGCAAGATGTAATTATTGCAGTTTTGTTACTTTTGAGTGTGTATGTTACAGTTCCAGACCTATCGTTAGATAATGAAATGACAGTAGGAGTTATCTGGGGGATGATTTCAAGTCTTACATATGCATTTTTAGTTTTGCTAAATAGGTATTTAGCGAAAGGTCACTCTAGTAGAATTGTAGCACTTTATGAGCATGGAACAGCAACAATTGTACTACTTCCAATTATTTTAATGACACCAGTGGTGTGGAGAGTTGAAGATATTATAGGAGTGGGAGTTATTGGGGTATTTAGTACAGCGCTTGCATTTACACTGTTTATATCTGCACAAAAAGTGATACGAGCACAGACGGTAGGGGTGATTAACTGTTTAGAGACAGTGTATAGCTTTATATTTGCATTTCTAGTTATAGGAGAAATACCAAGCGTCAATGAGGCAATCGGTGGACTGATGATTGTAGGGATTGCATTGTACACATCATTAAAAGAGAAGTAATTGTAGCATGTGAGAGGAGATTTGGTTATGGCGAAAATTGGAATCGATATGGGTGGAATGAGCGTGAAGATTGGAGCAGTGGACGAAGCTAATCGAATCATTGCAACAAGAGTTATCAAGACAAACCTAGCTGTTACACCGGAAGAATTTATTGAAGAAATAGTGGGAGGTGTAAAGCTGTTACTTAACGAGTTAGATATAAGCCTAGAGCAGTGTGAGGGCATTGGGATTGGTAGCCCTGGAACGATAGATGAAAAGGAAGGCATTATCATCTATTCTAACAATTTTAGCTGGGAAAATGTTTCGATAATCACCGAAATGAAAAAGCATATATCTATACCGATAAAAATTGCAAATGATGCAGATGCAGCAGCACTAGGAGAAACCCTTGAAGGCGCAGCAAAAGGGTGTGAGAATGCTGTGTTGATCACGCTAGGAACTGGAGTAGGTGGTGGTGTAATCATAAATAAAAAAATATTTTCAGGACCTCTAATCGGCGGTAGTGAACTAGGGCATATGGCAATAACTTATAATGGAATCCCTTGCACTTGTGGCAGAAAAGGTTGTTTAGAAATGTATGCCTCAGCCTCAGCGCTTTTGCGAATCACAAGAGAAAAAGTTTTCGATACTACAGAGGGAAAAGCATCCCTTATTTATCAGATGTGTGACGGGAAAGCGGAAGAGATATCTGGGAAAATGCCTTTTGATGCAGCGCAGAGAAGCGATATAATGGGACAAGCAATTATAGAAGAGTATTTAGAGTATCTCGCATGTGGGGTTGCAAATGTAATCAATATTTTCCGACCTGAAAAGGTAATATTAGGTGGTGGTGTTTCTGCACAAGGAGAAAATATCACAAAACCGCTACAAGAGAAAGTTAATCAACTGTGTTTTGCAAAGGAAAAGAGTCAGATTGCAAAAATAGTAACGTCTAAATTAGGGAATGATGCAGGGATAATTGGTGCAGCCAATTTAGTTGGTGTTACAAATATAGTTTTGTAGAGGAGGATGTCTAATGAAATATGCAGTAATAGGAACAAGTGATATAACAAGGCAATATGTCGCCAGCGCAAGCAGTACAAAGTTATGGTCACTAGAGGCAGTTTATTCTAGAAATATGGAAACAGGTCAAGCATTTGCCTATGAACATGGTGCGGATACAGTATATACGGATTTTGCAAAATTTGCTGAAAGTACAAAGTTTGAAGCTGTATATGTTGCAAGTCCAAACGCATTTCACTATGAGCAGTGTAAAGTATTGTTAGAAAATAGAAAACATATAATATGTGAAAAGCCGTTTACAACATATGAGTGGCAATTACGAGAATTATTCCAGCTAGCAGAGAAAAATGGTGTGATTTTGATGGAAGCCATTATGTTTATGCACCAACCGAGCAAAGAAATACTGAAAAAGGCGATAGAGGATGTAGGGAAAGTATCTATGGTATTATTTGACAATTCTAGGCGCTCATCAAAGTATGATGCGTATTTAAACGATGAGTTGCCAAATATATTTAATCCAGAGATGCATACAGGAGCCTTAATGGACATGGGGGTCTATACAATATTTCCAGCACTCTATTACTTTGGAGAACCAAATGAAGTAGAAGTAAGTGCTTGTTTATTAGATAGTGGCGTAGATGGATTTGGCAGCATACATTTTCGATATGAAGATAAAGTAGTAGAGATGCGCTATTCAAAAATAGGAACAGCTACCACGGGCTCAGATATTCATGGGGAAAAAGGAAGCATAAAGATAGAATCAATACTCTACGTAGGTGGAATCAACGCTATAGGACTAAAAGGTGAGGAAAAAATATTAGCAGAGATAAAGCCAAAGAAAGCGTTGATGGCAAATGAAGCAAGAGACTTTTATAGCTATATTATGGGGGATGATAACGCCACTGAAACCTATGAAGAGTGCAAGAGAATGAGTATGTTGGTATGCAAGTACTTAGAAGAAATGAGAAGAAAAATAGGGTTGAGTTTCTAAAATATAAAACATATCAAATGTTTTTGATATCAAAAGGATGTGATATGAAAGTGAGGAGTCTATGAATAACAAGAAGTTAATTAAAATTGTAGTTCCTATCGTTATGGTGGGAGTAGTAGTAGGGATTTGGTTTTCACAAAACAAAGAGGATGTAGTATTATCAAATAGTTCGGAAAGTGAATCAGAGCAATCAGAGACTGCGTTGAATATTACCAGTGTTGAGCTTGACGAGTTGAAGGCACAAGAACTTCCAATTATCATTGATTTTGGAGCAGACTCCTGTGTTCCTTGTAAGGAGATGGCACCTGTGTTAGAAAAACTTAATGCAGAGCTAGAAGAGGAGGCTGTAATTAAGTTTGTAGATGTATGGAAAAACCCTGAAGCAGCTACAGGATTTCCAGTGCAAGTCATTCCCACTCAAGTGTTCTATAATGCAGATGGCACACCGTACACTCCGAGTGAAGAGCTAGCTAGTAGTATAGAATTCACTCAATACCAAGATCAAGAGTCAGGAGAAGTTATATATACTGTACATCAAGGTGGTTTGACCGAAGAGCAGATGAGAGCTATTCTTGAAGAGATGGGGGTATCGTAGATGGACGCTATGTTAGAATCAATTTCTAATCTTATCGTAGAAAGCACTTGGATTGCGCCGATATTGGCATTATTAGCAGGTGTGCTCACTTCATTTACACCATGCGCACTGTCAAGTGTGCCACTAATTGTTGGATATGTAGGCGGTACGAGTGAACGCACGACAAAGAAAGCATTTTTACTATCAGGAACATTTGCACTAGGATCAGCTTTTACATTTACTATCTTAGGGATAGTAGCGACAATGGCAGGAAATTTAATGGGGAATTCATCTTCCATCTGGTATATAATTCTTGGTGTGCTTATGCTCCTTATGGCACTTCAGACATGGGGATTATATGAAATCATACCGTCAAGCTATTTGATATCAAAAACAAATCGAACAGGATACATAGGTGCTTTTATTGCAGGGATTTTAGGTGGTATCTTTTCATCGCCTTGTTCCACACCTGTATTAATTGCATTATTAGCAGTAGTTGCAAGCAGCGGAAATATGTTATGGGGGACTTTGCTACTTTTACTATATGGAATTGGACATGGAATTCTAGCAGTCGTTTGTGGAACTTCAATTGGATTTGTGCAAAAGCTATCCAAAAGTGAAAAATATGGTAAACTAAGTAAATTGCTTAATGTAGTAATGGGAGTGCTAATGACTGCAATTGGATTCTATATGTTCTACTTAGGTTTTTAATAAAATTTATATGTTTAATTATAAGAAGAGAGGTGCGTAATCTATGGAACGGAAGTTTAAGGTAACTCTTAATTCACCAGTTATTTTATGGTTTGTATTTGTGTGTGTGGGAGCCTTAGTGTTGAGTATTATTACCGGAGGTTGGACCAATCATTTTCTTTTTTCAACTTATCGATCATCCATTATGTCGCCATTAACGTACATAAGATTGTTTACCCACGTACTTGGGCATTCTAGTTGGGGGCATCTGATTGGAAATATGTCGTATATTTTGATTATAGGTCCTATGCTTGAAGAAAAATATGGATCGAAATCTATTTTGAAAGTGATAATAATCACAGCACTTATTACGGGATTAATCAATGCTTTGTTATTTCCGAATACGGCACTTTTAGGGGCAAGCGGAGTGGTATTCGCATTTATATTGTTGACTTCATTCACTGGATTTAAGGACGGGGAAATACCTCTGACTTTTATCTTAGTGGCAGTGCTATATATCGGGCAACAGATATATGATGGTATTATGATTCAAGATAATGTATCTAATCTGACACATATCGTAGGAGGAGTCGTAGGAGCGTTTATAGGCTATAACTGGAATAAGAGAAAATAATACTAGTGCAAATAGGTATTCTCTACATATACACTTACACTACCGCCATTTACAGGGAAGGTTGCACAGCCATCACTGCCGATAACAATTGTGGCATTACAGTTACCTAAAGCATCTATCATAGTCTTACCGATAAAAGATTCACCCATGCACATCTGTAAAGTACCTTGATTTCTATCAGACATAATGACTGCAAGACCGGAATGGGAATAGTTGGAATCACCCATTCTTGTAAATCCAACTACATCAGGGCTATGAAAATAATCGACTTGTTCTCCGTAAGCTAAGTCGTATCTGATTTTTAATAGCATCTCTAGTCTCTTCCCAATTGGTGGGATTGCACTATGTGAAATCCCATAAAGATCTCCGTAGAATACACATGGGAGACCATCTTTACGTAATAAAATAAGGGAATAAGCATGTAGTTTGAACCAACTAGCAACCCAGCTTTCGAGTGCTTGCCCAGGTTGAGTATCGTGATTATCTACAAGGGTTACAGCTCGTTTTGGTCGCTCTTTTACTAAAGTACCATCAAGGATTTTACTCATATCAAAGTTGCCATCACTGGTAGAAGCTTTGTGAAAATTATAATGAAGGGGAACATCAAAAAGTTGTAGGCTATGAGCGGTCTTATCTAAATAAAATAGCAGCGAAGATAGATGTGGATTCCAATATTCACCAACAGCAAAAAGTTCTTTATCAGAAGCTTTACGCATTTCTAATATCCAATCTAAAATCTTAGAAAATTTAATATGCTTAACCGCATCCATTCGAAACCCATCTACACCTGTCACATCGAGATACCACTTCCCCCAATTTACTAGTTCTTGGAAAGTTTCAGGATTATCAAAATCTAAGTCTGCACCCATCAAATAATCATAATTCCCCATTTCAATATCAATTTGCTCAGCCCAACTTTTGTCTTTGAAGAGATAGATGGCAGACTGCTGTGCCAAATCATCCCAATCACAACCATCAAAATGGGTATGATTCCAAGTAAAAGTAGAGTATTTTCCGTTTCGACCAGGGAAATTAAACACAGTCCATGCATCGATTTCACGTTCGCTAATTACCTGTGTACGATCTTTTGAATTAATGATTTGAGCCATAATCCTCTCTTTATCATCAGCACCCATTCTATGGTTGAACACTACATCAGCATGGACTTTTAGCCCAGCATTTTGCAAGGATTTAATGGCGCGGAGATACTCCGCTTTTGTTCCATATTTAGTAGGTAGTGTTCCCTTTTGGTTAAATTCTCCAAGGTCATACATATCATATACACCATACCCTACGTCATTTTTGCCATTAGCGCATTTGTAGGCAGGGGGAAGCCAAATATCAGTGATTTTAAGGTCTGCAATGGAAGTTGCACTGTCAGTTGCTGTATTCCAAAGAGTAGAGTCAGCAGGTAAGTACCATTCGAAAAATTGTAATAAGGTGCGATTTCTCATTATATATCTCCTTTGGCATGCGTGATTTTTATAAATAACAGTATAACATACAAGTGTTAAAACATGAAAAAAATGGAAGTTTATATTCGAAAATAATTCACATAATAGATAAAAAAGGTTGTAGATAATTATGAAAAGAGCGAGTTATAAAGTGAAAATATTTTTTACTATCTTAGGATGTCTATTTCTAACTGTTATTATTTTCATTAATGTAACATTGATAGTAAAAGCATTTTTATATCCAAAACAAATTCCAGATGTACTAGGTATTAGTCCCCTCATTGTATTATCTGGATCGATGGCTCCAACATTTGATGCAGAATCACTCATCTTCGTAGAAAATGTAGGGGAAAAAGAATTGGGTGTTGGTGATGTGGTTACTTACCTAGTAGATGAAGTCGCTGTTACACATCGCATTGTAGGTACTAAAAAGGTAGATGGAGAGATCCGTTTTGAGATGAAGGGAGATGCCAATGATGCTAGTGACAGTGAATTAGTGAGTGAAGAACAAGTGGAAGGTAGATATGTAGGCCATGTGAAAGGCTTAGGTGGATTTTTTATGTTTATGCAGACGCCACTTGGAATTTTTCTATTTGGGATGTTGCCCATTATTATAGCAGTAACATTTATCCTAGATAGGCAGAATAAAGAATTGAGGAATCAAAAATTTTTGATGAATGAGATGGAAAAATCACTGAAGCATAGAAAGGAAGGGAAAGATTAATGGAAAAAATGAGAAAAGAAAGATCAAAGGCAATATGGATATGGGTGATAGCAATTATTCTAGTACTGATTACGACTACAATTTTAACAGTTACACTAGCAAGGTATACGAGCACTTCTACAGGAACAGGAACAGTAAATGTAGGGCAATGGACCAATATTCAATTTGAAGGGGCGACGCCAGAGACAGCAACTTTTAACTTTGATCTATCAGATACCAAGAACACAAATAACAACGTGTTAGAATCCCAAATCGCACCAGGTGATGAGGGGAGTTTTGAAGTTACATTTGGTCCAGCAGAAGTTGCGTATACCTATAGCCTTACTGTGGATAATATTAATCCAGCTGTAGCTGGAAATCCAGCGATTAAATTTTATAGCGATGAAGAGATGACTACTTTGTTGACGCCAGATACGAATATCAAGGTGAGCCTAACAGCAGCTCAAGCAGGGTTTACAAAGACCATATATTGGCAATGGGCGTATGAAGGGGGAATTGATGAAGATGATACAGCAGACGGATTGGCAGATGATAGCTTAACTTTCAATATCTATATTACAGCAACTCAAGATGGACCGACGACAACGTAGGCTGATTATAATCAGTAGCAGTTTAAGCGCCTTTATTTTCGTAGCAGTTACACTCTCTAGCTATCAAGCAGAATATATAGGTACTGGAAATGCAGAAGTGGCGACCTTTTATGTAGAGGGAATCTATACAGAGCAATTTCAGATCAGTTTAGAAAAACTTTCATCAAGCAAGCCGAATGAGCTATCATTTTCAGTTGTAAATTATCAAGAAGGTATAGAGAGCGAAGTAGTTCAAGAGTATCAAATACTAATAAAATCTACAGGAAATTTACCCCTTAATTTCTCGCTAATAGGATCAGAGGCAATTGATGATATAGAAGATGGAGTTTTAGTGTACGACGAAACGAGTGGTTATTACGAATCTAAGATAGGAGTGTTGCAGCTTGGAGAAGTGAAGCATTCCTATTTATTACAAGTAGAAGTGGCAAGTAACGATGATAAATATAGTACTGAGATTGATGCAATTGAGATTATAATCAAATCAAAACAAAAGGAGAACTCACTTTGAGTAGAGTACAGGGAGAATGGAAGAAAAAGAGCGGTTTAATCATCATTGTTATAGTTGGCTTTTTTTTAATAGGAATGACTTATGCCTTCTATGTAGCAGAAGATAAAAGCGCTATATTTTTAGGAGGAACAAAGGCGTTTTATTTTGAAAGTGATATTTTAGGAAAGCCAGAGAATGAAGTATCCTACATTGTGTCCAATTACGATATTGGGGAAGAATTGACATTTCATATACGAAATTATGAAGATGATTTCCGCATGTCTGAAGAAGATATCACATATGAAATCAGTGCAAAAAAAGTGCTACAATCAGGTGAGGTAGAGGATATTACCGAGCGAATTGTACCAAAATCAGACCATGATGAAACAGGAGGCTATCAACTAGAAGAAGAGTATCCAGAAGATGTATTTGCTCTTGTTTTATCAGAAGTAGATTTTCAAAATCAAGAGGCAGAAATTATTGTCACAGCAAGGTCGCTTGAACCATTTACATCGACTCTAGAAGCAGAGTTTAGTGTATTTCAGCCTTTTGATAATGCATTTGTCACAGTAAATGAAAACAGCGGTGAATATACAGCTAGTGCTACTATTAGTTCATATGAATACGAAGGTGAAATTATAGTACAGTACACAAATTCCATATATCCGGATCGAACAAATGCGTATATTGTAAGAAGCGATGTGGATAGGGAGCCACTCATCACTTTGGGGACAGGTGAAGAAAAGAGTCAGATGACGATAGAGATGGGAACTTTTTCCGCTTTTAAAATGACCTTTTTTAAAGATAATTCGGATTATGAAGTGACAACAAAGGATATTTTGTTACTCATAGGAGGAAGTGGAGTATGAGAAAGAGGATTAAAAAGATTACGCCACTATTAGGAGTAATCTTTCTTTTTTTGTATGTTATATGGAGTAGAAATTTGGAACAATCAGCAAAAGCGATGAGTGTTCCTATTTATTCTGCTGTCTTAAGTAGTGGAGTAGAACTTACCACAGAGGGTGTTGCAAGTCATACTTTATATCCAGGGAGTGATGAAAATGCCATTGAAACCCTAACTATTACCTTTACGGAAAATCTAGATAAACCTTCTCAGATGACGGTGTCGGTTCCCCCAGGAATGTCTTTTTGGGGTGAAGTGTTGTACAGTGATTCATTTATAGAAAGGGGAACTATGCCAACATCGACATATACTACTTATGACAAGGACATTGACTTAGAGGGAATACAACAAGGAACAGGAAGCTACGTCAATGAAGAAGCAGGGACATTTGTCATCTCCTTGCCAGCACTTGTAAAAGGGGATGAAATTCATGTGAACATCAATTATGATAGGCAGATATGGTCTCATATGGGAAACGAACCCGTCACAAATAGTACAGCTATATCTACTGTTCATATAGAAGGTGTAAATACACATACAAAATCTATTGAAGATATCTACGTCTCAGCATCACATTTAGCATCAGGTTTTTTTCTTTACTTTCCACCAAAATCAGAAGGAGGAACAGAGACGGTAGGATTAGATAATGAGGGGACGTTTCCAGTTGCATTGCTTCCTCCTTATAGAGGGGTGAATAATATGGAGTTACACGTAAAAGAAGCGACATATACAATAGACCGCCCCTATCATGGGACAGGAGCGGATAGAGTATATGCTGATTATGTAGCAGGAAGCTGTGGTGAATTGGAAAATGAAAAAATTTCAGTGGAGGAGACGAGTACTCAAGTAATCATAAAGATTCAAGATTACGTACATGTAGTAGGGAGTAGATTTCCAGTATCATTTTACTTTAGTTCAAGCAAATTTGCGGTAGGGCAAGAGCTAGCTATTAATGGAAGTATCAGTCTATCACCTTATATAGGGGAGCAAAACTTACCAACCCAAGGATCTACAGGAACAAAATCACTTCGCATTGCATCTGAAGACGTTAATTTAATCTTGTATTCAGCTTCAGCTTCCTTTAATACAAAGTCCTATCAAGAAGGAGATGGTATGGAGCTACTTGGAATTATGGGGTTTGAAAACACAGGAGGAGATGATGCAACACAGACAGAAGTGCATTACCAGTTCGATATAGGAACGAGCGAAGGAAATAGAAATAAATTAGATGTTGTAGCAGTCAATTTGCCATTTCCTACGGTCAATGATGGTGAAGTTCCAGATATTTATATTGAGTTTGTAGATGAATATGGAGAAAATGGATTTACACGTGTAGTAAATGACCGCACCAATACGAGGAATGAAACCAAGGTTGCTTCTTATATCGTAATCGACCATACTATTTCACAAAATAAAGAGTATGCAGTAACTGAAGGGGAATTTATAGAAGGAAAAACGTATTATATCAAATCGGTTCGTTATACAATACCATTAATCAAAGCAGTATCGGTCTGTGGGAGCTATGACAGTGGTGCAATCGGAGGTATATATGGGTATGCAATTGCGCCGTTAGGAAGTGAAGGAAATACAGTAGCACAATCAAAGTTGACCATGAGACCAAGTAATGCACAATTCTTGCTCGATCAAGAGAGAAACTTCACTATACAAGCATCCCCATCCACCTGGGAAATTCCAATACTCCTTTCAGGAATCACTACAGATAAGCAGACGATAGATGAAATAGAAAGTATTTCAAATGTGGTTCCAGGTGAGAAAATCAGGGTAAAGGCAGAATTAGGGATGCATGATTATCCATACACCAATTCTACAAACGTACCAAATCCATTGGTGTTTATAATAGAACCGGATGGATTCAAGATAAACAGTGTAGAGGTGTATCGCCAGATGAAAGAAAACGTTGAGCCATTAGGGTATACGAAGACTTTTATTAAGACATTAACAAATGGGGATAAAGCGTACCAGCTTGAGTTAGATGAGGGGTATTCATTGTATGACTTAAATTATTTATATGATATACCCACATCTACGACAAGGCTAATACCTAGCAATAGACCTGTAATTGAAGTGGAGTTTTTGCCTGATATTAAATTGGAAAATACGTTTATTAATTTAGACGAGTTAATCTTTGTGGCGGATAAAAATATTACTCAAGATGGAACAGGGGCATACGATGGATATGAAGTGTTTGATGAACATGACTTGCATCCTACTAAGAATTATATTGCAAAGTCAAAGGATACAGATATTGTAAATATTAATGTCAATAAGAATGACCTAGCAGTAGTGACTAGCATTGATAGTAGTTGGCAGACAGAAAAAAAGGTTTCGAACGAAGGAATAGAGACAAAGGAAAATTATTTTCAGTATGTTTTACAAGTAGATAATCAGACAGCGGGAAGTATTCGAATTGAAAACAACGAATTTTATGTGCCAATTCCAGAAGGGGTGACACTTGTGGCAGAACCTAGCATCAAAGGGAGTGGCCATTTAATGGATTTGCAGTATTCAAATATAGCAACGGTAGAGACGATTCATACAGTGGAAGATTGGAGCGATGAGGTAGAAGATTATGAAGCAGTTACTATGATTAAGATGACAGGAAATAAAAACTATTCAATTATTCCATCCCTAGCTAGGATTGGATTAGAAGTTCCGCTAATATACGATGGTGTGGTAGGAATTGAGGAGGCGGGAGAATCTATTTCTTTATATTCGTACCAATTACAAAAAATGTCAGAGGATGACTCATTTGAAGGAAGTGAGCCAAACCCCACAAACGCCGTTTTTTTAGAAAAATGCTACGTCATTAGAGAAGAAACAGAAGTAGTTGCAGAAATAGATAGACCAGAGTTAGGAAACACAAGCATATCGTTAGATGCATTAACTGAAAATATTGATTTATACGTAACCGGAGTGCAACCTCATAACATCAACTTACAAAATCCAGCAGATGTAGTCGGAAATGCATCGTCTGTAGAAATAGCAGATACCAACTATGGAGTCTCTATTAAGCTAGGGGGTGAAGTAAAAGCATTAGAAAATACATTAGACGAGGCGTATTACTTGGGAAGAACGAGTGAAACCGAATCAAATCAATTAGAAATTATTCTGGACTATTACCAGAACTTTTTTGATCAAGATACTCAAAGATATGTGGATATTACGCTATCCAATTATCAAGGAATAGAAATTTATGTGAGGGTTAATCTTGTGAGACGCGCGACAATTGATGGAATTCCAACAAATGGAATTATAGGAGGAACGTATTACACACAGATTAATACAAACAGCTCGCTAGCACTTACTCAAGATAGTAACTTTACAGCTCAATACATCATGACTCAACCAAGTTGGAGCAATACCTATGAGTGGGTGGTGATTAAGTTGATTGGAACTACATTTCCGATTGGAACGAAAATAACTGTGATTCATACTGCGCGAAGCGATACCTTTGAAACTCTAAGTGATGAGCCCACAAGGCTTTACTATGAAGTGGAAGAACAGGTGAGCTCTATTAGGCTTAGTCAATTTAAGGAGATGAAGAGTGGAGCGGTCTATAATCAGTCATTACCAGTACCGGCAAATACTCAAAAGCATGTATTGCAGATAGTTGTGGATTTCAGAGATGTAGCGGATGAAGATTTGATAGCTGTCGGGGACTATGAATTAGAATGTAATGGTGGTGGAACAGATGGAAAGGTTAATATTCCATTCTCTGTAGTTGCAAAAAGGGTTACTACAATTACAAGCCAAGTTATAGAGTCGACATCTAATGTATTTACAGTAGAAAGTCAGATTGAAACAGATGAGATAGAGGCCTATGATGCAAAAAATCTGAATCATTACGCAGCAATTAAAGTGATGTTTTTTAATAAAGAAGGAGAGATGCTAGCACCACCAAAAGGTGGATTTGTAGTGATAAATGGTGTTAAATATCCTGCTGCAGGAGAATTGTATTTTATCAATACAGTAGGACAATTAAGAGATATGACAATCACTTACTCCCTAGAATTTCCTATGGAAGAATTAGATGAGGGGTTAGGAGAGCTGGCGGTCAAAACAGAATTATATACGAGTTTGACAAGGGAAAATGGATTGACCCAGTACGTAGACCAATCAGTAGATACTTTTGTACTGACTCCAACTAGCAATCTAGCGGTAGATTTAAGAATTGATACTCCAATAATTACAAAAAACGGAGGAATACAAGTGCCAGTGACACTAGATTTAAATGAGGAGGCAGCAAAAACTACGATGGTGCTACAGCTTTATCAAAAGACCGTTACAGGAGTATATGAAGTGGTAGAAACAGGAGTGATTACTTACCTGCAAAATGCCCCGATGAATTATGTGCTCTTAGGAAATGGAAAAATTATAAAATATACTAATGATTACAATAGGACAGAAACGGTGCAAAATCGGTTTATTCTACACCTAGACGAATCAATTGTGGAAGATGAAGCAAAGACCTATCGCCTTATTCTTACCAGCCAATCAGCGTATAATGATTTTGAAGAAATAGAAAATTTTATTGTATTGCCAAATGAAGAATTGTAATTGAATGAAAAAAAATAGGAAATTTTGTCAGAATACATTATAATAAAGCTAGGTAACTTATTGAGTGGATATTAAAGAGAGGGGATTTTGATGAAATATATTTGTAGCATTTGTAATTATGAATTTGATGAAGAAAAAGAGGGGAAAAGTTATGAGGAGCTTAGTTCTTGCCCGCTATGTAAGCAGCCGAAAGAAAAGCTGATTGCACAAGAAGTGACTAATGTAGAGATCGAAAAAGTACCGGAAAGAATTGATGCATCTGAGCGATATATGGCGGAAATTCAAGAGATGGCAAAGACAGGAAAAACAATCCATGCAGCTATGAGTACAAAGATGAGACTACCGATGTGGGATAATATCTTGTTTTTGGGCGCACAGCTAAACCCAGCACCGTTGTTAGACGATGCACCAGTAAATACCACTACGATTATAGGGAAAAATGCAAAAAAACCAATGGTGATAGAAAGCCCAATCTATGTATCACACATGTCATTTGGAGCATTATCGAGAGAGGTAAAAGTGGCATTAGCAGCTGGAACAGCAAAGTTGAAAACAGCTATGTGCAGCGGAGAAGGTGGAATATTAGAAGAAGAAAAAAATACTTCTCATAAGTATATTTTTGAATATATTCCGAATAAGTATAGTGCAACAAAACAGAACTTTATGGATGCTGACGCAATTGAAATCAAGATAGGTCAAGGAACAAAACCTGGAATGGGTGGGCATCTTCCAGGTGAAAAGGTAACGGAAGAAATTTCACGTATCAGAGGAAAAGAGATGGGCAAAGAGATACAAAGCCCATCTAAATTCCCAGAATTGAATTCAAAAGAAGATTTAAAAAACATGGTGGATTATTTGAGGGAAGCTTCGGAAGGTCGTCCGATTGGAATTAAGATTGCAGCAGGAAGAGTAGAGAAGGATTTAGAATACTGTGTATATGCAAATCCAGATTTCATTACAATAGATGGTCGAGGTGGAGCCACTGGATCGAGTCCTTTATTCTTGCGAGAATCTACAACGATTCCTACAATTTATGCATTAGCCAGAGCGAGAAGATATCTTGACTCACATGGGAAGGACATTGCGCTAGTGATTACGGGCGGACTTAGAGTATCGTCTGATTTTGCAAAAGCTTTGGCAATGGGGGCAGATGCAGTAGCTATATCAACAGCGGCATTAATAGCAGCAGGATGTCAACAGTATCGAATTTGTGGTTCAGGAAACTGTCCGATGGGCGTGGCGACTCAGGACAATGAATTGAGAAAACGTATAAAAGTAGAAGAAGCCTCAGAACGGATATATAGATTCTTACATGTATCAAATGAAGAGTTGAAGACATTTGCAAGAGTTCTGGGAAAGGACGATGTACATAAAATAACCATAGAAGATATGTGTACTCTAGATAAAGAGATAGCTAAGTACACAGAGATTCCACACGCAGGAATAGAATTCTAAATGGTCATAACACTTCCAAATTTTGATAAGTAATTCAAGTGATTTTTATATTGAGGATCATATTTTCCAACCAGCCTCCAAAAAGAACGATCATGGTTAAGGTGAGAAATATGACAGAGTTCATGAACGATGACTGAGTCAATGACAGAAGGCGGAGCCATACTCAACTTGTAATTAAAAGTCAATTCCTTGCGACTTGAGCAAGTACCCCAAGCCTTTGGGTTGTCCACTATGGAGACAGATTTAGCTTTGACATTAAGAAGTTTTTCAAACTTTGGAAGTTGTTTTTTTATATATTTGGTTGTTTTTCGGATATATAGTGATTTAAGAGCTTGTTGAACATCAGATAAATCTTCACCTGTATCATCAAGAAGCTGTCCAAATGTTTGAGGAGCACCAAATAAAAGGAAAATTTCATTTTTATCATAACTTTTTTTGCTAGAGACGAAAATACGATTGTTGTAGCGTTCAATAGTAGGTAAGATTTTCTTCTTTTGCTTTGTTAGAAAATCTTCGATTTCAGATTGAGTTGTTTTTAATGGAGCCCTAACGGTTAACAGACCTTCAAGACTAAAATTATAACTCATTTTCGTTCCTTTTGTATATTGAACCAGAAAACTAACCTCTGTATCATCGATGATAAATAGCATATTAAGCTCCTCTTTTTGTAGAATAATAAGTATTATAACGGAAAAGCGAGGAAAAAGCTATTAGTATTTAAGAAGTGAAAAAGTAAATAGTACTAACCCCATATACCCTTGCATAAGATGTTAAAAACATCCTATGTAGGGGGATTTTAATGAAAGATTATATAGAGGAGCGAGCAGTTGACATAGCTAATTATATAATAGAGAAAAATGCAACTGTAAGACAGACGGCAAAGGAATTTGGAATAAGTAAAAGCACAGTACATAAAGACATAACAGAGCGATTGCAACAGATTAACCCAAGTCTTGCAGCTCTTGCACGGAAAGTATTGGACTTAAATAAATCGGAGCGTCACATTAGGGGAGGGTTGGCTACAAAGGCAAAGTATTTACAGAAATAAAATCATACTAATTTGTTTACGGTGAATTAACAAAGAATTAAGGAACGCCTATCTTTGCTAGTGATATAATAAAAATAAGTAAAACAGTTGCATATGTATATTCAATAGGAGTATATGGGATGAAAGGTGAGAAAAATTTTCGAAAGCGAATTACATTGATATTTATAGTAGCAACTATCATTCCAATGTTTTGCATTGGGATGTTGTTTCAGAATCAACTTGCAAAGATTTTATATGATGAGTATGAAAAACAAATTGAAGCGAATTTAATGAAGGTGGAACAAGGAGTAGATTTGATAATTGAAAGATATGACTATGTCTTAGATGCAATTAGCTCAGATAGAACACTTATGAGTTATTATCAAACTATTCATAAGCAAGAACCAGGGTTTGAAGAAACGATAGAAAGATATAAAATCTTGATGGCTCAAGCAGCTAATCGATATCCATATATTGTGGGAATGGCTTGGTTTGCTGAAGGAAGAGAGACGATTTATTACAATCAATTATCAACAGAGGCATCTTCAGATTCTTGGATTCTTGATGAGTCAAGTGTACCTTATAGGGTAATAAAAGTAGAAAATCAAAATAATGAAGAGTATTACTTGTTACAACTTCGGGCAAAAGTTGTAGATTCAAACAATCCTAACAGTGAATTGGGATATGTGGTAATGTCTATTGATACAGCGGTGATTGATGAAGCATTAGAATCTCAAGAAGAGGTAGTTAGTTATTTAGTCTGCAAAGATACTATTATAAATTCATCAAATCAAACGGCTAGGGGGACAAAGCTTCAAGAAGTTCCGTCTGAAAATATGCAGATAGGAAGTACACAAATTGAATATGGAGATTTAGAAGTATATAGCTATCATTCGAAGCAGGAGTTACTAGAAGAGCAAAGAAGTCAATTTCTTACTTGGTGCTTAATTGCATTAATTGCAGAAGGTGTACTTATATTTGCACTATATTACGCAATGAGACCGATGATGAGTTGGCTTGAGACGCTGAGAAAAGTGATTAAAGAGGTTGGAAATGGAAACCTTGATGTGCATATGCCAGAAGATATAGACTCATCGAAAGAAGCTAAATTCATTTCCCATGAATTTAATGAGGCAATTCAGACAATGAAAAAGCTGCTGAAAAAAGTGAAAGCTGTTACAGTAGAACAAAAGAATGCAGAGTTATCAGCATTAGAAGCGCAGATAGATCCCCACTTTTTATATAACACGCTCGATGTAATCAACTGGAAAGCAATTGGAGCCGAAGAATATGAGATTAGTGAGATGCTAGGAGCCCTAGCTGATATTCTACGGTATAGTGTAAAGAATGCAGGAGGTGAAGTAAGTATATCTCAAGAAGTTTCCTGGTTACGTCAATATATAACTATTTTAGAAGCTAAAGCAGGGAAGAATCTTGAAGTTAGCATTGATGTTCTTGAGGAAGTAGAGGGGTGTCGAATCCATAAGTTATTATTACAACCATTTATTGAAAATGCAATTAAGCACGGCTATACATCTAATGAAGAGTTCAAGATTGAGGTCGTAATAGATAAGCTAGGGAAGTATTTACACGTGTTAATCAAGGACAATGGAGTAGGGCTGACCCAAGAACAAATTAATCAACTGAACAAATGTGAAGAATTGGAATCAAAGCATTTAGGAATCAACAACGTAAGAAAGCGTTTGCAATTGTACTATGGTAGTGATGCAACAGTTTTCTATGAGAGCCTGAAACATGCCTATACAAAAGTGCACCTATTTATACCGCTAGTTACTAGCTCTCGAATGGGTGGAAAGAAGGAGTGACGAATGATATGCGTATCATCATAGTAGAAGATGAGACTCCTATAAGAGAGGGTATGGAGAATCTATGTGAAAAGATAAGTGATAGCTATTCAGTAGTAGGAACAGCTGAAAATGGAAAAGTAGGATTGGAATTAATTGAACAATTGCAGCCAGATTTGGTTATTTTTGACATTCAGATGCCAGAGATGGATGGCCTTGAGATGTTTAGCAAAATACGAGAGAAAGGGATGCAATGTAGAGCGATTGTAATCAGTGCTTTTACTGATTTCTCCTATGCAAAAGAAGCTATTGATCTAGGAATTGAAGGATACTTACTAAAGCCTATTAAAATCAAAGAATTAAAAAAATTGTTATCATGCGTTGAAAATGAATTACAAAAAGAGATACAGGAAGAAGAGCAATTCAGTTTTGAAAAGATGTGTATTGATGCGATTCATGGGCGAGAAAATCTAGAGAATATTTGTAATATTCTAGAAGAACGATATCAATTGAAGCAAGAAGAAAGATTTGGAGTATTTGTTTTATGGCTAGGGCGAAAATATACAGAATATTCATCAAAAGTAAAAAGTGAATTACAAATGTTTTATAGCGAGCATATTAATAGAGAATGCCAAGTTGTTAGTGTTCCAGATAAAGATATAATCATGACAATATTCTATCCGGTAGATAAGATAGGAGAGTTTTCTAGATTTCTAGAAGAAGAGGTTATTGAAGAAGTAAAGAGAATAGTGCCAAGAAGTGTTATTTTTGCATCAGAGGAATGCAGAAGTTTTGAAGAATTGAGAATATCAATCAATACAATTGAAGAAAGATTACATTGGAACCTAGCATTAAGACCAAACACATTAATTTGTGCGGACACGATAGAGAATCAACAGATAAAGGAATTGAAGTATCCGAAAGAATTAGAAAGTCAAATTGAGAAAGCGGTGATTACTAGTAATAAGGCAGCATTTAAAGATTGTTTTTATAAACTAGTGGAGCATTGTAAAAATGAAATATATGATCCGGCTAACATAAAAGAAGTTTGCCTCCAGTATTGCTGGTTTATAGTAGGTCTTGCAAAGAAATATATAGATAAACAGGATAAAGCATATGCGCAGTCAGTGATGAATATTGTATCAAATGCAAATACATGGGAAGAAATTTGGAGCACACTGTGTATTTTCTCGAGAGAAATGATGGATACAGATAAAGTAGAAACTGCAGCAAGTCTGTTAATTAGTCAAGCAAAAAACATGATTCAGGAATACTACGGTGAAGGAATAAATCTTGAGGAAGTAGCAGATAGGCTACATGTATCAGGAGAGTATTTGAGCACAATGTTTAAAAAGGAAACAGGCGTTACGTTTTCAGAGACGATACGTATATATAAAATCGAAAAGATTAAAGAATTGCTAGAGACAACCTCTTTAAAACTCAATCAAATATCCAATCTGACAGGATATAGTGATTCAAAATACATGAGCAAGGTATTTAAAGAACAAGTAGGAGTATTACCATCTGAGTACAGAAAGATGAAATGTGATTAAATTAATCCACCTATCTAAGAGAATTACTCTTTTATAAAGCTGAACTTGTGTTATTATACAATCACAGACAAGGAAAAACAAACAAAGAATATAAATAGAGTTTCAGATAGAAAGGTGAAGAAAGATGAAAGAAGAATTTAGATTATATTTTAATACTCCGGACGATGTAGCAGAATTTGTAAATATTGTAAGCTACTATGAAAATGATATGGATTTAGTTCGAGGTAGATATGTAGTAGATGCAAAATCGGTATTGGGAATAATGAATATCGGAATTAAAACAGTTACAACTTTGTGTGTATATGCGGATGATTGTGAACCACTCAGAAAAGACATTCAGAAGTATTTGCATGCATAGCCAAAATAATACCCTCTTTTAAGGCATTCTACATAGAATTGTGTGGAGTGCCTTTACAATGTATAGAGATATGCGAGTGAGTAGGTTGAAAATTCTAAAATTGTAAAAACATGGATATAAGTGTTCGGAGAAAACACGAATGTTTTTGCAATAGACACAAAATCTTATAAAAAAGTGAAAAATATAAGAAAGTATTGTCTTTTCAGAGTTAAAATGTTAGAATCAACGCTTAGAATTAATTAGATGTAAGGAGTAAGAAATTAAAGAAATGAAAGAAATACAAGTGAAATTTGAAAGTGCAGAAGAAATATCAGAGTTTGTTAATATTGTAAAAAATTACCCAGGAGACATGGATTTAAAGAGTGGTCGATTTGTAGTAGATGCAAAATCGATTCTTGGAATTATGAATATAGGGATACAAAAGATTATAAAACTTACTGTAGCACCTGAATCTTATGATGAGATTAAGGTAGCAGTGGATAAATACGTATTTGCATAAACGATGAAATTTAGAAAAACTACCTTAATTATAGGTAGTTTTTCTTACTATCTATTGCGTAATGATTCGATTTATACTAAAATGGAAAGACAATACACGTAGGAGGAAAAAACGTGAAAAAAGAATTAGTAATTGTAATTGATTTTGGAGGACAGTACAACCAATTGGTTGCACGTCGAGTTAGAGAGTGTAATGTTTATTGTGAAATCTATTCTTATAAGGTAAGCATAGAGAAGATAAAGGAGCTAAACCCTAAGGGGATTATTTTAACGGGTGGACCAAACAGCTGTTATGAAGCAGATTCGCCAACTTATTCAGAAGAACTATTTAAGCTAGGAGTTCCTGTCCTTGGACTTTGCTACGGAGCGCAGTTAATGATGCACGTATTAGGTGGAAAAGTTGAAAAGGCAGATGTGCGTGAATATGGAAAAACGGAAGTACTAGTAGATAAAGCGACTTCCCCTATCTTTAATGGCGTTTCAAATAAAACAATTTGTTGGATGAGCCACTTTGATTATATTTCAAAATTGGCACCAGGATTTGAAGTGACATCACATACTACAGATTGCCCAGTGGCATCAGCTGAAAATACTGAAGAAAAATTGTATGCAATCCAATTCCATCCAGAGGTCCTTCACACAGTAGAAGGAACAAAGATGTTATCTAATTATGTTATGAACGTATGTGGATGTAGTGGTGACTGGAGAATGGATTCGTTTGTAGAAGAATCAATTAAAATAATCCGTGAAAAGGTAGGAGATGGTAAAGTTTTATGTGGTCTTTCTGGTGGTGTAGACTCTTCTGTAGCAGCAGTCCTCTTATCAAAGGCAATCGGAAATCAATTGACTTGTGTATTTGTGGATCACGGTCTACTTCGTAAAAACGAAGGAGATGAAGTTGAGGCAATTTTTGGACCAGGAGGAGAGTATGATCTGAACTTTATCCGAGTAAATGTAGCGGATAGATTCTATGAAAAACTTTCAGGAGTTTCAGAGCCAGAAGCAAAGCGTAAGATTATTGGAGAAGAGTTTATTCGTGTATTCGAGCAAGAAGCAAAGAAGATCGGAACGGTAGACTTCTTGGTACAGGGAACAATTTATCCAGATGTTGTTGAAAGTGGAGTAGGTGGAGAGTCAGCAGTGATTAAATCTCACCACAACGTGGGCGGATTACCAGATTATGTAGACTTCAAGGAAATCATAGAGCCACTACGAGACCTATTTAAAGACGAAGTTCGTAAAGCTGGATTAGAACTTGGAATTCCTGAATACTTAGTATTTAGACAACCATTCCCAGGTCCAGGTTTAGGTATTCGTATCATCGGAGAAGTATCAGAAGAAAAGGTAAAGATTGTTCAAGATGCAGATGCAATTTACCGCGAAGAAATCGCAAATGCAGGATTAGATAGAAGCATTGGACAATACTTCGCTGCACTTACAAATATGCGCTCTGTAGGAGTAATGGGAGATGAGAGAACATACGACTACGCGGTTGCACTTAGAGCGGTGAATACAATAGACTTCATGACAGCAGAGGCAGCAGAAGTGCCATATGAGGTCTTGAATAAAGTAATGAGTAGAATTATAAATGAAGTTCGTGGGGTGAATAGGGTTATGTATGATTTGACCAGTAAGCCACCAGGGACAATAGAAATGGA
>CAYJHQ010000004.1:0-3843 GCA_964369775.1 uncultured Lachnospiraceae bacterium
TTTGTTCGTTAATCATTAAATCACTAATAATCGTGCACCTCCATCGCATCAATCTAAATATACAAAAAGTGGATAGTCTAGACCATCCACTCGTATCACATTAATCATACTCAGCTGTGCTGAGTTATCTATGTTATCGATATTAACCATAGTCACGTCCGTGCTAAGGTGAGAGTGGATACTCTTCTTTGTTTCATACAATATTTAATTTAACACACTTTATTTTTTCTGTCAAGCATTATTTTGGTAATTTAAATGAACTTTTTAATGATACAATTCGATTGAACACCAATGCATCTGGTTTTGAATCTTTTGCATCTATACAAAAGAACCCGCTCCTTACAAATTGATAGCTGTCATATGGATTGGCTCCATCAAAACTTGGCTCAACAAAACAATCTTTTCGGATCACTAATGAATTTTCATTTAAATTCAAAGTTCCATCTTCATTATATACACCTTTTTCTTCATCGATAAGATTTTCATACAACCTCACTTCTGCTTGAACTGCATACGGTGCTGGTACCCAATGAATGGTTCCTTTTACTTTTCTTCCAGTGAATCCAGACCCTGACTTTGTCTCTTTGTCATAAGTACAATGTACTACTGTCACTTTACCAGTTTCATCTTTTTCGTAACTTACGCATTTTAAGAAATATGCATGCATAAAACGCACTTCATTTCCTGGAAACAAACGAAAATACTTCTTAGGTGGTTCTTCCATAAAATCTTCTCGATCTATTAACAGTTCTCTACAAAATGGAACTTTTCGGCTTCCCAATTCAGGATTTTCCGTATTATTGATTACATCAAGATATTCCACTTCACCTTCTGGATAATTGTCTATAACCACTTTAATCGGATCCATAACGGTCATCATTCGTGCTTTCTTTAGCTTCAAGTCTTCACGAATACAATACTCAAGCATTGCATAGTCTACCGAACTTTGACTTTTTGATACTCCACACAGCTCTACAAACATTTTCAAAGACTCTTTTGTAAATCCTCTTCTTCTAAGTGCTGCAATAGACACAAGACGTGGATCATCCCAACCATCTACAATGCCTTTGTCTACTAATTTTTTGATATAGCGTTTTCCTGTAACTACATTTGTCAAATATAATTTCGCAAACTCAATCTGTCTCGGCGGATTTTCAAATTCGCACTCTTTTACTACCCAATCATATAATGGTCTATGATCTTCGAATTCTAACGTGCAGATTGAATGCGTAATCTTTTCTACTGCATCTTCAATTGGATGCGCGAAATCATACATCGGATAGATACACCAATCATTCCCAGTGTTATGATGCTCCATTCTCGCCACTCTATAAATAATCGGATCTCTCATGTTTATATTAGGAGAACTCATATCTATCTTAGCTCTTAGCACACATTTCCCATCTTCAAACTTTCCATCTCGCATCGCCGCAAATAGTTCCAAGTTTTCTTCTACACTTCTATCTCTATATGGACTGTTCTTACCTGGCTCTGTAAGTGTTCCTCTATATGCTCTCATATCTTCTGCATTCAGATCACAAACAAATGCTTTTCCCTTTTTTATCAATTTCACTGCACAGTCATACATCACATCAAAGTAATCAGAAGCAAAGTACAAATGCTCTCCCCAGTCCGCACCTAACCATTGTATATCTTCTTTAATAGACTCTACAAACTCTACCTTTTCTTTTGTTGGATTTGTATCATCAAAGCGCATATGAAATCTTCCATTGTATTTTTCTGCCAGTCCATAATTTAGCAGTATGGATTTAGCGTGGCCGATGTGCAAGTATCCATTTGGTTCTGGTGGAAATCTTGTGCACACAGTATCGTATACTCCTTGTGCCAAATCTTTATCTATTTCTTGCTCTATAAAATTTTTAGAGACTACTTCTTTTTCTTCCATAAGTAGTGGTTCCTCCTAATAGTCATTTGCACATGATTCTATCACAATTCGGCATATATCGCAATCATTTGTAATCTATTTCTTTGAATTTCTTTTAGGTTCTCTCTGATTCTTTAGTAATCCACTTGTCACAATGACAGCAATTTGATACAATATCTTTATAAATGAAACGTTATATAATTACTGTATTTTAGTTGACCAAAGGAGGAAACTAGTTTATGAGATTAATTACGCGCTCGGATTTTGACGGACTTGCATGCGGAGCCTTGTTAAAAGAAGCAGGAATCATTGACAACTGGAAATTTGTTCACCCAAAAGATTTACAAGATGGGTTAATCGAAATCGGATCTGATGACTGTCTTGCAAATGTCCCTTTTGTACCAGGATGTGGTTTATGGTTTGATCACCACTCAAGTGAACATGAAAGAAATGAATTAGAAGGAAAATTTGAAGGCGAAAGCCGACTTGCACCATCTTGCGCTCGCATTATCTATGAATATTATGGTGGTGCTAGTAAGTTCCCTAATTTAGAACCCATGATGGCTGCAGTTGATAAAGTCGACTCTGCCAACCTAACAATTGATGAAATTCAAAAACCTGAAGGTTGGGTACTATTAGGATTTTTAATGGATCCAAGAACTGGTCTTGGACGTTGGCGTGAATTCACAATACCGAACTACGCACTTATGGAAAAATTAATTGATTGTTGTATCACAATGACAATTGAGGAAATCATGGAACTTTCTGATATCAAAGAGCGTGTTGCTATTTACTGGGAGCAAAACGAAAAGTTTATCGATATGGTACAAAAATACACTCGCATTGAAGGCGATGTTATTATCAGTGACTTACGAGGTGTTGATCCAATCTACACCGGAAATCGCTTCTTGATTTACAGCTTATATCCAGAACAAAACATTTCTGCGTGGATTGTTAGCGGTCGTGGCGGTCAAGGATGTAGTTGTGCTGTTGGGTATTCCGTTTTAAATCGCTCTGCTACTATCAATGTTGGTAGCCTACTTCTCAAGTATGGTGGTGGCGGCCACAAAGCTGTTGGAACTTGTCAATTTGATAACGAAACTATGGACACACAGATTGCTTCCCTACTAAACGAATTAATCAAAGCATAATATTTCACTATAGTGATAGCCTAGGAATTTTCCTAGGCTATCTTTATAGACTCTTAAGCACGTCCTTGAATCTTTTCATTATCTTCACTTATTTTCTTTTTCATAAGAAACGCTACAATAATTTGAATAACCACTACTACAGTAAATATTACACTGTATTTATCAAAAATTGTCATTGGCTGTGAAAAATCTTGTGTTATTAAAAGGAAGATAATATCTGCTATTGTTATTAAGAAAAGTAATCCTGTTGTAAAAATTCTTCTCTTTCTCTTTTCTTCTGGATCTTCTTCATTCTCTTGCGATTCTTCTTCCTCTTTCTTTGGTCGAATAACTAGATACCCTAGCGCTATAAGCCCAGTGATAACTGTCATAATCAAATCAAACAAACTCCATGATCCTGCAACTTCTGTAAAGCTTGTCATCGATAATGGCACTCCGCCATCTACAAGCATAACTGCTTCATAAGTAGCGTCTTCATAGGCGATAGTTACCGTATATTCCCCGTCTGGAAGAGTAGCAATATATTCAGGACTAATCGAAATATTGTTATCATTATCTATTGAGTATTGGTTATCATCAAGTTCATTACCATTAACTCGCACACTTGTTGGCATTTCATCTGGCACAAGCGCTTCAATAACAATATCTTCTTCCCCAACACCATTGTCTGCATCTGTTTCCTCTTCCTCTGCTTCCTCTTCTGGCGCTTCTTCTGCCAAATCTTCTTCTAATAAATCTTCTTCTGGTGTTTCAGGAGTCACTGGAGGATCTGTTGTTACTGGCGGGGCTGTTGTTGCTGGTGGATCT
>CAYJHQ010000004.1:3943-105955 GCA_964369775.1 uncultured Lachnospiraceae bacterium
GGTGTTACTGGTGGATCTGGTGTTACTGGTGGATCTGGTGTTACTGGTGGATCTGGTGTTACTGGTGGATCTGTTGTTACTGGTGGATCTGGTGTTACTGGTAGATCTGGTGTTACTGGTGGATCTGGTGTTACAGTTATTACTTCTTCCCACTTAGCTGTCAGTATAACCTTTCCAGTACTACTATCTACTGATTGTTCATACCCTTTAAAAACAAAACCTTCTTGCGTTGGGTCTGTAATAACTGTATCTTTTTTGATAGTAATATTTCCGTCAAATGCACCCGTTCCTCCTGTATTGTCCACAATAATCTCATCTCCATCTTTCACTGTAAAAGATTGGTCTGTCAAATCATCACTTCCTGAACTAGCAGGTCCTTTAAAATCTACTGTATGTAACTTTGTAAACCCGTATGTGAACGTCTTCGTTTCATCCCCATACACCCCATACGTATAACTAGTAGCTGGTTCCACACCAATCCATGCTCCATCTACATACCCCTCATTTGCTTTCATGTTTTGTGGGATGCTCAATTCTGCTGTTGCATCTTCATCATTACTCAGAATACCTCCCTTTTTAAAGGTCAATATCTCAGTGATAGTACTCCTTCCTCCTGTCTCCCAAGTACCATTAGTAATCTCAAACGTAGCCAATCTTTGATAAATATCTGGTATTTTATCACCTATATTTCCCGAATCATCTTTACCTATCTTATCTTCAATCCACTGTGCTACAAAAGTTTTTGAATCACTCTTATATATGTACCCATTAAAGATGTACCCTGATTTCGTTGGATCATTGATTATACTATCATTTTTTACAATAACTTTACCACCTTCATCCTCTACATTGCCTATACTTCCCCCTACTGTATAGGTTCCTGATCCGCCATCGTTATCTATAGTTATCTCCGTGTTTACAGGTAATTCCACAACTGAATCTTCATAGCTATTGGGTTTATCATCTGTATTCTTTGAAAAACTCACATAAACTGGATTCGTTTCCGATGACCCATCTGGTATAGGTTCAAATGCTACGCTAATATTCATATCATTAGCACCCATAATAAAATAAAATGTATTGCGCCCTGTACGCGTTGCAAGTGTTTCAGCGGTCGATGAACCTTCCGTAGATTTTAGAGACCCTGGTTTGTACTGATAATTCTCTGCTGGGACAGTTGTAACAATAATCACCTCCCTATATTCCGCCACAATTCTGTCTATTTTTACTGTTCCTACCACATTCGTAGAATCTTTGACCACGGCTATATACGGATCATCTGTAGGTGTCATGCTACTTCTCCATCCTACTTTAAATTCCGTATTTGCTGGTGTTTGTTCTATAATACTACAATTAATAGCTATATTCTCTAAAAGACTATTAGGAATTGAGTATTTCTCTGATTCGCTCCATTCAGAATCTACCGTTGCTTTATATGTATAACTAGGTAACCACGAACCAAGAGCAGTAGTTGTAAACGCCTTATTATTAGCTTCTTCCCATTTAACAGGCACATCAATATAGCTATACTCATAATCACTCACTGTTTCCGAAGATGCTTTTGCTGTGATCGATAATTGACTTAAAAAATTTGAACCTTTACTTTCTTCTGTATCGCCGTTTGTTTCATCTTCCTTACTTCCTACAGATGATTCATCAGAACTTTTTTTCGTGCTTTCCTCAGTTTTCTCTTCATCTCCAGAATCCGTTCCACTAGTTCCGTCATTTGTATTCTCTTCGCTAGTATTGTTTTCGCTACCGTTAGAATCTCCTGATTGTTCTTCATCACTAGTAGTATCACCTGTTGAGTTATCTTGATTTTGCTTTCCATCTGCTGTTTCATCATTATTTCCAACAGAACTGCCCTCTTCTTTTTCCTTACCCTCTTCTGAGGATTCATCCGTTACATCATCTGTACTTGTTTCTTTCGTATTATCATCTTTGACCGGTGCTGATTCGCCTGGTGCATCCATCATCATAGGCATAACTGGACTAGACTCACCCTCCTCAGAAGCCTCAGATGCTCCACTTCCAACTGGTGTCCTCACTAATGCACGTAATGTTTCGGGTAAGTACGGCTCCCCTTCGCTATTAACAATAAAATACTGTTTTGCAGTCTCTTCTTCTAGATAAAATTCTACAATTTCAGCCTTGCCACTTGCCAGTGCACTCGTCTCACTCTCTCTTGGAATTATTACCATTTGCAATAACAATGCAAATATCAAACATATGACTAATTTTCTTTTGTGCTTCACTTACATTCATCCTTTCAGTAATGATTTTTATTCTTTTTATTCAATTTAATACCAATTATACCGTTCTCATGATACCACTTGCACACATAAATTACAAGAATATCCCTATTAAATCCTTATTAATTCAATACTATAAAGATAGATAGCATTTTTAATATATATCTTAGGCTATTGATTTCTTTTTCTGTCCAAACTCGTTTTTCTTTACAATCATCTAGTCCCAGACATATGCGAGTGTACGCTTCCTTAGTATCTTTTATATGTAGTAATAGAAGTGATTTCACATCACCACTTACCATCAAATACTTTGAGCTATCTAGCTGTAATTGACTTTCATCATCGCAGAAAAATATCCCTTTTTCCTCTAACTCTTCAACAAACTCACATAAAACGTCTTTAGGAACATCCTGAAGTTCATTTTTTTGTGACTGTACACTATCCTCGTGCCATTCGTAAATCTCACTATACGTTTCACCCTTATCAAAACTTTCGAATATATAGCAACGACTAACTTTCAACTGTCTACCTATATATTCTAAAATAGTATCTAGAGAAATATCTTTTGTTTTCATTTCATAGAGAAGTTCAAATACTTCTGATACTAGTTTTGTATTAAAATACGCATCAGAACCCCTGCTTACATTTTCTAAAAGAGTTAGATTTCTCATGGTTCCTTCTGATATTTCTTCTGAATAAAATGTGTAACGGTCCTTTCCAGCTAACTTGGATTGATATAAGGCTTTATCTGCTGCATCAAACAATTCACTATATACTGTCCCATTTTCTGGATATACAGAAATCCCAACACTTCCCGAAACTTTATACTCTTTTGATTCTCCTGTATATTTATTTTTAAAAGCTGCCGCTATAGCTTTTGCTTTATTCTCTATCACATCCAAATTCCCGATGTTTTTTAGAAATACAACAAACTCATCTCCACCAATTCTACCTATAATATCTCCTTCTCTAAAATGTTCATGTAGATTTCGCGCCACTTCACGAAGCACATTGTCTCCAAAAGCATGTCCTAAGCTGTCATTAACGGATTTGAAATCATCGATATCTACTACGAATAACGCATGTGACTCTTGACTATTTTCTTCTAATATCGTTTTAATCAAAGTTTCTGTAGAAATTTTATTGTAACAATTAGTTAACAAATCCTTTGTTGCTTGCTCTTCTAGTAATTTCCGATCCGTGATATCGTAAATCTTACCAACAGAAAATACTGGTTCCCCTAATTCGTTTTGAATGTTGGTGAACTCGAAAACGCAATATCTAAATCCACCCTCTGGTAAATTTAGTCTAATCTCAAAAATTTCTTCTCTTCCTTGGTTCATCGCATCTACAAATTGATAGAATAACTCTATATCATCCTGGTATACAACAAGTGAAACAAATTCTTTATTTGGGAATGAGTGACTACCTTTAAGTTGTTCCAGTGTAGTGTTCCCACCACCTAGAAATTGTATTGTAGATTTTAAAGTATCATATTTAAAAAAGCATTCATCTGTTAATCCCGTAATTTCATTAATTAATGCTTTATCTGTCAATCTGTTCAAGAGAAATCCATTTGTTTCGTTCTCTCGCTTTGTTTCATAGTCAGCTAGTTCTTCTCGCAAATCATGGATAACACTGATGTACAACTCTTCACCGTTATCATCTAACAAATGTAGCTTTTCGATTGTAACTTCACATGGAATTTCTTCTCCCATAAGATTTCTATGTACCCACATAAATTTGATGTGACCATTCTTCTTTGCCGCATCTATATTTTCAAGCGCTTGTATTTTCGAGACTGCTCCACTTGGCTGCATTGTTGGAGATAGCGCAAAAAAATCTTCTCCCATCATAATCTGATCGTCCATTCCGAACAATTCAAGGGCCACTGTATTGTACTTTAATTCGTTAAGACTATGTGTAAAAATAGTCGTTGGAACCCTCACAGCATTTAAAACGTTTAATGCCATCTCAAGTTTTTGATTCTCTATTACTAGTGGATTCGAGGTACTAATCACTGTTTTATGAAGAATTGATAAGTATTCTGGCATCATACCTCGATACTTTTCTTCGAATTCTAAAATAGACATAGGCTTCGCATAGTAGTATCCTTGCACTGCGTCACAGCCTATCTGCTTTAGAAATTTCACTTGTGTTTTTTCTTCAATTCCCTCTGCAACCACGTACATGTTTAGACTCTGAGCTAGTTTAATAATCCCATCTACAACCAAATCTCCCCTTACCAAATCTTTGTTATTTATAAAGAAGCTTCTATCTAACTTTAATGTATCGGCCCTCAAGTTTTTCAATAACCCAAGCGATGAATATCCCGAACCAAAATCATCTATAGAAATTCTGAAACCAAATTTATCTAACTCTGCAAAGAGGTACTCTATCACTTCTTCATTTTCAATCATTGCTGATTCTGTCAACTCCATCTCAATATATTGATGTGGAATCTCATATCTATCTACTATTTCAGCAAACTCTTGTACAAAAGAAGGGTTATTAAGGTTTAAACGTGAACAATTAACCGATATCGGAATATGCCCAAACCCTGTATCTCTCCACTTTTTAATTACTGCACATGTCGCCTCTAGCATATAGGCATCCATTTCCACAATAAATCCATTTTTTTCAAATAACGGTATGAATTTATCTGGAAATATGCAATTTCCATTTGGTTCAACCCATCTAACTAAAGCCTCAGCGCCAACTATACTATTATCTACCACACTAAATTTCGGCTGCAGATACAATTGGAATTCATCGTTATCTAAAGCCGTCTTCATTTTATTAGTTATCTCTGCTATTTCAACTATTTCTTGCTTGTAAGAGTCATTATAATCATAAATTATGAGACCCTTTCTATCTTTAGAAATTCTATGAGCCATATTAACTTTAGTTACAATATCATCTACATCTATCTCACCTTTAGCTATATGATAACGTCCATATTTAAACGAGATCCTATAGTCACCCAGTTCTGGGATTAATTCTTTATAATATGATTCATAGGTATTCGTACGCTTTTCCATATCATCTAGAAACCCATTTCCAGAAAAAAGTAAAAATTCATCTACTCCAATTCTGGCTATCATAAGGGTTGGTTCATCTACTGTTTCTCTAATTGTTTTAAAAGCTCGCAGTACCCGATTTCCAATATCAAAGCCAAACATTTCATTTACAGCTTTAAAATTTTCTACATCTATTTTAATTACAGAATATTTTTTATCCTTATTTTTTTCTAGTATGGCCCTCATATCTTTTTTTATCTTTGTCAGGTTAGGAAGTTTTGTTAATGGATCATAATATGCACTCTTTTCTATTGATTTCAATGATGATATCTTTGAATAGCCTGCATAAGCAGTAAATAGAATCAATAAGAAAACAACAATCATACTAACAACAATAATCAGATTTATACTCGTTCTTAGTTCTTGATTAATCGCATCGCTACTTACGGTGACCACTACACTCCACGTAGTCGCTTCCACCGGACTATAAACCGCTATCTGTTCTATTGAATCTACTTGAAAGTAAAGATTTCCACTTTTTTCATCTGCAAGATCATTCTTTATCTCACCCATTATTGGACTTGTATAAAGATCCATTGCTAAATCTTCTGTACCTTTACTCGATGTATTGTAAACCATATCTCCGTTCGAATCTACAATAAATGCATATCCGTTCCCAGATATAATTCCTTCTATATCTTCATATACCTCCTCTAGTGAATATTCAGCAAAAAGCACTGCTTCGACTTCATCTTCATTCATAATCGGAACAGCTATATTCATAATACTTTGTCCACTATCAGCTGATATTAAAGGTGCTTCTATTAAAGATTCATTTTGTAATGCAGAATTAAAGGTTTCGTTATTCTCAAAATCCACCCTACCATTTTTCACTGAAATACCAATACCATCTAGGCTAATATAGTATATGTTCTCAAATTCGGAAACTTGTGATTGTTTTTCAAAATAAGCGACAGCTGTTTCGCTCGTAATATTTGTTTCCTCTATATTGTCAGCCAACAGAAACAAATCATCCTTGCTCTCATCAATTTCATCCGCTAAACGCATTTGAATTCTTTCACTAATTTCCTCCACTTCAGTTCTAGCTGAGTTATATATCTCTTCATCAATAACCAAGTTGTACCACGAAATTGTCGTTACAAACCCAACTATAATCAATATTGAGACTATAAGCAACCATTTATCTAATCTGAAATTTCTTGTATCCATCTTTTAAACCTTTTCTTTCTAAAATATCATCATTCGTTTTATTAAGCATATCGCAAAACACGAAAATTCAAAACATACGTATCCACTATAATGTGTTATATCATTGTTCATTATACCACAAAACATAGTAGTAGAGGGATTTTTTTCCTTCGTCAGTATCCTTAATTTTTATAGAAGAAATAAGTATTTTTCAACCGATTCAACTAAATATACTAATATAAAAAAGAGATACGAACCTAAAATCACAATGTAGTGACCCCAATTCGCATCTCTTTTTTGTTTTATTACATAATTACTCTTTCTTCATCCTCATCTTCTTCATCATTTTTCTTTCTGATAAAATACATGATAAGTACTTGAGCAATTACCACTATAGCAAAGATAATACTATAAATATCAAATATTATCATTGGTTGTGTTAAATCTTGTGTCAAGATGAATAAGATAATGTTGAACACTGCTAATAATGCTAATACTCCACTTGTAACAATTCTCTTTTTGTGTTTCTTTTCTTCCTCTTCTTCACTTGCCACTTCATCCTCATCTTCTTCATTGCCATTTCTTGGTCTAATAATTGTATAACCAAGCGCAAATATAGCTGCTAGGATTGTCATGATTAAGTCAAATAAACTCCATGCTCCGCCAACTCTTTCAAACACTCCCATAGCTAATGGAACGCCATTTTCAATTACCATTACAGCTTCATATTCCTCATCACCTATTGAGATTCTGATGATATGTTCTCCATCTTCTAGTGTTTTAATAAACTCTGGAGTAAGAACTAAGTTCCCATTCTCGTCTATGAAATAATCTTCTTCGCTTAATGGTTCTCCATCCACTTCTACCCAATCTGGTTCTTCCGCACCATCGTTTGGAAGTGCTACAGCTGCTGATTCTTCTTCCTCTTCTGAGTCTGATTCTTCTTCTGGCTCTTCTTGCTCTTCTTGCTCATTAATCTCTGGTTCTGGTAATTGAATTGGTCCCTCATCTGGACTTGTTTCTGGTGCTGGTACTGGCGTTGGCTCTGGTGTTGGTTCCGGACCAGGTGTTGGGGCTGGCGTTGACTCTGGCTCCACAACTGGCTCTACTGTCACGTAGATTGTAGTCTCAACTTTATTGCCGTCTTTGTCTGTAGCAGTGAATGTAAGTGGATATTCTCCACCTGTAGTCGGCGCATTTTTAATTCTATCAAGCATCGCTTGATCCACTGTTATATCTGTTATTTCTTCGCCCGTTTTTCCAATTGCTGCCTCGACTTCTGATTTTAATTTTGCAATTTCATCCGTAATCGTTCCTGCCTCTTCATGAGGAATTGTAAAGTCTTTTGCTTTGATTGCAATATCAGTCTTTTCATCCTCTTTGACATCAGTTCCTAGCACAACGACCTTGATTGTTTTTTCTACTGTATTTCCTTGTCCATCCGTAGCTGTAACTACTACATCTAAAATATCACCTTCTGGTCCTGTGCTTTTAATTCTTTCTAAGTCTTCATCACTAATAGTAACATCTTCGTAAATCTCACCTGTTTTACTATTCCATGATGATGCTCCCGCATTCTCAAGCACATCTTCTTTAGTCAATGGCTCAAGGTCTTTTTGCTCCAATGTGAACCCTTCAGCTTTCAAGACAATATCACCATCTTTTTCCACTTGATACGATGGTACTAACTTTGCCTCATACGTGATATCTCCTGTTACTGGTGACTTTGTCGGATCAACTATAGTTTCCTCCTTATCACCTTTCACGTACCAACCTACAAACTCATAATCTGTATCTGGGTTTACATTTGGAGTTGTATCCACTTTTTCATTTTCAAATACTTTATCTAACTGTGTAGTTGTCTCATCATCAAATTTCCCATTTTCAGGAATTTCAAATGTAACATCATATTTTGGTACTGGTAAAACTGTTACAGTTATTGTAGTCTCGACCGTATTTCCATTCTCATCTGTCGCTGTAAATGTCAGTGGGAAGTTCCCCCCATCTTCTTTGTTTACCTTTTTAATTGCATCTAGTTGTTTCTGATGCTCTTCTGTAATAGTAATATTTTCTAGTGGAATATCTACACCACTTTTTGCTAATAAAGCACTTACATCTGATTTTGTCTTTGCTATATCCGTTGTAATATCCACAGCTTCTGTATAAGGAATTACAAAGTCTTTGGCTTGGATTGCAAGATCACTTTCCGCATCTACATCTACATCTACATCTGTTCCTGGAACCACTACATTTACTGTTGTAGATACTGATAGAGTTGTCTCTGCTCCTGTTATCGGGTCTTTCACTAGTTTTGTAGCTGTGTAAGTAAGTGGGAATATACCTCCATTTGGACCTACATTTTGAATTACCTCAAGTTCATCTTGATTAACAGTAATATCTTTTACATCTTCGGATGTTTCAAGTATCATTGCTTCAGCATCTGATTTAGTTATCGATTTCGCATCATCTAAGTCTTTTGCTTCTTCATTAGGCACTACAAATCCAAGTGCAGTGATTCCTATAGATACTCCATTTTGAGATGTGACATCGGTTTGTGTACCTTTGACCACAACTGTTACTGTTGTAGATACCGTCCCACCATCTTCTGTTGCTGTAAATTCTTGTGGGAAGAAACCACCATTTTCTCCTGCATTTTTAATTGCTTCCATATGCTCCGGATTTGGTGTTATATCTGTAATCTCTTCATTAGTTTCTACCACAAATGACTCTACACTACTATTATGCTCTGAAACATTTTCATTATATCCTGGAAGTTCTTCTTGCTCCATAGTGAAGTTATTACCTGTAATTGTTAGGTTATGTCCACTTTCCGTTGGCTTTGTATCTGGTGTGGTTTTTCCTGTTACAGTGACTAAAATTGTCTTTGTCACAGTATTTTCCCCATCTGTCGTAGTAATTTCTACTTCTACAATTCCACCATTTGGTCCTACATCTTTAATTTTTTGTAATTCTTCTTCACCCATAGTTACTGGGTACTTTTGACCTGTCGTACTGCTCCAACCTTCTGCATCTGCATTTTCTAGTGCTTGTTCAATAGTAAGCTCACCTGTCTCATCATAAGGAATTGTAAATCCGTCTCCTTTAATCACTAAGTCTGCTTCTGTCTCAACTGAATACTCGGGCATCATAACAGCCTCAAACACTAAGTCCTTATCGTTCACTACATAGTCTTTAGGATTTACTATTGTATTTTTATCATCGTCTTTGACTTTCCAACCTACAAATGTCTTACCTTCATTAGCAGTAATATCCGGTGTAATTTCTACTGAATCTCCAACTCTAACATCTTCGATTTCTCTATACACCTTATCCTCTTCGACTAGCTCTCCACTAGGAATTGTTCCATCATCTTCTTTCACTTCAAAGATAACATCATATCCAATTTGAACAACCGTTGCTTCAATATAAATTGTCTGTCCAACTTCAAATTCTACATCTTTAAGTGCCGCATCACCTGATACTACCAAGTCATCTTCACTTCCATCCGCTTTAATATAAACTTTATTACCTTCTTCATCTAGCGTATAGAATTTCCATCCGTCTGTACCGAATTTATTCGAATCCTCAAAAGTTTTTGTTATATCTTCTCCCGTAGGCGATGCTTTAGAATCTCCTTCTTCATCTTCTACACCTGTGATGTATTCGATTTTTTCATTTTCCGTAGTTGTATCAGTTACTGTAAGTTTCTCTTCATCTGAACTCTTATAAATAAATATTGTCTGCTTATAATCTGCAACTCCATCGCCATTTTCATCATCAGCATAAACCGCCTTATACGTTGTTGGTCCTGTAATCTTGCTATTAATAAGTTCTGTTTCTGTTACTTTGGTCTCTTTTCCATCTTCATCCACAATCACCCAATAATCAAGAACTTTCTTTTCTGGTACTTCTACTTCCGGGAAGATTAATCCCTTGTCATTGTGTGTCACCTCTTGAGTTGCATTAGTTTCCCCCTCTGTAGGAAGCACTCCACCATTTTCAACAAATGCTGTGTTTTCTGCACTGATTATTCCACCAACACCTGGCTCAAATGTTACTGGGTGTTTTACACGCTCTGTTTCAACTTCAAATAAAATTGCACAAGGTGTTCCAGTTTCTCCACCTATATTATTGACCTTAATATATCCCAAATCTTCAAAATTGTTTGTTGCACTTGATTTTCCAAGTTCAATTACAATTTCTGTCGCAGGAGTATTTAACTGAAGTGTTTCAAGTGCCACATCAGTGTTTACACTTCCATCTTCTTTCCAAAGTTCAATTACTTGTGTGTCATTTGCCGTACTATAAAGTGCGTGTGCTCTAATTGCTACAACTTTATATGTATCATTTGCATCAAACTTAAGTCCTACATCATAGTATCCGTTGTCCGGCTTTGGCGTCCCTCCAAAAGCTAAAGAATCAATTGAATCAAATAATTCTAACGAGGCATAAGCTTCACTTTCTAAGTTAAATGCATCATAACTTGCTTTAGCATCTGTAAACTTTTCGCCTCCTACCTGTGCATTACCTGTATGAGTAATAGCTACAAATGGTTTACCACCAAAATGAGCTGTGAATGTAACATCACCTGTTATCACTATGCTTGAAGGATCGTTTGTTTGACCAGTCACTGTTTTCGGTATCGGTTCACCTGTTTCAGGATCTACTTCTTCTGGTTCTACTGACATTGTATATTCCCAGTAGGCAAATTCCATTATGTCTTTCCAAACTCCTTCATCTACAGCTGTAACACCAGGAACATCGCTACCATTTAATTTTCCACTGTATAAAACATTTTTTTCACTATTATGGCTTATTTCATTACCAACACTATCCTCGAGAGGATTCTCGCCACTTTCATCATAGATTTCAAAGTTAACATTATACTCTATAGGGCTAAACTTTGCTCTGAATATGTAATCTTCTAATATTTCAAGAGCTTCAAGTTCTTCTTGTGTAAACCTATCAATAACCTCTCCTGTTTCAGGATCTATTCGCTCCCATTCTACAAACTCATACCCATATGCTGGTTCTGAACGACTCACGCCTAAGCTGTTTGTAAAATCCGCATCTGTAAGATTTGTCCCCTCATCTACTACTAGTGTAGCAGTTTCTATGCTACCTTGTCCTTCTATTGCTGGAATAAACGTCACATTCTCTTTATTTCGTGTAAATGTAGCTGTTAGTGTAACTTCATTTGGTGCAAATCCATTCGGATGGTTTACAATGTCATCTGTTGTCATCCACGTTCCTACTGGATTATTCGATTTCCATCCTATATAAGTATAATGCTCATATACTTCGTAAGTTGGTACATCTTCTGGTTCTAACGTTATTCTATATGATGTGGAACTCGTCCAGTTAGATGGATGATAAAGCGGATCTGGATACAAATGGGATGCTGTATCTCCTTTGTATCTTGTCTTATATACAACAAAAGCATCTGTTGTATTTGTAATATCAACATCATTCTTAGTTATAAATCCACCTTCTGTAGTCTTAAACTGAATCTTAACTTGATATATATCTGGAATTCCATCTCCTGTATCTTTACCTGTCTCTTCATCTATACCTCCCACAATATCGGTCAAGAATATCGGATAGAAATCTGCATATCTTTCTGTTGAAGTATACGTTGATGGGTCTACTCGTGTTGAACCTGGTAGAAGACTTCCCTCCGTGCAATATTCCCAGCCTGCGAAGGCATATCCTGTAGGCGCTTCAATTCTTGGGACATCTTCTGATAAAAGTGTTCCATAGCGTGCTGTAACAGACGCTGTCTGCAAGTCAACATCTATCGCATCTTCATTAATTGTTGTATCTCTCCAAGTTCCTTCGTTACTATCTGTGCTCGTAACATGAAATGTTACATATGGATTTAAGTACACTGTGTAGTCAGTTGTTTTTTCAAGCACTTCTCCAAAGTAGTTTGTTGCATTTGTTGTAGCCAGTTTTGCAACAAGTTCTGTTTGACTTCCGTCTTTAAGGGTCTGTAAATCCCCTTTCACTTTCACCGTATAGTTTTTATCGTCTGTTTTTGTAGGCGTTGTAGTTATATATGGATCATCTTGTTCAATATACACTTCATCATCTGTCAGACTACCTTGTCCTACTAATGTTACTGCTATATCAATCTCTTCAGTTTCTTCTATTATCAAATTCGGTTGTGATACAACTATTTGTGGATTTTGGTATAGTGCTACATCCACCCATCCTTTATCCAACTCCTCTTGGCTCACATAGCTAGTATTAGCAGTCGTAAAACCATGTATATCTGCATAGAACTGAACCCCTTCGGTTTGTCCATTATTTTGTCTCGGGAAATTGCTATTTGTTTCTAAGTACTCTCCATCATTGTTCAAATAAGACATACGGTACTCATCCCACAAACCATTTTTATTCAGATCAAATATAAGATCATATTTTACACGTCCCGCAGTTGTCGCACTTAATGGATTCCCCTTTGGTTGAATCAAGAGATAGTACTCACCTGTGCTCGGCTCATAAATAGCTTCTATTTCTTTATCTGTCTCTGGTTGCAAATCTTTAAACCATGCCTGCTCTGTTGTAATTGTCGCAAAGGAATCTCCTTTTCCAAACTCAAATAACCCATTTGGTATCACCGTCAAAGCTTCTTCATAAATCATTCCTTCTAATTTATACCAGTTAAATATAAACTTACCGATACCGTTTGCAGTAGTACCTGTAATTGCTTCTGAATATATAGGCTCCCCACCTGCTTCACCTGTCTGCTCATGGTATTTAGCCTCAGCATATGCATATCCTACAGACTTATGATCATCTGTGTACATATCATTTGTATTTGCATCCACTTTAAGTTGAATATGTGAATTCAAAGTTTTTTCAACTACAGGAACCTCAATTAATATATATTTTACATCTTCTGGATTTCCAGATGTCTTATTAACTTCCGTTGCACCTTCTTCAATTCCAAGATATGATGTCTTTGCTATATCAAAATCTGCTTCACTGTAATATGTTACTTTAGCTTCTACACCTGATCCAAAATCAGGTAAAGCAACAGAGTCTTCTAAATTTCTTAGGCGTATAGTTGTATCACTTTCATACGACTTCCCATCTAAATCTGTAATAGTTTCACCTTCAGTAGGCAACGTTATGAACAAGTTGTAAGATTTTAAATTTTTTGTAGGAGATGCGATATCCATGCCAAGTACAAGTTCGTCATACTCATCTGCGTAGTAATTAACTCCTGAATATACTGCAGAAACACCACCACCATCTAGCTCTTTTCCTGGGAACAGATTAATACTGTCCGTTGATTTAATAACTGTCAAAATGGTTTTATTTGTGTGAATATTTGCAAGCCTCGGCATCTTGCTTCCTTCATCATCTACATACTCTATTCCTACACTATCTGTAATTCCTATATTATCAACAATCGCATTCGATTCTCTCTGTGTAGTCGTTCCCGGTACATAGTTTACGAAGAAGTTCTTCTCACCAGTTAGTACATCAATTGGCGCAAAATCTACATACCCATCTGTAAACACATGGTATATTCCCTGATCTTTTACCTTCGCATCTGTAAGTATCGTGTTTGCAGGTATTGTAAGTGTATTCGTTATTTCTGTAGAGCTGGTTGAATACACAATGCCCTCAAGATCATATTTTAGCCACTTGTCTTTATTTCCGTCTTCATCTGTCACCTCAATAATCGAGATGCGTTCATCGTCTCCTGCATATGTAAAATACTCTTCATTAATGTTTAAATATGCCGCTGTACCTTCTGGATACCTGATATAGCTATTACTCACATTTGACACCGAGCTTCTGTAAAGTGGTAAACTAAATGTAATTTCCTCGTCAATCGCTTCGCCCCTTGTACTAGTTTCAGGCATAGTCATATCTTTACCAATTGACAGTGTTTCAATCCTTGCTACATGTTCATAGATAAAGTGATGGTTTACTGTATCAATTTGTTTTGCATTATCTGGATCTTTAAATACACCTGTTTTCGCACCTTCCTCGCCTTCACCATTTGCCGTAATAGTTGCAGTTAAAGTTTGTGTATCTGCAGGTATTTGCCCTGATGGAGTATTTCTATCATTTGCATAAAACATTGTAAACAATGTTCCATAACGGCCTTTATTTTCATCAGAAAGTATTCTTAAACCTTCCATTCTAAATTTAAAACTCGTAATATATTCACCTTCAACAAGAGGAAGGGTGTAACTATTGGTGGTAGATGTAAGTTCCATTGTTCTTACAGCAGAACTCGCACTTGTTGTATACTCTACCCATGCATCACCATAAATTTGATATCTTCTATTACTATCGATATAATAAAACCTAAAAGATTTATAAAGTTGTTCGATATGTGCTTTATTTTCAGCAGTAAAATCTATGGTTACATCTCTATAAATAAGGGATGATGATATCTGCTCCTCAGCTGTCAACCCACCGTCTCTATCTACACTGATAACACCATGAAAAGCCAATGAAAGTGGTGTCGTATAGCCTGATTTAAACCCTGTCTCTGGTATTGACTTGTCATTTGAGACAAAATACGGAGCCCCTTCGCTATAACCTTCAGTTGTAGAAGCTCTAGTGTAGTCGATGTCAAATTCTAAGTTATCAACTCCAGGCTTGTATTTCCACTCTAATGCTTCTGGTGTAGCTGTGCCTTCTGGATGCTCACTATTAGTAACAGTAATCGGCATCACTATTTCTTCACTACCATCTGTAGGCTCTGTGAACGCACCTGTAAAGTACCAATCTGTCTCATACCCCACTGAATAATCAGACTTAACAATTCCACGTTCATCAAAAGTTATACTCAAAGACTCAACTGTTGCACCTGTGTAGCTTTCAGGTATTGTAATGGTCGTTGTTGATGTACTAGAAATAGCTTGAGTTACTTCAGTCCCGTCTGAATATGTAATTGTATAGCTTTTAATTACAGCCCCTGAATTTGGTTTCACTAATGATGTTGGTGTAAACTCTTCTGGCATTTCAAATGTCATAGTTTCATTTTGATAATAATAGTGCGTTATTTCATCTTGTACATCTGTAGACTTCAATTTATTATCAACCGAAAAGTAATATCTAGTCTCTTCGTTATCCTCTTCATTTACATAAATTGGACTTTCTGTTATCATTTCTAGCCTATTTTCATATTTATAGTCTGGAACATTCACTGTAATCTTACCATGATTCACTTCACGATTTTCTACACTATAAGTTCCATCACCATCACTTACTACTTGATCATAAGTAACTTTCGAATCTTTATTAGCTGTATAAACATCTTGGTCATCAAAGTTAAACAAAGTATCTGTTCCTCTTAAAACCCAAGTCCCCGTTCCTGTAAGCCTAATTTGATGCCATTGCTTATACGCATCACTAAGTGGTAGTGAACCTCCTAGCATTGCTGCCTCAGCATCTGTTATACTTGTACTCTGTACATATCCACTACTTACTGACGTTGAATAAGTCTCAGTCAAGTCCCCTCCGCTTACAGATATTTTGTCCATAACGAACTGTGAATATTTATTTCCCTCTGAATCTGTTCCTCCTGAAGGGAAGTAAAATCCTGGAGGTGCATAAAATGTACCTGCTACACTTCCTACCGGTGTGTGAATTTCATCTGTAAATTCTGTTCTAAGACCTGCACTATCTGATCTCACATATTCTCCTGTACCATCTTTTCTAAAATACAGGTATCCATCTGAACCAAGCCATAAGTCAGTAGACAAATTGTAGTCAAGCGGTTTCAAAGTGCTACTCGCTATCCCTTTACCCTCAAGTGCTGGCTCGTCGCTTTGTCCGCTTCTGTTCAATACATGCTCATATACTATAGGATCAGCAATGCTTGTGCTTGTATCATCTATGGAAATCCCTAGCCTAGCATTCGGGCTATGCAAAAGCATATTACCGATTGCTGCTGCTGGAGTACCGTTGTTTTGCGAGTCTTTATACGCATAAGTAGTATCAAAATTTGGTGTTATTGTTATACTAAAAACTACAGCAGATTCTGGTGTAATCGAACTGTTTTTAACCGTATAAGTAAGTTCTGTTTTATCTGCCGACAAAGCTCCACCTGACATCTGAGCTGTTGCACTACTTGGATATTCTTGAATGTAAAACGGAAATACTTCTTCACTACTTGTGGAATCTACTACACCATACGGATTAATATCAATCTTAAGTGTTCTATCAGTTCCCTCTGGTAAAGTTGGATCATGAGACACTCTAAACGAGTAAATCAATGCTCCCGTATCTTCCAGATAATTCCACTGTCCAACTCCTGCTTCACCTGCAGCTTTATCTAATGGAATCCGGCTGTTTGTAATTTCAAAAGTAGGTCCAGTTAAACTAAGCGTAGTCGCTACTGGTTCCTCTTCTTCGCCTTCCTCTTCTTCTGCATCTTCTTCTGCTGGTATTTCATCTGTAGAAGTCTCTTCAGCAGTTACTCCATCTGATGCCTCTGTAGATGCTTTTACTTCCACAGTGAAATCTGGAATTTCTACTCCTTCTCCTAATGTATACTTCGTCTCATCTAAGGTAGCTTTGTAGATATATGTACCTTCGACATTGATATCGAATTCTTTTTCCGAAATCCATGTCACCTCGATATCTTCTTCTGTATTATCAGAATAAGTAACCGCCACTTTAGGTAAACTCACACCTGTCGCACTCCCTGCGGTTATAGTCTGTTCTTCTTCGCCTTGGTTCAAACTAGCACCAGTTATTACCAACACTTGATTTTCTGCACTTGCACTGATCGCTTCAACTTCTGTTGTAGTAACTTCACTTGTAGTCGCAAAAACCGTAGAAATCGGTTGCATAACGTTACTTGCTATCATTACCAATGCCAGAATACCTGCAATTTGTCTTTTCATCCTTTTCATCTTACTTCTCGTGATGCTTACTGCTGATAAACATCACATTCCTTTCTCAATTCTAACCTATACTTATTTTAGACACATTTCTATATTTTTACATATTACTGTGCAAAATGCAATACATTTTTTATTAAAATTACATTACTTTATTTTTTTCACTCATCATCATGTAACCTTTCCTGTTTCTCTTAAATCAGGGCACAAAAAAAGCCCTTAAAATAAGGACTTTCACAAGTTTTGTAAAAAAATACAAGTTTTCGTTTTTTCTTATAGAGCTACTGACGGGATTTGAACCCGCGGCCTCCGCCTTACCAAGGCGACGCGCTACCGACTGTGCCACAGCAGCTTATTTTGTTGCTCACTTCTATACGAGCAATAAGAGTAATATACAATACTCCTTCTTAAATGTCAAGATGTTTCTATTGACATTTCCACTTTGATATGATACTCTTTTCGAGGAAATTAATATAGTATTCGGGGAGCTTGTTGACAGGCTGAGAGTAAGTTGAAAACTTAGACCCTTGAACCTGATTTGGATAATGCCAACGTAGGAATCGTAAGCAATCTGGCTGTGTCTTAATCGACACAGCTTTTTATATTGAAAATTATAACTTTATCAGCACAAAGGAGGAGGGGGAGCTCCCTAGTTCTTTGATAATGTTTTTATATAGCGATGGGAGTCTGTGTTTCAGATTGAGAGGGAGTAAGCGTAAACTCCGACCGAAAAATTTTATCATCTTAAGGAGTTTTATTATGTATAGTCAAAAAAATTCGGTGTTCAAAATGGTGCTATTATCTATGATGGTAGCAATCGGTGTGGTTATTTCACCACTTCTTCGCATTGAGGGAATGTGCCCAACAGCTCATTTGGTTAATATTGTTTGCTCTGTCCTTCTTGGACCTTGGTATTCTCTTCTTTGTGCTACTCTTATCGGTATTATTCGTATGATTCTTATGGGAATCCCTCCACTCGCTTTAACTGGTGCTGTATTTGGAGCATTCCTCTCTGGCGTACTTTATCGCGCTTCTAATGGAAAGATTATATTCGCTGTAATCGGCGAGGTAATTGGAACTGGTATTATCGGGGCACTTGTCTCCTATCCTGTTATGACTTACCTTGTAGGTTATGAAGGTCTTACCGTATTTTTCTATGTGCCAATGTTCTTAGGAGCAACCTTAATGGGTGGATTTGTTGCTTATATCTTCCTAGGTACACTCAAACGCTCTGGAACACTTCAAAAATTTCAACAAAGTTTAGGAACCGCAACCTATGATAAATAAAGTAATCGATTTAAAAAAGGATTTTACAGGATCTCCCCTGATTCACTGTATTACAAATCCAATCTCTATTAATGATTGCGCAAATGTTGTATTGGCACTTGGCGGAAAACCAATTATGGCCGAACATCCAGCTGAAGTTGATGAAATAACCGCCACTGCTGATGCACTTTCCATTAATCTCGGAAATATAACAGATGCAAGGATGGAATCTATCCTTATTGCCGGCAAAACTGCCCTTTCAAACGATATTCCTTCTATAATAGATGTAGTCGGTGTAAGTTGCAGTTCTCTTAGGCGAAACCTTGCTACTGAGTATATAGTAAAATGTCGGCCTAAAGTCATCAAAGGGAATTTATCTGAATTAAAAGCATTAATCGGTTTAGATACCAATTCAAAGGGAGTAGATGCTTCAGATGATGATATAGTAGACAAAACCATTTTAAAAGAATTCACTTCATTTTCCATAAAGCATAATTGTGTTTTAGTATCATCTGGCGTTGAGGATCTTATCCTAGATGCTAACAATGCCTATCTCCTCTCGAACGGAGTCCCTATGCTTAGTCGTATTACAGGTACTGGCTGTATGCTCACAGTAATGATTGGAACTTATCTATCATCAGGAACTCCTTTGGTGGCAAGTATACTTGCTACTGCTACAATGGGAATCGCCGGTGAACTTTCAAACACTAGTCGAGGAACTGGCACCTTTCGCATAGAACTTCTTGATAATATCTTTACGTTAAACGAAGAATCTTTAAAAAATAAAATAAAAATAAAGGAAATAACACTATGAAATTTGACATCTCATTATATTTAGTATCAGATAGTACTTACCACACAGAGGAAAGCTTTTTAGTGACAGTTGAAGAAGCTTGTAAATCAGGTATAACATTATTGCAACTAAGAGAAAAAACAGATAGCGGCAGAGAGTATCTCGAACTAGCCATCAAAGTGAAACAGATAACAGACCAATATAACATCCCACTTATTATTGATGATAGAATTGATATTGCTCTAGCCATTGATGCAAGCGGTGTCCACGTTGGGGCAAATGATATCCCTGTTACTTATGCTCGCAAACTATTAGGTCCTGATAAAATTGTAGGTGCAACTGCAAAAACTGTAGAAAACGCAATCAAAGCCTATAACGACGGTGCTGATTACATCGGTACAGGTGCCATTTATCCAACAACTACTAAAGTTGTTACTGTGCTGACTGATGTAACTGTCCTAAATCAAATCTGTGAAGCTGTACCGATTCCAGTCGTTGCAATCGGGGGATTAAATAAAGATAATATCGATGTATTAAGCACAAGTCCAATCGATGGAATCGCGGTCGTTTCTGCTATAATGAAATCCGAGTCACCTTCACTTGCCACAAAAGAGTTAGTATCAGAAATCAAAAGCACAATCCCTAACATTAAGTTTACCAGCCTTTAAATTGCGTGATTTCATTTACTTTTTAAGATAAATGTCGTACAATATTAAAGAATACTAAATTAATCTTATTTCATGAAAAGGAGGGTACTTTCATGAAAAAACTTATTGCTTTACTTATCACTTTAACTCTATCATCATCTTTGTTGTTATCTTGCAATTCATCGCAAGAAGTTGTACTTGATAATAATGAAACGAAGGACAGTCAACCATTTGGAACTTTCACAACCACTTCCGTATATGGCGATTCCATTAGCGATACCGTATTTAGTGATTATGATTTGACCATGGTGAATATTTGGGCAACTTGGTGTCCGCCTTGCATTGGAGAGATGGCAGAACTAGAAGAAGTATATCAATCTTTACCTGAAAATGTGAATATGATTACATTGTGTGAAGATGGTGGACGAGAAACAGATTTAGCCATAGAAGTTCTTGAAGAGAACGGATGTACATTCGATGCCCTTATTGTAAATGAGGAATTGCTCCAAGGATTTATGACAAATGTTCAAGCCTTTCCTACTACTGTCTTTGTAGATAGAGACGGGAATGTATTTGGAGAAAAGATTGAAGGAGCACCTACAGACCCTGTAACTTATTACCTAGATGCTATCGATACTGCTATGGGAGAGCTCTCACTATGAAGTTAAAAAGAATCGTTTTTATCCGAGTATTTCTATTGCTATTAGCTGTCGCTTTTCTAGGAATTGGAATTTATTTAGGTGAATTCAATTCAGTTTTTAATAAATCTATTCGAATTTGCTTAGAATGTATCGGAATCGGGTAATGCCTATGAAAAAAACAAATAAGTTCTATAATAGACATTTCATTCAGATTGCTTTTACAGCTCTTACAAATGGATACTTAATCGGTTTCATCAACGGAAAGATTTTTCAAGGTAACACAAAAAAACTATGTGTTCCAGGATTGAATTGCTATTCTTGTCCTGGTGCTTTAGGTTCTTGTCCCATCGGCTCTTTACAAGCAATATTGAGTCAACGAGGAACATTTATCAGTTATTATGTTATAGGATTTTTAATACTATTTGGAGCTGCTCTAGGTCGATTTGTATGTGGGTTTTTATGTCCATTTGGTTTAGTGCAAGATTTATTACATAAGATTAAGTCTCCCAAGTTAATGCTTCCAAAGAAAATGGATTCGATATTTAGGTACTTAAAATATGCTATATTAGTTCTATTTGTCATTTTATTTCCGATACTTCTTACAGACTCCTTTGGCCTTGGCTCACCATATTTTTGTAAATGGATTTGTCCATCTGGAACTCTATTTGCTGGTATGCCTCTGCTTACCTTAGATGAAGGACTTCGTGGATTCATAGGTGGCCTATTCGTTTTAAAAATAAGTATTTTGATTATTTTGTTACTACTCTCTGTTTTTATATATCGTCCATTCTGCAAATACCTTTGTCCTCTTGGAGCCTTTTATGCTTGGTTTAACAAAATAAGTCTTTACAAACTACATGTCGATGCTAAAAAATGCGTAAATTGTGGTTCATGTATAAAAGCATGCAAAATGAATGTCCCTGTTACTGCCGACATTAATTCTGCCGAGTGCATTCGTTGCGGTGATTGCAAGAAGAGTTGTGAATTCGATGCGATTCACTCTAGTTGGTCAATTAGAAAATAAAGACATCATAAAAGGGATATCTCATTTACGATATCCCTTTTATGATGTCTTTTGCCTTTATCTTTATTCTTTGCAATGTATTATCAATCACTTTAGGGCTTTTCCCTAAAAGTTTTCCTATGGTCTGGTAATCAATCCCTCTCATATGCAGATAGTAAACTCTGCTTTCAAGATCACTTAATCTAGCTTGTAGTGCTTCTTCAAATTGTTCTTGATACTCTTTCGATAAAATTACAGCCTCAGGATCTGCCTTTTGATCTTGCATCCCCTCTATCAAATCTAAATTTATTTCTTCTGCTCCATTTGAAATAGATACATAAGAATTTAGTGGTTGGTGTTTTTTTCTCCGCGATGCTGTAACCGCTGAATAAAGTTGCCTCGATACACACAGGTCGGCAAAACTCGAGAAGGACGCACCTTCTTCCACTTTATAATCTTGAATCGCCTTAAAGAGACCAATCATTCCTTCTTGAATCAAATCATCATTCTCTCCTCCAAGAATAAACATGGCCTTCGCTTTTTTTCGAACCATATGCTTATATTTTTCCATGAGAAAGTCCATAATCTCACTTTCTCCTTCACGCAGACTAGCAATCAAATGCTCATCTGTCATTGTTTCATATGTCTTCATATTCTATCCTAGTCTCTGTCTTAAAATTTCATAGGCCAACACTCCAGTTGCTACTGATGCATTCAAAGAGTCTATATCACCTTTCATCGGGATGGAAGCTGTGAAATCACAAGTCTCTTTCACCAAACGTCCCACTCCTTTTCCTTCATTTCCAATCACTAATCCAATAGAACCTTTCATGTTCACCTTGTACATAGAATCACCTTCCATATCTGCACAGACAAACCACATACCTCGTTCCTTCAGCTCTTCCATTGTTTTTACAAGATTTGTAACTTTCGCGACTGGCGTATAATTGAGCGCACCAGCTGATGTTTTTGCTACCGTTGCCGTCAACCCAACTGCTCTTCGCTTTGGAATAATTACTCCATGTGCTCCACTTAAATTTGCTGTACGAATAATCGCACCTAGGTTATGAGGATCTTCGATATCATCTAGCAAAATTAAAAATGGATCTTCTCCCTTTTCTTTTGCTAAAGTAAACATATCTTCAATATCCGAATACTCATATGCTGCCACATATGCAATCACCCCTTGATGGTTTCCAGTCTCAGATATCTGCGACAATCTCTCTTTTGGTACGAAATTTATAATCGTATCCACTTTTTTCGCTTCTCTTACTATCGTTCTAATCGGTCCATCTTGGCATCCATCTAATACAAACACCTTATCTATTGGTTTTCCTGCTCGAAACGCCTCTATTACTATATTTCTTCCTTCTATTACTAATGACTTTATTTCTTCACTCATATTTTACTTATCTCCTTCTCTTCCAATCCTTCTACTCCTATTTTTATTAATTCTACCAATCTTTTCCATTCTTTATTCAAATGTAAATATCCAACTAAAGCTTCAAATCCTGTCGCTCTTCGATAGTCTGTGATAGATTGATTCTTCGCTGTCGAAATAGATTTTGCATTTCTACCTCTTTTATATACCTTTAGTTCCTCTGGCGTTAATATAGGTTGGATTACACGCATAATTGATGACTGTGCTGAAGCTTGTACATAAGTACTTGTCTCTTTATGTAGCTTTTGTACCTGTTTATTCCCCTCGCTTATAACAATTGTTTTAATGATGTAATCATAAACACAGTCACCTATATATGCTAATGTAAGAGGCGAATACGTTTGAACATCCACCTCTTTTAACGAAAATGTCTCTTGTATCAATTGATCTAATCGAAATGTTACGCTCTCGTCCATTTTACTCCTTCTCTTGTATCTTTCAATACAATTCCCATCGCTAATAATTCATCACGAATCTCATCCGCCCGCTTAAAATCTTTATTCTTTCTCGCCTCTTGACGCGCCTCTATAAGTGCTTCAATCTCTCCATCTATACTTTCTTCTTTTCTCTGAACATTCACGCCTAAGATGTCTGCTAATCCTAGTACCGTATCACAGATTTTTTGAAGAAACTCTTTACTAGATTCTGCCCTTACATTTGTGTTACTAAATTTAACAATCTCAAAGATGCTTGAAATCGCATCTGCAGTATTGAAATCGTCCTCCATTGCTGACTCATACTCTTTTACAAACTTTTCTAGAGTTACAAGTAGTTCTTTTTCTTCTGCTGTAGCTGTTTCAGTCGTTGCACTTCCTAATAAATCTTTAACATGTTCAACTGCTGTTATAATTCTTTCTAATCCAGTCTTTGAAGACTCCATTAAATCTGCACTAAAGTTAAGTGGACTTCTATAATGCGCACTAAGCATAAAAAATCTCAATACATTCAGGTCATATTTTTCTTCTACTTCTCTTACTGTAAAGAAATTACCGAGTGATTTTGACATCTTTCTATTGTCTATATTTAAAAAAGCATTATGCATCCAATATTTTGCAAATTCCACACCATTTGCCGCTTCACTTTGTGCGATTTCATTCTCGTGATGAGGAAATACTAGATCTTCTCCACCTGCATGAATATCGATTTTTTCTCCTAAATATTTCTTAGACATCACTGAACATTCAATGTGCCATCCTGGCCTTCCATCGCTCCATGGAGATTCCCACGCAGGCTCACCCTCCTTCTTAGGTTTCCATAGTACAAAATCAAGTGGATCTTCTTTTTCAGCTTCACCTGAGACTAAAAGAGTTCTTCCACCTGATTGTAAGTCATCTAAATTTTTATGAGATAACTTTCCATAAGTTTCAAATTTTCTAGTACGGAAATAAACTGTTCCATTTTTTTCATAAGCAAAACCTTTTTGAATCAACTCTCCAATCATCTCTACCATACCGCAAATCTCTAGTGTTGCTAGCGGATGTGTTGTTGCTGGCTTTACATTCATTGATTCCATGTCTTTTTTGCACTCAGCTATATATCTAGTGGAAATCTCGTCTGCTGATACACCTTCTTCAATTGCTTTCTTAATAATTTTATCATCTACATCTGTAAAATTTGATACATAGTTTACTTCGTATCCTTTGTACTCAAAATATCTGCGCACTGTATCAAATACAATCATTGGTCTCGCATTTCCGATATGGATTAAATTGTATACGGTTGGTCCACACACATACATGCTCACCTTTCCTTCTTCTACTGGAATAAACTCTTCTTTTGACTTTGATAATGTATTATATAATTTCATATTTCCCTTTCTCTTCGCATTCTTCATTAATGTACTTTCGATCTGTATCGTGTAGACATCTGATGCGTGTTTCTAATTTTTCTATTTGTTTTTTTAATTGTTCATTGTCTTTGTGAAGCTGCCTCATATCGTTTAATACAGGGTCTGGCAATTGAACTTGATCCATGTTTTCTCTCGGTATCATCTTATCATCTCGCTTAACAATTCGACCTGGTACTCCTACAACTGTACAGTTAGGCGGTACCTCTTTTACTACAACTGAACCTGCTCCAATCTTTGAATTTTCTCCAACTGTAAATGAGCCAATTACTTTCGCTCCCGCACTGACCATAACATTATCTTCAAGTGTTGGATGACGCTTTCCTGTTTCTTTTCCCGTTCCTCCAAGTGTTACACCTTGATATAACGTAATATTATTCCCAAGTATAGCTGTCTCTCCTATTATCACTCCACTTCCATGGTCGATAAACAAGCCCTTTCCTATTGTTGCCCCAGGATGAATTTCTATTCCTGTTTTCCGAACAGCCCTCTGTGATACCCATCTTGCCCAAAAATAATGTTTTTTCACAAACAAATGATGTGCAAATCGGTAATGTAATATCGCCTTAAAACTAGGATATAACAAAGCTTCCATATCTGATTTGATCGCTGGATCTCGTTCTCTTATAATTTTTATCTCACTATTAATATACTTGATAATTCCCATGAACTCACCTCCATTACAGATATTAAAAAAGGATAGCATCATTCTCTCCTAGAGACGAATACTATCCGTGGTTCCACTCCTATTAAGGGATTTATCCCTTCACTTGCCAGCCTATAACGTCGCTACCCGTACTCAAATACTATATCTTTCCTTGAGTCAGCTCCCGAATGCACTTCACCAACCATTATTTCAAGAATGCTTTCAGCCTTTGACATTCTCTCTCTGATAAACTTTGATTAATTACTCTCTTCGTTCTATGCCTTTTCTATATAGTCAGTTTATGCAATAAATCTGTTTTTGTCAAGCTAGACAATTTCATTTATTAAAATTTTCTTCTTTTCTAAACACTGCTTTGTCAACTCTTTAATTGATAAAGCCTTTTCTCGATCTATTTCTTTTTCCACTTTTTTAAATCCGCCACCTGAATTTTTCTCATTTATATACACGCCTGTATTCTCAGTGAGGATTTCATCTATCACATGCACTTCAGCCGCTTCCATAAATTCATCCAAAAACGCTTCCATGTAAATTGGTCGAACCATTATCTTTGGTTTCTCTTCCTCGTCTAATCTCAAGTTAACATTCTTTTCTAATACCAGTTCTCTAACTTGTGCGTATCCTTCTTCTGCAAATAAAAAATACCCTCTCAACACTTGATCTTGCAATAAGATATAAATTCCTCCATGTTGACATTCTTGCTCTTTTATCAGTTTCCCAAAATATTGTGCAGTTCGAGTCGTGTATACTTCAAATTTTCGAGCAATTTTTTCCTGTGCAAACTGAGCTAATTCTATACAATCTTCTTTTGTAGCTTTTCGAATTTCATATCCAGAAAATTGTGATTCTAACTGCAAAAAGAACTCTTTCTTTCCGATTTTATAGTGTGTTTGGTCCGAAACTGTCACAAAATCGAAGGGTTCATAAATAGCTTCTTTTGCCGGCATCAGATAGGTAAACAACTCTCTCCTATCATACATATCTTTAAAGCTATTTTTTAGGAGCTGACGCATATAGCCTCTCCCTCTACATCTCTCTTTAGTCGACACTGCAACTATATAGTGTAATAGATACTGCTTTTCGTTTATATTCATTTGATATGGATTAAGGTGTAGCATAGAACAGATTTCGCCTTCTTCCTCTATTCCATAAATATAGTTATGTTTTGCAACTGATTGATAATAATAATCCAAAAACGCTTTTGTATCCTCTGCAAAAACTTCTTCCCATAATTCCCTCGTACCAGCATTCTCGCTTCTTGCTAATAATCTGCTATTCATAAAGATACCTCTATTTCTTAGGGCAACCTTTACAACCACCACAATTCCCTTGCCCTGAAACCTCTACACTATTTTCAAATAAGCCTGCTATACTACAGATAGCTTGAGCCGCTATCCCTTCTTTTGCTCCTGTAAATCCAAGCCCTTCTTCTGTCGTAGCTTTAATATTTATTAACTCTACATCTATCTCCAACGCTTCTGCAATATTACTTCTCATCGCTTCTATATGAGGAGCCATCTTTGGACTTTGTGCTACAATTGTCGCATCAATATTTTGCACAAGATACATCTTTTCTTCCAACTTTTTTCCGACTTCTTTTAGAAGTTCGATACTTGAAGCACCTCTGTATTTCTCATCTGTATCTGGGAAATGTCTTCCGATATCTCCCAACGCTGCTGCACCAAGTAACGCATCCATAATCGCATGTAATAATACATCTGCATCTGAATGCCCCAACAAACCGTAATCATGAGGTATTTCTATGCCTCCTATGATTAATTTTCTATCTTTAACTAACTTGTGAACATCATAACCTAATCCTACTCGCATATACTCACCTAGACTTTCTAAATCCTTATTTCTCTTCTATTTCACTCTCGTTCGCTTTCGCTTCTAATTCTTTAGCTTCTGACACCTCTTCTGTTCCAGTCACTTCTTCAACTTCTTCTTGCGTATTATCATCAACTGTTGGAATCTGTAATAATTTCTTTGCTCTAAAAAAAAGAACTGTTCCTCCAAACACAATAAAGATTGCACCAATAACTATAAAAAGAATGTAATTATCTTGTTTTTGTTCCAAAGCCCCTAATACTAGTTGAACTCCTGTGTACGCAAGATACCCACCTGCTATCGCCATAATAACATCTCTTGACCTATTGTTCTCCATTTTAACCTCCTCTGTTTGTCTTAAACTTTCTCTTGTATAGCAAAAAGAACCAACCTTTCGGTTAGTTCTTATAGTAGCGGAAACTGGATTTGAACCAGCGACACCACGGGTATGAACCGTGTGCTCTAGCCAACTGAGCTATTCCGCCAGAATACACATTTTTCAGTGTAATGGGACCAACAGGGCTCGAACCTGTGACCCCCTGCTTGTAAGGCAGGTGCTCTCCCAGCTGAGCTATGATCCCATGTTTGCGAGCTGCGTTTCCGTAACTCGCTTTGCTATTATACTACTGATTTTCAACAAATGTCAACACTTTTTTCACATTTTTTTAAACTTTTTAATTTTTTTATAATTTTAAGTTCTTTAACGCATCTGCAAACGCTGAATTTATAGGCTCTTCTACCTTGTTTTGTTTATTCAAATATTTTGCAACTTCTTTCTTTGAAACCCCTTTCCCTTCCTTTTTCCTTCTTTCTGTAAAGGAATCTAATTTTTCTTTATGACCACAAGTGTTGCAAACAAATTGTTGCCCATCTCCCTTGCCCCACAATTCTAACTTCTTATGGCACTTTGGACACCTTGCATTAGAAGTTCTTGATATGGTTTCTTTATATCCGCAGGTGCGGTCTTGACAAGTTTTCATCGTACTATTCTTACCTTTTACTAGTAACAGATATTTTCCACATTCAGGGCATTTCGTTCTTGTAATATTATCATGTTTGAATGTTCCTGCCGCTGATTTCACTTCTCCTGTCAATAACTTCGCATATTCACTGATTTCTTTATTAAACTCCCTCTCATCAAGTTTCCCTTTTGCTATCATTGACAACTTCTTTTCCCATGATGCTGTCAACTCTGGCTTTTTCAAATCCACCGGCACTAACTCTAATAGTTGCTTTCCCTTTACCGTTATCGAAATTTCTTTTCCTTTTGCTTCTATTAAAAATGAATGGAATAGTTTTTCAATAATATCAGCTCTTGTAGCAACAGTTCCTAGCCCACCTGTTTCTCCTAATATTTTCACATCTTCTTTGTTACCATTTTCCATAAATTTCATTGGATTTTCCATCGCAGTAAGAAGTGTTGCCTCTGTAAATCTAGACGGTGCGCTCGTTTTCCCCTCTGTTAGCTTCACATCATCTATCTTGATTTCTTCTCCCTCTTTTAGTTCTAAAAGCGAACTGTTTCCATCCCTTTTTTCTTCGTTATTTTCATACACAGCTTTCCAACCTAGATTCTTTGTCACATTTTTACTCGCTACAAATTGCTCACCCTTTGCCTCTAATACAACAGAAGTCTGGGCATATTCATAGGATGGATAAAGGACTGCAAAAAATCTCCGAATTACCAAGTCATAAATTTTCCGTTCTTCCACTGTCATCTTTTCTAGTTCTACATATCCTTCTGTAGGTATAATCGCATGATGATCACTTACTTTTGCATCATTTACAAAGCTTAATTCCCCTTTTAAACTGTTTTTCTTCGCAGTTTGTGCAAGCATTCTATATGGACCCACACTACAAGCTTCTAAGCGCTCTTTTATCGTTCCTATAATGTCAGAAGTTAAATATCTAGAATCCGTCCTTGGGTAAGTCAAAACCTTATGACTCTCATATAATCTCTGCATAATATTTAGTGTATGCTTTGCTGATAAATCATATTTTTGATTTGCTTCTCTTTGTAGCTCTGTCAAATCATATAACTGTGGTGCTTGTGTCGTCTTATTCTTTTTGTTCACTGATTTTACAACAACTTGCCCTCCACTTATTTCAGCCACGATATTTTCCAACTTACTCTTTTGAAAACTTCTCATGCTTCCACTTTTTTTATCTTGCCACAGAAAATCACTTCCCTTGGCTGTAAGCGTGCAACCATAATAAGATTCAGGACTGAAATTACGTATTTCTCCCTCTCTTATGGCTATCATTTGAAGTGTAGGCGTCTGTACTCGTCCACAAGATAACTGTGCATTATATTTGCACGTTAATGCTCTTGTTGCATTCATACCTACTGCCCAATCCGCCTTCGCTCTACTTCTTGCTGCGCTGTATAAGTTATTATATTCTTTCCCATTTTTCAATTTCAAAAAACCTTCTCTAATTGCTTTATCTGTTACCGATGAAACCCAGAGACGCTTCACATCTTTTTTGCAACCTGCTTTTTCAAGAATCCACCTAGCGACTAACTCGCCTTCACGCCCTGCGTCTGTCGCAATCACTATCGACGTCACATCTTTCCTCATCAACTGTGACTTTACCATCTGAAATTGTTTCCCTGTTTTGGCAATCACCTGTAGCTTCCATTCTTTTGGAAGCATGGGTAGAACCTCCATCTTCCACTCTTTCCATGATTCGTCATATTTTTCTGGAGGAGCTAATTCAACCAAGTGACCTAACGCCCATGTCACAATATATTGGCTACCTTCTAGTGCTCCATTCCCTATTTTTTTGTTACACTTTAAAACTCTTGCAATATCTCTTCCAACTGATGGTTTTTCCGCTAATACAACTATTTTATTTCCCATAATCTTATCCTTATATTTTATATTTTTACAATCTAGCAAACTCCTAATTTCGACTTTCTTTTAGTCTCCTCTCCTAGTATATCAAAAAAAGAAGCTAATATGGGTCTTTTTGAATAAATTATTACATTGCATAACCAAAATAATTATGTTATTTTGATTATATAAGGAAGTTAATTCCAAATAAGTTAGGAGGTAGTTCTATGAATAGAACTGAATTAAAAGAAACCGCAAAGCAACAGATGAAAGGGAATATGTCTACTTTGATTATTTGCACGGTAATTGTTTCGCTACTACTATCGGCTGTATCGTCAACCGTGATTGGAACTTTGTTATATGGTATAGGTATGCTTGCCCTCGCTAATATTTTTCTAGGCATGACGTATGGAAAAACACCTAATGTAGAGGATTTATTCAATAATTCTAGTTTGTTCCCTAAAGCAATACTACTAGGAATCGTTATCGGGATTTTTGTTTTTTTATGGAGTTTACTATTTATAATTCCAGGCATAATAAAAGGAATCTCTTATAGCCAAGCATTTTATATACTATTAGAAAATCCAGATATGTCAACATTTGAATGTATCTCTGCTAGCAAGGAATTGATGAGTGGCCATAAAGCAGAATATTTTGTATTGATGCTATCATTTATCGGATGGTATTTATTAGGCTTTGCTACATGTGCAATTGCTTTTATATACGTACAGCCTTATTTAGAAACTGTTAAAGCAAATTATTACAGATACTTAATCTCTGCTCCACAAGTAAGCTATTAGTATTGTCAAAAAGCAGTTATCGTAAGTTCTTGGAATCACTTATATTTCTCAGTATTAAAAAAAGCCTTGAAATTCAAGGCTTTTCGTAGGTTTTCGTAAGAAAACGTAATATTTCGTATTTTATACTTGATGCAGGAGATGGGACTTGAACCCACACAAGCAAAACCCTTATTTTAAAGGGTTTTCGCGTCCTTTCACACCTCCCAATTACAGATGTGGGGCAAATGTGGGGCAAAGTTTCAAAAAAAAATCAAAAATGAATTATTTTTTACACATATTATCAATGAATTATTTTAGGAGGATTTGATAAATGTGGGTAGAAGATTACAGGGGCAAGTATCGCGCTTTTGAGCGCTATGTTGATCCAATGACACTGAGGCAAAAGAAGGTATCCGTCATCATGGAAAAGGATACAAAAAAGGAGAGAAAGATTGCGAGTGAAATTTTGCGCGAAAAGATCAATCAAGCGATTAAAAATGGAAACGCCTCTGATGACATTCGATTAGGTGAGCTAGTTGAAAAATATCTTGCCATTAACAAAATGAATTGGAAAGATACTACGTATCGAAGAAATGGATTTGAATGTAAACTAATGATACAACTGCTGGGCGCCGATACAGTTGTTAGCAACTTAAAAGCAGGGTGGATCAATGAACAGCTTGTAAAAAGCGGACGAAACGCAACAAGTTTGAATGAGTGGATTAAGCGTTTTAAAATTATGATAAGGTGGGCGTACTCAAATGACTACATTGACAATACTCGCTGCGTTGATAAATTATCTAAGTTTAGGGAGAGGTCTCAGCGTGAAAAGCTGCTTCATAAATATTTAGAACCAGACGAGCTAAAGCTTGTTCTCGACTCTATGGAAGTTGAGAAATGGAGACTGATTACGGAATTGATGGTTCATTCGGGAATGCGAATAGGGGAAGTGATAGCCTTGAATGACAAGGATGTTGATATTGAGAATGGCTATATCTCTATTGATAAAACATACGATATGGTCAACAAAATTACAACTGATGCTAAAACGGATACGTCTAAGAGACTAATAGTGATTCAGCCAAGGCTTCAAGTTATCTGTCAAAATATTCGAGTATTTATGAAAAATCATGGAAAAGTGATGCCTATTAAGAACAGATTATTTGTTCACAATGCGCAAGGTGGCTATATTGAATATTATTCATACAATAAATACTTGAAAGAGGTTTCTGAAAGGGTAGTCCCTCACAAAACAGTTACAACTCATGTGCTAAGGCACACCCACACCAGTCTTTATATGGCGGAAGGGTTTACACTTGGTGCGATGTCTGCAAGGCTTGGTCATGCAAGCACGAAAATAACTGATGAGGTATATACACACAAGACAAATTTATCTCATCAGCGAGACAGAGAATTATTGTATGAGGTGGATCGACGAATGCAGGCTCGTGAAGCTGGATTGCTAAATGATGGTGAAGAAGACCAAGAGCAAGTTATATAATCAAAGGTGGAACTCGGTTCCGCCTTTTTTCATCTCCTTTTTTACATATTATACCTGAAAATAAATTTCAGGAGGACAGGAAAATGAAACAACAAATTACAATCAATCTAACCGAAGAAGAGGCTATGTTTTTAAAACAGTATTCAGATGTATTTAGCAGCGAAGAAAAGATCCATGGAACCAGAGACCCTCTCCACATTGTGCAAACCATGCGTAGAAAATCTATAAATGGGGAGTGTTGTGATTCGAGCGATATCGACTCCATCGAGTTTGTTATTTATGCTCGCGCTAAAAGAACTCATCAAGAGTGTTCGAAAATCACTGAACTGCGATTTGATAATCACGACGATATGAGGGTTGCGGCTATTGATTGGATCAAGTCGAATCACGTATATAGCGACCGCGCCGAAGACTACTTCAATGAGACAGACGATGACTATTGTAGCGAGATTGTCTTTGAGTCAAAAAATGGATTAGCATCACTTACAATAGAAAGATTATACTTCTCTGAATTCTATACGAATGTGGCATACTTTCTAACTAAAAAAGAGGCTCTACAGTATATTAGTGATCAGCGCCACAATTTATCAAAGCCAAGGGTGTATACAGCTTGCATGTCAGGGCATCGCTCCAAAGACGGCGATCTAGCGTCATTATCAAAGCTATTACTTCGAATGGGTAAAAATTTGTAAGAAAAGAGGGGCATATGCCTCTTTTTTTTGAGCATATTAAAAATAAAAGGAGTTATTTATGGAACTAACAAATACTATCCCTAAAAAGACTGTGCTTGCAGGCTATGTTAGCCTTCAAGATTTGTCGGAGCAGATAGGAGCCTCTCCTCGATCTATGAAGGAAAAGCTTGCTGGGTTTAAAAAAGAAATTGAATTGGGCAGATATAACGATTACTCTTACATACAGTCTGGCCATCTCATACTAATTAACATTTATGCCTTTTTAGACTATTTAAAGTATAAGGATCGGCTAGACCGCCCCAGTGTTCGAGGGTCAGTCCCCTCATTTAATGCAAAGCTAGTAGCATCAATGTGCCATCCACTCAACTAAAAAAGAGCCTTTCGGCTCTCTTTTTTTTGGAACTCAGTTCCAAAATTCTATTTCGAGGTTAATACAACCTGCTCTTTCTTGCTCATCAGCACCACCGTCACCCATGATGATTGAAATAATTTTGACTTTTGGGCCGCGACCTCTCTAGCTCTCTCTTCATTCTCAGCTAATACAACCATCGCTCTATCCTCTCCTATCCCAATCTCTCCTGATCTCTTCAGTAAAAATACGCTCATTTTTTTCTCCTTTGTGTGTTTTATATTATTATAGAAGAAACTCGAAATCCGTGTGTTTTTGCACGGAAGTCAAAAATTCAAAACAAAAGCTTTTTAGGGGATGTGGTTTCAAACTACGAGCTCTTTACCTTTTGCAAATAATGCACGCTCGACGTGCTCCTAATTAGTAAAATATCTACAAATTTCTGGTCATTCATATAGCACTGTTCAAGCTTTTTCACTTCTTTTGCTGACAAGTGAATTACCCCAGCTACTCGATTGCTTAACTCTACCTTGTTGTTTCTCAATCTTACTTTCACAACAGATCCAACCATAGGTTTTAATTTTTCTCCCGAAGTGTATAACACCTTATATCTTTCCATCCAATTTACCGTCCTTTTATTTTTAATATGTAAAAAAAGAGAGCTTTCGCCCTCCTACTTTTTTGAATTATTGATGAAGTTAAATTGGAATACTGCGATTTCGGCAGCTATTTCACCCCTCCCAGACCTTGTAACTCTGTGGTTTGCTACATAATCTCTAGCTGTTTCATCTGAGTCAGACGTCTTCACCTCCATGCTATCAATTCCGTAACTAGATGCTTTCTCCAGAATAAATGATTGCATCTCGTCTGGTGCTTCAGACAGCATCAATAGAGACTCCTCGTCATTTAGTATCTCTGGAAATAATTCTAGTTCATCAAGCAACAATGCAAGCGCCTCTTCATTATCTGCCTTAAAGATTGGAATGAAGCAATGAAATGAATCATTATTTGTAATAGAAAACACAACCTCTGACATTTTATTTACAACCCTTTCGCCCACAGCTTTTATTTCTAGATCCCATCCATATAATCCCTTATACAGATCTTTAACTTTCTCTAACTTTTCCATATTCTCGTCCTCCTAAAATTTATTTTCAGAGGTAATATGACAAACTATGAAAAAAAAAGAGACGGATTACTCCGCCTCTTGACTATGCGCTCTCCCAAGATGCCTCTGGCTCATACAGATAGAATCGTTGGTAGCCATTTCCACTTCTGGAAACTCCAAAAGCTGTAGCAGAGCTTACTCTTCCTCCCCGCTCGTCCTTAATAATGATTGCTGTTTCTTTGATTTCTGTAATTCGAACCATTGATTTATGGCACTCTTTCTCGTCAATAAACCACAAAAGACACCCTCTAACATTATCTAATTCATCCAACGATAACGGTCCTGGATATTCCCTTTCAATCTTCTCCACAAGGGCTTCTTTTGCCAGCAGCATTCGGCGAAGCATTATTGTCCAAGAGCCACCGCCTATATCTAGCAAATCTGTGATTCCATTGATTTTCATGCACTCAATAATACTTTGCTCAATCAGCATGACCGATTGAACTAATTCATCTCTTTTATTAATATTTTTTTCCATACAAACACTCCTTTATGCTTATAATATACTACTCGATTGGCTCCCAAGGTGCAATTGGCTCTTCTTCAAAGAATCTATGAACGCCTCTCTCTACATTTGCTCGGCTAACTATAAACAAATTAGTCTCAACGCAATGCTGGTCTACATCTTTAATAGAAACAAGACCCTTTGACCGCTCTGCCTCATTTACATACCACAGCTCTCTCTTTGTTGTTTTTGCTAATTTTTTGACAGAAATCGGATGAATCACGTCTTTTGTTGAAGAGCTTAGCACCTCTTTTCGTATCGAGTGACTGCTACTTGTGTAGCAATATTTTGCTGTATTCAATAGGTATTCCCCCTTTCTTATAATAGATTAACATAAATAAAAAATCTATATTTTTTTGCACGGAGAGCGTTGTTTCAACAAAAAAAAGGAGCTATACGCCCCTTTTCCTATTTTTAGTTCTGAAAATAACCCCTTTTTTTATTATAAAACATGTCCATAAGATTTTCACAATTCATGCAAGTGAATTCGAACACGTCTGCCTGGATGTTTGTGCGATAGTGATATCTTCTACCGCATTCACAAGAAGGGTAGACCATGTACATATCAGTAAGTCTTGTTACCTCTTGGCAATGCGAACATGTATAATTATATAGAGGGATTTTGGATGAGAATGCTTTTCGCTCTCCACAATGCTCGCATTCGACAAGCAAAAACCCAGAATTCATACGCTCGCCTCCATCGACATCTATAGGACTGTTTGAGGGCTTATCATGGAGCACCTCTTTCCTCGTACCATATTGCTTTTTCTCATCAACCTCCTTTTTAGAGTGACATTTTCCTCCACACTTGCATTCGTGTGGAATCGGATGCGCAACGCTTAATGCATGATGAAGCAACTTTACCACTTCTTCCTCTGGAAGCTCTGTGCTTATATTTCCAATTGGTGATTTAATTTTAACTAACATACTTCTTTCTCCTCTCTTAGTTCCCAACTAGGATCCCACTTTTCAGTCATTCGCTTTTGTCGTCTACGCCTTCTTAGTCGTAAGCGCTTTTCTTTTTGTTCTTCGCCATTTCTCTTTCGACAACTTGAGTATGGGTTTTTCAATACTCTTTTTAGTGACGAACTCCTCTTTGCTCTTGCATAGCTGATATCTCCAACTAGCAAGTCCGCGTTTTCTTCATCGAAATGTTCGCTATATGGAACAGCTTCAACGCTAAGCTCTTTCTTTGCGCCCCTAGCTTTTGCCTTTTGGATTCCCCATGTGAATTGAGCGATTCTCTTCCATCTATCTTCGCTAACAAGAGGCTTAGCTCCCGCAAAGGACTCTTTAACAAGCATCGAGTTTTTTCGGATTTTTGACCACTCCTCGAAAACCCAATCAAAAAGGATAGGGCGTGTTAAGTGATATTTCATGATTTCTCTGAATAACACCTTGTCATAGATCGAATTTCCATTTACGTCGCATAGATATAGGTGACGCTTCTGCTCTCTCCTAAATAGTTGCACGTAGGTATCTGAGTCGATACGCTTGATAAGCCTTAGCAAGTCGTCCCAAAAAACGAAAGCCTCGGATTGGTAAAGATAGCGGACAACTTGGTCGTAACTTTCAAACACCGTCAATTTTAGGCATCCGTAATTACTAAACAAATGGCCTTGCGATTTCAACTCTTCTAACGTGAGCGCGTCGTCTATAAGGAAATATATAGGCTTGAATGGAAGCTCCCTTTCTGTAATCTCTCTGATGATTTTTTTGTGTTCCATGTGTAAACCTCTCTTTTTATTTTTAATATGCCAAAATCAATGCATTGAAGCGTAACATTTAACCCTAAATTCAAAAAAAGAGAACGGAACTGAGTTCCATTCTCCATATCTATGATCAATTGCAATTGCTGCAGCCTAGTATAAACCGTAGCTGCTGTGAATAGCTAAAAAACTAACTCTAGGATTTTGTCAAAAGCTAAATCTTGAGTAGTGACTTTTATACATTTTAAGCATTAAAGGTTAATCGCTAAGTATTAAATACTGATTGTTAAGCGTTATCCTTCTTTATGGTGTGTTGACGCAATGATTGATCCTTGTTGATGCCTCATTCGATGGCACACCTCTTTATAATGTTTTATTTTACTTTGCATAACCTTGCAAAGAGAGGTCACAGCTTTACAGTTTTTCGCAACAATTACAAGGAATCTATACTACCACTCCAATTCGATTGTAGTTACTGCGTTTGATACCGCTAAGGCTGTATCTACGTTACTTCTAAACTCATCAATTTCATCTTCTAGCTTTCGAATCACTTCCAAAATCCCTAGGGGATCCTCTAGTATATGTTGATTTGCTTTATTGTGCGCGGCCACGATGGAGTCGATTTGATTTGCTGAATCACCCTCTTTTCCACCACATGCTAGTGTTTTAAGAATCTCGTTCAAGCTTTTGTCGCTCTTTTTATTTTCGCTTGCCACTACCTTTTCCGCAAGGCTGTATTGCTGCTTCAATTCATCTAAGAGGTCTTCTTTGTAAGAAATACTCTGCTTGTAATCGATGACTTCCGCTACTGACATTTTTTGATTCCCGATTGAAACCTCCGTGTTTGCATTTGAGGCAATAATTTTGGCCTTTAGATCCATTCGATTTTTAATTAACGCTGCAATTGAGTCGTAGGTAGAGGTCGCGTTTGCTTTAAACGCTTTAACAGTTTTCGCATTGACAAGAGTATCTGTCGTCTTTCTTGCTGCCACAAATGTACCAGACTCCACTTTTTTTCTGATTTTTGAATCTTGCAACTTCAATTCGTTTAACGCTTCCGTTACTGTAATTTTTCTCATAAAATAATTCCTTTCTCCGTTTTCTGTTCTTGCTAAAGATTCCTCTGGTAGAGGCAATCCCCGTCTTTAACACGCGGTTGGCTTAGAAAAACAATATTGTGTGAGTTCTAATATTTCTCACTTCTTTAATATGCGAAATTTTAGTCTGCTTGATCGCGAATCAACAAAATTTCTTAACAATTTCTGGAACTGAGTTCCAATTTTTGATGATTGGATAGCCTTGCTCTTCCGATTTTGCAATATTTCTCTTCTTTTTCTATCCCAATCCATCTTCTGTTTAAATTTTCTGCTCCTAAGCAAGTCGTAAAGCTTCCTGCTGTGTTATCTAGCACCAAATCACCTTCATTGCTATAGGTCTTAATTAGATATTCTATTAAGGCAAGTGGTTTCTGGGTAGGGTGAAAGGAATATCTTTGTGTATCTGTGGAAAAAATTTGAATACTTTTGGGATATCGTTTAGTTGAACAATATTCGTGATCTCGACTATTTTTTCCGTATACCTCCGTATTAGATTCCTTTTTCTTCTTTGATTTCTTTAATGCGTGACCACTTGTCATCTGAGGATTATAGGTTGGTTGCTTCCTATAAAAGACGCTGATCAACTCATGATTTCTCATAGGTTGGCGCTTTGCATTGAAATAACCTACACCTTTCACTTTGTCCCAAACCCAGTCGTATTTATAGTTTTTAATATTACTTGCCCTCAATGTACTAGAAAATGGCTCCGTTCCAAACAAAACAATAGCCCCATTTTTTTTCACGACTCTATTGTACTGCTCCCACAAAGGCTCGAACGGTATCACTGTATCCCATTTACACTTCGTGATTCCGTAAGGCAAGTCACAAAGCACCATATCGACACTGTTATCTTCTATCCCATTCATAACTTCCAGGCAGTCTCCTTGATAGATGCTGCCAAGCTCCGTGCTGTAATAACTATCTTGCATATTTTTCATCCTTTTATTTTTAATATGCAAAAAGCAAGGCTTGAACCTCGCTTTGTACCTACACATACCCCTTCAATCTCAAATATTGTTTTGTCTTTAGCTCTTCTTTTTCACGAATCGCTAGCTTTGCTTCTGCCGTTTTGTACGCAACAGCCAACACGCTCTCTGGTAGCGCTTTCACTACTTCTTCTGGTGATGCTGATCCAATCGCCACGCCTAGTCGCTCTTTCAAACCTTCTTTACTCATATACTTACACACCCCCTTCTTATTTACTATCGATGCTAATATGAGAAAAAGCGAGGATTGCCCTCGCTTTTATCTCTAATACTAAAACTTGATTTTAACCATAGATCAGATCTCCAAATGCTGCAACTTGGATGATATAGTCTAGTAATTCAGCGTCGTAATTATCAATTGCGCAATTATGACTCATTTCGACCTTTGCCTTCTCAAGGGCCTCATCTAATTCTTTCATAGAAAAACTTCCGTGTTCGTCATCATCAGAGATAACATTGATAGAATGACCCTTTTTCAATAGATCAACCAACTCATAGCTTGATCTTTTTTCCCATGAAAGTCCTCCCCAGTAACTAATAGCTGAATCGGCATCACAAATAAAATCCGCTAAGCCATCTGCATCCATGCCTAAAAATGAAACCACAGCTCTGCTTTCATCAGCTACCGCTATATAATTTTCTACATGCTTAATAAGGTCATTTTTGCCAAGAGAAAACACATCGCTATGAAACTGTATATAGCTAGCAAGCTTTACAGCATCCTCCCTTAAAAAGCAGTTTGACTTTTCCATATCTTCTGCAATATTCACTAGCCTCTGTACTAACTCTTCTGTTATCATTTTCTTATAGACTGCGGCAGCCATAGCCTGTGGCATCGCTCTTGCAATCTCTTCTACAGTACTTCCTGCTGTCGCACTTTCTAGCCTGCATCTTAAAATCTCTGCCTTAGTTTCTAACTTTGTCATTATTTCTTCCTCCTAAAATTTATTTTCACTTATAATATGTGAGTATTTCTAGAATTTGGAACTGAGTTCCAAAAAAGAGAGCCTAAGCTCTCTTTCTATACTCTTCAAAATACACTATCTCGCTTCTTTTTTCGTTCCTTGATAGTTTGATTCGCATCTGAAGCAGCCTCTTTTTCGCAATTTCATATCCTATGCTTGCTCTGAATACACACGACACAAGCCATCCAGTTGTAGCAAGCGCTATAAGTGCTGGCAAGTCGCTTAAAGCCAGTCTTTGATCCGCCCACGCAGCCACACATATAAATCCAAAAAGTAGCACAGCAGCACTCACAAATTGGCAAAACAGCGCAAAGCATATCTTTCTCCTTAAGACAATCTCCGTCTCTCTCTCTGATAATTGTAATTGCATACATACACCCTCCTTAAATTAATTATTCGAGGTTAATATGCTAATGTACTAAAAAAAGAAGCGGAGCAATTGCTCTACTTCTTGTCCGCTAATCTGTCTGGCTGGTGCTCTTCTTGATAATACGCATCTGCTTTTCTCTTTCGCATACCTCCAAAATCCACCACATCTTCTAAATACTCAGCCACTTCAAACTCCATAAAATTTCCTCCTATGCTTTCATTTTTAAAAAAATATGAAAAAAAGTATATTTTTTCGCAAAAATGAGCGCAAGTGAAGAGAAATTATTCATATTATAAGTGTAGCAGTTGAAATACTGTTACAGCATTTTTTTTCATACGTGCTAGGGCGAAAGCCTTGCACACTTCCTTTATTTAATATATATGAAGCAGATAGCGAGTTTGCTTCAACAAGAAAAGATGGGCTCTTCACCCATCTTTTTTTGTGTTTTAATTTAAGTAATGCTCCCAATCTTCTCTCTCTACCCCAAACAGTCCTCCGTGCTCTGCATGGTCTGAAATTTCAGAGATGTCATCTATCATTCCCTCTCCTCCATCATTGTAGAGCTTATAGATGGCTAAACCCTCATCCCAAAGATCTTTCGCTCTTTGTTCTTTTAGTGGCAATACCTGCCCTTCTCCATCGTATCCATAATCTAGCGCTTCTTCAATAGAAATATCATTGTCTGGCATTACTACCTCTTGCATCATATTTTATATCCTCCTAAAGTTATATTTTCAGAAGGAATATGTAGAAACAGCAAAATTTGGAACTGAGTTCCAATCTGCGAGCGCAAGAACGCTTTATGGGGATTAAAAAAGAGAGCCGAAGCTCTCTATGTTAAAGATATTGTCCCTGATTTATCAAGCGTTAAAATGTGATTACCCATAAACTCACTAGCAGAGCTCTGGCGAAGTAGGTTTTTAACTAGATCAAGTGCGTCTGACTCCGCAATGTCTTTAAATGCCACCCAGCTGTGTATGTCGTTCGCGATCAACTTACAACCATTTGGGTAGGCTTTTAGCAATGACTGAATCCCCTGCGCAGAAAGGATTGCGGCTGTGCCATATTGTCTTTGCTTGTTTGTCACAAAGTGAAGAATGTCTCCCGCCTCTGGATAAAGCGATGAGATTAAATCAAAGCTCTCTTCATCTTCTAAGCTGTCTTTCAAGCCTATAATCTCTGGCTCTCCGACGTTGTTCATCGCCGCATCGTGCAGCTCGTCAATGTCAACACCTAGAGAGTCTAAGCACTCTTGAGAAAGAAGCACTTCTTCTCCATTAACTGAAAGCCCATAGATAAAGCTGTATGGAAGATTTTCCATGTCCTTCTTTACCTTGTGATGGTCATTGCTTTCTGATAAAACCATCTTAGGAAACACAGCCTTCATGGCAGCTTCCCATGTGTTTAGCTCGCTTAGTTTCTTCATAACTAAACGTTGTTTTTCAACTGATGCCTTAATGTGATCCAATAATCCCTGTCTTGAAAATATTCCAGCACAAGGAACTTCAAATCCCTCTTCATCATCAAATACAAATCGATACCCCAATGTTATTCCATTTACAGCGTCAATTTCAGCTAACTCTACCCATGCGTCTGGGTACATTTTTTTAATATCCTCTAACATCTTTCATTCCTCCTTTATTTTGTCCTCATCAATAATATGAATATTTCAACTCAATAAAAAAATTAACTGTTTATTGAAGCATCATTATACATTTCTTAGTCATCTTTCTTGTGAATTAGCGCAAATTCACAACAAAATTATAAAGGATTGCACTAGTTCCGTCAATCGAACAAACATTTGGTACTGCAAAAAAAACAGGCAGGGCATCGCGCCCCACCTCTATTTCCTACTCCACTATCTCGCTAGGAGACACATTTGGACTTATTTTTTCTAAAATTGCGGATATATCGACTGGCGCCGCATCGCTCTCTACAACAACTGGGCTATTACTTGCCCCCATCTTACCACCTATAAACCCTGCAATCACACTTGAGAGGTCAATTCCCATGCTATCCTTTAATCCGCTAGACACCTGACTAATTGTTTTGGTGATGTTTTCGCCAAGTTGCGCACTATCTCCGCCATACATCATGATTGAGTCTACATTTCCATACCCTTCTCCAATCGCTGCTGCCATCTTAGGAAGTTGCTCTGCAATCACTTTTATAGCCTCTAGCTCCATTTGTTTTGTAGCCGCCTCGCCGTACTCTTTCATCGCCTCTGCTTTTTTTAGAACCGCCTGAGCCTCAGCTTCTCCTTTCGCTTGAATTGCCTCAGCTTCCGCAAGACCCATCGCTCGTATAGCTTTTGCCTCTTCTTCCCTTGCAAATCTTTCCGCCTCTGCATTTGCCTTTGTAGCTTCTGCCTCCTTAACTGCGGCATACGCCTCTGCCTCTGCTGCTTTTTGTTGCTCTAGCAATGTAGCTTCCGCCTCCATCTCTCTCTTGTATCGGTCAGCCTCTGCTTTCTTCTCAATGGCGTGTTTTTCAGCTTCCGCTTTTGTTCGAATCTCTGCATCCAGCTCTTGCTTTTTGATGGCAACATTTCGCTCCTTTAATTCAAGCTCTTTTTCTTGTCTTGCCAGATTCGCATTTGCGGTAGCAACCTCGATTACTTTTCTTTGCTCTTCTTCTTGAATTGCATAGGCCGCGTCTGCCTCTGCCTTTTTGGTGTCAGAATTCTTTTTCAACTCGGCTTGCTTAATTGAAAGATCATTGTTCTTCATTGCAATTTCTGTTTCAGCTGCCACTCTAGCATCGTTCGACTCTTTTTGAGCCTCAGCTTTAGCAATCTCTACCTCTTTCTCAGCTTGCGCTTTTGCAATCGCTGCGCCTTTTTGAATTTGAGAAATGTTGTCAATTCCCAGATTTTCAATAATACCTTTTTCGTCATGAAATCCTTGCACATTGAAGTTTACAAGTGATAGCCCCATGTTTTTAAGGTCTGGTACTACATTTTTAATTACCTCTTCAGAGAATTTCTGTTGACCTCCTATCAGCTCTCGCAAGCTCATGGCGCACACAATCTCTCGAATGTTCCCCATTAACACCTCTTGAACAATTTGACCAATCTCACTTAGATCCTTATTTAAAAAATTCTTTGCTGCAACCTTAATTAACTCTGGATCTGTATCCACCTTTACATTTACGTTTGCATCTACGTAAATATCAATGCAATCCGATGTAGGCACTGCAGAACTAGTTTTTACGTCCAATGGAATTAATTTCAAGCTCAAATAATCCAATCTCTCGAAAAATGGGACTTTAATTCCAGCTCTTCCAATTAATACCTTATTTTCTTTTCTTAATCCTGAGATGATATAAGCTGTGTCTGGTGGTGCTTTGACATACCCCGCAGCTATCAGTCCTCCTGTTGCTACCACTCCTGCCGCGATTGGCGCCATTCCTAATAATTGATCTACCATAATTCTTTTCCTCTTTTCTTGTTTTGGTTTTAATATGTAGAAAAATTAAGAGTTGGAAGAAAAAACGGAACTGAGTTCCCAAAAAAAACTGCAGTGCAAACTGCAGTTTCTTTTAAAGGTTTCGATTAAGGCTTAGTTGTGTACGAGTGATTGTCCAAACCTCATCCCAGTACGAGGTAAACTTGGCACCACTATACGTCCCCGTGTGTGGCTGTTCTTTCATCCACTCAATGATATTTATCCACGCGCCCATTGTTATATCGGACTGATTCATTGGCGCAAGGTCTGGATAATTTAGATTTGTCACCATGATTAAAAAATTATCATCCATCTGAATCTTCAGTGGTACATTCATAATGTTTTTTATGGTTATTGAGTTATCTTCGTCCATATACAGGTACTGCATGAGTGTTGCAACATCCTCCATCGAGATTAACTTATCTTTTGTTCGCATCTTTCTCCTCCTAAATTTTATTTTCAAAAAGAATATGTTGAATAGCAAGTGCAAAAACGGAACTGAGTTCCAAAATAAAGAGCCCGCAACGGATGTCGCAAGGCTCTTCTTGTGATTTTTTATATTAGATAATCCTTTGCTCCTCCCGAATTGGCGATAATGGCAACCGTTAAGTTTACAATAGCCTCCCCAATATCAGACCTTACCTTAAATTCTCGCACAAACACCTCTTTTTCCATTATTGGTAGTGATTTTTCTATAGCATCCACCTCCACAATAAACTCCTCCGATGGAATCGTGCCATTTTTAACACCTCTCCATTTGTTTGCGATTTCATCCGGTAGTCGCATTGACCCCTCAATAGACTTCCCTGCTAGAACAGCCTGGACTAGATAATGAAGACGAAGCACTTTAACACTTGCCTTTCGCATCTTAATGTCATCAATCCCCTTGCTTTGCATGGATCTTACCTGCCTTAAATTAGCCTCACAGTCTTTAATCATCCCTTTTAGAAGTCTCTCCTGGTCGATTTTTTCGAACTGAAGACCTTGAGTGCTTCCTAGCTCCCGCATAGCGTTGCCATACATATTGATTATGAGCGGATTTTTTAGTGCAAATACCACCTCTAGCGCGTTGTGCGAAGACTTTAACAGTTGTTTCGAAAATGATACAATATCCTTCACCATTATTGATCCGTGCTTGTATTTAACCTCTTTCGATATATGCCCCTGGTAAATTGCCTCTGAGAGCGTAAGTCCCACCACTGCATAGACATCGTAATCCGAATCTTCGGTGTCTAGGTTGTAGTTTTGAGAGCCGTACAGTACAGCAAAGTATATTGGTCTGTCGCGACCCACAGCTCCTTTTACATCCTCTATTATTTCAGTTCTGATTGAATCTTTCAATTTTCTCACCTCTCTTTTGCTCATTTTTAGTTTTATCTATTGTAATACGCAAGAGAAGAAGTCGTATTTTTGCACGGAAGTTTTGACAACCAGGTACCAATCCCTTAGTTTTTAATGTACAAAAAAAAGAGAGCCTAAGCTCTCTTGTAATGAAAAATTAATAAGTCAACTTGAAGTCATTTGCCTCTATAACATCAAGTAAAAGCTCTTGGTATCTCCAAAGCTCGTTATAAGCATATGTTTCTACATATGAAACGCCTTGCTCTAAATCAAGATCCCCAATTCTAACTCCGTGGAACTTAATGATGTTTAGCAATGTAGTGTAAGCTCCTCGACCCTTAAAAGCATCTCTCCATTCCTGACTCTTTGTTGTCGCGTCTGGCAAAATCACCATAACTTTGGTAAAGTTTTTGATTGACAGAATCAACTCTAAATAATCAGTGCTTTCGCAACATCTTGTTGCGCGCAACACATTTTTCATAGGCGCTAGTACTTCTGCCTCAAATGCAGTGAAGTTGTCATAGTATGTTGTCCAGCTTGTTTTTGTTGTTACGGCCACTCCCTTAAAAGGCTTTACCGCTTTTCTTCTCTTGCTTGTCTTTGCCTTTTCAACCGCATCAGAATGCTCAGAAGTAGCCTTTCTCATTTCATGCTTGAACCATCTCTCCGCTCTATAAATTGTGTCAGCCATTGTGTTGACTAGCACGTCACTAGTGAAGAATCTTGAAAGTGACTTGAATGAGTTATCTCTCTCTAGCTTCATGCGGTATAGACGCTCAAACTCATCCTTCATCATGCTAAACTGATAAGAATGGCTGTAATTTTTACGCACACTTTCACTCCATCCATTTTCTAACATCTGGAATGTCTTAGCAGTAATAAATCTACCATCCGTTTTGCGATTAAACACATATCCTCTGTCAATAATCGCTTTTTGAACTCTTGCATCGCTCTCTGATAAAGTGTAGTCAACTCCATTCATTTGAACTGTCACGCTTGATCCACTTGGTACGTTTGATAGGTCAACACAAAAATGCTTCGATGTGTCCACTCCTGCCTTTGATAATTCCTTTGCTCTCATTTCTTTTCTCATTATTAATTCCTCCTAAAATTTGATTTATTTTCAAAAGTAATATGAGGAATTCAGCTTAAAAGAATTCTGGAACTCAGTTCCAAAAAAAAGAGAGCCTAAGCTCCCTTAAAAAAATAACTAAACTGTTACCCACTCTTTCAACACCACTAGATCTTCATCTGGTCCTTTCCAGAACCAATGCTTTTCATTCTTCCACTTCAGGAATCCAGCTAAGGCAGCGCATAATATATATGCCTCTAGCCTCACTCTGGCAACTCCTCTTTTTTCTCCATGTACCATTTCTTCAAGCGACAGCTCATCGACTGATACTGCAGTAAAGTAAGAATTAATCTCTTTTGCAGATGGCATTGATCGTTTGTAGTTCGCGTATAGAATCTCCACGTCTTCCCAAGGTGAGGTAGCTATATCCAAATCAATCAACAAGGAATCTTTTTTTGCGACTCCTTTCTCAATCAAGACAACCTTTCCCACCTTTAAAGTTTTTTCTTTTAGATCAACAGTAACTTTTTTTCCTTCTTTTGCGGCATTTAATGCCATTTCATATATATTCATAGTTTTTGTCTCCTTTCTTTTATCTAAGCTGGCAATATGGCACATTTCTATATTTTAGTCATCGGAGCAGCCCGTGCGATACGGGGTACAGGAGGGTAGTCCTGTACCCCGTCCAAACGGGCTGCACAAGTAAAGTAATTGCCCACTTAAATTGTCGCTGTACAACGATTGAGATTGACTTTTGTAAATGACACATTTCTCTAATTTTCTCATATAGAGGGATGAGGACGAGGCAGGTCCCAGACTGGGAATCTGTGGACCTAGAACATCCTCATCCATCTCTTAAATAATTACCTCTGCCTAATCTCACACTGTGTAGTGTTTATTGTTTGATAGTGGCGGAAAATACGGCACATTTCTATATTTTAGTCATGCATACCGTCGAAGAGCTGAGGCGTATCCAGATGGTTCTGGATAATCCTTCGTGAGACGACGGTAATCTAAACACTTTCCCTCCACCCATCTCACTGTGCGGTGAATTTGAAGCAAAATAGTAATTTGGCACATTTCTATATTTTGATCATATCGACATCTCTGATGGATTTAATCCAGTAGTGCATACTGGACTAAATCTAGAAAGAGATGTTTAGTAAATAATTACTCATCTAGCTTCACACTGTGCTGTGTAATGGTAAGCACTCTGCTCTTGCAGTGTCTTTCTTTATCCTCTAGGTTATTTCCGATATAGGCATCTATGATGCTGTTATCGGAAATGAGCGCGAAAGGATCCCGGGGGTCAGTATGAGCTCCTGGATCCTTGAGCATTAAGAGTTAAGTGCTCAAATGGGACACACCGTATAATTTCGTGAAGGTCTGATATTTCAATGCATTTCTATAGTACATTCATATAGATGACGCATGAGCCGTGGCTCCCTGGATGGATCCAGGGCTCCACGATGCAGGCGTCATATTGTTAAAGCGAATATTTAACACTTCACTGCTCGCATAAGCAAAAATAATTCAAGGCGATTCATCTAAACGGCACATCTCTATAGTATGTTCATATAACGCCCCTTCCTGCCTGCAGGAGCTGGAGAGGTCTCCAGCTAAAGCAGGGAAGAAGGGACGGCATTAAAGATATTTAGCCTTGTCGCCTTTGTCCGTGCTGACTTTTTTGATTACTCAGTGTTTTTTTTGGGATTTCTATAGTCTGATCATTGGAAGATCAGGGCAGCTTCTGTCCGCCTCCTAGGAGGGAGGGTGATGGAAGCAGCCCTGATCTGAAATAAATTAAAACACATTGCCAATCATTTGCTTCCCATAGCATAGGCTCTTAAATTCCTCTCACACAAGCCTCAAATACCGCCTTGTTAATTGTGATGGCATTATGCAAACAACCAACTGTTAAGTAATTTTTGATCACTTTTTCAGTCAGCTTGCGATTTCTCGCAACATTTGAGCCTTTTCCTCTAAGGATTGTCGCAGACTCCATATTGTCTACCGTTCCCAACCCTCCTATTTTTGAGATAGAGATTTTCCCTTTCTTACCTTTCATCTCTCGCACCTTCACCGCGCGAAGACAGTCCATTACAAATAAATTCATTTGCTCAATGTCTTTCTTGCAGTTAATTGTGCTAAGACAACTAGAGCCCCAATTATATTCCCCTTCGTAGAGAAATTTAATTAGATTTCTTTTTGCTTGCGCCTCTGTTATTCTTGGATTGTTGATTGTGCGATCCACTACAGCTTTTTGGAATTTTTTCACCCTTCCAGCAGATAGCGTAATCATATCATTCTTAATGCTAAACCCTAAAAATTTAAACCACTTGTCTTTTGTAAGCGCTTCAACCTTTTTAGGATTTAGTGACAATCCATACTCAGCTAGTCTCGCTTCTAGAATCTCTTTTGCCTCATCAGCACTCTCCCCTAAAATAAGTAGGTCGTCTGAATAACGGCAATATTCAATTCCATCCATGTTGCTTAGCTCTTCATCCACATCGTATAAAACAGCGTTAGAAAGGAAACTTGCAACAGCACAACCTTGTTTAAGGCTGCCGTAATGCGTTACTAGATTGCCATCTAGGTCAAATAGTAGGTCTGTGTTGTAATACGTTCTTAATATAGCGATTGCTGGATCCGAACCACGCTCTATGCCTAATTCGTCCTCCATGCGATCAAAAATGCCAAAAATCACGTCTCTGTTTACACTGTCAAAATACTTTGTCAAGTCTGCTTTGTAGCCTAAATTATTGGAACTCAGTTCCGCAATCTTTTTCGCCATTGCTTGTACTGTCTTTTGACAGCTTAACCCTTTTTGATACGATGTACAATTTTTATGAACATAATGAGGAAAAAGCTCAAAAAGGCAATCATTGATTAGCGTTAAAACCAATCGATCCACATCTTCATTCACATGAACTTCTCTAAACTCTCCTGGCTTATCTTTTGGAATTTGGGCTAGGTGAGCTGGCGCAACCTCGTAATTCTTAGTTACAATCCTTTCGTACAAGTAAGCTCTTGTGCTTGGCTTGCAAAGTTCTTTTAGAACAGCTTGAGGGATCTTTTTTTCGTCCGCCTTTTCAATCAGTTCTTCCCATCTTTGATGTTCAAACATCATCTGTAACAAGTTTCTCTCGTTATTCATTTTTCAATCCTCCTAAAGATTTATTTTCAAGAATAATATGGAAAATTGTAAAAAAAAAGAGCAAAGCCTCAGCCTCGCTCAAAATGAATCAATTTAAACACCTAGTATCTTGCTCCAGTGGACAAACTCCCCTCTGTAAAGAACCAACCCCTTTGCAGCCTCCGTAGTAGCGTTAAACACCATCGCGTCCATTAATTTTCTCATCATTCAATCCTCCTAAAGATTTATTTTCAAGAACAATATGGAGGATTTTCAGGAAAAGGAACTGAGTTCCCGAGATCAAAGGCCTTTATAGGGACAAAAAAAAGAGAGCGTGAGCTCTCTCTAGTTAAAACATTCTAGTGCGTCAAAGTGAATTTCTTTTAGTGAGTCCTTTCCATTTTGATAAATCTCGATTATGCCAATGTCCGATTTGTCGTAGCTCATACAAGCGCCTTCAACTCTATCTTTTATCTGCTTTTCAAAGTAATCAATTACTGCATTAATTTTTTCCGTTGTATCGCAATGAATAGCAACGTTCATGATGGATGCCTCTGTGAGTGCTGACCCATACATGTGCTCATCCAATATTTGAATTGTAATGAATGCAGACTCTCCATCCTTTTCAACTGCATATGCTCGAGAGATGCTATCAAGAATCACTCCCTGATTATTCGCAAACCCGTCAAGAAAGATGGGGGCCGTATTCCCTTTTGGTCTGTTGTATCCCAAGGCGCCTATCGCAGAAACCACATCTAATGCCAACATGGAACTCAGTTCCAAAAGTCGCAAATTTGTGATTGCGCATACTTTCATCCCATGCTCATCTCCTATTTGTATATAAGCCTTAACATGGTAGTCTTTTCTTAACACTCGCTCAACTTTACCTACCCTTAGAACAGCTGTTGGTGATGTATCGCGAAGCAATTTGTTATACTTTGTCTGCAAGTCCACGAAGGCTGACTGCATTTGCACAATTTGTTTTGGTGTATAGCCTGTTGCTTGATACTCCTTGAGCAAATCAAGGGATTCCCCTCTCGATAGAGCTAATTTAAGCTCCGTTTTTTGAGACTGCGTAAGCTCAACCTCTATATCATAATCATCTCCATACACATCTCCATTATGATATGTGATGAACATTACAGCATCCTCTCCCTCATAAGAGGCAAATAAACTAATATGATCACCAGACTCATTCGTGCTCAATCCAAATACCTCATCTGGATTAAAATTTACTGATATTTGCCATACAGTTGCAAGGTCAAGCTCTTCTGGGTCATGTATAAGTAATGACGTAACACTAAGTGAATCAATCATTCTTACAGATCTCACCTTTCTTTCAAAAATACTTTCTCGACTACACTTTTTTAAATGTTCTTTTGTTTTCATTCTTTCTTCCTCCTAAGATTTTTTATTCACTAAAAATATGACAAATAGCCCCCAAAAAAAAGAAGAGGTTTCCCTCTTCTATGCGTATCTTATGAGCGCCACCTTTAGCACCCCAACTGCCAATAGGCAAGCGCTAAAAATCGCAATTGTTTGTATAAAGAGAACCGCAACGTCATCAACCTTGTGCGCCGCTGGATCAACAAAGAACGCTAATTGAATCATCACCATTGCAACAATGATCACCGCAATTGCAAATACAATTCCAAGCAACCCCATTGCAATTTTTGCATCCTCTTTCTTTTGCTCTAGTAACACCCACCATAAAGCAAACATCACAGCCACAAGCAATGCAATAGCCACTCCTATATTATCCACGACCTCTGTTAGCGCCGCTCCATTATCTACAAATATTCTCATATCTTGTTCCTCCTAAAATTTATTTTATCGAAAACAATATGTAGGTTTTCTCAAAGAAAAAAAACGGAACTCAGTTCCGCTTTCTACTATTCTTTGCAGCACGATATTTCAGAGTTTCTCAAAAGCTCTTTCATATCTCCAGCATTTACAGGTTTTGAAAAACAATAACCCTGTGCAGTGTCGCATCCTAATTGCTGTAGCAGCGAGACGTGATCATAAGTCTCGACGCCCTCACAAACAACCTTAAAACCTAATCCTTTCGCCATGCGAACTACATTATCAATGATAATAACCCCATCACGCACCTCTTTTTCTGTTGATCCGCTTAAAAACTTCTTATCTAGTTTCAAGGTATCAACGTCAAATTGCGTTAGCCGATTCAGCGAAGAATACTCTGCGCCAAAATCATCAATTGCGATTCCAAACCCCATCTCTTTTAAAACACGGATTTTTTCATTGACGCCCACGCCTTCTTGCAAAGCCCCCTCGGTTAGCTCTAGCTCAATACGCGATGGTGAGACAAAGTAGCGATATGTTATATCTCTAACCCTTGTCACGAAATCATCATCTAGTAGTGTTGCTGATGATATATTAGTAGATATCACTGGTATATGAAAAGTTTTGAAGTTTTTGCTGATAAACTTGCATACTTCTTCAAAGACGTACAAATCTAAATCGACAATATAATTCGTTTTCTCAAAAACAGGAATAAACATGTCTGGATAAAGCATTTGGCTTCCATCCTTGGGAATCCAACGAACCAAGGCTTCAATTCCGCACATTTTCAATGTAATCAAATCTATTTTAGGTTGATACCACGCCTCAAACTCATTATCCTCAAATCCTTTTTTGGCTCGAAATATCACCTCTTCGGCTAAATCTGTCGCTGCTCTCATCGCCTCGTCAAATTCATACAGCGTGATTTTGCAAACCTCGGCACCTTTTTCTTTGGCGAGATCTGCATTTTCCATAGCATCTGCAACATCTACTCCCTTTTCTATCTCACAAGCACCGACTGAAAAGCTAAAATCAAAAGACTCATCTAGCACCTTTCGCAGGCGAGGAATTATTTTCTCCAACTCCACCTTCATATCTACTTTTCGCTTTTTGCTATTTAAAACATAAAATCGCTCACCAGTAGCCTTTGCAATAAGAGCCTTTGTTGATCCAAAAATCTCCGAAAGACCATTAGCCGTCTCAATAACTACTACATCGCCCTTCTCCTCTCCATATCTCTTTACAATCGCCCTCATGCGATCAATATCAATAGAGAGCAGTTCGTACTCCCCCTCGCCCGCTGAATTGATTTTTCTTTCCACAAGCTCCTTAAAGTACCCTGTCGAGATTAGCCCTGTAATCGCATCCCTCTGCATAATACTCAACTCATCCTCTTTTAATCGACCTTTTCGTTTTCGATATGCATACCATGCACACAGCACCAATATAAGCGCCACAACCAATAAATAATACATCCAACACACTCTCTTTCCTCTTTTTCACTATTAATATGCAAAACTAGAGATGGTCAAAAAAAAGAGACGAAGCTTTCGCCTCGTCTAGTTCTATGAAACCTTTTGCTCTTCCTCGTCAAAGTCAAATAACCTCTGAATCGGAACGTATTGTTCGATTACTGGCAACACTTCCTTCACCGCTTTATACGCAGCTGTAAACACTGATGGAGTCTTTAAATCCTTATTCATCCCCTTCCACGCACTATAATGATCTTTGAAGTGTATTTTTCTTGTCTCAATCACGTCAACGCCAAGTGCGTAAGTTAGAATAATTCCAAAGATGTCCGCCTCCGACTCTTTTTTGTACAGATTTTGCTCCATCCTATGATTCATCACAGCATGACCAATCTCATGAGTAAGAGTAGAGACGCAAGACGCTCCTTTGTACAGCTTATTTACTGACAACTCCTTTGTGTAGTTATTGCAAGTGCCCCGAAGCCCAAATCCGTGATCCGACTCGGTATCTGTGTCATAACCTAATTCCTCCGACACATACTCAATCAATCCCTCGATAATAGGTGTAATGCGATCATCATCCTCTCCTAAAAAGAATGCTTGTGGGTAGCTCTCTCTCGGATAGTTGGTTTGACTGATATCAAATACATTGCCCGTTTTGAAAGCCATCACAGATGTTGTATTCAGTTCTCCATCCTTAGCTCTTTGGCGCTCTTCCTTTGTAGCCGTGCTATATGGTTTCTTCTCTCCATCTACATCAATAACCATAAATGGAGCTGGAACAAGGATCTTAATACCTTTCTCTCCCTTGTTTACTGAATAGCCCTTTTCTTTCCAAAAATTAAATGAGCCCACACATCGCGCACCTCTACACTGCGATTCAATAAGTTCGAAGTTTCTATCGCTATAGCTATCACAAAACATACTGATAAACTTCAAGCGCTCTATGCTGTTTTCCAAATCTTCTTCAAACACCTCGCATTGCTTCACAAGCTGCTTCACAGCATCTTTTCTCGCCTCGTAATCCACTTTCTTTTTTGATTTCATCTTTCTTCCTCCTAAAATTTATTTTCAGTGGTAATATGAAAAATTGGTAAAAAAAGAGAGCTTACGCGCTCTCTCTTCATCATGCTAGCTTAGGGCAAGCTCCAAGACCACCAACTGTTTTTGGCAATCTCCTAAAAGCATCTTTGTGAACACAAAGAATCGCGTACTCACATTTCCAGCATTCGCAAGCCTGGTCCTCATTCTTGTATTCGTGCTCATGATAACCCAGAAGTGCACCTGTACGTCTATACAGCTCACTTCTTAAAGCTTCTGAGTCTACGCCCACCATCCTTCCTTCGGATAAATGCCACAATTTGTTTTTAATTTCGTTTACACTCATTTCGCTAACATCTTTCATCTTTTACACCTCCTGAAATTTCACCTTCAAAATCAATATGGCGGATATTACGAAACAAAGAAGCGGAGTTGAACTCCACCCCTAATCATATATCAAAAAAAAAGACAGAGCTTTTGCTCCATCTTTCAAAAATAAATTAACCATCTCGTGATACGGAACTGAGTTCCGAACATCTCACAAACCAATGACTTTAGGTTATTTTCATCCACTAAGTACTACATCGCCAACTTTCGACAAATAATGCCATCTTTTACGTAAAAGGTTGCAAGCTCCTCTTTTTGAGCTCGCAAGACAAAGCTTCCGTCTCCTTCACACTCAAAGCATTCCTCGCTCAAGAAATTTTCTGCATCACCCACCTCTACGCCTACTAAAAAGTTCTGCAAAAGATAGTCTGGCATTGCTATAAGCGCATCTTCGTCTATAAGCAACTCTCCTCTTTCTAGCTCGGCAAACGTTCCAGTTGAGTGCATTGCCGCAGCCACACCCTCGTAGCATTCATGATGAGAGCAAGCATCTGCCTCAACATCGCCACAGACATTGCAGTTATACAGGCAATAACAGCAGCGGCATGATTGCAAGATCTGCGCCTTCTCTTCAAATGTCATTGCTCTAAATTCAGCCACTTTCTCTGTAGGCACCGCATCACTTGTAGTTAAATCCACAGGTGTTGGCATTTTATTAAGCTCTGACGCATCTTTATTCTTCCAATCTAAAATAGCCTTATAATCTGTTTCTTCATGTGTGTTATCAGATATAGAGTAAGCACCATCCTCTTCTGGCATATCAATTAACCCTGCCAACGTCTCTAAATTGATTTCATTCATTTTTTCACTAATTTTCATATTTTTCTTCCTCCTAAAATTTATTTTCAAGGAGAATATGTCAGGTTTTAGAAGATTGGAACTCAGTTCCAAAAAAAGAGAGGTGGCTTATACACCAACTCTCTCTCTTTCTTCCACCTCAGCTACGAAATCAACCATTTCTTTGACTGCATCGTTCATTTCCGCTATCTCATCAACGCTCAACTGAATATTAAAATCAAATTGTAGCGTGCCTTGACCTTGATACACCACATCAGGCGTTATATGAGGTTTCTTTTTACTAGTGAATTTGTAATCAATAAAATCCTCTCCAGCAAATTTTTTGCAGATGTGACTCTCTGTTTCAAAAGTCGTTGTCGTAAACCCTAACGGATTCGTTCTTTTTGTGATATTCATTACTACAGCCCTCCAGCCTTTTTAAAATTGATAGGTCTAGCACCTTCTCTGTTTTCAAACAAGTCTTCCACTACGAGAAAGCAAAAATCAGCAACTTCATAGCGATTCTCAACGTCTCCCTTGAATGGCGCACTCATTTCAAACATGGCCGCATAGCGATTAATTACCCTCGCTCCAACAATAGCCGCCTCGTGAGCACTTCTTCTCTTTGAGTCCAAATTCATAATCTTCTCTCTTAGATCTTCTCCCTCACAAGTTGCTCGTAAGAAGGGTATTCTTACCTCCATACGGTTCACTGCAACCACATAATTGATACAATTATTGAAGCTGCGCTCTAATAATTCTAGTATATCACTTTTATCCTCTTCTGTAAAATTCCCACCTTGCACATTCACAATTAATTCTTTGATTATTTCCTTCATCATTTTTCCATTCCTCCTAATTTTTCTTTTCGGAGGTAATATGGGAAAACAGTGAAAAGAAAATCTCGGAACTCAGTTCCAAAACACAAAGTTCTTACAGGGACAGAAAAAGAGAGCTTTCGCTCTCCTTTTTGGTTAAACCCTCTTTATCTTCAAAATAAATCCTGCGACAAATAATAATAAGGTCATTATTGCAATGTATAAGTAAATAGGGCTTGAATCACTTGTTTGCAATGCTTCAATCATGCCTGCCTCTTCTACTGATTCATCTTTGACATCCTCTTCTGTTGAATCCTCTGTTGAGTTCTCGCCAGCATCCCCGTCAGGTATTTCTCCCTCTGGTGCTGTTGGAACCTCATCTGTCTCTTCGCCTGTCTCTTCATCCGGTACCTCTCCCTCTGGACCTGTCGGCGCTTCTACCTCTGGAATATCTCCTACCTGATGCTCATTATCTCCAAGCTCTGGTAGCGTTGGATCCCCCTCATTTGGCTCTTCTGGATCTGTCGGCTCTGTCGGAATCTCACCTACTTGATGCTCGTTGTCTCCCATCTCTGGCAATGTTGCCTCATCATAGAATGAAACAACTGCAGTAGCTTCTGCTAAAAGATCTACGTCTGAATTGATTGGATCTTTCGCTACAACAGCAGCAACACTTTCGTAAATGCCTGTTTCTAACTGTGTGTACTCGTAAGTAATTGTTACAACCTCACCCCCCAAAAGCCCTTTAGTTAAGACAAGGCTTTCATTCAATTCAAACTCCACTATCTCGCCTGTTGACGATGTAAGCTTTAAGTTCTTGGCTATTGCAAATGTCGCACCTGACACCATTACAGAATTAAGAGCTCTCGGACTCTTGTTTTCAATTGCGATTGTGTATTTTACAACACCTCCAACCTTCATTTCTGCCACATCACTAGTCATTGTCATATCAACCCTTGATGCCTCTAGTGAATGGAATACAACCGTTGTCTCTGCTGAATCTGTCAGCTCCTTACTTGGAATATATGGGTTTTTCGCTGTAACAGTCGCCGCTGTAGTTACTGCTTGAGGCGTCTTGCTTGTTGCGTCAAACGAAATTAACGCCTTAGCCCCCGCTTTAATCTCCTGCTCTATTACGACTGTGCTTCCGTTTAATGTGAACGCAACCTCTTCCCCATCTACTAAAACTTTTAGATTTGTTGCCGTTTTAAATAAATCATCTAAAACCTCTACACCTTCTAATGCTACATCGTTTGGATTTTCAACTATCGTCTGATACTCCACAATTTCATTCACAGTGGCTTCTGTCTTATTTGAACTCTTCTTAATTTCAATAATTGGCTCATCAACAAAGTTTATTGTTGCTTTTCCATTCGCTTTTGCGCTTACTGTTCCAAATTTGGCAGCAACATCCACTGTATTTTCGTAAGACCCTGCTGTATCTTGAGTATAGTCATAAGTGATTGTAACCCTCTTTTCAATATCAGTTAGACTCATATTCTCTCCATCCAATGAATAATTTGCACCATTAACAACAATGTTTGTCGCTTTTATGAATGCTTGATCTGACACAGTCATGGAGTGAGCATTGAATAAATTTTCATCCAAAATCTCAATCTCAAATGTTGCATTTTCTCCCACTAACACTGTCTCTTGTTTTGCAATCTTTGATACAGCAATTACAGGATCCACAAATGCTACGCGAGTGCTCGCTTCATCAGAAAGCATAATCCCATCAACTGTAGGGTGTGGCGCCTCTACTTTAACAGCATTTACAAACTCTCCTGCTTCGGATTGTTCGTGGTCATAATTGATTGTAACAACCTCTCTCGCTAAAAGACTATCTAGCGTAAGATTACCCTCAGTATCTGTTGAAAATGGAACGATGCCTCGCTCTGTTGAGTTTAACGACACCCCATCTAATTTAAAAGGAATTGTGTCGTCTACAAAAACGCTAGAAATCTCAACATCGCTATGATTCTCAACTGTTACTGTATATCCAACAGGCGAACCACTCATTGCTTCCTTCACACTTGCCTCTTTATCCACCGTGATTGCGATATCATCATGAAATATAGTTGTAACATCGCCCATTTCAATCAGTGTTAAGCTGTCATTATTTGGATCTAACACCTCTGCTTGTGTTGCACTCACAAACTCTCCTGCCTTATCGTGTGCGTATTTGTAAGTGATCACTGCCGCTTCTCCCATCAAGATTGAAGGTATTGTAAAAGCATTCCCTTCTACTGTAACATCTATCTCTTCCCCATTCACTAACACGACCATATCAGCCGCATTTGGAAAAGCCTTGTCTGTAACTAAAACATCTGCTAAGTCAAACCCGCCATCATTTGTTATCGTTACTGTATATGACGCCTCATCGCCAAGCATGTATGCATCTTTTTCTGCCGTCTTTTTCACTGTAAATGATGCTGGCTTTACAAATTCTACATCTACCGAATCTGTTCCTGCCAATTCACTGCCTTTTACAAGTGGATTTGTAGCCGCTACGCTAGCAGTGTTGGTAAATACACCTAAATCTTTTTGCGTGTATTTGTAAGTAACTGTAGCGTACCCACTTGCCTCTATAGGTTCATGGAGTGTGATTGTATCGTGAATTACTGATGAATGCCATCCACCACACGCAAAAACGCCTGCCATTACTTGCTCTCTAATATGCTCCTCTGCAAAGCCAGTAATATCAGCTCCGCATCCATTACAAAGCTGCACATTTCTACCTCTTTTGTGAGTGATGTACTCGCCCTCTGCATCTTCAACAACTGCTGTAATATCAGCACTAGCTAAAACAGGATCAGAAATCACCACTTCGTCAATATCAGTAGCGCTCTCATTCGTTACTTTTATTGTATAAGTAACATCACTTCCCGCAGGCAAAGACTCTTTATTAGATGTCTTTTGAACTGTCATTATCGCATCTGGCAAAACAGTCACTCTAGCCTCAGAGTCTTCCATCAACGGCTCGTGCTTATCTAAGTATGTAGCGGAAACCTCAATCGTATTTGCTATAACGCTTGTCACTTCAGCATCGCTTGGGATTGTGTAATCATAATTGATTGTAATTACATCACCAGGATTGACAACCTCTGTAATTACAAGGTCGCGTCCGATTATTTCATATAATATGCCCTCAGTCCCGTTTGATACAACTAGATTTTCCACCGTATCAAAATCAATAAGAGTATCAGCAACAACTGTGTTTGAATACTCTGCCTTTCCAGCATTTGTTATCACCACCTCATAAGTAACCACTTCACCTCTATAAGCTTCTGGCTTTACAATTTTTGCAACTTCAAGGCCTGGTGTTATTTCTTTCCAATGCCCAAATATTAATTCGTCTGAAGTTACCGCTTGCGTAAAATCAAAATGATCCTCCGGTTGTTCGATTGGCTGCTCTAACAAAGACCACCCTTCAAAATAGAAAGTCTTTTCATTGACTTCTACAATATCGCCAGTGCTATAATTTGGCGTTGTTGGAACTCCTGGCTCTGCCAACTCTTCCGCTGGCTGCTCTGTTATATTGTGACCCTCTGGAAGTCCTAAATGCTCATATTGTATTGTTATACTAGTCGTTGTACTTCTCATGCTCGCCTCTACCAACGAGCCTCCAATACCCGCTGACAAAACTGTGGCCACAGCTAAGGCACACGCAGTGCCCTTTTTAAAAATTGTCTTTATTCTATTTTTCATTTTCTTTCCTTTTCTTGTAGCGAACTGTACACATCCGCTACTTGATTAATCATTTTCAAGTGTCTGTTTGTGAACGTTCGAAAGCCTTACCCCGAATCCTTATATGATGTTTCCTTTTTCATCCATTTCCCTCTTTTCTGTATTTGTCTTTAATATGTTGAAATTCACAGTGCAAAGGGAATATTTTCATAGTGTAGTTTTTTTAGAAGCTGTACAACCATTGAACGACAAAAAAGAGAGCTCTCGCCCTCTTTCTTATTAGAGATTTTCTCTTTTTAATATAAAGCCTAGTGTAAACAATAATGCTATCATTGCCACTATATATAAGTAAATCATACTTGAGTCTCCAGTTTGCAAAGTCTCAATTTGCTCAGTATTCTTCGCATCTTCGGATCCCAGGTCCGACTCTTCCTCTAAGAATTCTTCTGCATCCGTATCAGGTCTTACCTCTTGCTGACCATCTGGAATATCTCCTACTTGAACTTCATCCCCATCCACCTCTGGAAGCGTTGGGATTGAGGGGATTTCTCCCACTCCGTGCTCTTCATCTTCTAGTTCTGGTAATATAGGCAAGCTAGGAATATCTCCTACCTCCCCTTCACCCTCCTCTAACTCTGGCAGTGTTGGCAAGCTAGGAATCTCGCCTACCTCTCCTTCACCCTCCTCAAGCTCTGGAAGTGTTGGAATTGAGGGGATTTCCCCAACCTCATACTCTTCATCTTCTAGTTCTGGAAGCGTTGGGATTGATGGGATTTCCCCAACTTCTCCCTCTCCTTCTTCAAGCTCTGGCAGTGTTGGAATTGAGGGTATCTCTCCAACCTCATACTCTTCTTCTTCTAGTTCTGGCAGTGTTGGCAAGCTTGGCTCCTCTTTGTTGTTTGTCGCTAAAAACACAAATAGACTGCTTACCAGCTCGCTATAATCAATAGTAAATTCATTGCTAGGATTTGTATAGTCTTTTACCGTCAAGGCTTCATCAAAGCCAATCGGTTGTTTGTAGAGCTTTAATGACTCTAAATCATATCCCTCGGCAGCCTTTGCTTCTACTAGTCTATATGTGCCCTCGTCTAGCTTAGTAAATACAATTTCTCCATTCGAATCCGTTGTGCCATTTACTAATTCACCCTTTCTCTCGTAAGGAACCCAATCCTCACCTTCCTTTTTTTCGAGCGAAAACTCTGCACCACTAATCAATTCTTCGGTTTCAGCATCTGCCTTTACAAGCCTTACTTTTCCTTCATTTGTTGCATCCACATACCCATCCGCATTTGCCACCTTTATAGATGCTGTCGATGTGTGATTTTTACTAGTGCCCTCAGCATAAACATTGTTTGTATATATCTTCCCTGGCTCAACAACAGTCAGTAAATCAAGAGCGTATGAGATGACATGACCATTCCCCCATGAGTCAATGGCAAATGTTTGATCTCCAATTGTATAACTTGGCGTATCATACCCAATTGCCTTCATCATAACAATAAGCTCCTCTTCTGAGTAGGCGTTTGAGGCTCTAAGCTTTGCTTCAATATCCTCGTTATTCTCACCATACACCAACCCATTGCTTCCAATATCGCCTAGGTTCACAATCGCCATTTGTTTGTCACTACTAAGTCCAAGCAAAGGCGTCTCGCTGCTTGAAATGCGTTGTTTCCATTCATCTTTTGTTTCAGAATCTGCTTGATCTGATCGTTCAATTGTGAGTTTGTCGCCAGACCCATAAATCATACTCATGCCGCCTTCTTCCCCTAAAGGCCTGTATAGCACTGTACTTGCCGAAATACTCTCAAAATACTGTGTTCCTTCTACTTCGTCGTAGATAACTATGTTGTCTCGTGGCGCTACAGAATCAATATTGTTATAGTCCATAATCTCAGCGTACAACTCAAGTCCGAAATTTATACTCCACATGATTTTGTTTGATTGCCATGTTAATCGCCCCCATTTGTGAAGCTCTGGCTTTGTTCCCGTGTGACCAGCTCCTGGAAAAATTGGAGCTATCTCGTCAGGATCTTTAATGTCTGGATTTGTAATTGTAACATCTCCTGGGGTAATGTCTCCAAACTCCAAAGGAAATGTCACCTCTTTTACGTCTACATCGCTTACTCGACCATATGCGCCAAATCCTCCATTTCTTGATAAAAGATCGGTAATGTTACTATGGGCTACAAATTTCATTGACTCGTTATTCGTAATTGTCCAAAAGCCAAGCAATACACCGCTTTTATATAACTCCTTATACACTGATGAATCTGGGTTATCTGGATGGGTGTCTTCACCTCCACTGACCTCAAAATCATAGCTAAAATATTCACTTGGCAACTGAATATCGAAATAATCACCCTCATTTACGATTACATCGTCTGGAATTGACCAATTTAGATTCATCTGAATCAAAAAGCCTTCCTCTAAAGGCTTATGCCCTTCTACCAATACATTGTCCTCAATTACTGGAAACCATGTACTCGAATTAGACGCCTCCATATTTACTACAATATCAACATGCTCTCCTATATCTCTCCCTGATACCTTTTCCTCTTTTGCCACCCCTATCATACTAACAGACGTAACCATCGCCATGATCAGTAAGCGGCTAATAATTTTTGTTATTTTCTTCATTTGAAATTTCCTTTCTATTATCTATCTTTATTAATATGTAAAATTTCACATGCTTTGTTGCATTAGAAAAAAGAATACATACTCTCGCTATCATCCAAGCATCCGCACCTATCAAATCTTATCCCTGTAAGGCTACTGGTTAGTGACCCTCTTTTGGAACTCAGTTCCAAACACGTAAAAAAGCGAAGCTTATTAGCCTCGCTCTTCTCTATGGTCGTTTTTGACCGCTGGCAGCAGTATTTCGATCCTACTACCTATATATTGAAAAATTTAGGAGTACAGATTTGCAAGTGATTTCAACGACTGAATCTTAGGAGGATTTTGTCGTTCCGAAAGTCCCTCGCTCAACTGTTAAATGTATTATATCATAAGCAAATTATATCAGATTTTTGCACGGAAGCTATTTTGTAGAAATACAGAGTCGAATTGGTGGGTTTTTAATTCTTTGTGTTTGAATTATCTGTCTATTCCACGTGTTCAGAGTTGTGGCTTTTGAATAGTCTCACAATTGCGCCGTTTTTAATGATTGCGAAAGCAATACAGAGGCTTGTATTTACACGTTTGCTATTGTTTTAGAGCCAAACTTAAGTATATTCGATACTCCAATCCCATCTTAGTCAGTGAATTAGGAACTGAGTTCCAAAATCCGTCTTTCAACGAACAAAAAAAAGAAAGAGCTTTTAGCTCTTCCTCTTGTTTCTAAGATTTAGAAAAGTAACGAATTATAGAAGACTTCTCATCTTCGCCTGTAAAGCCAAGGCGCTTGCACACCTCATTTGCGGCAAACTCCTCTGGATTCTCTGACATAGCAGCCATCACATCTTCATCTACTCCACTCTTTATCGCGTGGTATAGAGCGTTCATTTTGATAACATCACTTGTTTTGCATGGACGAAAGCAGGCATTTGCTACAATCTCCATCTGCTCAGGCGAAAATCCATCTTCTAAAGCATTTTGTATTACCCCTAGTGCATCTTTCGAAAAACCTAATCCTTTGCAACTCTCTAACTCTTTTTTCATTTTGTCTCTCCTTTATATTTGAATTTCAAAAATAATATGTGAGATTTTAGGGAAAATGAACAGAAGTTCTTATCTCAGTCTATAGTTTGAGCAATCGCCCGTCCTTGTAATTGAAAATCACTGTTTGAATATTTCTTTTCTTTAGATCTGCAAAATTTTCACTAGTGCCTCGAGACTCTCCGTCCCAAAATGCGACACAAGCACAGTTTTCTGTACCAATGTAATCTCGCATTTGCTGATTTCGAACAGCACCTGCCATTTTCCCGAAAAAATCCCAATTTGCTTGAAAAACCTTTAACTTGTAACCCCGATCCATTGCGTAGCGCTCGGCAAGAGAGTCTGCACCCATTGCCCCGCCAGACACGATCTCAATCTCACGATCCTGCTTGTGTTTTAGTAAGAAATCTAAGATCAGTTGAAGTTTGTTATAGTTCTCAAAAGTTCGTGTACCAACAACAAGGATCTTAAACGTTTCCATACGGCTCCATATAGCAAGCTATTGCAGTCTTCCATTGAGAGGCAAACAAGAATCGGATCGTTCTGTTAATGTCCTCGTCTGAGGCGTTAGAATCAAAGCTCTCATCATGCATGTTATAGTAATCGTCATACAGTTCCTGCAAATTGGACTCTAAATAGACCTTGTCATCATACACAATGTATCGATCTAGCGATACTTTTGTTAGCTTGCCCACGAGCCCAACGAATGCCTCCACCTCAAAGCTCTGCTCTGCAACTGGAATAAGCGGCGCGCCTCTATTCTCGTTTAGTAGTTTAGTTAATTCATTTGTAATTTCTATCATTCTCTTTTTCTCCTTAAATTATATTTACTTTAATATGCAAGAATCTTGACAGTCACGAACAACAGTGAGCTTATTTATAACTTTTTAGTTCCACCTGTTCTATATTGACCACCATATACGCATTTGGCTTGATGTTCCGCTCTTTGATCCATAGTTTTACCGTTTCAGTAATTCGCCTTGCTAAGTCTCGCTCATCTTCGATATCCACCTCAAAATCATCTGCTCTCTCTCCTACCTCATCTGCCAATCCATCTATGATGCTTTCTATAATGGCTTCTTCATTGCTACAAAAACTCATGTTTGGGCGCTCGATAGTACCTACAAATCCAAATTGCTTACACTCAAATTCATTTGCTTCCTCTAACGCCTCAATCGCCTTTTCTCTCGATTCGTACTCTCCATCGAAGTTTTCTCCATCAAAGCAGCAACACCATTCAGTATTTGCATCAATTTTTTGTGCCGCTAAATCAGAAAAATCAATGGACTCTCTTTTCATAATTAATCTGTAGATATGCTCTACGTCAAAATTATACACCCCTTTCACAGCACAAGCCTTCAGCCAATAATCGCGCCAGCCCTCATACGTCATATGTATCAGAGGCGAAAGCGGAATATTTTTCTTTGAATAACAAGCTCCTATCTTGCTATAATAATTCAACGCATAATTTATCCTTATCTGCTCCCACTCGGAAAGATTATTAATTAGCAGCCTGCCTCTGCGTGAATAATAGCCCTTTTGCGAAATCTTCGCCATTAGCTTATGGTGCGCTTCACACGCGTTAAATCTACGATGCCTATAACAATCTTCATATGATCCTCCTATCAAGGCAGATAACACATGCCCTACATCTTTCCACTCCAGCCTCTCAAGTCTGAAATATACACGTTCTATTCTTTCTATCCTTGCATCTGTTACACTCATTTGCTCTCTCCTTATCACTTTAACCTACCTTGCTGTAGGCGATCATTATATTTTCTACTGTTGCCGTAAACCGCCTCTTGCAATTATGGCAATCCACTCTCGCCCCTAATAACTTCACAAGCTCATCTCCATCATATACACCATACCATTTTCCTTCCTCCTTCACTTATCTTCTATATAATTCATCAGCCCAAAAGCCTTTAGAGCACAAGTTGACAACACCTGGGCTACTTTTTGCAATATAAGCCGCGATTGCATCTAATTGGCGAACACACTGATTTTCATCATCACTAGTGTATAGGCGGATGGGATCCTCATTCCCTTGAACCCAAAGTAAAACGTCGTGTTTTTCTTCCTGCGCCTCTTTGTCCTTTTCAACGTTAATGCCAATTACCGCAGCTTCGTTAATGTATACATAATTATTTACTTTTAATAATGTCATTCTACTCCACCCTCGCTCCGATTTTAGCTAATCGATCTGCCAAATCATTAAATTCATCCCCAGAGTGCGCCTTTACCTTTACAAATCGCACATCAATTTTTTTCATCATATCTTTACAAGTTGCCGCATAAGCCTTTGTTCCATCCTTGTTTGCTTTCCAATCGCCAAGCGCCCACTCTCTAACACCTTTGTAATCGTAGTAAACAATAATACCCTTCTTTTTCTCTTCTAAAGCGTACTGCATTGCTTTGAGAGCTCCATGAATCTCCCCAGTAACATTTCTCATGCCCTCTGAATCAACTCCTCCACCGACAAATTCTTGAACCGACTTTCCATCTTGCACAATTGCCACTCCATAGCCATAACACTTGGAGCTGCCATTATAACTACCATCCACATAAGCCTCAAGATAACCTGTAGGCACCTCCGCCTTAACAGCTTTCTTTTTAGGGACTGGCCTTGAAGTCTTCGAAATCTTCCCTGGTACTCCATTCATAAATTTTTGAGCATCCTCTAGCGATAGAAACCCTTTGAATTCCGCCCCTGCCACTCCTGTGACTTGACTAGAGCATTCGTCCCACGTATTATAAATCCCTGGATTTACCCCTTTTCTTACTGCGTAATATTTTTTACCTGCCATAACTTCCTCCCATTGTTTTTCTTTAATATGTAAAACTTTTCTTCTTGCTTGCACATAGTTTAACACTTTTGAAAAAAACTATATTTTTGCACGGAAGTTTATTTCGACATGCAAAAAAAAAGAGGCAAAAACCGCCCCTTTATTACTTTACTAACTCATAGTTTTCTTCGACAAAAGTCTTAAATATTACAGCTCGACAACCATTTTTACAAGCACGAATCCATGCTTCATGAACCACTTGCAATGGATATTCCGCACCAAAAGGACCTTTCTCCTTTAGAAAAATATCAAACTCCTCATGCAGCCATTCGCTCATTTCCCTTCCAATATCATTGTTGTCGCTCGTCTCAAACAAATAACCGCCCAAATCATCAATGTTAGAAAATGTAAGCGACTTCAAGCCATCGGAAAATGTAAATTTGCCATACCTATCCCGCCGAATACAAATCCCTCGCTTTTGCTTTCTCTTTGCTTTACAAATGATTGCTCTTGACCATTCAGACATTGCGGTCCAAAACAACATTTTTGCAAAACTAGCACTACATAATATACAATCCGTTACCGCGAATGCAATATTTGCATCTCCAAGCGTGAACACTACAGTTTCATCACTCTTCCGTTTGTATGTGACTGGAAAGTAATACATCCGCTCAAACGCTGCGCAGTGCTTATCCAAATACTCGACCTCAAACTTACTTTTTTCGCCCGAAACCCATAAATCCATTTTATTGTCCTCCTAATATTATTTTATCAACAACAATATGTGGTTTTTTATAAGGAAAAGTCTGTCCGTATGCATTGCTCAATCGGAACTGAGTTCCACTCCTTACACAACCATCTGAATGACCATTAATGCAACCATCGGGAGCAGCCATGCCACAACAAGACTCAATCCGCTTCTAATCAGTAGCATTCGTTCCCTAAACATTCCTATACCTGCTACTAATGCCCCAACAAGAGACACACCGCCTCCGAATATCAGAATTAGATCTCGCGAATCGACAATTATCTCTATAATGTTCACATCTGGTGCCTTCTCGAATAGGGTCGCCCACACACTTCCTAGCGCAATAAATAATATAACCAATGTTAATGTATTTGTGTTTTTATCCTCCATTTTTGCAATCTCCTTTTTTATTTAATATGCAAAAAAAAGAGAGCAATCGCCCTCTTCTACAACATACAATAAAGATCTTTTTTCTTCCTAGCCAAAGTCATTTCTTTTTTTTTGACTGTTTCGAATTTATTTATCATTTTTATTACACTTCGTTACACTATATTATCTTGTTCTTTCAGCTTTATCATTAATGCACTTGCTGTCATAAATACAATACGCTCATCCTCTCCAATTTCACTCGCCTCGATTGGACTCGCCTCTACCATATGATCATAATTTGTAACAACCTCTACCTCGTGTTCCTGGATTTTCCTTAACCACACCGCAAGCATATGCGTCTCTCCAAATTCCGCAATATCTTTCATTAACTCTTCAATTAGCTCACTAGACTCAAAACTAATTGATGCTCCATTTTTCCCAATTAGCGCCATAATAACTCCCCCTCATTAATCATTTATGCTATTTTACCACAGGGCTTGATTAGCGCTACAAGTTATTTCTTGAAAAATGGATTGTCTTTTAGGCGCAAATTACAGCCTTTCGCTAATAACCACTGCTGATACTTCCACTTGTTTTCTGCCGCTTTGTGATCATATACTTCATTGCATGTCAGTTCATCGTAATCCATCACATAGTTATCTGCTATTTCCTCTAGCTCTTCGCCTTTTTCTCCCCATATATTAGAAATCACTAAAGTGATTGAGTCTCGCTCTTTATCACGACTAATATTCAAGATCTTTGCTTTTTCGCCTTCTATGATTCTAACAACTTCTTGTATTTCATCATCTGCTAAATCTGTTATTGGCCTAAAATCCATGTTTTCACCTTCCAGTTCAGGAACTTAGCAATCTCATAGTTCCTATATTTTTTGTCGTCTGTTACATCTACCACCTCATTAGTTAAAAGCTCTTCTGGGATGACAATAGTATCCTCTGCAGATGATAGCTCAACCTCCAAGATAGCCTTTTCATTCCAAAAAGAGTTTTCACTGTCATAGATATCCAACTCGAAATATTTCCCCTTATATGCAAAGCAATATCGATCCTTCTTGATTTGCTTGGTCGCTGGATCCGCCTCAATCATAAGGGCTACATACTTGGAAACAGCTATTTTTTCTTCTCTCTCTACTCTTATAGCAGGATCTTCTGTTGGAGATTTTTCTGTATAGTAGTAGCTAAACCCTTCTTTAACGCTTCCACGCTGCCTAATACGTCTTTCCATGTCTGGGTCGCTAGATTTGAGATACGTTTGTACAATGCTTGTCTTCACAGCCTTTAATCCATCTAACACTTTCTGCGGAGGTCTATCGATTAGGTATTTTCTTTCTATCTCCAATGGTTCAGGCTCTCCTAACAGTGAAAAAATCTCCCTTAAAAGATGGTCTATCTTCTGTTCAAATGTGATTGGCACTCCATCTTCCATATTCTCCACAATTCGCAAATGCGGGTGCCCCATCCATGCCTCTAAAATAGCATCGTCATTAAGAATGGCCTCTTCTATTGTCTCTGTGCGAGCGGAATTGTTTTCCAATGTATAAAACTCTTCAGCCCCCTTAGCAGCAGTCGTTAGATGAATGACAGCATCATACTCATCTCTAACCTCTACAATGCTTTCACTAAGCTTCCCCCAGACACGTTCGAACATCTCGTCATCCATAAAAGCCTTCCCATCTAAAATCCCTCGATCAAGCAAAATTACAACTGGCTTCCCATACTCTTTGGTATAATTTTCTGCAATCTCCTTATACGCCTTCTCCCTTTCTGAACCTAATGAGATAAGTAGCTCTTGAAAAGCTTCGTTCCCTATTACCGAAGGGGCTGCCCCCGAATTAATTAATATAGTTGCCAACTCCTCTAATACAAAAACTTTAAATCCTCTCTCCGTTAATTCTTGCTCTATGGTTGCCAGACCAGTGCTCTTTCCAGCGCATGGGCCACCGGTAATAACTACTTTATGACAACCTGTCTTACGATTTAATTCCTTCATAACTCACCAATTCTTTCTTTAACGTTTATTTTTAATATGCTTATTTTAAACGAAGATGCAAGACCAAGTATTTTTGCAGGGAAAGCATACAAAAAGAAGCAGCTATTGCTAGCATGCTCCTTAATTTTCCATTTTGACAAACTCTTTAAACGCTGTTATTTGCGCGTCAGTTAAAGCTATACGTTTGCGATCTCCTTTGACCGCAGACCCCACAGATACGTAATGGGCGCTATTTTGTCTGACCACAGCACTTACGTGTTGCTGACTTTCAAATGCAAAATAGGCTTTATATACACCTGACACCACGTAAAACTCTAAAATCTCCACTTGCGACACTTCATTTTGAACTTGACTCATGCGATAAATCCTCCTAAAATTTATTTTAAACCAATATGAAAAATTTCATAAAAAAGAACGGAACTCAGTTCCGCCTTTCGCTTTAGTAAAATTATTTCTTTGCATACACATTCCATGAAAACCTATCACAGATCACCCCTAAATCTACCTCACGCCCACAGCAGGAGCATACTTCCTTTGTGTTGCTGTCTGGAAAGCAAGAAATACGAGTGATTCCAATATAACTGCCACAATCAGCACAATTATACTGATTTTCGCATCTCAATAAACCATCAAGATAAAGTGCATTCAGTATATGTGCCACATCAACCACCTTTATTGATAAATTGTAGGCTATGTCACTAGCCGAATACCACCTCTTTTGAAGCTCATCATGCTCAAAAATATTCCAAACTGTTTGCGCTAATTCTTTGTTACGGTATTTTTGGAGTACAATGTCAGCAACCTTTCTAAAATCACTAACAATGTGATCCGGTCTGATTGCTCGTCGTTCTATACGACGCTTTAGCACCATATCGTGATTGAAATCTGCGCGGCTCCAAGATGAAATTTTCAGCAAATTTTGATAAGTTTCATCGCATACATACTCTGCATTCACCCTAATAGAAGTAATTTCCGCCTCTGACGCCATAAGAATATCCTTTGTCATGCTATCGCCAATATATATTGTCTCGGATGGCAATACATCTTCATTGGCGCAAATGTAAAGCAGAGCCTTATAATCAGGCTTTTTTGTTTGCAATTGTCTCATTATAGAACATTTCGGACCAAAACTCCCTCGCACACCTACAGCATGATAGATTTCAGTGAAATAGTTATAGATGCCAAGATGGTGCAGTTTTCGCATAGCAGCTCCACTAGAAGATTCTGTGAATGCTACAACTCTCACACCTTGCTCTGTAAGTTCTTGCAATGTTTCTTTTACACCTGGATAAAGTTTCAATTTTTCCTTTTGCACTGCCTGAAATGCCTTTATAGCATTCTCTACAGCATCTTTGAAATCCTCCATATCTGTAAATCTTTGATGTAGCAATGGCAATTGTTTAATTGCATTTCTGATTTCTTCCATTTCTCCTGATCCCACATGAAGCTGACGAAACTCCTCTTTTACCTCATCTTTGCTGACAGTGCAAACAAAAGACAAGTAATCAACCAGGCTGTCAACTAATGCCTCAAATGCTGGAACAAAATAATTCTCCCATGAGTATAGTGTACCGTCTAAATCTGTGATTACTAATTTTACTTTTTTGTTCATTTTATCTTCCTCCTAAAATTGTTTTTCAAAAGGAATATGTGGAATTAAGGTAAAAAAGTATGCAAAAAGGCGGAACTCAGTTCCGCCTTCTACCTCTCTTATTCAACCGCGTTCAAGTCAGCTAATCGAAACACAATACCTCTGCAATACTTCTCGCCATCTTCTAGTACAGAGAAATACTCAGCTTCAATGTCCTCTGCAAATTCGAACATCCAAGGATATTCCCCATTCCCATACTCGCACTTTAGTGGCACTCCAGCCTTTTTAAGTTCGCGATAATATTTGCAGTGACCGCATTCCTCATCTCGGTCTTCCATAACGCCACATTTTGTCAACAATATAGTACTTGGATTATAGCAATCCACTTCATCTTCGATCGCCCCTCGAAGCTCTACTAAGTCATCCGAAGCCCCAAAGACAACCACTAATCCATTTGATTTGGCTTCTCTTTCTAAATCCTCTGTCATTTCTTGTCTGTACTCGCAGCCATCTAGTTGTCTTGCTAATTCTTTAATGTCCATTTACGTACCATCCTTTTTTTCTTTAATATGGCAAATCACAAGCCTTTATCGTATCCCCAAAAAGACTTTTATATCCCAGACTCATCGGGGTTTCACGCTCTTCATTGTTTAATCTAGTATCTTTCTTAGAAAAACAAAACCACTACTTTCTCAAGTAGTGGCCTGTTCAAAAAAATGGATGCGTGCTCTGCGCACCCGTAAAAGAAATCTGGCGATATCGCCATTCAAGATAATATTATGAAATTATTCATAAAAATTATTTCCAACACTAATATGCAGAATTTCCTAAATATAAAAATTGTTTTTTTGATTTGTATATTTATTTTTTTAAATTCGTAGAAAAACGGAACTGAGTTCCACTTCTCTTGCTACCTCTCCCCATTTGTGAAAGCCTGTACTGATGTTTTTACCTCGTTTCCAGCCATATCTATAAGCACTTGTCGCACATTCGAGTCTATAAACCCTTGCTCATGATGCTCGTACTCTCCATCTGCTATAACAACCTCATAGCTAGTCACTCCGCTTTCTGCCTCTGCTACAAACTCATGAGTCGCCCCAAAGGAAGAACCATGATAATTTAGCTCTACACCAGATTTATCTATCAAATCAATATCCATAGTGTATGTTTCGCCTGGAACTAACCCTGAATACGTATATTCATACACAACGGCGACATCTTTCGCCTCCTCTGATTCATGCTCATGTTCATGCGAATGCTCTTCTTCGTGACTATGCTCAGCTTCTGTTGCTACCGACCCTGAATCACTTCCACCACACGCTGTTAGGCCAACCGCCATCCCAGCAATTATAATAGCCATAGCAGCGACCTTTCCTTTTATTATCATTTCTTTCTCAATAATTTGGATTAATGTTTTCACTTTCATTTTTAAACTCCTACTCTCTTTCTAATTTTCGTCCTTGACTATTGTATTATACCTCATGGTGAAAGACTACTTATTTTTGCACGGAAGTTGTTTTTGGCAATTTACATATGAACAAAATCGCTACCTATTTCTCACAATATATAATATCGCATCTATGTCCTCTGCGGTGACTTCCAACTCTCATGAGCGGAACTGAGTTCCACCTCTCCTCATTGATTTCTTCTTTACAAAACTTTGTATACTGATATTGTTGTATCAGCTGACACATTCTCAAATCCACAACATTCGCATTCGAAAGAGTGTGGCATCTCGCCTGCCGCGTCGTAACACTCTGATGTTGAACGATGACACTTGCAACATATTGGTTTGTAATAACGCTTTAGCACTCCATATTCTTCTAGAGTCTTAAGCAGCTTATATGCCTGATCTGCGTCAATTTTCACCAACCTTTGGATAACGGATAGATACAACCACATGCCCTTCTTGTAGTGAGCCGATAGAGCTTCGAATCGTTTATAGCTCTTGCTCTTACTCGATCCCAATACCTCTTTGATTTTTTCTTGTAATACATTGTTTGTTAATGCTGCATCACGCACCTCTATCCTCCTTATCTGCCTCAACCTCTGTAAACACTATATTCTCACCTTCCACATCAGCCACCAATACACCCTCTGCCTCTATTGCTCCATCTAAGCTAATTGAATCACCAACCTCAATAGATTCAATTGAAGTGGCGGTGTATTTGACTCCATTTTCGCTAACAAACTCTGAGCCCTCTTCGCCCACGCCTATGCAAATCAATTGCTCCTGAAATCCTTCTTTTTCTTCTTTAACATTTTCTACCACAACTTCTTGCTCCGTCATCGGATTTGGCTTTGGAATAAAGCACAAAGCTAGAAACACAATCGCAAATCCAACTGCTAATCTGAGAGTGCCTAAGCTAAAACGCCCATCTTGATAACCTGGTATCACCATACACACAGTTGCAACGAAAAGAATTGTCATCAAAGCATAAAATGGCTTGAGTTCCCAAGCGGCCTGATGTATTATCGCTATAATATCAGTCATTATTCTACCTCCTTTAGTTCTTCAAATTTAGCAATCATAGTTGGATTGCCTTTTGTTAATTTCTTAATTGTTAAATCCTCAGCCTTCTTATTCGCCAATCTTAGATTATCCTCTGATGATAACAATGCTTTCTTTGTTTTTTCTAAGTGGTCAATTGTTTTATCAATCTCATTGATGGCTGCTTGGAATTTCTCACTAGCCAATCTATAATTACGCCCAAACTTACTCTTGAAGTCATTCATTTGATCCTCAAAGTTAGAGATATCAATGTTTTGATTTTGTATTTCTGCTAATTGCTCCTTGCATTCCGCTGAATTCTTTGCTGCGTTTCGAAGCAAGGTAATCATTGGAATAAAGAACTGAGGACGAATAACATACATCTTAGGATATTTATGAGACACATCTACGATTCCATTGTTATAATAATCATTATCCTTTTCTAACATAGAAACTAAGATTGCGTACTCGCATCCCTTTTCTCGCCTATCCTTATCAAGCTCTTTAAAGAAATCCTCGTTTTTCTTTTTTGTAGCCGTCTCGTCTGCTTCATTCTTCATCTCAAACATGATTGAAATAAGCTCGGATCCATTTTCTGTAAAGTCTTTAAATATAAAATCTCCCTTGCTTCCGGTGCGTGCGTCATTATCTTTTTCGAAATAGGCAGTAGGGAATCCTACATGGCGAACTTGATTGAATGACAGCTCGCAGTGCTGCTCTAATGTCTCTCCTATCATCTTTGTAGATTGTTTCGCCTTTAAGTCTCTATAAAAGCTGATTTGTTCATCTTTCTCTGCCAGCTTGTCTTTGTAGCCATCCTCAAGCATCTTTACTTTTAGTTCATTCGCTGATGCAAGGCTTTTGCTTTCATATTGCAAGGAAGTAATCTCCTTTTCCTTTTCAGAAATAGCCGCTTGCCCCTTCAATTGCTCTGCATTAATCGCTAATTCCTTTTGATACTCCGCCTGCTCTAGTTTGCTTTTTAGTTTTTCAATCTCTGAACGAAGATCCGCGGTGCTCTTGTCTAGGTTTGCCTTAGCCGTCGCTTTTTCTAGCTCAATCTTGCTGACACTTTCCTTTTGCGCACCCTCTATTTGCGATTTTAGGCGCTCTATTTCTGCATTTGACTCTGCTAAGCTCTTTTCTAAGTAGGCTTTTGCATTGGCTTTCACCACCTCTACCTCTTTGCCAGCAGCAGCCTTTAACAATTCCTCTCTTTCTTTTAATTCCTTTTGAAATTCCACATTTTTAATTTGCTCCACAATGGCGATATAACCTGATTCATCTACTGTAAATGCTTCGCCACATTTAGGGCATTTAATTTCACTCATTAATTTTTCCTCCTAGTATTATTTTTCTATTTTTAATATGCTTGAAATTTTCTATCTCGCAAAAATAATTTTATCAACTTTTAGGAATTTCCTATTTTTGCACGGAAGTCAAAAAAAAGAAGGCTCTCGCCCTCTCTTCTAACAACTCCAGCCCTCATCAGTGCAGATTGTTTTTCCTTCTAAAAATTGTTTGTGTATAGCTTGATATCTCGCTTTCAGCTCACCATTGCTCTTCTCGATTCCGTTCTCTAGGAAAGCTTGCGCATTTTCTTTGCGACTCCATGTTTCTGTTACGCCACAGAGTGTCATGGTGACGCTATCTGAAACTTGCTTCCCGATAAAATCTACCTCTGCAAAATCCTCATCGGTAAGAATTGTTTCACAATTGCTATATTGATCTTCCACGATCTCTTCGGCGGCCTCCACAGACTCTGCCTCAACAATTACGCATTTCACCAATTTTTCTACAATTTTTACTTCCACTTTCATTGCTCTTCCTCCTAATTGTTAATTTATTCAGTAGAAATATGACAAAAGGTGCAAAAAAAGACAGGCTAATGCCTGCCTAGTCCTCAAAAAAATCATCTATGTCTCTAAGCAAGTACAAGCATCTCCCGAGATAGCCTGTCATTTGCCCCAGCCCTGCTATCTTATTTGATATGGATATGGAAAACACATCCTCGGTTAGAAACGCTTCATCCCAGGTGTTAAAGCGATAAGTTCCGTCAGAAAGCTTATATACCCTAATATCTCGCCCTAAAGCACGCTCTACGCTTTTTGCACCCTCTTTTGCAAGCTTAATTTGCGCATCTACAAATTCGTCAATCTCCTTACAGCTCACACCTTCCTTGACAAACGAATCAACATTTATACCATATTTTCTGCCTCGCAAAATTGAGAACATCGCAGAGCCATTGATGCCTAGCACTACGCAGTCATCCATATTGAGCTCCAACGCCCTAGCCTCTCGAATCGCACTCATTTGAGTAGCATTGAACTTTGCCTTTATGCAATCTTCTATATCCACACAAGATTCTCTTGCTGCGCAGACCTCTTCGATTTGATCCAGGTTGAACTTTGCAAGAATACAGTCGGTCAGATCTATGCCCTCTTGATTTGCCCCTTTGAATAACTCTACCAATCTTCTAGTACTTTTCTTGTCCTCTTGACCTCTCACAAGCCATAACTGATCCTTTGTTAATCTTTCCATTGTTTCTTCCTCCTAAAATTTTATTTTCAAGAAGAATATGGCGAAAGACTAAAAAAAAGACAGGCGGCTGCCTGCCTACCCCCTTAAAGAGGTGTTGTTGCCATATGTTAGCAAGGTGGAACTCAGTTCCATCGCCTACGACTTATAAAAACTCCTCCAGCCCTGGTTCCGGTATCTGATTTACATCTATTATTACTAGGCACTCATCTTTATCTGGGCTATACTGAATGCTTATTTCTTGCCCGATCGCACTTAACTCATCCATTACTTCTGAATCGCCCTTCATCTCCGAACCCGTCACCTCAACCATGGGAAACAGCTCGTTGTATCTATTAATCTTCTCTACATACTGAGCAATTTGCTCGTCATGCGGAAAGCTCTCTATCAATATCTCTGTCGCGTCAGGAATAGACATTTGCAGAGCCTGTACATCCTCTTCGCTTTCGTTTGAAAAAAGGCCTTTTGCAAGCGTTGATGCATCGTATGAGTGGATGTAAAGTTCGCCATCCGTAATCATTACTTTTATATTTGCAAACGAATCCTCTTTCGCTTCCGCCACCAACTCTTCATATTCTGCAACAGCTTCGTCATAATCCTTCACAGCTTCATTATAAGCCTCTATGTGTGCAGCTTCTGCTTCCTTTGCTTTCTGATATTCTAATCCTTTATAAGCTCCAAATCCTATAACAGCCACTCCAGCAATAGCTAATCCAATCTTCACACTCTTCTTCATTTTGTAACATCCTCCTTCTTACTTGAATTATTATAAAATAAATTATACCAAAGGTCCAGTGAAAGATATTTTTGCACGGAAGTGTTTTGAATCAGTTAACCAGAAGGCTCCTAAATTTGGTAGGGACATTAATGTCCCTACCTGAAATTTGCACTTATCTAATTTGCAAACAGAAAAAGATAAACGGAACTGAGTTCCATTCGTATCTTACAACTCCCCTCCGACTCCTTTGAACTTTTCAACAAATTCAACAATCTTCTGAAAAACAGACTGTTTCTTTGTCAAATATTTAGGGTTTAGCGGGCTCATCTTTGGCAAGATTGCATTTAGCTCTGTACCATTCTCCGTTGCATACTCTCGCTTCAATGATGCAGTTATATAGCGTTTCGCCTCATCATTATTTAACTCCTCACTTGCAATTAATTCCTCTACTGCTCGCTTTTGCTCTTTTTGCGCAAATTGATAGAATTTATCAACCACTCCTGCTTTGTCGTGAATTTTGTCTAAATCTGTTTTGTTGATAAAGTCAATAACTAGACTCTCTTTTGCTCTGTTGCCTGCGCTAGAACGAACCATTCTTCGAACTTCTTCTACAAGCGACTCTTGGGTTTGAACCTTTTTATTTTTTTCAAAAATCAACTCCAATATATAATCTAAATTCACCTCTTGTGATTTTAGTAGGTCTACTTCAAAAACCACATCGTCCCAATCAACATCTGATTCTGATTGTTTCTTGTTTTTTCGCTCTATTCTTAACCAATCGCGAATATCATTATAAGTGGAGCGGTAATCTTGAATCGCTCGCTCTTCAGGCACCTCTATTGCCTTCATAGATTTAATATCTGCTTCGTTTAGGCAATGAGTAGCCTTGAAGCGCTCTAGAGCCTTCTTATCCTCTAAATCTAAGGACTGCAAGGATTTCAAGCTAGTAAACTCATCGTAATTTTGCAACACGTTTTCGATACGCAAATACTCCCCAAACAACCTGGCAAACGCTTTCTTGTCTTTCTCTGTTTCAATCTTTTCAATGTCTGGGAATCGCTTGTTTAATTCCTTTACAATTTCGATATAACCTCTCTTAGCCTCTCCTGTTGCAATATCCTTAAATCCTTCCATGTACTCTTTGTAGCTCTTTTCAAGCACCACGTTTTTTGTGTTTTTGTCTCCAAATAGAGTGATTGCATCTACTGTTGATGCTTCTAAGTCTCTAAAGGTTACAATGTTACCAAATGATTTGGTTGAATCGTAAATACGGTTTGTTCGTGAAAATGCTTGCATTAGTCCGTGAAAACGCAAATTTTTGTCTACAAACAGTGTATTTAGCGTTGGAGCGTCAAATCCCGTTAAAAACATACCTACAACGATAAGGAGGTCTACTTCTTGCTTTTTTACTCGATTGGCTAGATCTCTATAATAATTTTGAAACTCCTTGCTATCTACCCCGTAATTAGTCTTAAATACCTCATTGTAATTATTAATCGCATACGTCAAGAACTCTTTCCCACTACTATCCATTGCTGACGGCTCAAATGTCTCATCTTGGATTTCTCCGATAGAGCTTTGCTCCTCATTGGCTGCAAACGAAAAGATAGTTGCGATTTTTAAGGGACGATCGCTCCCCTTTTGCAGATTGCTCAAGCATTCATAGTAAAGCTTTGCCGCCTCTACGCTACTCACAGCAAACATAGCGTTAAATCCCTTATTCCCTACATGTGTACGATGAGTCTTTAATCTATAATTGTTTAAAATGTATTGTGAAATCTCTCTTATGCGCTCTGGATGAAGCAAAGCCTCTTTTGTTTCTGCGGCGGTCAACTTCTTTTCATCAACCTCCCTTTCGATTACTTGAAACATAGGACGTACATCGTTGTAATCAACCTTAAACTTCAATACTTTTTCATCTCGAATAGCATCGGTAATCACGTAAGAGTGGAGCTCACGGCCAAATACAGACGCAGTTGTCTCAGAACCAAGCGCATTTTCAGGGAAAATAGGGGTGCCAGTGAATCCAAACTGATAATATTTCTTAAACTTCTTATGTAAATTCTTTTGCGCCTCACCAAACTGTGAACGATGAGCCTCGTCGAAGATGAAAACCACCTGCTTATCATAAATTGGTAAATTTGCCTCTGACTTAATCAAGTTGTTAAGTTTCTGAATTGTAGTGACAATAATTTTATTATCGTTTTTCTCTAAATTTTGCTTCAAGCCTTGTGTGTTCTCGGATCCATTTACACTATCAGGCGAAAACCTCTGATATTCTTTCATAGTCTGATAGTCCAAATCCTTCCTATCTACAACAAAGAAAACCTTTTCAATGAAATCTAGCTCTGTAGCTAGTCTGGCTGCTTTAAAGCTTGTCAGTGTCTTTCCAGAGCCTGTGGTGTGCCAAATATACCCGCCACCTTCTGCAGAACGCCATTTCTTCGCATTGTAAGAGCTTTTAATCTTCCACAGTATTCTTTCTGCGGCAGCTATCTGATAAGGGCGCATAATCAGTAAATTCTCGCTCACATCAAATACAGAAAAGTGCAACAACACCTTCAGCAATGTATTCTTTTGGAAAAAAGTAGCTGTAAAATCTTTCAAATCCTTAATCAAGGAATTATCTGACTTAGCCCAATTCATTGTAAAATCAAAACTGTTTTTGTTTCGCTTTGTAGTATTTGCAAAGTAACGAGTATCTGTTCCATTTGAGATAACGCATATCTGTAAATACTTGTATAACGAATTATCCGAGTTAAAGCTCTCCTTGCTATATCTATTTACTTGATTAAAGGCCTCTCGTATCGCAACGCCACGCTTTTTAAGCTCTATTTGAATTAAAGGTAGTCCATTCACCAAAATCGTCACATCGTAGCGATTGGCGTGCGTTCCTGTTTGCTCAAACTGAGAAATAACTTGCACTTTATTCCGAGTGATATTCTTCTTGTCCACGATATAAATGTTTTGGATTCGCCCATCGTCAAATACAAAATCATAAATATAATCATCATGAATTTTCCTAGTCCGCTCTACGTGGTTATCACTGGACTTATCCAGATATTCCTCGCAAAACCTCTTCCACTCACTATCTGAAAATGTTACATTATTCAGTGCTTGTAATTGCACTCTTACGTTATCTAACATCTGCTTTTGGTTTTTTAAACCCTTTAAATGCTCATAGCCTTGATTTGACAAATCCGTAATTAACTCTCGCTCTAAATCCGCCTCTGTTTGATAGCCAGCTCCTTGTTGATCTATCTTTACATATCGATCCAGGACGATAAAGTTGTTTGTTTCTGCAATTGGTTTAAGATTACTCATTATTGCACCCCCTGTTCAATGTATTCATGAAATGCTTTGCAGTCAAATCGTAGCGGTTGCCCCATAAAAGACAAATAAAAATCCCAGCTTTGTAAATTCATATAATTAGATATGAAATTTCTCATTACACGGTTATCTTTATCCGTCGAGTCGCTTGCAAAATTTTTGGCCGCCCAATATTCAATTAATACATATAACGCCGACAACGCAAGAATAACATTTCTTTGTGTTGCTAGTTTATAATTCGGTTTCCCATCTTGCTCCTCATCTCGGTGATGTTTGATTTTATTGTAGTCGCTCCACCAACTTGGAATATGCCCCGAATCTATTCCTTTCCACGGTTGGACGAGTCCATATTTTGAGTTGCTTAGCTTTACTGTTTCAGTAACAAAAGTGGGATATTTTGCACAGAGGATTCTTATGTAATCATTAATCCCACAACTTTTCAAATCTAAACCATCATCTAGTTCTTTGCAGAAAGTTTTACAGATAGTATCTATTTCACTACAAATACTTAAATGAAGTTGCAAGTATCTCGTTGAAAACGCATTTTTATTCCCTTCATCAATTGTACAGTAGGGCGCTGTCTCGAAAAAATCTTTTTCTATTTGTAGGTAATAATTCCAATAAGTGTTTTTGAAATCACTAATATCCATCATCTACACCTCCAGCTTCTCGAAAGTCAATAATTTATCTCTATAATACTCATACTGCTGTTGTCTTGCCTTGATTTCAGCAGGCAGACCGCTTGATATATCATTACAAAGGGTATCGAAACGGTCAAGAATGTCCACTATGCGTTGTTGCTCGGCGAGGGGCAGAATAGGTACTTGAATTTTTGATAGTTTCGGTCCTGTTGTTGTTGCCCTTGTAGTAAATGCCGCATATCGGATAATTGTTTTTCGAACTTCTTTGGTCGAAAAATAGTAAGCTGAAAATTTGGGCAGCAATAAATCGGTAATCGGTCTTGCTCTCAAAACAAATCCACTAAAAACACAATTAGGGACATCCTCAATAAGAGTACACGACATTCCTATATCTTCTTTTGTTTCAGATGTTCGAGTAAAGAACACATCACCTTTTTGGGCACTATATCTTTCAATCTCGTTTAAGTCTACGTCAACTAAACCTGTAAACTTTTCTCCAGTGAGCCACCTGTTTTTATATACATCAGTAAAATTGATTATGGGCTGGCCATGTCCAAAGGCACTTTTTTCTTTATTTAAGCCATTCTTAATTTCAAAAAGCTCACCAACGGACATGAATTTTACATCGTCACTCTTAACATCTAAAAGTGAATTATGGTAATACTCATACTGTTTCTTCCTTGCTGTAAGCTCTGCTGTAAGCTCTGCTGTAAGCTCTGCTGTAAGCTCTGTGAAAGTGTCCAAAATGCGGACGATTTCCTCTTGGATTGGTAGTGGGGGGAGGGGGATTTTAATAGCTCGTAAATTTTGTTGATTTATTTTAGGTGGTGTCCCTCTAACGATATCGCTTACATTGGTTTTTGATAGACAAAAGTAAACATAACGCAATAGAGCTTTTTCAGAAAGCTCGCTCATTATATGTGCATGGTTGTTTACCCATATTTTACCTGTAGCCCAAGTTAAAACTGGGGTTTGGTCAACGTTTATAACGCTACCGTCTTCACCCATTAAAATAAATATGCCGTCAAAAATATAATCATCAACATAATCTTGAATACCATTAGCACCGTAATAAGGGTACTCACCACTTACTCTGTTTTTCTTGCTTACAGGCTTTCTTAAATTATCAAGAATATTAACTATCTCGCCTAAATTAACCCACTCCACCCCATTTGGGCAAAGCTCTTTTATAAGGTCGTCTAATTTACTCATTCACTTGCCCAGCCTTCTCTAAAATAGTCGATACAACATTTTTTGTTTTTTCACGTCTGTTTTTTTTCTCTAATTGCTTATCTAAAATTAATTCAATAATAAAACGAACAGCGTCATAAAGCTCTAAACATTCAGATTCTGAATATTCATGCACCCCTTTGCTTAGTACTGAATAGATTTTCCCTTTTATTTTTGAGATCTCATTAGGTATGATCTCCTCTATTTTTTCTACAGCTTTTAATCTATCAATAAATTTATCTTGAGGATTTTGTTCCTCTAATTCATTGTATTTTTTATTTACAATATCTTCCAGTATCCTTCGTAAATAGACAAAGGACGCCACACCCATTTTTTGAGAATACGCAGATAAAGATTGTTTATATTCGATATAATATTTACTCATAACATTTTTATATTTTTCTAAATCGTGATAGCTTAACTCTGCGAAAGAAGGATATTGACCAACTTTTTTTACTCGTTCCTTATCTAATAAAAGTGTAAAATAATATATAGCTTCGCAATCAGCACACTTATACCCCAAGCTAATAAATGCTTTATCGGTAGCATCATTTACCGCACCATCAAATAATTTTTTATATAAAATCCCGTCATCAAGCGTAGCATATTTACTTAAAAAGGTCTTTTTTTCACAGCAAGTAGTGCAGAATAAGTTAAGCTTCGGTGAAGTTGTCAATGTCTTGAGTATATCTCCAAACGGATATTTCAGCGCTGTTTCTTTATAGGGCGGTGTGTTTTCGAGAACATTCTTTAAAAAAGGAGTTGTTTTCGCTATGACGTCAGCTGTTAAAAATGCGTTTTGTTTACTCATATTAGCACCCCTCAATCTCAGAAACTATCTTATCTATCTCATCACGCAGCACGTTAATCTTTGCAACAGTTGTCTTAATCTCGGCATTCAGCACATCAATGTCAATCACTTCTCTTGTGTCTTTCGCCTCTACATAAGAACTTACCGAAAGGTTGTAGTTTTCTTCTGCTATTTTCTCATTATCCACCGAAATCGCAACATACTCTGTATCTTCTTTTGTATCAAAGATCTCGATAATTTTCTCTATATGCTCTTCTGTTAAGATATTGTTATTTGTCTCTTTTTTAAAGAAGTCTTCTCCACTAGCATCTATAAACTGTGTTGTTGTATTTTCTTTATGCCTTGATAGCACAAGGATATTTACCGCAATAGATGTCCCAAAAAAGAGGTTTGGCGCTAAGGAAATCACTGTTTCAACAAAGTTATTATCAATCAGATACTTTCTGATTTTTTGCTCTGCCCCTCCACGATAAAAAATACCAGGGAAACATACAATTGCTGCTCGCCCTTTACTTGATAAGTAGCTAAGTGAGTGTAGCACAAATGCAAAGTCTGCCTTTGATTTTGGAGCAAGAACGCCTGCTGGAGCAAAACGCTCATCGTTTATCAATGTAGGATCCTCACTCCCTATCCATTTAACAGAATATGGAGGATTAGATACAATTGCATCAAAAGGCTTGTCATCTCCAAATTGTGGATCTAGCAATGTGTTTCCAAGTGCCATCTCAAACTTATCATAGTTGATATTATGTAAGAACATATTCATACGAGCAAGGTTGTAGGTTGTGTGGTTAATTTCCTGACCAAAGAACCCATCTTCGATAACATGCTCATCAAACTGCTTTTTCGCTTGCAAAAGCAAGGACCCCGACCCAGCCGCTGGATCATAAATCTTATTGATTGTATCTTGCTTATGTATTGCTAGTCTTGCAATTAACTTAGATACACTTTGAGGTGTGAAAAACTCGCCGCCAGACTTCCCTGCGTTGGCCGCATAGTTTGAAATCAGAAACTCATATGCATCTCCAAACAAATCTATCTGATTCTCTTCAAACCTCCCAAACTTTAACTCTTTTACCCCTTCTATTACCGCCGCCAACTGTCTATTCTTGTCAGCTACTGTATTTCCGAGTCTTGTGCTTGTTGTATCAAAATCTGCAAACAAACCTTTAATATCACGTTCAGAAGGATAGCCATTTGCCGACCCTTCAATTGAGCGGAATATCTCTGCTAAGTCTGTATTTAAACTGTCATTTTGACTAGCCCCATTTGCAATGTTTTCAAATAACTGGCTTGGATAGATAAAATATCCTTTTGTCTTAATCGCATCCTCCTTGATTTCATCTGTAATGATATTATCATCCAAGGATGCATAATCAACGTCCGCATCCCCGCCTTCAATGTATGCCGAAAAGTTTTCGCTAATAAAGCGATAAAACAGCGTTCCCAATACATATTGTTTAAAATCCCATCCGTCTACGGATCCTCTCACGTCATTTGCAATCTTCCATATTTGTGCCTGCAATGCTGCCCTTTGCTCTTCATTTGACATTTTTTCTTCCCCTTAATTCTCTATTGTTTTATATCAATTATCTTCAATGAATAATTATACTACAAGTATACCCTCGTTGGTTCAAAAAGTTTATAAAAAGGCAACAAAAAAGACGGAACTGAGTTCCATCTTTATCGAATCGCTACATGTTGCTTGCCATTAGTTGGCATAATAGTCCTTAGTTACTCCTATATCCATCATAGCATTGAGTATATCGTCTTCCGTAATTCCCAGCACCTCTTGCGCTTCCAACCATACCTCATTAGCCTTCTCCTCGATTTGAGCATCTGTCATATCCGTACTATATAGCGGATCCACCTTTGGGTTAATAAATGTTACTATTGTTTGGCACTTTATTTATCTCCATCAAAAAAAAGAGAGCCAAAGCTCTCTATTTCCTAAAATTCAAGTTATTTGCTCAATCTTTGTTGAAACTCTGCCGTTTGAATGAAGTACTCATCCATTATCGCCCCAGACTCTTTTGCTTTCTGATACAAGGCTTCTCCATCCGTTTCTGGTTCGTACTCGATGAGAAACTCATCTAATATTGTATCCACCCAGAGAGACTTATAGATGTTTTCTAGCCACTCCATTTCCACCACAAAGTTTAGTTCATGCGTAGGATTTTCACCTTCACCGCCTGCATATACCCATTTGCGATTCAAGATCACTGCATCATCGGTTGGATATGAATCCATATCTCGCACAGGCAATTCAACTCCCTCTGGCGTCATCATCTTTTTGATGTGCGCAGGACTAATCCTCACCTCATACCCGTCACCAGTGATGTTTTTTCGTTCAATGATAGCTTTGCAAATTTCCATGTAGGCGTCTTTTACCTTCTTGTCGCTCTCCGCACAAACACAATTTACATAGTGTGACTCAGCAGCCTCAAAGGCAACCCAGGTATCTTCTACACCTTCCCAAACAACCGTAAGTACGGTATCTACGCCTCTCACAAAGACCTCTGTGTTGCATGACTCCGTAGAGCCTTCTCCTAGCTCTCCAGTGCTCTGAAATACATCCATCACCATTTCTTCTGCTTCTGATTCATTGTTAGCTTCTACAACGATTCTTCTTTCAACCTCTTCAACAACCACAACCTCAAATTTTTTCATTTTAATTTCCTCCTAAATTTATATTTTCAGAAGTAATATAATAAAAGAGATGAAAAAAGAGAGTTCTCGCTTTAATGGAACTCAGTTCCATTTCTAATGTGAAAGTAGTAGGACGCAAAAAGAGAGCCCACAGGCTCTACTTACATGACTTTATTTTTCTGTAGACGCAAGCAGTATAGCTCGAACTCTCTAAAACACCGTTGCAATCACATTTATAACGCGTGCAATCCGTACAAAACCACTTCACAGCCCTTTGAGCTGCTAGATCTTCCGTGAATCTCTTATATGCCTCTGAATAATCAACCTCATATCCATCGTCATACGATTTTTTTGAAAGTGGCAGCAGCTCTTCAAGTTTAAGAATTTCATCCATCGACAACCATTCTGGCTTCACAATCAAAGAATTCCACAATCTCTTCATTTCCACAATTACTCCTGGAATGTCCTCTATCCTGCAATTATTATAAGGGTAAAGTGTGTTTTCACAATCCGACTTTAGCCTACCTAGCATCATATAGTTGAATTTATCCTCACTTGCTTCTGGCTTTCCTAGTAAACGAACCACTACATGAGATCCTTTGTATTTCCAATGCTTTATCATTGGTGTTTCAGCTTCTCCATCTATCTCATTGTTTGATGAGCTGTAGAAAAGCTCTTTCGGAGCGATATTGCCCTCTAACTCTCCTGTCACCGACTCTACATCCTTCCATACCTTGCCTCGGTTATCCTTGTATGTTGGAATTGAAAAATCATCCTCCCCTAAAAAGCTTAGCTCAATAACCTTTTCTTTCGTCATCATATCTTCCTCCTAAAATTTATTCTCAGAGGTAATATGCAAAACTTTGAAAATTGGAACTCAGTTCCAAAATCTGGGACAACGCCCACATAAATGATCTTATAGGGAGAAAAAAGACAGGCAGCCCTGTCTTAACTGGATGCTTTTCAATACCTACGGCCGCCCCTCCTTCTTAATCCAATCATATAGCTTCGGGTGCAATTCCGAATAATACCGTCCGTCTTCTAATTCTTCCTCAGTCGCGCCCTCTTGTTCACTGTCAGTGATATAATCATCGCACTTATTGATCGCTATATCGAGCAGTAATGGCACCGAACCCAAATGATACTCGTATGAGGACTCCTCTTTCCAATACGACAGCTCATCGACCAAGTACAGCTTTCCAGAGGCCTCCTCAAAAACCAACTCGTAATCGCAACTCTCAATGATTGCAAGCAAAGCTTCGAATACTGCAGATTTTACTAAGTCTTTATCGAACTCATCTACCTCTTGCGATTTTTGGATATACGCCCTCAAATTTGATTCATTGCATCCTCTTTTTTGTAGACTTGTGGGATTCCCTTCCCAATAAGGCCCTCGCAAAAAGATTGTTTTTTCTTCCATATCCATTTCCTCCTAAATTTATATTTTCAGAATCAATATGATAAAACGAACAAAGAAAAAGAGAGCCTACGCTCTCTAATTAGAAAAGAATTGTCTCTTAGTTGAAGTTGATTGTGAGATCCTCCCCTTGGCAATCCTTTCTAGCCTGCTCAATGATCTCAATAACTGCTGATAGTGGTAAGTTCTCAAAAATATTAACAACCCCGTCCTCTACCGATATATGAGCAACGTGCTTATCTAATCCTCGCTCCCATGTATCGACATGGTTAGTAACTGTAACTCCACTTCCAAAGCATCCATACATAAGGATAAACCTATTTCCCTCTTTGTCGCGATGTACATCTAATTCTACATCCACAAAAGTAGGACACGATTTAATGAATTCGCACGCAATCTCGCTATACATCACCTTTTCTTCTTTTGGTTTGTCTTTGCAAAGATTACACATTTTTTCAGCAAGCACATCTTGTCCTATGCGTTTTAACCATGAAATAGGCAAACCTAGATCTAACAAGTAAATAATAGTTGAATCACTCCAATTAGATGGATCAGTTGACCTCAAGAGCAGCTCGGTTAGCTTCATAGATGGGTCGAAATTTATTGAATTGCACAATAACTCGCCATCTCTTAGATTTGCGTTTGCACCCCAGCGAATCAACAACGCTGCTGTCTTGTGAGCGTCAGAATAGACGATTTCCTCTGCGCACTCACTCAAAGCATTGTCTAAATATTCATCAAAGCAATACCGTGTACGCAGCATAGATAGTTTTCTTGCATTTCCTGCAGCTGAGTTGTGCATGAATGAATCTACCAACAATTCTTCATAATCCACCGAACTCACTTTATTGAATTCAGCTTTTTTAAACTCTTTTCTTTTCATATCTCTTCCTCCTAAAATTTATTTTATTCAAAAAGAATATGCAAAATAACAAAAAAAAGAGCCGAAGTTCTATTCTATACATCATATGATGTAATGCGTAAATCGACCATTTTTGTACTCACGATTATAAATTGTAATCGCCTCGGTCTCAGTATTTGCCTCAATACGCATATAGTCTATAAATGTTCGTTTGAATACAGCATCATAATACTCAACTTCTAATCCAATTGTTTTTAGTCCATCTTCCACAACCTCGTACATCGCACCTCCCAACTCTTCGAAGAAATATACCTATTCACCTCTGCCTCTGTTACGCTGCTTAAGTCGTGATGCATGTCTTTATCTCCCATAGGCCATCGTAAAATTTGATTTTATGGTTTGCTTTCTGACTCATAATTTCTTCCTCCTAAAATCCAATTTTCTCTCTTGCAATATACATAAGGCAAAAAAAAAGAAAGCCTGCTGGCCTTCTTATGGTCGAGAAAAGCTTCTGGATCTAAACGTAAACGAACAACCAACTATAGTCAGTTGTTCGCTCTATATTGTCAAGCTTAGCTAATATCAACCTAATCGGGCATCACACAGATACTCCATAGGAAGGATCATTCGGAAGTTTCATTGATATCTTTAGATTTTTTTCTCTGATTTCTTATAGCTTGAATGTTCAACACCATCACAAAGATGATAACGTAAGAGCTTTGATACATCCTCATATACTCCGGATTAACCCATTCCTCCCCAAAAATCCAAAGTGCCAGAATTAATGCAATTGATGCAACAAGCCATAAAAGCGTAATTACAATCATCAGATTATATAAAATCTTTATCACTATCTTAACCTCCTATATATGATGTGTATGGTCCATACGTTTCTCCACTCCCTGGCGTAAATCTCCAAACATATTTATATGTCGTAACATGAGCGGAACCCATTACATATGTGGCCACCCTGACTACTCCACCTGTACTAGAACCAGCTATTCCACCTAGTATGCTAACCCCTATTTTTGCTATGACAGATGCTGCTCCCATGCCAGGTATCACGCTCGCAATTACAATTGCCAATGCGGTGCCAGCTAGCCCTTCTATCCAAGTGATTTTTTTTGTATATGATCCAGTATATGTTCCTACTCTTGTTATTTGTCCAGAATCCATTGGAACCTCACTAATACGAGCAATCAACTCTCCATTTAAATAAAATTCATTACCATCAGCACTAGTAGTCACCACATCCACCGCATTCGTATGTGTATTAGTGACTGTAGTTATTTCGTTCCCATTAGAATCCAAGCTATAACTATATATATACTCAACACCTTCAATCATCATTCGCTCTTGATTTATACTTACATCTTCACTAGCAAAGGATACTGAGGTTGTTAAAAAAGTCACAACTAAGAGCAAACTCGTTAATCTTAATAATAATTTACATTTCATATAATTAGTCTCCTTTCAAAGAGTTAAAAGGTTGCGCTACATCTTGTTAAGGGCGCACCCTTTGACAACTTTTGTACACCTACGCATTCATCTAATTACATTAAATATCATTGGAAACACCTCCTAGGCTTCATATGTGCAACAAAAAAAAGCATAACTAAAAATCTTTCTTATGCTCACTCTACACGTAATAAGCCTAGAACCTGCTTAGAATAAAACAACACCACTTATGATTAGTATACTAAATTCCCCTATTTAAGCAATAGTATTCTGAAATTTTTAAGTATTTGCTTATATTATAATAATAATTATAAATTGCAACTTAGAACTCGGTTCCAAAACATAGAGAGTCTACACATCAGAAAACTCTTTGAGGGACAAAAAAAAGAGAGCTTTCACTCTCTCTTTATCTTACTCACTCATCCATAATTTCTCCAAGTCTTTATTTAGATTATATGAGATTTTCTTATTAACAATCTGTAATAACATTCCTGACGCTGTATGAAATTTATTCACATGCTTAGACTTTAATAAACCTTCTAACTTTTCATATAGCTTACCCTCTAGCATATCAATTGGATGCAATGCAATTTTCTTATAGCTTTCACAGTTTATTACCTCTTTTAGATCCAGTGAATCATTTATTTCCTCTACATTCGTCACAATCACAACATTTGGAATATCTGGGTTGGTATCTTTCACCATGGAATATAACCCCTCAGCCACCTCTTTTTTAGCCTTGTACTTATAGTCCTTTCCACCCGTCGAGAAATTAACGGTTATGATATGGCTGTATTCCATTTCGCTTAACTTCTTAAGCTTAAGCTCCTTGTCGCTCTTTTCCTGCTCCTCTCTTTGCATAATTATCTTATATGCCGCTTTCACCTCGTGATTGCAATGTGGACACTTCTTGTATTTCACTTTAGTTTCGCTATATCCTCTCCCATGCCCCATGTAATCGCATCCATCATCTGAATAAGATGTTTGCTCATAGACAGTTTCGCAATAGGCGCACTTAATATTATATGTATTTGTTGTTCTCATGTTATTCTACCTCGTATCATTTCTATTTTTGCCTCATATATCTTATTTGGGAGGCAGTAGTCGCACAAGTTGTTCCCTAGCTGAATCTTAGGAGGAAACTGCTAGTTCGAAGTTCCTTGCTTAACTTCTATGTACACATTATACCAGGGTGAAAAATATCTCTATTTTTGCACGGAAGTGGTTTTGAGCTGGCGTAAAGGTTCCTGCTCGACTTGCGGAACTCAGTTCCGAATGTACGTTCTGGTTTTCGCAAAAAAAAGTCAGTTAACGAGGATTCCTCGGCAATTGAAAAAGGATCAAATTGTTAGCATCAACAAAATGGTCAGTGATTCTAATTTGTATGACTCTTGTATCTGATGTACCGGTTCGATACGTCAGCTTTGGTAAGGACATTAATGTCCTTGCCAAAATATCGTTCACTCTGACTCGCAAGGTTTTCAAGCATGGTTATTTCTTGTAATTCTGTTATATCCACTTCTCGCATTTTTATTTCCTTCTATAATTCTATTTTCAGGAGGAATATGTGAAAAACACAAAAAAGAGAGCCTAAGCTCCCTAAATGAATTCTTCGAAATATTGCAACGTTGAATATTGACACAATAAGCGATTGTGCTTCTTGCTCATGCCCAACGAAGCCTTTTTGTACTGGCGAATATATGCCAAAAGCTTTCCTTTGACAATATACTCCTTTCCAAATAATGCTCGACGCTCATTTGGTCTTATGTACGGATCATCTGTATTGTTCAGATATTCTGTCTTTGTTATCACAACCGCTTTGCTTAAATCCAATCCGCATTTGTTGGACTTATCAGTCCAAACCACATGTTTATGTTGAATATTTGATCGAAGCGGAATTGCAAACAACGTTGAGTTAATCTCCACACATACCTGAATGTACGGCCTCATCAACTTCTGCTCTATCTCTTTGCAATGGGCGTAATCCTCGTAGAATTCTTTTGTCAAAAAAGTGTATCTCATTTCACACCTCCTTATTTTTCACACAAAAAAAATACACCCATTAACTAGGTGCATTCTTCTCAGTGAACTTTTTTTTGATTACCTTGATCGCGTTCTACGAGCAAATCTTCTCAGCGGGCCTTCTTTATATGCTCAAACCCTATGAGCCATCTCTGTAATCATTTTAACACGCAAAATGCTTCAAAGTCAAGTAAATTGAATGACTTTTCACTGCAATGCACCTCTTTAAATCCATTTTCACCTCCTACTTTTGTTTTCGTTAATAATATGTTGAATTCAAGCAAAAAGAGAGCCTAAGCCCTCTCTACCCTCTACAACAATCGCTTAACAACTCAGCTTCTAAGTACGTACGCAACTTTTTTGGTGTTTCTTTGTCGTGATAAGAAATTTTGCCATCTGCACCACCTACAGCAATCGTCTCATAGTCACCAGATGATGTAGTACTCAAGTAATTCCACACAATAATACCTGCCGCTGATTCTCCCACGCCAATAGCATATTTCTTGCCTTCTACGTTATGATACACCTCGGTTTATACAAATCTAGGCCAGCATCCATAAAGCGATGAAATCGAGTTGCAACCTCCAATGCTAGTTTGTACTGCCTGTCAATACCATCAACCCCCTCTTGTAGCTTTTCAAAAGTTGTTGTCATTTTACTATTTGTTGTCATTAGTTTTTCCTCCTAAAATTTTTTTATTCAAGACTAATATGCGGCATTTACAATGATTAAAATAGAAACCATACTACTTTAATGGCGGAAGTGTGTCAATCTCCGTTGAAGTTCTTGAACTCAAGTAATAATTTACAAACTCATTATCTTTCAACTCGTGATAAGTTTCTATACACTTATCTATAGAGGCCCCTAAGCTCAAATAATAATCCGCAAGTTCTTCGTCTTTTTGCCACAGCGAATGGCGCAAGAAAGTCTCCTTGTTGATATTTGCAGCTTCTGATACATATTTCAACCCCTCTGTAAGCCCATAATCCAGTAAGAAAAAGCAAACCGTTTTTAATCCATTAGATTCAAATCTTGCGTGAGCAACATAATACTCCCACGTTTCAGCTTTCCTTACATCCATCTTCTTTAGCTTCCTATAGTGCCAAAATCCCATATTGGGCTTTACCCACTGCAAAAGACTGCTTGCTCTATTAACTTCTATCGTACATTTCGCCAAATCTACCTTCTCATTCTCTCGTCTTCGCATTAATCTCATTTCAGTTACCGTCCTTTTCTCTTTTCTTTTAATATGGCAAATCCCACATATTCTTCACGAAAACAATGATTAAAGGAGGAAATTACAATGGCAAACATGAGTTTAGAAAAGAAGATGCAAAAAAGATTAGATCGTTTGGGGTACCACATTCCCCTTCCAATCCCATGCAAAAAACTAAAGAAAGTGAGCTCTGATTGTGGAGGTTTCGTGAAAATTGGAAACCAAACAAGCAGTACGCTTCACAAAATCGTTGGATCTATTGGCGATGGAGGCTATGAGGTGCTCATATTAGATGCACCTGCTGGAATCTTTCACACCCAAGAAGAAGCATCAAGGGAGTTTATAGACCTTATGCGATCTTGCAATTATTTGGGACGCATTTCTGGCAGCGAGCTATTCGTCTACAGTAGTGATTGCGATACAGATGAGGAAGGTGCCTATAAGTTACCAAAAAGTGAATATGCTGTTCACATCATTGGAGCTAAAGATGGCTGGCCAAGTCCAAGCCCAATACTTGTTTTGTGTCCTTAGTGCCACCAGAAAGAGTCTATATAGGCTCTTTTTTTATTGGCAATTCCCAATCTGCATATTAAAAATAAAGAGGAAATTTGATGAATTATTTTATGTGGATTGCACTATTGCTTACTTTGCTCTTGATATGGACCAGCTTTCAAAAGCAGACAATCAATAAGAAATCGGAAAAGATAGGTGTTGCTGGGGAAAACAAGATAGCTAGATTACTTTCTAACGAGAATGGATATGTATTACAAAATCTATACATTCCGACCGGGAACGGTAGAACAACGGAGCTTGATTTGGTTTTTATTTCAGCAAAAGGAATCTTTGTGATTGAGTCTAAGAATTATAACGGAGAAATAACAGGCAAGGTTTCTGACAAAGACTGGCGTGTAAGATATGCAAATGGGAAGTCATTTACGCTCTACAATCCTATCATGCAAAACGAAGGGCATATACGAGCATTGAGAAATGTAAAATGGTGGTTTGGAATACCCATACACAGTGTGATTATGTTTGGTGATGGTGCTAACATTGACGGTGTAATGCATCTAGGAAATGTGATGAAGGTTAAAGATCTTATCGGCTACGTTCAGAATATACAGACAAGAACCACTATCCCTGAAAAGAAGGTTGTTAGAATCCACAATCAACTGAAATGTTATACCGATGTATCGGGGGCTGCGAAACGAAATCATGTAAAGAATGTGAAGAGGGCGAAAAAGAGGCGGAACTGAGTTCCACCTCTTTCTTGCTTTTCGCCTAGTTTTACAATGAAGCTTTCCACGCCTCAAAATCATTCTCGCCAAGATCAATGTCCAAATTTTCATCAGCCATTGACTTTAATTTAATCCTGCTTGCGTTGTAATCTACATTAATCTCCTTTTTAACAGCCATTGCGTTAACTCCAGTCACAGACGATTGGATTTTCGCAAGTTCCTCTACTTGGTCTGACAGATTCTCCTTAGCTTGCAACGTATTATAATCATTTGTTAAATCCACTACATTAAGCCTTAGCGTTTTGACTAAAATCTTATATTGCTCCAAAATCACTTCAGAATTCACTAGAAGTGTTTCGTGCCTCGAAACCTCAGCTTTTAACGCGGCCACCTTGTCGAAAATCTTCTTAAGTTTTGTTTCATCATTACTTGACTTGGCTGCCAGCTTAGTATAGTCAGCGATGGTGCCCGTCAACCTCTTGATTTCCGTCTCGCTGTATTCTCGCTCGCCCTCGCACCTACGAAGTAAAAGCTCTGCGTCTTCCATCTTCTCTTTTGTTTCCGAAAGAGCATGCTCTAACTTTGTAGTTCCTTTCACTTCTAATGTACCCTTAAATAACTCCTTTAGTTTTAACTTAATACTTGTACTTGTTTTCATAACAAAACCTCTCTTTTCTTTTTTTATTTCTTTTATTTAATATGATAAAATTTTTCAGTTTGCTGCAAAAAAATAACATTTTTGTTTGCTATACATCCCACTTTTTTTGAATTTGTGTCTAATAACAACTTACAATATCCACAAAAGACCCATCTTTTTCTTGTTTTAAGAAAACACAAGCTTGATATTCTGGCGAGGTGGCGCAAAGAAATACACACATTAGCCCCTCAATTACTACTTGATGAATAGTGGTTTCGCTGCCAGAGAACACTGTCTTAAATGCATCCAAATGCCTCGATTTAAATATAAGCTCCATATCTCCCTGCTCCGAGCACTCTTTCAAACTATACATGCTAGATAAGTCTAAAGTAATAGCAATGTTGCTATTGTAACTCAAATCCTCATCTATAAACAATTTACCTTGACCTACAGACACAACCCTGATTCGCTCTTCCATGAATTCGTCTGTGGCTTCAGCTAGTTTCAATTCACATAGGAATCTCTCAAAACATTTTTTGTCAAGAGAATTGGCGTGATTAAGCAAGTTGCCTGCTTGATCATGTGCCACGGAAGTGAAACGACTCCCCATTCGCTTTATTAGTTCCCACGCCGCAAGCGAAAGTGCAAAAATGATACCTGGTAACACCCCTCGCCTCACTAGCTCCCATGCATTCGCGTTCCCGAGCAGTAAGAACATTGCGCCGAACGCCATAGGCAGCACCGATGTCAACACAAAGGCACTAATTGCAACGAAACAGAATACTGGGTCCAACCAGTCAGCCACCCTTAAAAAACTTGATACTCTACTGTTCCTTGTCCGTTCTTGTTCTCGTCGCTCATCCAGTTTGTGGATCTTTATTACATCACAAAAAAACATATCGTAAGCGTTCTTTATTTCATTTATGTAGCTCATAATGTCTCCTTTTTATTCTTAATATGACAAAATTTTCTCAATTTGCTTGATTTTTTGCGAAGAATTTGATGATGGCAGAGAGAGCGCGGAACTGAGTTCCGTTTCTTTATTTGCGCAAGTATTCACGCGCTACTCTCCATCTTGCAATAAACGAGCCGCTATCTCTCTTGTCTTTTCAATAGTTGCTCCTTCTCTATACGCCCTACTTAACCGAACTCGTCCATGGTGATCGAGCTTTGGGTTAGCAAGAATTTTCGCTCCCTCGATTGAAGCTCCGTAAGAAAAGCTTCGTGCGATGCAATCCATGTCTGGCCAATCGAATATTGGATTAGCAAAAACTTGCACTTGCTCTATCGATAATCCATTTTCAAAACATTGCCTTATATACTCCTGCTGCACCTTTGTAAACTCTGGCTTATCGTATACAGCCACTTGCTCTTCTGTGAGCCCATTCTCCAAACCTATACAAGCCTCTGTTCGCTGCTCTTCTTCCAACAACTCGCCAACTTCGCTGTAATAAGAATGAAGCTCCTGTATAAATCCACGATACATTGATATAACTTGGCGATACGCTATGCGCTGGAATATAATGACAATTATCAAAAATATCAAACCTAAAATTAGTAAATTATTTACACCATCTCCAATTTCTAACATATTCCTCTCCTTCCCAATCTTGTAATTCTATACACCTCTTCATCATTTAGAATCGCCCTCTTAATCGCCTTTTGCTGCCCTAACATATACACCATGTTTTTAGCTCTTGTGATTGCTGTATACAATAAGTTACGTTTTAGCATAACGTAATGAGCATTTAGAAATGCAGTGATGATGCAAGGATATTCACTTCCTTGTGATTTATGAATAGTCATTGCATAGCACAGGGTGATTTCATCCAAATCCTTATTGGAGTAAAAATACACAACATCGATATCTTGAAACTCAACATAGAACCCCATCACATCATCCTTATTCGTTCCAACCTTAGTGATCCTTCCAACTAACCCATTACTTCTCAAATCTTTATTAGTTAAGTGCATTACGGGATCTCCAACACGAAACTCGGTTTTGAAAAATGCGACATACTGCCCCTCAACCTGCGGATTTATTTCGTCTTGGAGAACCTTATTCACATTATCAATCCCGCAAGTTCCTTTTCTCATAGGCAACAGCACCGCAACATCACTATATTTTTTGGTAACATCTTTGTACAACGACACAATTCTTTTAAGAGCATCCTGCTCTGTCTCTGACCCAACATAAGTAAAATCGTTGCCCTGCTTTAACGCTACGCTTCCATTATTTGCCTTGTGAGCATTGTTAATGATTTCAGATCCCTCTTCTTGCCTATATGTTTTAGTTAATTTAATATGAGGCCAAATGGTTAGCAAGTCTCTTAATACAGCACCGCAACCAACACTAGGAAGTTGATAAATGTCCCCTAAAATAATAATCCTTGTATCACTATGGATCCTTTTAAAGATTTGGTCGCAAAGATAGAGATCCACCATTGAGAACTCGTCTATAATAACCACATCTGCATCTATTGGCTCCACTGCCGCATCAGGCGACAAGCAAAGAGCAGAATGAATAGTGTAAGCTTCTCCTGTCATTTCTGCCATTCTTCGAGCTGCCTTCCCGGTAGGAGCCATGCAAAGGGTAGATGCTCGCTCCTTTCTTAGCTGATGGAGAATTTCTTTTACAATGGTTGTTTTCCCCGTACCAGGACCTCCAGTGATGATAAAGGCTGGGTTTTCCAACGCCCCTTTTACAGCCTCAAATTGAGTATCATCTAAAACCTTATCCTGTAAGACAATATTCTTTTTGACAGCCCCTCGATTTTTGAGTTCATTTGCGCGCCGTTCTACGTACACCTCTCTCTTATATGTCGCTGCTAGGTAATAATGGTCAGCATCTTCCACAATCCATCCTTCGGCTAACGCTTCACTTATTCCAGCTTCTAATCGCTCTCTATCCACCCTTCGCCCCAGTGTTTCATAGGCTTTTGGAAGTAAATCTTCTACAAGCATAGCACAGTGTCCGTTTAGCTCATTCTCTTTTAATACATGGACAATAGCCGCCATGATTCGCTTAATTGAATTTAGCTCAACACCAGTACCTAGTGCGATCTTATCTACTGTTAGAAATCCAAATTTTGGTAAGGTAATAAGGGTATAAGGATCCGTCTGTAAAACATTCATCGCCGTAGCACCCCACTTGTCGAAAATCTTCTCAATTTGCCCTTGAGTTAGCCCAATAGATGACCCGTAGACTAAAAAGAGTCGCCTATCATGGGTTGCGCCATATCCCTTCGCAATGGCTTCTATTGTTTTTTCTTTAATCCCCACCTCTGCAAGGCGCTCTGGATTCTTTTCAATCACATTTAAGGTGTCTGTTCCAAATTTTCTATAAATCTTCTTTGCAGTTGCAGGACCGCAGCCTTTAAAATCCTTCCCTTGCAGGTAAGATACAATGCCTGCCTCGTTCAAAACCACCTCTTTATGAAAATGAAGCACCTTGTAAGTATCTTCGTACTTTGATTTTTCGTCTTTTTCTATATACATTTCGTAGACCGTATCGCTTGGCTTTGGCAGATAATTTCCCGTAATGCTGATGCTGCTATTCTCTCCAAAGATGAGATCATCCTCTTCCTTTGGTTTGATTTGGTTATTGACATCATTCGCCACATATACCCCGAATCCGTTTGTATTGTTATAATATTTTTTAGCTACCACTTTCAGCTTAATTGTTTGCACTATTACTCCCCTCTCTTTCTTTATGTATTTTAACTCGTGCTCAGAATTTTCGTATTTTTGCACGGAAGTTGATAAGTACACAAAAAGGAGCGATGCACGCCCCTTGATGTTAAAAACCCGATTCGGCACAGGTGCCTTGGCGGTAAAAGCTTCTCGCTTTTGTATTCATTATTAATATGCAAGAATTAGAGCTAACTAGTCGCTGAAATTGGAACTGAGTTCCGTTTTCATCTTATAGCCATTCTCTTTCCACCACTTCTAAAAACTTCTCCGACAAATCACCCGGAGATCCATCACTCTCATAAAACTCTAAACCCAAACTGCTTTCTACCATATCCATAGCCATACCATATGCCTCATCTTTCGATCTCGCATATATCGTATCGCTAACACTGCGGTCGCCCTCTTTGTAGCATGCAGCGTATGCCAGCTCTATAGCCTCGTTAGCATCCTCGCACACATTTTGTGTTTCGCTTATTATTAACAAGCGAATTTCCTCTTCTGTTAGAGGTGGCGTGAAGGGATCGCAAGGTTTTTTACTGATAATCTTCCTTTGCACCAATTCATAATACAAGTCCTTCATTGTGTTAGCATATGCTATGTGGACTCCTAAGCCCTCTACCTTTCCGCTCCATCTAATTCTCATAATCTTCTTTGCCCTTTCTATCTGTAACTCTCGTATAGTGATACAACTCATTTATCTCGGAATCGTATACCCAAAATTCGCTGTAGTCATCTATAACAAAATATCGTTGATCGACCCCGTGTTCCTCGAAGGTGCGAAAATTGCCATTAATGCGTAGTTTTAGATCTACGGAGGCATTTGGTGTGCGCCCTGCAGCCTTTTGAGATCTCCACAGCGTTCGACTATAAAACTCGTCTTTTGTGCGATACAGCGTATCGAATGCTGTTATTTTACATTCGTAATAACGAACCGAAAGAAATTTGTAATCAGGCACTGTCGGCTGTCTTTCGTATAGTCGAATATCGCGCCCAGTGAGTATCTTATTAACCCTTATAACGTGGGAGATTGCACTCTCTGGGATGTGGATTTCGCTTTCTTTCAGGCTCTTAAAATTACAGAGGTCACTAATGTATTGGTTTGTCCTTGCCGCTTTACATTGACGCCCTAGTTCGGCAGCCTACCTCTTCCCTTCAACCTCATCTTTCTCTAATTTGATATTGCTTCCAATAAACTGCTTCAACCCCTCATTAATATCGCCACAGTACCCGATCCAGCAAGGATCATCATATAATCGTATATCTGTTATAACATTCGCCTCATCATATGCAATAAACCCAATTGTAGAGCCTGTGATGCGGATTGCATGATATTTCTCATCGAACTCGCAGATGTAAATCCTTGTTCTGTTTTTCTCTGTGTCTTTCCAGCTGCTATTCTCAAAGATAAAATCAGTGATTTCGCAGTGATAATGATCGAGTATACCTCTTCTTGTCTTTATGTTCATACTATCTTTCATCTTTCTTTACCCCTCCCTCATTTCTCTTGATTATCTCACAAATAAAATATGTTGGATTTTTGCACGGAGGCCTGAGTTAGAAGCAACATTTTTTAGGGATATAACGGAACTGAGTTACGTTTTCTCGCACGCAAAAAAAAGACAAGCTTTCGCCTGTCTCTGCTTTTATTGCAATTTACGTATATCTGCTGTTATGCGGAAATACAAGTCCGCATCCTCGCTAAAAATTGAGTATTCACACTCCTTGAATGGATGCTTTACTAAGTCACACAGTTTTTGAAAAATCTTCGTTTCCTTATAATCTAACGCTATGTCAAGATATCCGTCCGACCCATCAAGCAACTCATGCAAAGGATTCTTGCAAGTGATTTTTGACGTATCAAAACACAGTGCTAAATCTGCAATTAAAGAGCCTCTCTCTATGAATAAAAATGTATAAGGAGTAAACTCTTCTTCGCATGGATCATTGAATTTTGAGCTATTAGCAATACTGCTTTTTATAGAAAACAGCTTCCCATTCACATTCACATCCTCGCTGTCAAAACACAAACACGCCGAATCGTGAAGTCGCTCAATCGCAAATTTATCTGTCTTAAAGAGCTTCTTTAACCTTGAATGCATCAACAAGCCTTTAATCGTGTGTTTCCACTGCTCCTCCATATTTGAGTCCACTATCTCTAATACATGATCTAACTCCTTAATTCGATCACGCGTATACTTTGTCATATCATCATCCAGATCCCTTCTCTCAAACTCTTCATCTGCATAATCACTTCTAGTCATACACCTTTTTCGCCGCACTTCTTTGTCCGCCTCCATTAAGAGAACCTTGCAGCGATCCTGCCCTATCTTCTCTACTAGCTCAACAAGCCCTTCAATGTCATTCACTAGCACATAGTCCTTATCATCATCAAATTCCACAGCTTCAGTTCCATAATAAGATGTGATTGTTTCACCATTCACATAATGATTGTAGCTACGATACTCTAAGAGCTCTCCATTGTCTCGCTTCTGCATAAATTCCTCTTCACTAAAGAAGTGATATTCTCTACCTTCGACCTCTCCATCTCGCATAGGTCTGGTTGTGCAAGGAACAATAACCTGACACCCCAACTCATTTACCATAAATTCCCTCGCAGTGTCTTTCCCGCTTGCCGTTCTTCCGATCAATACATAAATCATATTTCTTTCCTCCTTGAATTTTATTTTCAGAAGCAATATGTTAAAGTGTGAAAAATTGGAACTCAGTTCCAAAAAAAAGAGAGGCAGCCCCTCTCTATGAAATATTAATTCTTAAGTTATTTTTCTTTAATGCATTGAAGCACTCTGTCAGCACTCGCATAAGGATTACAATACATTTCGACTCCTGATCTCACATCTGCATCCCCAACAAAAACTTCGTTCTGCTCCAACCAATTAGAAACTTCAACATCTACACTCATTAGATCTGCTGCCAATTTTGCTCTGCGCTTAAGTTTTGCTTCTATGTGTTTTGGTACCTTCATCCCCTACTCACCCCTCTCTATTCTTAATATCGAACGCCATAACCACCAAAATAAATTGAGCTATTATCATCGCTGCTTTGTGCTGCCTCTGCCTCTTTTGCTTCTTGTTCCATTGACGCTGAGACAATTTCGTCTATCTTCTCCTGCGGTAGATGCGCGATATAGTGATATTCATAATGACTTGAAATACTGCCTATTGTTATGGCTTGTAAATAGGGTGTCTCCCCTTCTGTAGTTGGTGCAAACTTCACAAACTCCGCCTCCACTTTAAGTACTTCCTGCGTACCAAACTCGGAAACAATTTGAAATTGCTGCACGAGTGGCGACCCCGATGCATCTTTGTCGGTATATGCATGGCTGCAATTAATCAGCTCAGATACCACTTCTTCATGGTAGTGAACAATAGCATCTCGCCTTTCCTCATAAGCTTCAACTAACACAGCACTCTCATTCGATAAGATGGAATAATCTATAGGTTGGCTTGCCTCATCTATTCTGCCTTCGTATTTAGCATCAATAGCATTTAGCGAAGTAAAAAAAAATGCACAGACACCAACAACCGTTAAAAACATTAATATGACACTCATCTTTCCCCAACTCATCTAGAAATCCCCCCTTCTAAAAAACTCCATTATTTTTCCATCCTCCATTGTAACCAATACAGAGCTAGGATACTTCTTTTTATCACCGTGCTCGTATCTTGCTTTCCTGATTGGCTGCCTTGCTCTAGGCTTTACATGTCCCTTTTCGCACTCATCACATTTCTCTTCCAACTTGTGAACTCGCTGGCAAATCTCGCAAGTATATGTTACATATTCTCTTTTAATCATTATTTTCCTCCTGTTTTTTTCTTTAATATGCATAACTTTCTCGCTGTTGGCGCTTATTAGTTATTATTTTTGATTTTTACAAATTCCGCAAATGCTGTTGCTTGAGTTTCTGTTAAATTAATGCGCTCTCTGTCGCCCTTAATTACTGACCCGATAGAAACATAATAAGTGTCATTCTGCCTCATTATGGCGCACTTGTGCACTTGCCCCTTATAAGCAAACTGAGCTTTATACACCCCTGAATCGCTAAGGAAATCTAGAATCGTCACTTGCGCCGCATCGCTTTTAGGCTGAGAAGAATAATCCTTTTTATTCAACATATCGGCAATAGATTGCGCTTCAATCTCTGACTCATACGTGTGGTAATAGCCAACTGAATGATAATACTTGTCTAGGTTGTCTGCATCTTCTGGATAAGTTGTATCTCGAATAATAAATGGCAGTTCCCACGCATCTGATGTTTGCTCAACTACATATCGTGGAGTCGTTTCGTCTACACCCCCTGAAACAAATACCTCAACATTGCTTTCATAGTCGTTACCCTCATCATAATCACCGTTGCAATAATTCTCATACACGGATTTTTCTGCGTCTGATGATGAATTTGCCTCTACCTCAATTTTTCTCACAACTTCCTCTACCACTGTAACTAAATTTTTCTCACAACTTCCT